>JBBAPO010000023.1:9708-93399 GCA_040400795.1 Rhodoferax sp.
GCGGGTGCGGGAGCTGGGGCAGCGGCAGGTGCGGGTGCTGGTGCAGCTGCTGCTGGAGCAGCGGCAAGTGCGGGTGCGGGTGCGGGAGCTGGGGCAGCGGCAGGTGCGGGTGCTGGTGCAGCTGCTGCTGAAGCAGCGGCAAGTGCGGGTGCGGGTGCTGGAGCTGGGGCAGCGGCAGGTGCGGGTGCAGCAGCGGCAGGTGCAGCAGCAGCAGCGGCAGGTGCAGCAGCAGCAGCGGCAGGTGCAGCAGCGGCAGGTGCAGCAGCAGGTGCTGGAGTAGGTGCAGCAGCGGCACGTGCAACAGGAGCAGCGGCTGGAGCAGGTGCAACAGCGGCAGGAGCAGGTGTGGCGACGATGGCGCCGTCACAGCCGACAGCCGCCGTGGCGGGGGTCCATGACGAGTCGCGCCAGCATTGGCCCGGCGAGTTCTTCCAGACTTCGCCAGACGCATTGCGCCAGTTGTGAATGGTTTGTGCACCAGCGGCGCCAGCGACAAACGCAGCAGCCAACAAGGTTGCCAATTTGCTGAAATTCTTCATAGTTCTCCTTTGGGGGGACAAAAAGCCGCAGCGCTGCCGCGAACGATTACTGGACGGTCAGGGTGCCAATCACCCAAAACGCTTAGGGTATTGTGCCACAGACACTTTGCAGAGCAAGTCAGCAATTAGGCATCAGACCCCTGCCGAGCCAGCAACGTTGATCTGCTGCAGGCATCGTGGCAAATAAACTATAGCCCCGACTTAGAATGCAATGAGGAACTTGCCGAGAGTTGAAACAGCCGCGAGCGCCATATGACCCAATTCGCCAAAGAAACCCTGCCCATCAGCCTAGAAGAGGAGATGCGGCGTAGCTACCTCGATTACGCGATGAGCGTGATCGTGGGCCGTGCCCTACCCGACGCCAGGGATGGCTTGAAGCCGGTTCACCGCCGTGTTCTGTTTGCGATGCACGAGCTCAATAACGACTGGAACCGGCCCTACAAGAAGTCAGCCCGTATCGTTGGCGACGTGATCGGCAAATACCACCCGCATGGTGACCAATCGGTATACGACACCATTGTCCGCATGGCGCAAGACTTTTCCATGCGCCACATGCTGGTGGACGGACAGGGCAACTTTGGCTCGGTCGACGGCGACAACGCCGCGGCCATGCGTTACACCGAGATCAGGCTGGCCAAAATTGCCCATGAGCTGTTGGCTGATCTGGACAAGGAAACCGTCGATTTCGGTCCCAATTACGACGGCTCAGAAAAAGAACCGCTGGTGCTGCCGACGCGGCTGCCCAATTTGCTGGTCAATGGCTCAGGCGGCATTGCCGTGGGCATGGCGACCAACATCCCGCCACACAACCTGAATGAGGTGGTGGATGCGTGCCTGCACCTGCTGCGCCACCCGGAGGCGACGATCGACGAGCTGATGGAGATCGTGCCGGCGCCTGATTTCCCCACTGCCGGCATCATTTACGGCATCAATGGCGTCAAAGACGGCTACCGCACAGGACGCGGCAAGGTGGTGATGCGCGCCAAGTGCCATTTTGAGGACATCGACAAGGGCCAGCGCCAAGCCATCATCGTCGACGAGCTGCCCTACCAGGTCAACAAGAAGACCTTGCAGGAACGCATGGCCGAGCTGGTGCACGAGAAAAAAATCGAGGGCATCAGCCACATTCAGGACGAGTCGGACAAGTCGGGCATGCGGCTGGTGATCGAGCTCAAGCGCGGCGAGGTGCCCGAGGTGGTGCTCAACAACCTGTACAAGCAGACGCAGCTGCAGGACACCTTTGGTATGAACATGGTGGCGCTGATCAACGGGCAGCCCAAGCTGTGCAACCTGAAAGACCTGGTAGAGGTCTTTTTGCAGCACCGGCGTGAGGTGGTGACGCGGCGCACGGTGTTCAACCTGCGCAAGGCCCGCGAGCGTGGTCACGTTCTTGAAGGCCTGGCGGTGGCGCTGGCCAATATTGACGAGTTCATTGCCCTTATTCGCAATGCGCCGACCCCGCCGGTAGCCAAAGTGGAGCTGATGGCCAAACCATGGGACAGCCAGTTGGTTCGCGAGATGCTCGCCCGCACCCGCGCCGACGGCGGCGTGATCAATGCCGACGACTACCGACCAGACGGCTTGGAAAAGCTCTATGGCATGGGCAGCGACGGCCTGTACCGCCTGTCTGACACCCAAGCGCAGGAGATTTTGCAAATGCGGCTGCAGCGCCTGACCGGGCTGGAGCGAGACAAAATCGTCGCTGAATACAAAGAGGTGATGGGCGAAATCGAGGACCTGCTCGATATTCTGGCCAAGCCGGAGCGGGTGTCGACCATCATCAGCGATGAGTTGACTGTGATTCGGACCGAGTTCGGCCAAACAAAGATCGGCGCCCGCCGCAGTTTGGTCGAGCACAGCTCGTTCGACCTCAGCACCGAAGACCTGATCACCCCGACCGACATGGTGGTGACGCTGTCGCACAGCGGCTACATCAAGAGCCAGCCACTGGGCGAGTACCGGGCGCAAAAGCGCGGTGGGCGTGGCAAGCAGGCCACCGCCACCAAAGAGGACGACTGGGTGGACCAGCTCTTCGTTGCCAACACGCACGACTACATCCTGTGCTTCAGCAACCGCGGCCGCATGTACTGGCTGAAAGTGTGGGAAGTCCCGCAGGGCTCGCGCGGCTCGCGTGGCCGCCCGATCGTGAACATGTTCCCGCTGACCGACGTTGAAAAAATCACGGTGGTGTTGCCCCTGACTGGCGAAAAACGCACTTTCCCAGCCAACCAGTATGTGTTCATGGCGACCAGCATGGGCACCGTCAAGAAGACCACGCTGGATGAGTTCAGCAACCCTCGCAAGGCCGGCATCATTGCGGTGGACTTGGACGAGGGCGATTTCCTGATCGGTGCCGCATTGACCGACGGCAAGCACGATGTGATGCTGTTCAGCGACGCTGGCAAGGCCGTACGTTTTGATGAAAACGACGTCCGGCCCATGGGCCGGCAGGCGCGCGGCGTGCGCGGCATGATGCTGGAAGAGGGCCAAGGCGTCATTGCCATGCTGGTGGCTGAGGACGAGCAGCAAAGCGTGCTTACGGCCACCCAAAACGGCTACGGCAAGCGCACCAGCATCACCGAGTACACCCGGCACGGGCGTGGCACCAAGGGCATGATCGCCATCACACAATCCGAGCGCAATGGCCGGGTGGTGGCGGCCACGCTGGTGCATGCCGACGACGAGATCATGCTGATTACCGACAAAGGTGTGCTGGTGAGAACCCGGGTGAGTGAAATTCGCGAGCTGGGCCGGGCCACACAGGGTGTCACCCTGATCGGGCTGGACGAGGGCTCCAAGCTGAGCGGGCTGCAGCGCATTGTTGAGAATGACGCGAACCCGGTGGGCGATGATGCTGCGTCGCCAGACGCCGAGAGCGACAGCGACAAAGACAGGGACGCTTAATTGCTACCAAATAAATAGCTAGAAGTGCCCACTGGACGGGGGCTAGAGGCACTTTTTATCCTGTTTTTTCATGACTCGTCCGTTCAATTTTTCCGCCGGGCCGGCCACCATGCCGGCCGAGGTGCTGGCGCAGGCGGCCGCAGAGATGCTGGACTGGCACGGCTGCGGCATGGGCGTGATGGAGATGAGCCACCGGGGGCGGGACTTTGTCTCGATCTACGAGCAGGCCGAAGCGGATTTGCGCGAACTGCTGGATGTGCCGGCGCATTTCAAGATCCTTTTCATGCAGGGCGGCGGCCTGACTGAGAATGCCATCGTGCCGCTGAACCTGGCAGGTCGGCGCGGCGGCAGCGGGGCGGTTGGCCCGATCGATGTGGTGGTGACCGGCAGTTGGAGCCAAAAATCATTCCAAGAAGCCGCCCGCTACGGCCAGGTCAACCTGGCTGCCAGCAATGAGGCCGACGGGCACACGCGCCTGCCCGAGCCGGCAAGCTGGCGGTTGAGCCCCGACACCGCTTACGTGCATATTTGCAGCAATGAGACGATCCACGGTGTCGAGTTTCACGAACTGCCTGACCTGCGGGCCCTTGGCTGCGCGGCGCCCTTGGTGATTGATTTTTCATCGCACGCCGCCTCGAGGCCTGTGGACTGGTCACGTGTCGGCTTGGCCTTTGGCGGGGCGCAAAAAAACCTCGGTCCGGCTGGGCTGACGCTGGTGGTGGTGCGCGAAGATCTGCTTGGCCACGCCCTGCCCGCCTGCCCCAGCGCGTTTGACTACAAAAATGTGGCCGATGCCGGCTCGATGTTTAACACACCGCCCACCTACGCCATTTACATGGCCGGGCTGGTTTTCCAGTGGCTCAAACGCCAGGGCGGCATTGCCGCCATCGAAGCCCTCAACCGGGCCAAGGCGGCGTTGTTGTACGAGGCCATTGACAGCTCCAGCCTGTACCTGAACCGGGTGGCCCCGGACTGCCGTTCGCGCATGAACGTGCCGTTTTTCCTGCGCGATGAGCAACTCAACGGCGGTTTTCTGGCGGGCGCACAGGCCCGCGGTCTGCTGCAGCTCAAGGGACACAAGTCCGTCGGCGGCATGCGGGCCAGCCTGTACAACGCGATGCCGCTGGCGGGCGTACAGGCTTTGGTGGACTTCATGCGAGAATTTGAAAAAAACCCACGCTAAGGCTACAAAGCACCCATGGCACACACACTGCCCCAATTGCGTACCCAGATCGACGCCCTGGACCGAGAACTGCTGGCGCTACTGAACCGGCGCGCCGGACTGGCCCTGGAGGTTGGCGAGATCAAGCGTGCTGAAGGTTCGGCAGTGTTTCGCCCGGACCGTGAAGCCCAGGTGATGGCCGGTCTGCAGGGCGCAAACCCCGGCCCGCTGAAGCCGCCTCACATTGCCGTCATATGGCGCGAGGTGATGTCCGCCTGTCGTTCGCTCGAGGCGGTGCAGCGGGTGGCCTATTTGGGCCCGGCGGGCACGTTCAGCGAGCAGGCAGCGCTGCAGTATTTTGGCTCCAGCCTTGAGCGTCTGCCCTGCGTCAGCATCGACGAGGTGTTTCGCGCCACGGCGGCCGGCGGCGCCGAATTCGGCGTGGTGCCGATTGAGAACTCCACAGAAGGCGTGATCTCGCGCTCGCTCGACCTGCTGCTCAATTCCCCGCTGCAGATTGTGGGAGAGACCAGTTTCCTGATTCGCCACAACCTGATGCGCCTGGAGCCGTCTGACGTCGGCATCGAAGCGGTGTTTGCCCATCCCCAGGCGCTGGCTCAGTGCCAGGACTGGCTCACCACGCACCTGCCGCATGTGGAACGGCGGGCTGCGTCCAGCAACGCCGAAGGAGCCCGTCTGGCGGCAGGCAACCCGGCCTGGGCCGCTGTTGCCGGTGAGCGCGCGGCCAGCGAGTTTGGCCTGCACATCGTGTCCAGAGCAATCCAGGACGACGCTTTCAACCGCACGCGTTTCGCCGTTGTCTGTCTGCCGCAAACTCTGCCCAGCCAACCAGCCACCGGACGCGACTGCGTGAGCCTGATCGTGTCAGTGCCGAACAAGCCGGGCGCGGTGCACGATCTGCTGGTCCCACTCAAAAAACATGGCGTGTCCATGACGCGCTTTGAGTCACGCCCAGCGCGCTCTGGCCAGTGGGACTACTTCTTCTACATTGACATCGCTGGCCATCCGAGCCAACCGCCGGTAGCCGCTGCGCTGCAAGAACTGCAAGGCTTGTGCGCCTTTTACAAGCAGTTGGGCGCTTACCCTTCGGGCGACTGATGTTTCGGCAACTCGGACTCATAGGCTGCGGCCTGATGGGCGGCTCGTTCGCGCTGGCGCTCAAAAACGCTGGGCTGGTGCGGCACGTCGTCGGCTACAGCCCCTCGGCGACGACGCTGGCCCGGGCGCTCGACATGGGTGTTATTGACGCCTCAGCGCCGAGCGCGGCCGATGCTGCCAGCGGCTCCGACTTGGTGCTGTTGGCGATGCCAGTGGCAGCGATCGAAGCCACCCTGCGCGAGATCCAGCCCCGTATTCACCCCGGCATGCTGGTGATGGACGTAGGCTCAACCAAACGTGACGTCGCCGCCGCCTGTGAAAGCGCGCTGCGCGAACGCCAAGGTTGCTTTGTGCCGGCCCACCCTATGGCGGGGCGCGAAGTGTCGGGCGTGGCCCATGCCGACGCGGCGCTGTACCAAGACCGGCTGGTGATCTTGACGCCCACCCGCTACACCCAGCCCGAGCCCCTGGCCCGGGCCGTTGACGTTTGGCGAGCGATTGGCTGCCGTGTGGTGCAAATGTCGCCGGCCCAGCACGACGCGGCTCTGGCCGCGGTCAGCCACCTGCCGCACCTGTTGGCGTTCGCCTTCATCAATACTGTGACAGCACAAGCACAGGCGGCTGACAGTCTGGCGGTGGCAGGCCCTGGATTTCGCGATTTCAGCCGCATTGCGGCCAGCGAGCCGCGTATGTGGCGTGACATCCTTCTGGCCAATCGGGACGAGATCTTGAGCCAGACCCGCCAGTTTCGCGCCAGCCTTGACACGCTGGAGCAGGCCATCGCCAACGTGGACGGCGACGGCGCAGCCCTTGAACGCCTGATCGAACAGGCCAGCCTCGCCCGCGCCAATTGGCGACTGGGCCAACCAACACCCTGATGTTCACCACCAAGTTTCTCGATATCCCGCCACTGGCCGGTGCTGCCGGCGCTTTGGTGCTGCCCGGCTCCAAGAGCATTTCTAACCGGGTGCTGCTGCTGTCGGCACTGTGCTTGGGCAGCACCACGCTGCACGACGTGCTGGACTCTGACGACACCCGCGTCATGCTCGCCGCCTTGCGCCAATTGGGCTGTGGCGTGCGTCAAAGCGGCACCACGGTCGAAGTGGACGGCCTGGGCGGGCAACTGCCGGTTCGGCAGGCCCAGCTGTTCATGGGCAACGCCGGCACGGCGATACGGCCGCTGACCGCCGTGCTGGCGGTGCTGGGCGGCGACTTTGAGCTGCGCGGCGTGCCGCGAATGCATGAGCGCCCGATTGGCGACCTGGTGGATGCCCTGCGCCAGCTCGGCTGCCAGATCGAGGACCTGGGCCAGCCCGGCTACCCGCCGCTGCGCATCGGTCAACCTGCGCTAAAGCTGGATGCTCCGATCAAAGTGCGCGGTGACGTCTCCAGCCAGTTCCTGACCGCGCTGCTGATGGCGCTGCCGCTCGTGGCGCGGCGCGATGTCGTGATCGAGGTGGTGGGCGAGCTGATTTCGCGGCCCTATGTGGAGATTACCCTTAAGCTGCTGGCGCGCTTTGGGGTGGTAGTGGCGCGCGACGGCTGGCAGCGCTTCACAATTCCGGCCGGCAGCCAGCTGCGCTCGCCGGGTAGCCTGCATGTCGAGGCCGACGCCTCGTCTGCTAGTTATTTTATAGCACTAGGTGCAATAACCACCGGGCTTGGCGGCCAAAATGGTATAAAAATTCAAGGCCTGGGCCAGGACTCGATCCAGGGCGATATTCGCTTCGTCGAGGCGGCACGTCTCATGGGCGCGCAGATCGACAGCGGCCCCAACTGGCTGCACATCCGGCGTGGCGAGCCGGGCCAGGGCTGGCCCCTGAAGGCGATTGACCTGGACTGCAACCACATCCCAGATGCCGCTATGACGCTGGCGGTGATGGCGCTGTATGCGCGGGGCACCACCACGCTGCGCAACATCGCCAGTTGGCGCGTCAAAGAGACCGACCGCATCGCTGCCATGGCGACCGAGTTGCGCAAACTTGGCGCTCAGGTGGAGGAAGGCGCCGATTTTTTACAGATCACCGCACCCGCCAGCCCAGCCGACTGGCGCGCTGCCAGCATCCACACCTACGACGACCACCGCGTCGCCATGTGCTTCTCTCTGGCGGCCTTTAACCCGGCCGGGCTGCCGGTGCGTATTGAAGACCCCAAGTGCGCTGCCAAGACCTTTCCGGACTACTTTGAGGCCCTGTTCGCCCTGGCCCACACGCCGCCCGGTGGGGTCCCGGTAATCTGTATCGATGGGCCAACGGCTTCCGGCAAAGGCACACTGGCCGCCGGCCTGGCCAAGCGACTCGGCTACCATTTCTTGGATTCGGGCGCGCTCTACCGCATCACAGCATTGGCAGCACGGCGCGCCGGGTTGGCGCTGGAACCATTGGAAGAAGCGGCAATAGCCAAGCTGGCGCGCGGTCTGGCCATCGAATTTGAGCAGGACCTTGTGCGGCTGGACGGGGTGTACATCAGCGATGCGATCCGGACCGAAGAAGCGGGCATGGACGCCTCCCGCGTGTCGGTGCTGCCCCAGGTCCGCGACGCCCTGCTGGCGCTGCAACACAGCTTCGCCCGGCTGCCGGGTCTGGTGGCTGATGGCCGTGACATGGGCACCGTGGTTTTCCCGGCAGCCGCACTCAAGGTTTTTCTGACCGCTAGCGCGGCTCAGCGCGCGCAGCGCCGCCATAAACAGCTGATTTCAAAGGGAATTTCAGCTACACTCGAAAGTCTTCGCGCTGACTTGGAAGCGCGCGATGCAAGGGACATGTCCCGCAGCACCGCGCCTTTGAAGCCCGCCGTAGATGCCCGGTTGCTAGACAATTCCGATCTGTCGATTGAACAATCGTTGGATCTGGTGTTGGACTGGTGGCAGGGCAAGCAGCCTTTCAAAGCCATTTGAGGGGCTTTTCCGGCCCACACCTGCCTTCTCGCGTCGCAATTGACGCACTGCAGATGTGGTTCAACAAACTAACCGCGGCACCAGCCGCAATCAAAATGTCAGAATCTTTTGCCGCCCTGTTTGAAGAGTCCCTACAACGCACAGAAATGCGCCCGGGCGAAGTCATCACTGCTGAAGTGGTGCGTATCGAACACAGTTTTGTTGTGGTTAACGCCGGCCTCAAGTCTGAAGCCTACGTGCCCCTGGAAGAATTCAAAAACGACAAGGGCGAACTCGAAGTACAAGTCGGTGATTTCGTCTCTGTGGCCATCGGCTCCATCGAAAACGGCTACGGCGACACCATCCTGTCGCGCGACACCGCCAAGCGTCTGGCTTCGTGGATGAGCTTGGAAAAAGCCCTTGAAACCGGCGAGTTCGTCACCGGCACCACCAGCGGCAAGGTCAAGGGCGGCCTGACGGTGCTGGTCAATGGCATCCGCGCATTCCTGCCGGGCTCCCTGGTTGACACCCGTCCCACCAAAGACCTGTCCCCGTACGAGAACAAGACCCTGGAATTCAAGGTCATCAAGCTCGACCGCAAGCGCAACAACGTGGTGCTGTCACGCCGTGCCGTGGTCGAAGCGTCCATGGGTGAAGAGCGCGCCAAGCTGATGCAGACCCTCAAAGAAGGCTCTGTGGTGCATGGCGTGGTCAAGAACATCACCGAATACGGTGCCTTTGTCGACCTCGGTGGCATCGACGGCCTGTTGCACATCACTGACATGGCCTGGCGCCGGGTTCGTCACCCGAGCGAAGTGGTCACCGCCGGCCAGGAAATCACCGCCAAGATCCTCAAGTTTGACACCGAGAAAAATCGCGTGTCACTGGGCCTCAAGCAAATGGGCGATGACCCATGGATGGGCGTCAACCGCCGCTACCCCCAAGGCACGCGCATGTTTGGCAAGATCACCAACATCGCCGACTACGGCGCGTTTGTGGAACTCGAGCCCGGCATCGAAGGCTTGGTGCACGTGTCTGAAATGGACTGGACCAACAAGAACGTGGCCCCCAGCAAGATCGTGTCCCTGGGCGACGAGGTCGAGGTCATGGTGCTTGAAATCGACGAAGACAAGCGGCGCATCAGCCTGGGCATGAAGCAGTGCAAGGCCAACCCGTGGCAAGAATTTGCCCAGAACACCAAGCGCGGCGACCGCGTCAAGGGCCCGATCAAGTCGATCACCGACTTTGGCGTGTTCGTTGGTCTGGCTGCCGGCATCGACGGCCTGGTGCACCTGTCTGACCTGTCCTGGAACGAAGCCGGCGAAGCCGCCGTGCGCAACTACAAAAAGGGCCAAGACGTGGAAGCCATCGTGCTGGCCGTCGATGTAGACCGCGAACGCATCTCGCTGGGCATCAAACAGTTGGACTCCGACCCATTCACTACCTTTGCCTCCATCAATGACAAGGGTCAGGTTGTGACCGGCAAGGTCAAGACCGTGGACGCCCGTGGTGCTGAGATCGATCTGGGCGAAGACATCATCGGCTACCTGCGCGCCAGCGAAATCTCGCGCGACCGCGTCGAAGATGCCCGCAATGTACTCAAAGAAGGCGACGAAATCACCGCTGTGGTGGTCAACGTGGATCGCAAGACCCGCAACATCCAGCTGTCGATCAAGGCCAAGGATGCCGCTGACCAAAGCGAGGCTATGGCTACCCTGAGCCAGGCCTCTGCGCGTGAAAACGCCGGCACCACCAGTCTGGGCGCCTTGCTGCGCGCCAAGCTCGACAACAACTAAGTCGAGAGCACTGGGCCAGGATCAGAGCGGCCGTGCGCCTGGCGCACGGCTTGCTCGGCTAGGCACCTCACCATGACCCGCTCCGACCTCGTTGAAGAACTCGCGGCCCGTTTTGGCCAGTTGACGCAGCGCGATGCAGAATTTGCTGTCAAGGCCATTCTTGATGCCATGAACGATGCCCTGGTGCGCGGTCACCGCATCGAGATTCGGGGTTTTGGTAGTTTTTCCATCAATCGCCGCCCACCCCGCATGGGACGTAACCCGCGCAGTGGCGAGAGCGTGGCCATACCGGAAAAAAAGGTCCCGCATTTCAAGCCTGGTAAGGCCCTGCGGGAAGCGGTTGATGCGCGCACCGCCCTGCTTGAAGGCCAGCACAAGGCCTGATGGCTTCACCATGAAACAACTCGCAGGCTTGCTCAAATGGGTGCTCAAGGCAGCCATTTTTTTTACCCTGTTCGCCTTTGCGCTGAACAACCAGCAAGACGCCACAGTGCATTTTTTCTTTGGTACCCAATGGCGTGCGCCGCAGGTGTTGGTGGTGCTGGCCGCGTTCGCCGCCGGTCTGGCCATCGGAGCTCTGGGCATGGTGCCACGCTGGTGGCGCCAGCGCATGACCCAGCAGCGCCAGGATGCCGCCGCACCGGCTCAGGCCGCCACTCAACCACCCATTAGTCGGCCCGACGAAACCCTGCATGGACTTTGACCTGAGCTGGACGCTGCTGGGCCTGCCTCTGGCCTTCGTGCTGGGTTGGCTGGCCTCGCGGTTTGATTTACGGCAATTGCGCCTGGACAACCGGCAGGCCCCCAAAGCCTATTTCAAAGGCTTGAACTTTCTGCTCAACGAGCAGCAGGACCAGGCCATCGACGCGTTCATTGAGGCGGTTCAGAGCGACCCTGACACGTCTGAGCTGCATTTTGCGCTGGGCAACCTGTTTCGCCGGCGTGGCGAGTACGAGCGTGCCGTGCGGGTGCATGAACACCTGCTGTCCCGTGGCGACCTGAGCCAGCTGGACCGCCAGCGCGCCCAACATGCCCTGGCGCTGGACTACCTGAAAGCCGGCCTGCTTGACCGCGCGCAGGAGGCCCTGCTGAAGCTCGAAAACACGCCATTTGAAGCCCAAGCCCGGTTGGCCTTGCTGGCCAACCACGAACGCAGCCGTGACTGGACGGAGGCCGCGCTGACAGCGCAAAAACTGGCGCAATCGCAGCAGGGTAACTTCGATAGCCGGTTGGCGCATTACCTCTGCGAACAGGCCGCCACCCTGCTCGCAGCGCAGCACCCAATGGAGGCCAAAGCGCTACTGCTACAAGCCATCGACACGGCGCCGGCGGCCGCGCGACCGCGCCTGGAGTTGGCACGGCTGGCCGCCAGCGAAGGCACGGCGGACCAGGCCTGCGATATCTTGCGGGCCTGCATCGAAGCAGCACCCACAGCGCTGCCACTGATCGCCGGTCCTCTGGCCGGCTTTGCCATGGCTTGCGGCCAGGCTGAACCGGTGCTGGAACTGCTGAAGGCCCGTTATGCCCAGACCCATGCGCTGGATGTACTGGACGCCATCGTGCTGCTGGAAGCCAGCCTGCCCCACCCCAGCCCGAGCGCGCGCGACTGGTACGTGCGGCACCTGGAGCGGGAGCCCTCGCTGGTTGCCGCAGCCAAGTGGATTGCCGGCGAAAAATTGGAGCATGAGCAATTTCACCCACAGGTGCAGCGCGCGCTGGACCATGCCGTCAAGCCCCTGACGCGTTACCGCTGTGCCGCCTGCGGTTTTGAGGCGCGACAACATTTTTGGCAATGCCCGGGCTGCCAGGCCTGGGACAGCTACCCGGCACGACGGATCGAAGAACTATGACTTTAAACTTGCCCGCATCATGGTGACACGAGAACAACTCAAAGGCGCCCGAGTTTTGGTGGTGGGCGACGTGATGCTGGACCGTTACTGGTATGGCAGTGTTGATCGCATCTCGCCCGAAGCGCCGGTACCGGTGGTGCGCATCACCCGCGAAGAAGAACGCAATGGCGGCGCGGCCAACGTGGCCTACAACGTGGTGTCGCTCGGCGCGCAGGCCTCTTTGCTGACTGTCGTGGGTGACGATGAGGCCAGCCGCAAGCTGGAGGCCCTGGTGGCTGGCACCGGCATTCGCACCCATTTTGGCCGGGACCCGGCACTGAAAACCACGGTCAAGCTGCGCGTAATTGGGCGCCAGCAGCAACTGATTCGCCTTGATTTTGAGAACACACCAAAAAGTGAAGTGTTGGCATCGCAAACCGCCGCCTTCCAGCACTTACTGGCTGAACATGATGTGGTGCTGTTCTCAGACTATGGCAAGGGCGGTCTGGCCCATGTGAGCGACATGATCGCCAGCGCCCGCGCTGCCGGCAAGCCGATTTTGATCGACCCCAAAGGCAGTGATTACTCCCGCTACCGCGACGCCACCGTCATCACCCCGAACCGGGCTGAACTGCAGCAGGTGATCGGCCCCTGGGCGGACGAGGCCGAGCTGCAGACCAAATGCCAGGCCCTGCGTGAGCAGCTGGGGCTGGACGCATTGCTGCTGACACGCAGCGAGGAAGGCATGACCCTGTTTGACGCGCAGGGCCCGTCGCATGTCAGCGCCCAGGCGCGTGAAGTTTTCGATGTCACCGGCGCAGGTGACACCGTGATCGCCACCATGGCAGTAATGGTGGCCGCTGGCCTCAGCCTGCGTGAGGCCCTGCCCCTGGCCAACCGGGCCGGCGGTCTGGTGGTGGGCAAATTCGGCACGGCTGCCGTCACCTATGAGGAGTTGTTCGCATGACCCGCATCGTTGTCACCGGCGCTGCCGGCTTTATTGGCAGCAACATCATCCGTGGCCTGAACGCCCGCGGTATTGATGATGTGATCGCTGTCGATGACCTGACCCAGGGTGACAAGTTCCGCAACCTGGCCGGCCTGCAGATTGCCGACTATGTGGATGCCGGGGCTTTTTATGAGGACTTTGCCCACGGCGGCTATGGCCAGGTCGAGGCCGTGTTCCATGAGGGCGCCTGCAGCGACACCATGGAAAGCAATGGCAAGTACATGATGGACAACAACTACAGCCTGTCCTGCAGCCTGTTCCATTCCTGCCAAAAGCGTGGTGCGCGTCTGCTGTATGCGTCCAGTGCGGCCACCTACGGCGGCTCAGACACCTTCCGTGAAGAGCCGGCATTTGAGCGTCCGCTGAATGTCTACGGCTATTCCAAGCTGCTGTTTGACCAACGCATGCGGCGCGAATGCGGCGCTGACTTCAAACGCTCGGTGCTGGGCAAAACCGGCCAGGTGGTGGGGTTTCGCTACTTCAATGTGTATGGCCCGCATGAGCAGCACAAGGGCCGCATGGCCAGCGTGGCATTTCACCAATTCCACCAGTTTGCAGCCGAGGGCCGGGTCAAGCTATTTGGCGAATATGGCGGCTATCGTCCCGGTGCGCAGATGCGCGACTTTGTCTTCATTGACGATGTGGTGGCCGTCAACCTATGGTTTTTTGACCACCCCGGCATCTCGGGCATTTTCAACCTGGGCAGTGGGCAGGCCCAACCCTTCAACGATGTGGCCGTCGCCGTGGTTAACACCCTGCGCGAACAGCGCGGCGAAGCCGCCCTGGCCCTGAACGAACTGGTGGCCGCCCAACTGATCGAGTACGTACCTTTTCCGGATGCGCTGCGCGGCAAGTACCAGTGCTACACCCAAGCCGACCTGACATGGCTGCGCGCCACAGGCTGTGCCCACCACTTTGCCGATGTGCAGACTGGTGTGGCAAAGTACGTGCGCTGGCTGGCAGAATCTGGCCAGCATTGAAGCCGCCCGGCTCACCCCGCTCACCCCGCTCACCCCGCTTACACCATCGAACACCCACCGGAGTTAGACCATGTTAAAAAAAATCCTTTCTGTATTTTTGATGCTGTATGCCGCTGCCAGTTTTGCGGCCGTTGATGCCAACAAGGCCAACGCGGCCGAGTTGGACAGCATCAAGGGCGTTGGCCCGGCCATGTCGACCCGGATTCTGGACGAGCGCAAGAAAAGCAACTTCAAAGACTGGCCCGACTTCATCAGCCGCGTCAAGGGTGTGGGCGAGGCCAACGCCGCCAAGTTGTCCAAGGAAGGCCTGACGGTCAACGGTACTGAGTTCAAGGGTCCTACAGCTGCCAAGGCAGAGCCGGCCAAACCGGCGGCGAGTGCGGCCAAAAAGTAAATCCGGGCGCTACACCAGCGAAAAGCTGGACGCGACCGGAGTCATGGTGCGCCACTGAGCCGTTCGGCCATGCGGGTTTGCCAGCCTGGGCCTGTGGCCCGCCATTGCTCAATCACGTCGACAGGCAAGCGGATAGAAATCAACTTGCGCGGGTTGGCTGACACAGGTCGCCCGCCTTGGCGGACGATGGCGCGGGCGAGCATGGCCTCATCCAGTTCAGGCAGTTCGTCATAGTCGCCCTCACCAATGGGGCGAGCATCGACCCGCCCCAGATCAGATGTCAAGGAACGCTGCAATCCGGGTCTTTTCGCGTTCATTAGCTTTCCTCATGCTAAAAATGTGACGGTCCGCGCCACGTGGCGCGTACCCGACAACCACCGTACGTCCTGCGAGCAGCCCAAAACAGATGATGCGCTGCTCGCCGTAATTCTTTCGGGTGTCTTCAATCTCAAGCGTCTGCCCAGCAAAAACGAGTTCGGCGTCGGCGAAATCCAATCCCCTTTCCAACAAAGCCTTGTCTGGCTTGGCCGGATCGAAGGTAATACCCATCTAAGTTATTGTAAATACAAAAACACTGCGCAGTAGGGCGGCAATAATTTTGCAGGCCTGGCGGTGCTAGCCGTTGATGCATCTGCCTTTAGACGCATCCCGCTGGCCCACAAGCGGCATGTCCGCCTCAGCCTTCCTCGAAGTAATCCGAATCGATCCGTTTGACCACATAGCTTGCTGCCGAGGCCACACCGACATCAAAGTCGATCATCAGACCGGCCAGTTGCTGCCCGTCAATCAGGACCACCTTGGTGTCGATGCGCGTCGCATAGTCGGCAGCGTCGGCGGTGTAGCTGGATGTGGTGATGTAAACCCCTTTTTTAGCCCGCTGCCTGCAGCGCTCCGACGAACTTCTGAATTTCGGGTCTGCCAACTGACCCCTGCCAGCGTTTGGCCTGGATGAAGATGGTGTCGAGTCCGAGTCGGTCTTCCTTGATGATGCCGTCAATGCCACCATCACCCGATTGACCGATACGTTCACCGGCATCGCGCCTGGAGCCGCCGTAACCCATTTTCACAAGCAGTTCCACCACCAGTTGCTCAAAAAAAGTGGGTGAACAGCCGAGGATGCGAGTGAGCAATTCGGCCATCAGTTGTTCTCGCAGACCTTGGTGGGCCAGCTCGATCGCTTCTTCCGGTGTGTTGGTTGCTAGCGCCGTCTCAACTTAAGGTAGGTCCGCGCCCAGCCAATGCGGTTCTTGAATATCCCCTGCTGACCGGACGGCAAAAGCTCAGCCCGCTCGGCGGCACTGAGCCTAAAGTGCGCAGCCAAGGCTTCCTCGGCGTCGCGAAGCGAGTGTTCCTGCCCGTCCGCCAGATGGCGCAGAAAGGGCAGCATGCAGGTCTGGTAATCGGGGATGGCCATGGGCAAAGGTTAACCGAGGATTGCCGTTCAGGCGACTAAATACAGCCCCCTTCCGCCACCCCATACCCATACCCACCCCCACCCGGCGTAGCCACCTCAAACACATCGCCGGGCTGCATCTGCACCTGGCCAATGTGGCCCAGGGTTTCGATGCTGCCGTCGGCGCGCAGTACGCGGTTGGTGCCGACCTGGCCGGCTTGGCCACCGGCCATACCGAAGGCGCCATGGGTGCGGCCGTTGGACAGGATGCTGGCAGTCATGGGCTCCAGGAAGCGGATGCGGCGCACGCCGCCGTCACCGCCGCGCCAGCGGCCTGCACCGCCCGAGCCGGGGCGGATCTCGTAGCTGTCCAGGCGCACCGGGAAGCGGAACTCCAGCACCTCGGGGTCGGTGAGGCGCGAATTGGTCATGTGCGTCTGGACCACGCTGGTGCCTGCAAAGCCCTCGCCCGCGCCCGAGCCGCCCGCGATCGTCTCGTAATACTGGTAGCGCTCGTTGCCAAAGGTGAAATTGTTCATGGTGCACTGGCTGGCAGCCATCACACCCAGCGCGCCCAGCAGGGCGTTGGTGATGCAGGTGGAGGTCTCCACATTGCCCGCCACCACCGCAGCGGGCGGGTTGGGGTTGAGCATGGAGCCGGGCGGGATGATGACCTGCAGCGGCTTGAGGCAACCGGCGTTGAGGGGGATGTCGTCGTCCACCAGCGCGCGAAACACATACAACACCGCCGCCATGCAGACGGCGGTGGGCGCGTTGAAGTTGTTGGCCAGCTGTGCCGAGGTGCCGGTGAAATCAATCACGGCGCTGCGCTGCGCGGCGTCCACCCGAATGGCCACACAGATCTGGGCGCCGTTGTCCAGCGGCAGGGTGAACTGGCCGTCTTTCAGGCGGGTGATGACGCGGCGCACCGACTCCTCGGCGTTGTCCTGCACGTGGTGCATGTAGGCCTGCACCAGGTCAAGCCCGAAGTGGGCCACCATCTTGTGCAGCTCCTGCACGCCTTTTTCGTTGGCGGCAATCTGAGCCTTGAGGTCGGCCAGGTTCTGCGCCGGGTTGCGGGCGGGGTACGGGCCGCTGGCCAGCAGCGCCAGTATCTCGGCTTCGCGCAGCACGCCCTGGTCAACCAGCTTGACGTTGTCGATCTGCACGCCCTCCTCCTCGATCGACTTGGAGAATGGCGGCATAGAGCCCGGCGTGATGCCGCCCACATCGGCATGGTGACCGCGCGAGCCCACGTAAAAGGTGGCGCGGCCGTCCAGATAAACCGGGGTGATGACGGTGATGTCAGGCAGGTGGGTGCCACCGTGGTAAGGGTCATTGAGCACAAACACGTCGCCCGGCTGCATGGTGGCGGCGTTGTCGCGCACCACGGTCTTGATGCTCTCGCCCATGGAGCCCAGGTGCACCGGCATGTGCGGCGCGTTGGCAATCAGGTTGCCGGCGGCGTCGAACAGCGCGCAGCTGAAGTCCAGCCGCTCCTTGATGTTGACCGAATGGGCGGTGTTTTGCAGCTGCAGGCCCATCTGCTCGGCGATGTTCATGAACAGGTTGTTGAACACCTCCAGCAACACCGGATCGACCGTGGTTCCGGCGGCCAGGCGGGTGGCCCGAGGGCTGCGGCGCTCCAGCACCAGGTGGTCCAGCGCCGTCAGCCGCGCCTGCCAGCCAGGCTCAACCACGGTGGTGGCGTTTTTCTCGGCAATCACGGCCGGCCCGTCGATCACGTCGCCTGGTTGCAGGTCTTCACGCACCAGCAATGCCGCGGCCTGCCACTGGCCGTCGCAGTACATGCGAAAGCTCTCGCGCACAGCGCCGCAGGCCTGCAGGTTACGCGGCGGGTGCAGCGCGTGGCGTGGCTCGGCAGGGGCGTCGCCGGCCAGCACCGCTTCGACCGAGACAGCCTCCACCACCAGGGGTTTGCCATGCATCAAGAAGGCGAAGCGCTGGCGGTAGGCTGCTTCAAACTGGGTCTGGATCTGGGTCACCAACTCTTCCGGCCGCGCGCCAGTGGGCAGGTCGGGGCAGGCCACGACCAGCGCAGAGTCGCTGCCTTGGTAGCGCACATGCACCCGGCGCATCACGCTGGCCGCACCTGCACCAAAGGGATGGCGTGCCAGCTCGGCCAAGGCGACGGCGGCCAGGGCGTCGAGTTGAGCCTCTATCTGGGGGATGGCTGCAGGTTGGAGCTGTGTCTCCACCGCCTGCTGCCGGCTCACGCTCTGGTCGGCCAGGCCCATGCCATAGGCGCTGAGCACACCGGCCAGCGGGTGCGCCAGGATGCGCGTCATGCCCAGCGCGTCGGCCACCAGGCAGGCGTGCTGGCCGCCGGCACCGCCAAAGCACTGCAGCGTGTAACCGGTGACGTCGTAGCCGCGCGCCACCGAGATTTTCTTGATGGCATTGGCCATCTGCTGCACCGCAATGCGGATGAAGCCTTCGGCCACCTGCTCGGCCGGCTGGCCGGTCTGCTGTGCCAGCGCGGCAAAACCGGCCTCGGCCGCCTCAAAGCTCAGGGCCTCATTAGCCTGCGGGCCAAACACCTTGGGGAAATAGGCCGGCACCAGTTTGCCCAGCATCACGTTGGCGTCGGTCACTGTCAACGGCCCGCCCCGGCGGTAGCTGGCCGGGCCGGGGTTGGCGCCAGCACTTTGCGGCCCGACCCGGAAGCGCGCGCCGTCAAACGCCAGGATAGAGCCGCCACCAGCCGCCACGGTGTGGATGCTCATCATGGGCGCGCGCATGCGCACGCCGGCCACCTGGGTCTCAAACTCACGCTCAAACTCGCCGGCAAAGTGCGACACGTCGGTGGAGGTGCCGCCCATGTCAAAGCCGATCACCCGCACTGCGGCGTCGGGCGCAACCGCCTGGCCGGGCTCGGTCAGCGCCAGCTGTGCGGTACGCGCCATGCCGACGATGCCGCCGGCCGGGCCACTGAGGATGGCGTCCTTGCCGGCAAACTGATCCGCCCCGGTCAGCCCGCCCGAGGACTGCATGAAAAACAGCGGCACGCCCGGCATCTCGGCCGCCACCTGGGCCACGTAGCGGCGCAGGATGGGCGACAGGTAGGCGTCCACCACCGTGGTGTCACCGCGGCTGACGAATTTCATCAGCGGACTGGTCTCGTGCGAGGTGCTGATCTGCGTGAAACCCACCGCCTGCGCCAGCCGCTTGGCCGCCTGCTCGTGCGCGGTGTAGCGGTAGCCGTGCAAAAAAACAATAGAAACCGACCTCAGCCCTTGCTGGTATTGGGTTTCTAGCTCTGTTTTTAGTAGCAATTCGTCCAGCGGCTGAAGTATCTCGCCATGGGCGCCGACCCGCTCATGCGCCTCCACCACCGCGCTGTAGAGCAGCTCGGGCAGCTGAATATGGCGGTCAAATATGCGTGGCCGGTTCTGGTAGGCGATGCGCAACGCATCACGAAAACCGCGCGTGGTGACCAGCAGCGTGGGCTCACCTTTTCGCTCAAGCAGCGCGTTGGTGGCCACCGTGGTGCCCATCTTGACACAGGCCACCTGCTCAGGCGTCACCGGCTGGCCTGGCTCTAGGCCAAGCAGATGTCGGATGCCAGCCACAGCGGCGTCGCGGTACTGCTCGGGGTTGTCGCTAAGGAACTTGTGGGTGACTAGTGTGAAACTGCCGTCGGGCTCGGGTCGGCGGCCGATCACGTCGGTGAAGGTGCCGCCTCGGTCGATCCAGAACTGCCAGCGTTGGCTGTTGTCGTGTGTCATGGGGTGTGCGGTTTAGAGGCTGGCGGCCGAACGGGCGGCCTGGTCATAGATGCCCGACAGCAGGCGCAGCAAACGGGCAAGTTCACCAACATCACGGTTGAGCGCGTCGTCGGCATTGAGCGCGTCAATCAGGCAAGACTCGCGGATCTCGCGGTAGCGCTCCACATACTGGCGGCCCAAGTCGGTAGCGGCATAGGTCACTTCTTTGCCGCTTTTGCGCGAGGCGACCACGCCCAGCGCTAGCAGTTTCTTGAGCGAGTAGTTGATGAGGTGGGTGTCTTCCACGTTCATGATGAAGCAGATGTCGGCCAGCCGCTTGTCGCGAGCGCGATGCGTCACATGGTGCAGCACCAGCACATCGAGCGGCGTCAAGTCTTTCAAGCCGGCCGCACTCATGCAGTGCGCAATCCAGCGGTGAAAAGCGTTACCGGCGACGATAAGGCCAAATTCAAACTCGCTCATCTCGGCGCTACGGGGCGACACCAGGTGCGCCGATGAAACGATGGGCCCGGACTCCACGGGCTGCCCGACTTGGCATTCTTGTTGCATCAAACCATTGTAGGCAGCTCAATCACAATTTATCGACAATTTGTCGACGTTTAGGGAAAACACTGAGCAGCCCCGGTCCAATCCCGCTTACATTCTGTCCAATCACCACCCCCTAGGAGCTTTCATGAAACGTCGCCTGTTTGCCCTGACCACCACCACCCTGCTGCTGAGCCTGGCAGCGGGCACCGCCGCCGCCCAGACCAAATGGGACCTGCCGGCCGGCTACCCCGCCACCAACTTCCACACGGTCAACCTGACCGGCTTTGCCAACGACATCGACAAAGCCACCGGCGGCAAGCTCAAGATCACGGTGCATGCCAACGGCGCTCTGTTCAAGGCGCCTGAGATCAAGCGCGCGGTGCAGGGCGGGCAAGCGCAGGCCGGTGAGATTTTGATGGCCAACTTCCAGAACGAGTGGCAGCTGTTCGGCGCCGATGGCCTGCCCTTCCTGGCCGACAGCTATGACGAGGCCATGAAGCTGTACAAGGTGCAAAAGCCGTTTCTGGAGAAGAAACTGGCCGAGCAGGGCATGGCTCTTTTGTACGCGGTGCCCTGGCCGCCTCAGGGCATTTACGTGAAAAAGCCGATCAATTCCGGTGCTGACCTCAAGGGCGTGAAATGGCGCGCTTACAGCCCGGCCACCGCCCGCATCGCCGAGCTGGTGGGTGCGCAGCCGGTCACAGTGCAGGCGGCCGAGCTGTCACAGGCCATGGCCACCGGCGTGGTGGAGAGCTACATGTCGTCGGGCTCCACCGGTTTTGACAGCAAGACCTATGAGCACATCAAGTACTGGTACGACACCCAGGCCTGGCTGCCGAAAAACGGCGTGATCGTCAACAAGGCGGCGTTTGATGCGCTGGATGCCCCCACCCGGGCCGCCGTGCTCAAGGCCGCGGCTGATGCCGAAGTGCGCGGCCTGGCGGCCTCTAAAAAGGCCAACACCGAGTCGCTGGACAAGCTCAAGGCCAACGGCATGAGCATTGTGGCGCCCTCGGCGCAACTCAAGGCCGACATGAAGAAGGTGGGCGACGTGATGCTCAAGGAATGGCTGGAAAAAGCCGGCCCTGAGGGCAAGGCGCTGGTTGACGCCTACCTCAAACCGTGAGTCGGGCGGCCCTGCACCAGTTGGGGCACCGCTAATGCGACGCGCCCTGGATGCCCTGTTCAATGGCGCCGCCGCCTTGGCCGCCGTGTGCATGGTGGGCCTGCTGCTGATGGTGCTGCTGTCCATCGTCAGCCGCCAACTGCAGTTTCATGTGCCCGGCACTGACGCTTATGCCGGCTACCTGATGGCCGCAGCAGGCTTTCTGGCGCTGGCCCACACGCTCAAGCGAGGCGAGCACATCCGGGTCACACTGCTGCTGGCGGCTTTGCCGGGGCGCTGGCAAAAGGGATTGGAACTGTGGTCGCTGGCATTCGCCACGGGGCTGGGTAGCCTGTTTGCCTTCTACTGCTGCCGGCTGGCCTGGCAGTCGCGCAGCTTTAATGACGTCTCCACCAGCAGCGATGCCACGCCACTGTGGCTGCCACAAATCGCCATAGCGGTGGGCGCTGTCATTTTGGCCATTGCCTTTCTCGATGAACTGGTGCTGGAGCTTCGCGGCCAGCGCACCCGGCGGCACAGCGATGAAGCCCTGCGCAACGAGTAAGCCCCCATGAATGACCTGTTCATCACCGCTTCGCTGCTGGCTGCCCTGCTGTTGATCCTGGCCAGCGGGGTCTGGGTCGGGCTGACGCTCACCGGGGTGGCCTGGCTGGCGGTCACCATTTTTTCGTCACGCCCGGCCGGTGACGCCATGGCGGTGACGGTCTGGGGTTCCTCGTCGAGCTGGACCCTGACCGCCCTGCCCCTGTTCATCTGGATGGGCGAGATCCTGTTTCGCACGCGGCTCTCCAACGACATGTTCAAGGGCCTGGCGCCATGGGTGCAGGGCCTGCCTGGGCGCCTGCTGCATACCAATGTGATCGGCTGCACCATTTTTGCCGCTGTGTCGGGCTCCAGCGCGGCCACCTGCGCCACCATCGGCAAGATGACACTGCCCGAGCTGACCCGTCGCGGCTACCCCGAGCACATGGTGATCGGCACCCTGGCCGGCGCCAGCACGCTGGGCCTGCTGATCCCGCCCTCCATCATCATGATCGTCTACGGCGTGGCGGCCGAGGTCTCGATCTCCAAGCTGTTCATTGCGGGTGTGCTGCCCGGCATCATGCTGGCTGGCCTGTTCTCGGGCTACATCATGCTGTGGGCGCTGCGACACCCGGGCCAGGTGCCGGCGGCCGACGGACAGTTCACGTTGCGGCAAAAGCTGGCTGCCTCGCGCAGCCTGATCCCGGTGGTGTCGCTGATCCTGGCGGTGCTGGGCTCCATCTATACCGGCATTGCCACAGCCACTGAAGCAGCTGCCGTGGGCGTGCTGGGCTCACTCATCATCTCCGCCTTGCAAGGCTCGCTGGGCTGGAACAGCTTCCGCGAGGCCCTGATGGGCGCCACCCGGCTCTATTGCATGATTGCCCTGATTTTGGCCGGCGCCGCGTTTCTGACGCTGGCCATGGGCTACATCGGATTGCCGCGCCACTTGGCCGAGTGGATCGCCTCGCTCGGTCTGAGCCGGGGCCAGCTGATCTTTGCCCTGACCCTGTTTTTCATTGTGCTGGGCTGCTTCCTGGATGGCATCTCCATGGTGGTGTTGACCATGGGCGTGCTGATGCCCACCGTCCAGGCCGCCGGCATCGATGGCATCTGGTTTGGCATCTTCATCGTGCTGGTAGTGGAAATGGCACAAATCACGCCGCCGGTTGGCTTCAACCTGTTTGTTCTGCAGGGCATGACCGGGCGCCAGTTGACCTGGATCGCCCGGGTGACGCTGCCTATGTTTGCCCTGATGTGCGTGGCAGTGGCGCTGATCTATGTCTTTCCAGCCATCGTGACCTGGCTGCCCGAGCAGATGATGAAGTAGCCTGCCATGCTGCCGGTGATCGCCATCTGCATCGGTGCCAGCCTGGGCGCGCTAGCGCGCTGGGGCTTGGGCCTGTGGCTCAACCCGGTCGCCCTGTTGCCGATGGGCACGCTGGCGGCCAACCTGCTGGGCGGCTACCTGGTGGGCATTTGCGTGGCGGTGTTTGGCGCCCTGCCCCAGCTTGACCCGGTCTGGCGGCTGGCGCTGGTGACCGGTTTTTTGGGTGCGCTCACCACGTTCTCGAGCTTTTCGGCCGAGGTAGTGGCCATGCTGATGCAGCAGCGCTACGCCCTGGCGCTCGGCACCGCCGCCCTGCACCTGCTGGGCTCGCTGATGCTGACGGTAGCCGGCATCAAGACTGCTTCATTTTTTATAGCTTAAACCCCAATAAATACGGGGCTTAGAGGCCGATTTGGTTCCTGATTCCGAGCCGTCATTCCCGGCACCGACCGGGAATCCATGGATCCCCGCCTGCGCGGGGATGACGGGGCTTGGGGGATGACGCGAGACGCGCCGGAGATGACGCGGGACGCGCTGGGGATATCAGGTTGCCGCCGGCACCCCGCATACCAGCAGGCCGGGGTCGTTGGCGCTGATGGCCAAGTCATTTTTGGCGTGGGCCACGTCCATGTCGTGCGGCAACGCAACGCCGTTTTTCACCGCCAGAATCTCGGCCATGATGCTCACCGCAATCTCGGGCGGGGTTTTGCTGCCAATGTAGATGCCGATCGGGCCGCGCAGGTGGGCCAGGCCAGCCTCGGTTTGCTCAAAGTGCTCGATCATGCGCTGCCGGCGCGCCTCGTTGTTACGACGGGAGCCAATGGCACCGACATAAAAGGCCTCGGTCTGCAGGGCCTCCAGCAGGGCCAGATCATCAAGCTTGGGATCGTGCGTCAGCGCCACCACACAGGTGCGTCGGTCAGTACGAAAAGCCTGCACAACGTCGTCGGGCATGTCTTTCAAGACCGTCACGCCGGCCACCGACCAGGAGCGGGCGTACTCCTCACGCGGGTCACACACTGTCACCGCAAAGCCGCTGAACAGCGCCATGGTGGCCAGGTACTCGGTGAGCTGGCCAGCGCCAATCAAGAGCATGCGGAACTCGGGACCGAAGGTATTGACCAGGGTTTGTGCGTCCAGGGTCAGGTCGGCGGGCGCGGCACTGGCGGCCAGGCTGACCGCACCACTCTCCATTTGTACCGTACGTCGCATCAGTTGCCCGGCGGCCAACGCCTGCACCAGGGCAGCCAGGCTGTCAGCGTCGGGGTCAAACTCCAGCAGCAACTCCAGAGTCCCGCCACAGGGCAGGCCAAAGCGGTGGGCTTCGTCGGCGCTGATGCCGTACTTGACCAGGCGCGGCGGCCCGGCCGGGATGTCTTGCTCGCCCTCCACCGGGGTAGCTGCCGCGCTGGCGTAAGCCCGGGTAAAGCGGTAGATCAGGTCGTCTTCAATGCAGCCACCCGAGACCGAACCGACCACTGAACCGTCCTGGCACAGGGCCATGATGGAGCCCACCGGGCGAGGCGACGAACCCCAAGTGCGTACCACTGTGGCCAGCAGGGCCCGCTGCCCAGCCTGGCGCCAGTCACGCAGGGTGCGCAAAACCATCACATCAATGTTTTCCATGGTCGCGCCTGTGCCTTTGCTTGCAGGCCGCTTAACGCGACAACCAGTAAATAGCGCCGGCCAAGGCGACGGCAACCGCACCCCAAACCCAGACCGGCACTGCCTTCGGGGCGTCCGCAGCAGGCGTAGCCACGGCCGCTGCCGAAACTTTTTCAGCATAGGCCTGCGGGTACTGGCGCTGCATTTCAGCGTCAAACCGTTTAAAAAAATCCTCGGCCATGGATTTGGCGGCACCATCAATCAGGCGCTGGCCCAGCTGCGCCACTTTGCCGCCGACAGAGGCGTGCACGGTGTAGCTCAGCAAATGGCCCTCGGCGTTGGGCGTCAGCAACACCTTGGCGTTACCCTTGCCAAAGCCGGCTGGCCCGCCCTGCCCCTCAAACGAAATGGTGTAACTCTCAGGCGCCTTGATGTCGCTCAGCGCGATCTTGCCGGTGAACTTGGCCGAAACAGGCCCAACTTTGACCGCCATGCCGATCCCATATTGGTTCTCGCCGGTGGACTCGACCCTATCGCAACCCGGGATGCAGGTCTTGAGCACCTCGGGGTTATTCAGCGCATCCCAGGCCTGTTGTTGGGTGATGGCGAGTTGACGGCTGCCTTGCATGTCCATGGGGGTGATCCTGTTGTGATGGGTATTAACATGTATTTTCGCGCAGCGGGCGGCTTAGCGTTTCATCAAGGCAGCCAAACTGGCCGCCAGGTCATCAAGCCGGCTGAGGTTATGTACCGCCACCATGCCATGTGCCTCTTTATGCAGCACAGCCGCGCCCTGCGCCAGCGGAGCATAGCCCTCAAAGCGCAGCAGGGGGTTGAGCCATAACAAACGACGGCTGCGCCGGCGCAGCCAGCCCAGTTCCTGCGCCAGCTGCGCCTGGTCACCGGTGTCCAACCCGTCGGTAATCAACAGCACCAGGGTGCGTCGCCCCACCAAGCGCCGGGCATGTCTCTGACGCAGCGCTGTCAAAGATTCACCCAGTTGGGTGCCGCCGGCGAAGTCTTCGATCAGGACGCTGGCATGGTTCAGCATGGCGTCGGTGTCGGCCAAGCGGAACGCCGGCGTCAAGTCAGTCAGCTGGGTGCCAAAGGCAAACACGTCTCGGCGCGGGTGGCGACGGGTGGCCGCATGCAAAAAAGCCAACAACAGCCTTGAGTAGCGCTCCATAGAGCCCGACACGTCCACCAACACCAGCAGCGGCAGCGGCTGGCGGCAGCGCTGCAGTCTGGGCAACTCCATGGGCTCACCACCGGTGCGCACCGCCGAACGCATCACGCCGGCCCAATGCAATTGGCTGCCGCGCTCGCCCGGCCGGGTGCGACGCGAATCAAATTCAGGCAGTGGCAGCCGGATGTCTCGGGCCAGGCGCTCCACCAGCCGGTATTCGGCGGCCGACAGGGCGTTGAAGTCAGCGTGCTTGAGGCGCTGCTGGTCACTGGCCGTCATGGCGGCGTCAAAGTCGACTTTCTGGTCTTCCTGCTTGGGCTGGACCTGCTGGCCAAAGGCTTTTTGAGGCGTCAGGGCCTCGCGCACCCGGGGGCGCCGCTTGCTGGGCTCGGCCTTGCCCTCGGCGCTTGGCAGCAACTGCGACAACAGCTTATGCGCCAGGTTGGGGTTGCGAAAAAAAGCTTCAAACAGCTCGCGAAACACATCACGGTCCTGCTCGCGGCTGACCAGCACCGCCTCCATCGCGGCGGACAGGTCGGCCCGGCGGTCCAGACCGACCGCCAGCGCCGCCTGGGCTGCCAATGCAATGCGTGAGCTGTCAACGCGCACCCCTGCGCGACGCAGGGTACGGCCAAAGGCCGATAAGTTATCGGCGAGCTTGCCGGTGCGTGCGTCACCGAGTTGCATCAGGTTCAGCCCTGCGCGTCGGGCTCAGGGCGGAGTAGGTCCTGCGCCATGTCATTGGTCAGGGCCGCCACGTCTTCGCGTTGCTTGAACAGAATGCCCGCCGTGTCTGACATCACCTCGGGGTCCAGCACCAGGGTGTCAAGCGCGATCAGGGCCTTGGCCCACTCCACGCTTTCAGCAATGCCGGGTGCCCGCTGGAAAGCGCTGGCAAAGGGCTGACTGCGCAGGCGGGTCACCACCTGAGCGACCTGGGCCGACAGGTCGTCCGAGGCCTGCGGCACCTGCGCCCGCACGATGGCCAGCTCGCGTTCGCGCTCGGGGTAATCCAGCCAGTGGTAGAGGCAGCGGCGTTTGACCGCGTCGTTCAACTCGCGGGTGCGGTTGCTGGTGAGAATGGTCACCGGGCTGACCTGTGCCCGCACCGTGCCCAGTTCAGGGATGCTGACCTGGTACTCACCCAGGTACTCCAGCAAAAAGGCCTCAAAGGGCTCGTCGGCACGGTCCACCTCGTCGATCAGCAGCACGGCGCCAGGCGCAGGGGTTTGTAGCGCCTGCAGCAGAGGCCGGCTGATCAGGTAGCGCGGTTGGTACACCTCGCGCTCCACCTGGGCCACATCGGCCTCACGGCCCTGCGCGGCACGCATGTGCAGCAACTGGGCGGCGTAGTTCCATTCGTACAGGGCTTCGCGCTGCTCCAGCCCGTCGTAACACTGCAGGCGCAGCAACTCCCGGCCCAGGACCTTGGCCAGCGCCTTGGCCAGTTCGGTCTTGCCGACCCCCGGCTCACCTTCGAGCAGCAATGGGCGCTGCAGCTTGAGCGCCAAAAAAACGGCCGTGGCGAGCCTGCGGTCGGCGTAGTAGCCGGCCGACTCAAGTGCAGCCACCAGGGTATCAATACTGGAAAAATTAGACATCTCGGACACCATAAAAAAAGCCCCGCGTCGGACAACACGGGGCCTTGCAGGACGCGGGTAATCAGCCGAGCAGTTTAGCCACTGCGCGCTGAGTCTGCACGCTGATCAGGTTGGCACGGTAAGCAGCCGACGCGTGGATGTCGGCATTGAGCTCGGAGGCATCAATAGCCACACCAGCCGCCGAGGCCACGGTAAAGCTGCTGTTCAGGGCAGCTTCCAGGCCACTGTGGCGGCACACGCCCTGGCCGGCACCGGTGATGGCCACCCTCACGCCAGCATCGGTTTGCGCGACAAACACGCCCACCAAAGCAAAGCGCGAAGCCGGTTGGACAAATTTCATGTAGACCGCCCGCCTAGGGATGGGGAAGCTGATCGCAGTGATCAGTTCGCCTTCGGCCAGCGCTGTGGTGAACATCCCGTGAAAGAAGTCGTCAGCCGCGATTTTACGCGAGGTGGTGTGCACCGTGGCACCCAGACCGAGCACGGCGCTGGGGTAACAGGCAGCCGGGTCGTTGTTGGCGACCGAACCACCCAGGGTGCCCATGGCGCGCACCTGCCGGTCGCCAATGTGGTCGGCCAGGTCGGCCAGGCCGGGGATCAGAGCTTTCACGTCGGCATTGTTGGCCACGTCGATGTGACGCGTCATGGCGCCAATCACAAGGGCGTTGCCCTCTCGGCAGATGCCGCTCAGCTCAGAAATGCCGGCCAGATCAGCCAATTGGCCTGGCTGGGACAGCCGCAGTTTCATGGAGGCCAGCAGGGTTTGCCCGCCGGCCAGCACTTTGGCGCCGCTCGCGGCGAGTTGGGTGGCAGCAGCCAAGGTGCTGGGCCGCTCCAGGGTGAATGGGTACATGGTGTTTGTCCTCTGTCTTGATCGGTTACGGTGCTTATTTGGCGGCCTGGATGGCTTCCCAGACGCGGCTGGCGGAGGCCGGCATGTCGAGCTCTGTCACACCCACGCTCTTTAGCGCGTCTAGAACAGCGTTGATCACCGCCGGCGGCGAGCCGATGGCACCAGCCTCGCCGCAACCCTTCGTACCCAGGGGGTTGTGGGTGCAGGGCGTGCAAATGGTGTCGATCTTGAAGTCGGGGAAATCGTCGGCGCGCGGCATGGCGTAGTCCATGAACGAGCCTGTCAGCAGCTGGCCGGTCTCACGGTCATAAACGCAGTTTTCAATCAGCGCCTGGCCGATCCCCTGCACCAGACCGCCGTGGACCTGACCTTCGACAATCATCGGGTTGATGATGGTGCCAAAATCATCCACAGCGGTGAACTTGTCAACGCGGGTGGTGCCGGTGGCAGGGTCGATTTCAATTTCACAGATGTAAGTACCGGCCGGGAAAGTGAAGTTCGTCGGGTCGTAGAACGCAGTTTCGTTCAGCCCCGGCTCCAACTTGTCCAGCGGGTAGTTGTGCGGCACGTAGGCCGTGAGCGCCACCTGGCCAAAGGTGACCTTTTTGTCGGTCCCCTTGATGGTGAACTCGCCGTTGGCGAAATCAACGTCGGCGTCGCTCGCCTCCATCAAGTGAGCAGCAATTTTCTTCGCCTTGGTCTCAATCTTGTCCAGCGCCTTCATGATGGCAGCGCCACCGACCGAGATCGAGCGCGAACCATAGGTACCCATGCCAAAGGGCACGCGTCCGGTGTCGCCGTGCACCACGTCGACCGCGTCCACAGCAATCCCCAGGCGGGCTGCGACCACTTGAGCAAAGGTGGTCTCATGCCCTTGGCCATGGCTGTGCGAGCCGGTGAACACGGTCACGCTGCCAGTTGGGTGCACGCGGATCTCACCGCACTCGAACAAGCCTGCCCGTGCGCCAAGTGCCCCGGCGATATTGCTGGGGGCGATGCCGCAAGCCTCAATGTAGCTGGAATAACCAATGCCGCGCAGCAGGCCTTTGGCGGCACTGGCAGATTTACGCATCTCGAAACCGGCCACATCAGCCAGGGCCTCAGCCTTGTCCATGCAACCGCGGTAGTCGCCCACGTCGTACTGCAGGGCCACCGGCGTCTGGTAGGGCCAGCTGTTGATGAAATTGCGCTTGCGGATTTCATCCTGCGACAGACCCAGCTCCCAGCCGCAGCGGGTTACCAGGCGCTCAAGCAGGTAGGTGGCCTCGGGCCGACCGGCACCGCGGTAGGCGTCCACCGGCACTGTGTTGGTGAACCAGGCGTCCACCTCGACATAAATTTGCGGGCAGGTGTACTGGCCAGCAAGCAGTGTGGCGTACAGAATAGTGGGCACTGCGGTGGAAAAGGTGGACAGGTAGGCGCCCAGGTTGGCGTCGGTGTGCACGCGCATCGCCAGGAACTTGCCATCTTTGTCCATCGCCATCTCGGCGTGGCTGACGTGGTCACGGCCATGGGCATCGGTCAGGAAGGACTCAGAGCGCTCGCAGGTCCACTTGATGCTGCGGTTGACCTGCATGGCAGCCCAGGTCAGGGCTACGTCCTCGGCGTAGAGGTAAATCTTGGAGCCAAAGCCGCCACCGACGTCAGGCGCAATCACGCGGACCTTGTGCTCTGGCAGGCCGAGCACAAAGGCGGTCATCAAAAGGCGTTCAACGTGCGGGTTCTGGTTGGAGACGTGGAGGGTGTACTCCTCCGTGGCCCGGCTGTAGCTGCCAATGGCGGCACGCGGCTCCATGGCATTGGGCACCAACCGGTTGTTGACCAGGTCGAGCTTGGTGATATGGGCAGCGTTGGCAAACGTGGCGTCCACCTGGGCCTTGTCGCCCAAGGTCCATTTGTAGCAATGGTTGTCAGGGGCCACCTCATGCAACGGCGCGGCTTTGGCTGCGTCACGCACATCGACCACGGCGCTCAGGGGCTCATAGTCCACGTCCACGGCTTCGGCGGCGTTTTTGGCCTGTTCCAGCGTTTCGGCAATCACCATGGCCACCTGGTCGCCCACGTGGCGGGCTCGGCCCAGCGCCAGCACCGGGTGTGGCGGCTCTTTCATTGGGGAACCGTCGGGGTTGTTGATCAGCCAGCCGCAAGGCAGGCCACCCATCTTGCCCTCAAGGTCCTTGCCGATGAAAATTTTCACCACGCCAGGCATGGCATTGGCACGGGTCAGGTCAATGCCCTTGATCAGCGCGTGCGCGTGCGGGCTGCGCACAAAGACCGCGTAGCTCTGGGCGGCAAAGGTGATGTCGTCAGTGTATTGGCCAGCCCCGGTAAGGAACCGGTAGTCTTCCTTGCGGCGGATCGCCTCGCCAATGTGCGGCAGTTTGGAAAAATCGGATGCACCCATGAAGCTTCCCCTTTATTTGGCAGCCATGGCCGCCTGGCCCAGCTGCACGGATTTGACGATGTTCTGATAACCAGTGCAGCGGCAGATGTTGCCCTCCAGCAAGGCGCGGATCTCGGTGGCGTCGGCCTTGGGATGGTGGTTGCACAAATCAACCGCGCTCATAACCATGCCGGTGGTGCAGTAGCCGCACTGTAGGCCGTGGCACTCTTTGAATGCGGCCTGCATCGGGTGCATGGTGCCGTCAGCATCGGCCAGACCTTCGATGGTGGTAATCTCTGAGCCAGCGGCCTGGGCCACCAGCACATTACAGGATTTGATGGCGCGGCCGTCCTTGATGACGGTACAGGCACCGCACTGGGCCGTGTCGCAGCCAACATGGGTGCCGGTCAGCTTGAGGTGTTCGCGCAGAACCTGCACCAGCAAAGTATGGGGGGGGACGTCAACCGACGTGGCTTTGCCGTTGACCTTGAATTGAACCTGCATGAATTCTTCTCCGTTTCGCGCGTTATTGAAAAACCTGGGCAGATTATTTCCTGCCAATGGCAGGCCCCTTCTAGGGAAAACCCTGGTTTTCATGCGCCAACGCAAAACAATCCATCTTAGGCCGCCGCCGCCCAGCGACGCCAGCCTACCAACCGTTGCGAATTTTGGCTTCGAACTCGGCCAGCGGCAGGGGCCGACTGAACAAATAGCCCTGATAGGCCGCGCAACCATTGCGCTCCAAAATAGCGCGGTTGGCCTCGGACTCCACCCCTTCGGCCACCACCTCCAGGCCAAGCGCAGTCGCCATGGCAATGATGGTCTGCACCACGATCATGTCGTTCGGATCATCCGCCACGTTTTTGATGAAAGACTGGTCGATTTTGAGTTGCCGCAACGGCAAACGCCGCAGGTTCGTGAGTGAGGACAGCCCGGTGCCAAAGTTGTCCATGGCGATAGAAACACCCAGAGTCTGCACCTGGTGCACTTTGGCCACCACCAATTCGGGTTCCTTGTTGACCAGGCGCTCGCTCAGCTCAAGCGTGAGATTGCGCGGGTCAAAAGAGCCAAGAGCCAGCAGGTCACGGAGCCGATCCACAAAATCAGGCTGCATGAATTGCAGAGCACTGATGTTGACGGCCAAGCGCAAATGCCGCAGGCTGGGCTTGTCTTTCCACTTGGACAGTTGCCGGCACGCCGACTCCAGCACCCAGGCGCCAATGGGCAAGATCAAGCCGGTTTCCTCGGCCGCCATGATGAACTCACAGGGCGTCAGCAACCCTCTCTGCGGGTGTTGCCAACGCAATAGCATTTCCGCTCCAAGCAACTGTCCGGGCAAATTCACCAGCGGCTGAAGGTAGAGGACGAATTGCCTTTCTGACAGGGCATGACGCAAATCAGATTCAAGCTGGGTCCGCACCGCCAGATTACGCTGCATCTCTGGCTCAAAAAACACCACCCGGTTGCGCCCGCCAAATTTAGCCTGGTACATGGCTGTGTCAGCGCGCTGCAGCAGCACGCCAAAGGTCGAATCCGAACCGGAAAACAGCGCCACGCCCATGCTGGCACTGACAAAAAATTCGCTGGAACCGACAGAAAACGACTGCTCTAGCCCCAGACGGCACTTTTCAGCGATGCTTTCTGCCTGCAGCGCGGCGTGGCCCGGGTCCACGCTGAGCCCTTCCAACACCAGCACAAACTCATCACCACCCTGGCGGGCAACCGTGTCCCCCAACCTGACACAGCCGCGCAGGCACTCCGACGCCTTGACCAGCAGCGTGTCACCCGCCGCATGGCCGCAACTGTCATTCACCAGTTTGAAATTATCCAGGTCCACAAAGACGATGGCACCGCGGAAACCACTGCGCGAACTGCTGACCAGCGCCTGTTCGATCCGGTCTTGCAGCAGGCGCCGGTTGGGCAGACCAGTCAATTCATCAAAAAAAGCCAGGTTGTGGATTTTCTTGTCGGCTAAGCGGCGGTCCGACACGTTGCGCAACAGCGCGACCACATAACGCCCGTCCACCCCGCTGACCGTGATTTCCAGATCCACCCAGTCGCCGTTGCGATGCCGATGCCGAGTTTCGAAGGTTTGGCGCCCGCTGTTCAGGATGCCCTGGATCTGGGCTTGAATTTGCTCGGTTCTCGCCACCGCCTCAAAGTCAGCGATTGACATCAACATGACTTCGTCTCGGGTGTAGCCCATCATTCGGCAATAACCCTGATTGACATCAATAAAGGCGCCGGCGGGTGACAAGATCCAGTAACCATCATTGGTGCTGTCCAGTGCCTTTTCGGCATTGCTGGCACGTTCGCGCAGGCGCAACATGGAGATCAGGGAGCCGGTCAGCGCCAGGAAGCAGCCCAGGCCAATGGCGGTTAAGGCCGGCAGGTACTCGGACCAGTCAACGAGCAGGGTGGTTGACATCGCCGCCATAGCCAGCAGTCCGGTCAGAAAAACGAGCACGGCCAAGCCCAGCGCCGTCGTCAACGGCATGGCATTTACCTTCACCCACTCCAACCACCGCTTCATCTAGGGCCCTTTAAACAAACGCGCAGACTGGCCAGGCGTCGACCAGCCAAAGACCGTACTGCATCAAGGGGAGTATCCCACCCGTTGCAATGACGCCCAGCGTAAGTTAATTTTACTGTTGACGCCCTCACTTCCCCGCGTTGGGGAAAAACAGCTGCTCACCATCGATTTTGTAGTTGGCCACCACAGACTGGCCTACCGGCGACAGCACCCAGTCCACAAATTTTTGCGCCTCGGCCGTCTTGACATGGGAATGTTTGGCCGCGTTGACCACCATCACACCATATTGGTTGAACAAACGGGTATCGCCCTCGACCAACACGGTCAAATCGGCGCGGTTCTTGAAGCTGAGCCAGGTACCCCGGTCAGCCAGCAGGTAGGCCCCCGTGCTGGCTGCGATATTGAGGGCCTGCCCCATGCCGCAACCGCAGGCCCGGTAAGCGCTGCTCGGCACCGGCGCCACGCCCGCCATTTTCCAGAACCGTAGCTCTGCGGCATGGGTGCCGCTCTTGTCACCCCGCGAGACAAAGCTACTGTTGGCGCTGGTCAGTTGCTTCAGGGCCGCCACAATGTCACGCCCACGCACCCGCGCCGGGTCCGCGACCGGCCCTATCAGGACGAAGTCGTTGTACATGACGCCAAAGCGCTTGAGCGCAAAACCATCGGCCACTAATTTTTCTTCGGCTTGCTGGTCATGCACAAACAACACATCGGCGTCGCCGCGGCGCCCCATGTCAAGGGCCTGTCCGGTACCCAAGGCCACCACCTTGACATCCAGGCCGCTGGCCTTTTTGAATGCAGGCAAAAGATGGGCGAACAGACCGGACTGCTCGGTTGAGGTGGTCGAAGCCATCACGATGGACTGCGCCGGCAACTGTGAGTGTGACGGCGTGCTTGCTACAAAAAATAGAGCGAACAAGCCAGTCTGGAAAAGGCCTAGCGGCCTAAAACACTTAAATCTCACACGAGTTCCCCCTTGATGAATGAGTGGGCTTCCGGGTGACTTTCAGCCATCCGCGCCCCGGTAAAAAACTCGGCCACAGGTAAATCGGCCAATACCCGTCCGTGCTCCAGGTAGATCACGCGGCTGGCCAGCCGCTTAACCTGCCCCAGGTTGTGACTGGCAAACACCAGCGTCACATCCGGCGACTGGGCAGCAAACTCCTGCACCATGCGCTCCACCTCGCGCTTGGCGTGCGGGTCCAGACTGGCGGTAGGCTCATCCAGCAAGAGCAGCTGCGGCGTCAGCGCCCAGGCCCTGGCCAAGGCCACCCGCTGCACCTGGCCGCCGGACAAGCGGCGCGCATTGCGCCCTGCCAAGGCCGCCAGCCCAACGCGCGCCAGAGCCTCCAACGCCCGGGCCATCGCGTCAGACCAGGACCGCCCGGCCAGCCAAAGGCCAAGCGCCACATTGGTCTGAACCGACAGTCGCAGCAAATGAGGTTTTTGGAACAACATTGCCTGACGCAGGTCTGGCGCATGCGCCACCTGCCCAGCTGAAGGTCTCGCCAGCCCATGCAGTAAGCGCAGCAAAGTACTTTTGCCGCTGCCATTGGCGCCAACCAGCGCAACCCGCTCGCCCACTCCAATCGTCAGACTGACGGCCGCCAGGGCCGGCGCTCCGCTCTGGCGCGCACCCAAATGCACCGTGGCCTGGTTCAAAGACACCAAAGATGTCACAGGGCCGACCTCACGGCGGGCCAGGTGCCGGCCATCCCTTCCTGACTCTCACGCCAACGACGCAGCATGGCCAACAGCAGGTTGAGCACCAGCACCACGGCCAGCAAAATCAGGCCCAACGCCAGCGCTAAGGGCAAATCGCCTTTGGAGGTCTCCAGCGCGATGGCCGTGGTCATGACCCGGGTAAAGCCCTCCATGTTGCCGCCGACGATCATCACCGCACCGACCTCTGAGATGGCGCGGCCGAACGATGCAATGACCACGGTCAGCAGCGCGTAACGCTCGTCCCAGGCCAAGAGCAGGCTGCGCAGCAAAGGCGGGGCACCCAGGGAGCGCAATTGCTCGCCATGCATTGACTCGGCGTCGTCCACCAGCTGGCGCGTCAAGGCCGTCACCACCGGCAGAACCAGCAGGGCCTGCGCCAGCACCATGGCCTTGAAGGAAAACAACCACCCCAGGAAGCCCAGCGGGCCGGACCGCGAGAGCAGCAGGTAAACCACCAAGCCCACCACCACCGAGGGCACAGCCAGAAACGTGTTCAGCACAGCCAGCAGGGCCGCCCGGCCGGCAAAGCGGGCTACCCCAAGCCAGGCACCGAGCAGCAAGCCCACCAGGCAGGCCAGCACGCAGGCCATGGCACTGACTGCCAAGGACCGTGCCACGATGGCGATCAGGTTGGCGTCGCTGTCGGCAATGAGTCGTAGCGCAGCGGTGGCGACGTCGGTAAAGGTTGCCATGAGATGGGTTATCGTAGCCATTCACGCAATGTCCGGCGATATGAACCTCAGTGCATAGGCTCCAATTCCACTACACCCTGTCGCGCGACAGCAGCCCGGCCATGGTGCGCAACCCGCTGATTGATCTGCTGCAAGCCGTAGCCGCACAAGGCTCCATCTCCGGCGGCGCCCGGGCTCTGGGCCTGTCCTACCGCCATGTCTGGGGCGAGCTCAAGCGCTGGGAGCAGGAGCTCGGCAATGAGCTGGTGGTGTGGGAGAAGGGCCAGGCGGCCAAGCTGACCGAATTTGGCGCCAAACTGATGTGGGCCGAACGCCAGGCTCAGGCCAGGCTGGCACCCCAGATCGAGGCCTTGCGCGCCGAACTGGAGCGCAGCTTTGCCGTCGCCTTTGACGACCAGTCCCACGTCGTCACCCTGCACGCCAGCCATGACGTGGCCTTGAGCAGCCTGCGCGAACACGCCCTGCGCCTGGAGCAGGGCCAGTTGCACCTTGATATCCGCTTCAGCGGCAGCGTGGACGCGATCCGCGCGCTTAACGAGGGCCGCTGTGTGATGGCGGGCTTTCATACCCTTCAGGATGCTGGCGCGCAGACCCTGACTCAGCGCACCTACCAGCCCCTGCTGCAGCCCGGCCAGCACAAGATCATAGGCTTTGCCCAGCGCACCCAGGGCCTGATGGTGAACCGTGGCAACCCCCTCGGCCTGCAGAGCCTGGCCGACCTGGCGCGCAGCCAAGCACGTTTTGCCAACCGCGCTCTGGGCACCGGGACCCGGGTGGTGCTGGACGAGCTACTGACCCGTGCCCATGTTGCCGACACCCAGATCAACGGCTACCAGCGCACCGAACCCTCGCACGCGGCCGTGGCCCATGCGGTGGCGGCTGGACAGGCTGACGCAGCGCTGGGTATTGCGGTGGCCGCCGAGCAGGCCGGGCTGGACTTTATTCCCTTGGTGAACGAGCGCTACCACCTGGTGTGCCTCAAGTCGGCACTGACGCAGCCGGGCATCGTCGCCCTGCTGGCGCTGCTGCGCTCGCCGGCCTGGCGCAGTGAGTTGGGCGCTATCCCCGGCTATGCCGCGCTTCAAAGCGGCGAGGTGCTGTCCATGCGGCAGGTTCTGCCGTGGTGGGACTTTCAGCGGACGAAGCGCGCCAGAAAGGCCAAGGCCGGCGCAGCCTCTCGTTAACGGACAGCAGCGTCAGGGCTGGACGCTGTCGATGGTGATGGTCAAGCCGGTTGCCCCGGGCGCGACCGGCCCAACCTGGCCCAGCAGATCACCCGGCTGGGGCATGGCATTGCCAGAACGTGATATGCGGGCTTGAACCGTTACCTGAGGGGCTCGCGAGAGCGTCATTTCTTTGGACATGGCAGTGCTGTCGTCGAGCGTGAACTTGAGCGGCAGCTCGCTGGCCTGACGCTTGAGAATGGCCAGCGGCATACGGGGGCCCTCGGCGGCACGGGCAAAAATGAACAGCGTGTCACCGGGGGCCACTTTCGCGGCCAGTGCCGGCGCCAAGGTCACCACCCCTTGAATTGCCTTTGCGGCGGAAGGTGCAGACGCGACCGAGGCGGTGGGCGTGCTGGCGCCGGCCGCAGACGCGGTCGCCGGCGTGGCTGAGGGCTGAGGCAGCGGTGCGCCCTTGAGCTCAGCGCGGGCCATTTCCAGGCTTTGATCCAACCCAGCGGCAAAGTCACTGTTCGGGGTGGCCAGTGCCCGGGCCCGGGTCCAGTAATCTATGGCAGCTGCAGCATCCTTGCGTTCGAAAGCTGCCGTTCCGGCCAAAGCCAGGGCTTTAAGATTGACGGGGTCGATGGCCAAGGCGCGCTCAATCAGCCGGGTGGGCTCGCCGACCGCGCTTTGGCCCTGCATCACGGCCAGGACGTCGGCATGGTCGGCCAGCAATTGGGCATTGCCCGGCGCCAGGTCACGGGCGCGCAGGTAGGCCCGGTCTGCTTGGGCAAAACGTTGCATCGAGGCATAGGAGCGCGCCAGCATTTCCCAGGCCTGCGGGTCGGGCGCCTGCCCGGCCGGCGGGTTTTCCAGGCGCTGTGCCAGTTGCGCCACCATGGCCTCGATCTGCGCCTGGCTGACCGAGTCGCTCTCTGACATGCCGTGCGCCATGATCGCTTGTGGGTTGCCAACCCAACCGTACAGCGCCAGCGCCAGCAGCGGCACGGTCAGGCTCAGCAACACTGCGGTGACCGTGGATCGACCCACTCGGGTCGGCATCTCTATCGCTGCTTCTTCATCCAAGGCCCGCCGCTCCAGTTCGCTCCGGGCCTGTAGAAAGGCGCCTTCGGCCAGGGTGCCATCGTCACGTTGGCTTTGGAGCTGGCTCATCTGCTCGCGCAAAATCGCCAGGTTGACCTGGCTCGCGCCGCCGGCTATTTGCAGGCGCTCATCGGCCCGTGTTCGCAACAGCCCCGGCAAGACCAGGGCCAGCGCCAGCACCAACAGGGCCGCAGCCAATACCCAAAACAAGGTCATGAGGCGCCGCCTTCCTGGTCAAGTAGTTGCTGAGCACGCCGCTGCTCTGCCTCGGTCATGCTGCTGCCCGTTGCCGCCCCACGGTGCCGCCGGATGTTCAAGGCCAGCACGCCCGCTGCCAGGAGCAGCAGCGCAAAGGGGCCAATCCACAGCAAGACGGTGCTGGCTTTCAAGGGCGGCCGGTACAACACAAAATCGCCGTAGCGCGCCACCATGAAGTCCAAAATCTGTTGGCTTGATTGCCCTTGGGTCAATTTGATGCGAATCTGGGACCGAAGGTCAACAGCCAGATCTGCGTGGGACGCGGCAATGGTCTCGTTTTGGCAGACCAGGCAACGCAACTCCTCGGCAATCACCATCACCCGCGCCTCAAGCACCGGGTCATTGGACATGGGCTTGGCCTCGTTCGCCACCACCGGCATCATCACCGCCAGCCACCAGGCCGCCAGCAACACCGTCAAACCTTGTTTAAGCACCGAGTTTTCCAATCAAGGGGAGGATGACGTCGCGCAATGCCTCGGGCGTGACCGGTCCGATATGCTTGTATCGGATCACCCCAGCGCGGTCCACCACAAAGGTCTCTGGCACGCCGTAAACGCCCAGGTCAATGCCAGCAAGGCCCGCAGTATCAGACATCGACTGCAGGTACGGGTTGCCAAACTTCTCGAGCCAGCCCAGGGCATCGGGGCGCTTGTCCTTGTAGTTCAAGCCATACAGCGGCACCCGACCGGTCTTGGCAAACTCCACCAGCACCGGGTGCTCCACCCGGCAAGCCACACACCAGGACGCCCACACATTGAGCATCCACACTTTGCCACGCAAGTCCTGGGGCGACAGCTGCTGAGCGGGGTCAGCCAAGGTGGGCAAGCGGAACTCCGGCACCGGTCGATCAACCAGCGGCGAAGGGACCTCCCTCGGTTTTAGCCGCAGCCCCACTGCCAGAAAACCCAGCAACACCAGAAACACCACCAAGGGCAGCAGGTAACGCTTCATCACTGATGCTGCTTGCTGGCCATCAAGGGCGCCACTGACAAGCCACCGCCAACAGGGGGCGCAGCCTTGGCTTTACCCTGAAGCGCCACGCTGCGCGCCCGGTACCGGCGATCAAGCACGGCCAAAAATCCGCCCAGGGCCATCAGAAGGCAACCACCCCAAATCCAGTTGACCATCGGCTTGTGATGCAGGCGAATGCTCCAGGCGGTCGCACTCACCGGCTCACCCAAGGCCACGTACAGGTCACGCCGGACGCCGCGATCAATGGCCACCTCGGTCATGGGCATGCGGCTCACCGTGTAGATGCGCCGCTCGGGGTAAAGCACCGCAACGGGTGCACCGTCCTGCGTCACCGTCACGGTGGCCCGTGCGGCGGTGTAATTGGGCCCGGTGACCGGGTTGATGGCCTCCAACTGGAACCGGTAACCGCCCACACTGGCGGTGTCGCCCGGCTCCATGCGGACATCGTTTTCACTTTGAAAGCTGCTGACCACCGTAACCCCGACGATGAACACCGAAATGCCAAAATGCGCCAACAGCATGCCGTAATAGCTACCGGGCTGCGCCGCCATGCGGGTGCGCCAGCTCGGTGCCGGATGTTCGCGCAAGCGGGTGACCAAGTTGAGAATCGCCGTGCTGGCCACCCAGACCGCCAGCAGCAGCCCCAAACCGGTCATGGGGGTCCAGTGGCCCAGAACCAGGGGGGCAATGACCGCACTGGCCAAGCTGACCCCAATGGCCCATCTCAGGCGGCGGGTCAGGTCTGCGGCGCTGGCCTCACGCCAGCGTGCCAGGGGCCCTACGCCCATCAGGAACAGTGCCGGCGCGATCAGCGGGACAAACACTGCCGAGAAATACGGTGGTCCGACCGACAACTTGCCCAAGCCCAGGGCATCAATCACCAGGGGGTAGAGCGTGCCCAGCAGCACCGCAGCGGCAGCAACCACCAGCAGCACGTTATTGGCCAGCAGCATAGACTCGCGCGAGATCGGGGCGAAAGTTCCACCCAGCCCCACTCGCGGCGCACGCCAGGCAAAGAGGGTCAAAGAGCCGCCGACCACAAGCGCCAGAAAGCCAAGGATAAAGACACCACGAGCGGGGTCAGAGGCAAAGGCGTGCACCGAGCTCAAGACCCCCGAGCGAACAATGAAGGTGCCCAACAGGGAGAGTGAACAAGTCAGAATCGCCAGCAAGGCGGTCCACATCTTGAAGCCCCCCCGCTTTTCAGTGACCGCTAGGGAGTGGATCAGCGCGGTGCCCACCAGCCAGGGCATGAATGAGGCGTTTTCCACCGGGTCCCAAAACCACCAACCGCCCCAGCCCAGCTCGTAATAGGCCCAAAAGCTGCCCAGCGCGATCCCAAATGTGAGAAAACACCAGGCCACGGTGGTCCAGGGCCGCGACCAACGGGCCCAGGCCGTGTCTAGCCGGCCCGACAACAAAGCAGCAATGGCAAAGGCGAATGCCACGACAAAGCCGACGTAACCCATGTACAGCATGGGCGGGTGAATGATCATTCCGGGATCCTGCAGCAGCGGGTTCAAGTCCTGGCCATCGGGCGCCGCCGGCAAGAGCCGCTCAAAGGGGTTGGAGGTCAGCAGGGTGAACAGCAAAAAGCCGCAGCTGATAACACCCATCACCCCCAGGACCCGCGCGACCATGCGGTCGTCCAATTGGCGGGAAAAAATCGAGACCGCCAGCGTCCAACCGGCCAAAATCAGCGACCACAGAAGGATCGAGCCCTCATGGTTTCCCCACACCGCGGTGATGCGGTAGACCAGCGGCAGGTTGGAGTTGGAGTGTTGTGCGGCCAGCAAAACGGAGAAATCATTGTTGATAAAGACCTGCGTCAAACACGCGTAGGCCACCAGTACGAATATGAATTGACCCCGTGCCGCGGGTCTGGCCAGCCCGATCCAGCCGATATGGCCCCGGTGCGCCCCAAGAATGGGCAGAACGCCCTGGACCAGCGCCATCATGAGCGCCAGGATAAGCGAGAAATGCCCGAGTTCAGGAATCATGGTTTGGCCTTTTTCAATGCCGCAGCAGCTTCAGGCGGCATGTAGTTTTCATCGTGTTTGGCCAGCACCTGCTCGGCGCGAAACACCCCATCTGCACCCAGTTTGCCCTGCGCGACCACGCCCTTGCCCTCTTTGAACAAATCGGGCAGCAGTCCGGTATAGGTCACCGGAACTTGCTTCGCCAGATCGGTCACAACAAACCGTATGGTCAGGCCCGTGGGCTCACGCTGCAAGCTGCCTTCCTCAACCAGGCCACCGATTCGAAAACTGCGGTCGCGCGGCGCCTCATGGGCCAGGACCTGGGTGGGGCTGAAGAAAAAAACCAAGTTGCTGTTGAAGGCGTTCAAGACCAGCGCACTGGCAATACCGAGCGCTGCCAGTCCGCTCACAATGGCCAGCGCACGTTTGGTTCTGGGTTTCATGCGCCGGATTCTCCGATATCACTACTTGCCGTGCTGTTGATTTCCTGAATCAACTCACGCCGTCTGTGGGCAAGCAGCAGCACTTCAAGCAACACCGCTGCCACGCACATGCCGATGGAGCCCCACACGTAGAGCGCATGGCCGCCCATGGCCCAAAAATCAGCCCAGGATGCCCAGTTGCTCATGCCGACCTCACTGTCTCACGCGCCCATGCGGTGTGTTGTTCTCGGGCCAACATGATTGATCGAACCCGGACCAGCGCCACCGCAATGCAATAGGCCCAGAACGCCAGGGCCATGACCAGCATGCCCATCAGCATGGGCGTTGCCATGCTGGGTGCCTTGGTGAAACTCACAGAGGCCCCTTGGTGCAGGGTGTTCCACCATTTGACCGAAAAATAAATAATGGGCACGTTCACCACCCCCACCAGCGCCAGCAGGCCAGCCGCCCGGTCGGCCCGGCGCACATCGTCGATCGACGCGTGCAGCGACATGAAGCCGATGTAGAGAAATAACAGCACCAACTCGGACGTCAGTCGGGCGTCCCACACCCACCAGGTTCCCCAAGTCGGCTTGCCCCAGAGGGCCCCAGTCCACAGTGCCAGGAAGGTCATCCACGCACCGGTAGGCGCCAGCGCGCAAGCCATCATCGACGACAGGCGGGAGTTGAACACCAGGCCCACCCCGGCCCAAGCGGCCATGGCCATGTAGACGACCATGGACATCCAGGCCGCCGGCACATGCACGAAGATGATGCGGTAGGCCTCGCCCTGCTGGGCATCGGTGGGGGCAAGCCATAAGCCCAGGTACAGACCCAGAGCGCCCAGCAGTGCCGCTGCGCCATAAAACCAGGGAATCAGTCGCCCCGCTAAAGGGTAAAACCGCGACACTGCAGCAAAGTGGAACCAGTTGATCACAGCGGGCCGCCTAGCAGGCGCCTCCAAAAATTATTGCAATCGGCACGATACACCATTGGGACCCTACTCCAGCGCGATCCGCAGCGCCGCCGCCACCACCACCGGTGCCGCAGCGAGGGCCAGCACCAGCAGGGCGCCCAGCAGTGACAGGTGGGCTGAGACACCCAGCCCGGCGTTGTAGGCCTCAACCGCCCCGGCGCCAAACACCAACACCGGCACCGCCAGGGGGAGGACCAGCAGCGACAGCAAAACACTGCCCCCGCGCAGGCCCACGGTCAGGGCAGCACCGATGGCACCCAGCAGGCTGAGCACCGGCGTGCCCAGCAACAGGGACAGCACCAGCACACCACACGCGGACGGCGACAGGTCAAACTGCAAGGCCAGCAGCGGGGCCACCACAACCAAGAGCAACCCAGAACTCATCCAGTGTGCGGCAATTTTGCCCAAGGCCAGCAAGGCCAGCGGGTGGGCGCTCAACAGCAATTGCTCCAAGGTACCGTCCTGGTGGTCGTCAGCAAACAGCCGTGTCAAAGACAGCATGGACGACAGCAGGGCTGCCACCCAGACCACGCCCGGCGCCATGGTGCGCAGCAGGGCCGACTCCGGCCCAATGCCCAGCGGAAACAGACTGACCACCATCACAAAAAAAATCATGGCGGCCAGGGTGTCGGCCCGGCGGCGCAAGGCCAGCCTCAGATCACGGACAAAAATGCAGCGCACCGCCGCCAGCACACTGACCTGAGGCACCATGGCTGGCACAGAGGCCTGAGACACAGCAACCCTCACAGGCTGAGTACCTGTTGAGGCGCATCGTCGATCGCCACATCTTGATGGCTGGTCAACACCACAATACCACCCGCCTTGACCTGGTTGATGACCAGGCCGGCCAGCCACTTGGTCGCGACCGTATCGAGGGCGGTAAATGGCTCGTCCAGCACCCAAAGGGCAGCGTATTGGCCATGAACCAGCCGGGCCAAGGCACTGCGCCGGCGCTGGCCCTGCGACAGCCGGCGCACTGGCGTATTGTCATAGCCCGCCAGGCCAGCAGCAGCCAGCGCCGCCCTGGCCTGAGAGGTGTCGAGCAATTGCCCGCCCAAGGTATTGGCGGCTTGCAGATTCTCCAGGGGAGTCAAATCGTCTTTGAGAGCTGCTGCATGGCCCAGATAGATCAGCTCGCGCCCGAACTCCTCACGCAGCGCGGTTACGCCCTGGCCGTGCCACAGCGCCTCGCCAGAGGTCGGTTCGAGCAGGCCGCAGATGATGCGCAACAGGCTGGTCTTCCCGGCCCCGTTGGCGCCCTGAACCCGCAGCAATTGACCGGCAGGAACGGTGCAGCTGACACCGCCAAACAAGCTCCGGCCACTGCGTGTGCAAGCCAAATCCCTCAAAACCAGCATGCGGTGGCGCTGCCCATCATGCGGTTGACCCAACGCCGTTTATTCAAGTAGCACCTCATCAATGTCAATGTCTGCCGGGGTTTATATCACGCGACCACGGGCCCATGGGCTCCCGGGTCGACCCGACCCGCACCCGGCCCGCACCCGGCCCGGATGCGCAGGTCGAATGCCGGGCAGTTATTGACTTGGCGCAAGAAAACGGGCCCCTGCGGGGCCCGTCTCGGGTGACACCCAGCCCGAAGACTGGGGTAGCTGCACACTTTTACAGCTTTTGCGCCTGCATGAAGCTGTCAAAGCGCGCTTCAGTAAAGCGGAACCACAGGTTCTGGTCCTTGCGGAAGGCCGCCATGTCGTCGTAAACCTTTTTCCATTGCGGATTCTTTTCGCTGATCTCGGCGTACAGCTTCATCGACTCCTTGAAGGCCAGATCCAGCACATCTTTGGGGAAGGGCAGGACCTTGGTCTTGTTACCCACCAGTTGCTTGAGCGCGGTCGGGTTTCTGGCGTCGTATTTCGCCTGCATCTCCACGTGGGCGAAAGCAGCGGCAGACTCCACAATGGCCTTGTTCTCAGCCGACAGGGCCTCGAACGCCGTTTTGTTGATGAACACATCCAGCTCTGGGCCGCCCTCCCACCAACCGGGGTAGTAGTAGAAAGGCGCGACCTTGTTGAAGCCGAGCTTCTGGTCGTCATAAGGACCCACCCACTCGGCCGCGTCAATGGTGCCTTTTTCCAGGGCTTGGTAAATTTCACCGCCCGGGATGTTCTGCGGCACGCCGCCCATGCGCTCGATGACCTTGCCGGCAAAGCCGCCAACGCGGAACTTCAAGCCCTTGATGTCCTTGGCGCTCTTGATTTCCTTGCGGTACCAGCCGCCCATTTGGCAGCCCGTGTTGCCGGCCGGGAAGTTGACGATGTTGTACTTGGCGTAAAACTCGCGCATCAACTTGCCGCCGTTACCCTCATACATCCAGGCGGTCATCTGGCGGCTGTTCAGGCCGAAGGGGATGGCGCAGCCCAAGGCAAAGGTTTCATCCTTGCCAAAGAAATAGTAAGGCGCCGTATGTGCGCATTCCACCGTGCCGTTTTGAACACCATCCACCACACCGAAGGCCGGCATCAGCTCGCCGGCGGCGTGGGTGGAGATCGTGAACTTGCCGCCACTCATCTCGTTGACCTTCTTGGCGAAGGTGTCAGCCGCACCGAAAATGGTGTCCAGCGACTTGGGGAAGCTCGAAGCCAGGCGCCAGCGAATGGTAGCGGCCTGCGCATGCGCTGCCGGCGCAGCGCCAGCGGCCAGCACACCAGCAATACCGGCGTGTTTGATGACGGAACGACGATCCATGGAAATATCTCCTGTAGATGTTAATAGAAACAGAAACTGCTGGGGCTGCCACATCGCAGACCGATCAGCGTCAGTCTCAATTGTAGGAATCTGCGCGACGCAAAAAGGTGGGGGTTAACCCTTGCGCCTCAACCCTTGCGCCACCCTTCAGGCCACGGCTTTGAGTACCGGCGGGCCAAGGTTCAACTGCACGCCGAACCGCTGCGCGACCGAAGCCTGAATGCCAGGCGCATCCAAGCCAATCATTGCCAACAAGCGAGCCGGATCGCCATGGGCGATGAACTCATCTGGCAAACCCAGGTGCAGCAAGGGTTTGGCAAGACCAGCCGCCTGCAGCGCTTCGGCGACGGCACTGCCGGCTCCGCCCATGATGGCGCCCTCTTCCACTGTCACCAGCGCCTCATGGTTGCGCGCAACGTCCAGCAGCAAATCCAGATCAAGCGGCTTGGCCCAGCGCATGTTGACCACCGTGGCATTCAGCGCCTGTGCCGCCTGCAGTGCGGGGTAAAGCAGGCTGCCAAAAGCCAGAATCGCCACACCGGTGCCGGCACGGCGAATCTCGCCTTTGCCGAATGGCAGACCCTCCAGGCTCGGCTGAACCGCGACTCCGGCACCAGCACCGCGCGGGTAACGAACCGCGACCGGATGCTCTTGTGCAAAAGCGGTGCTGAGCAGCTGCCGACACTCGTTTTCATCCGCCGGACAGGCCACGCTGACATTGGGAATACAACGCAGGTAGGGGATGTCGTACGCACCGGCGTGGGTGGCACCGTCGGCCCCCACCAGACCAGCACGGTCCAGCGCAAACACCACGGGCAGGTTCTGGATGGCCACGTCATGGATCAGCTGGTCGTAGGCACGCTGCAAAAAGGTGGAGTAAATCGCCACCACAGGTTTGAGGCCCTCGCAGGCCAGGCCAGCGGCAAAAGTGACGGCATGCTGCTCGGCAATGCCGACATCAAAGTAACGCTCGGGAAAGCGGCGCTCAAACTCCACCATGCCGGAGCCCTCGCGCATGGCCGGTGTGATGCCCACCAGGCGCGGGTCATTCAGCGCCATGTCGCACAGCCACTGGCCAAACACCTGGGTGAAGGTCTGCTTGGGGGGCGTGCTCGGGCTTTGCAGGCCAACGGCAGGGTCGAACTTGCCCGGCCCGTGATAGGCCACCGGGTCGACTTCGGCCCGCGGGTAACCCTGGCCTTTTTTGGTCACCACGTGCAGGAATTGCGGCCCCTTCAGGTGTTTGATGTTCTCCAGCGTGGGGATCAGCGAGTCCAGGTCGTGCCCGTCGATCGGGCCAATGTAGTTAAAGCCAAACTTTTCAAACAGCGTGGCGGGCACCACCATGCCCTTGGCCTGCTGCTCAAAGCGTTTGGCCAGTTCCAACAGCGAGGGTGCGCCCTTGAGCACAGTTTTACCCACAGTCCTGGCTGCCGAGTAAAAGCGCCCGCTCATGAGCTGCGCCAGGTAGCGGTTCAGCGCACCGACAGGCGGACTGATGCTCATGTCGTTGTCGTTCAAGATGACCAGCAGCTTGCAGTCAGCAACGCCTGCGTTGTTGAGCGCCTCAAACGCCATGCCGGCCGTCAGCGCACCATCGCCAATCACCGCCACTGAATATCGGTCTTCGCCCTTGATGTGGGCAGCCATGGCCATGCCCAGTGCCGCTGAGATCGACGTGCTGGAGTGCGCCGTGCCAAAAGTGTCATAGTTGCTCTCGGTGCGTTGCGGAAAGCCGCTCAGGCCGCCCCATTGACGCAGCGAGCCCATGCGGTCACGGCGGCCAGTCAAAATTTTGTGCGGGTAAGTCTGATGGCCCACATCCCAGACCACGCGGTCTTGCGGCGTATTGAACACATAGTGCAGCGCAATGGTCAGCTCGACCGTACCCAGGTTGGAACTGAGGTGCCCACCCGTTCTGGCCACGCTGCCCAGCAAAAAGGCCCGCAACTCGGCGGCCAATTGGTCTAGCTGCGCGCGCGGCAGTCGCCGGAGCTCGGCGGGGTCATTGATGGACTGCAGCAGGGGGTAGGATGAGTTCGGCATATGCTACTCTTTTAATAGCGATCAACGCTTATTTAACGGGGGCTGGAGGCCATTTTGACTTAAAAACAAGAGGTCTGTCCGTGCCATGGGTCATTGGAGTGGCGCCATCAGTGGGTCCGGCTCAGCACCATCTCGGCCAAGCCTTGCAGGGCCCGGGTATCGGGCAAGCCGCTGTCTTTGAGTGCCTCAAGGGCCCGGGCCAGCAAGGCCTGGGCGTGGGCCTGAGCGGGCGCAAGCCCCAGCACCGACACGTAGGTAGGCTTGTTCTGGTCGGCGTCCTTGCCGGCGGTCTTGCCCAAGGTGGCGGAGTCGGCGGTGACATCCAAAATATCGTCCACCACCTGAAAAGCCAGGCCAAGCGCCTCGCCAAAACGCGCCAGTGCCTGTTCGGCGGCGGGTGACAGCATGCCGCAAGCGGCGCCCATCATGACACTGGCTTGCAACAGCGCGCCGGTCTTGAGCTGGTGCATTTCCCGTAGCTGGTGCTCATCCAGGGCCAGTCCGACACTGGCCAGGTCGATCGCCTGGCCACCCGCCATGCCTGCGCAACCGGAAGCACGTGCCAGCAAGCGGCACAGGCGCGCCTGCCGGCTCGCCGGCACCAGGGCCTCATCGGGGGTGAGCAGCTCAAAGGCCAGTGCCTGCAAGGCGTCACCCGCAAGCAGCGCGCCGGCCTCGCCAAATTTGACATGCACTGTGGGCTTGCCGCGCCTAAGCACATCGTTGTCCATGCACGGCATATCGTCGTGCACCAGGGAGTAAGCGTGGATCAGTTCGACCGCGCAGGCCGCACGCAGGGTGCTCTCGTCCGAGGGCGATGGCGTCAGGGCGGGGTCAGCAGCATTGGCCGCCTCGGCAGCTGCCAGCACCAAGAGCGGACGCAGTCGTTTGCCGCCATCCAGCACGGCATAACGCATGGTCTCAATCAGTGCCGCCGGCGGCTCGGCAGAGCCATTGGCAATACCTGGAACGCTGACCCAACGCGCCAGAGCCTGCTCCACGACGACCTGGTGAGCAGCGCTCCAGCGGACCAGGTCAAACAGCGCGGGCGGGCTCATTCGGCGGTCCAGGTTTTGAGGGCGCCTTGGTCAAGCACCTTGATTTGTCCTTCCACGGCCTCCAGACGCTCGCGGCAGAAGCTCAACAGGCTTGCGCCGCGCTGGTAGCTCGACAACAGTTGCTCCAATGGCAGCTCACCCGACTCGAGCCGCGCCAATAACTGCTCCAGCTCAGCCAGGGCTGCTTCGTAGCTGGCGGGCACAGGGGTCGGGACGGGAGGGGCTTTAGCCATGGCAAGACAATTCAAACAAAAAGTCAGACCCCAATTCTAGGCCCAGAGGCTGCCCAAAGCACCACCGCCGGGTCATGCGACAGTTTGGTTCCCAAACCGTTCCAACACGTCCTTCAGCGTTGCGGCGGTGAAGGGTTTGGCCAAGTGCTCATCCATCCCGGCCTCCAGGCAGATCAGGCGGTCTGAGGCCATGGCATTGGCGGTCATGGCAATGATGGGCGTGCGGGTCCCTGCCGGTTCCCGGCTCCGAATCAGCTGAGTTGCCTCCAGTCCACCCATCACAGGCATTTGGATATCCATCAGCACCAAGTCCCAGGGGTGCTGAAAAAAGAGGTCAAGCGCCTGTTGACCGTTCTCGGCAGTCACCACCGCATGCCCCCACTTCTTGAGCATGGTGATCGCCACCAACTGGTTGACCGGGTTGTCTTCTGCCAACAGCACTTGAAGGCTGCGCATAGGGGCTCGGCTGGGCTCGGCGCCAAGCTCAAAGCTTGCGGCAGACCGGTCTGAGCCAGCCACCACCTGGGCCTGAATGGCGACGTGGAAGGTACTGCCCTGGCCGGGCTGACTGTCGAGCCAGATGCGCCCACCCATCAATGTGGCCAACCGGCTACAGATGGTCAGGCCCAGCCCGGTGCCGCCAAAGCGGCGGGTGGTTGAGCTGTCGGCCTGGCTGAAAGCCTCAAAAATCCGCTGTTGCTTTTCCGGGTCAATGCCGATACCGCTGTCTTGCACAGACATGTGCAGTGTCCAGGCACCCTCTTCGGCCGGCGCGCCATCTAGCCTGATCACGACCTGGCCCGAAGTGGTGAACTTGATCGCGTTGTCGCAGAGGTTGGTCAGGACCTGGCGCAGGCGGCCCGGGTCGGCGCGCACCCTTTGCGGCAAAGCAGCGCCAAGCTCAAGCGTCAGTGACAGGCCTTTTTGGGTGGCGCGCGGTCGCAGCGCCTTCAAAGTGTCGGTCATCAGACCAGGCAAATTGAAGACCACCGACTCAATATCCAGCCGACCAGCTTCAATCTTGGAAAAATCAAGGATGTCGTTCAAGATGACCATCAGCGACTGAGCCGAGGTCTTGACCACCTCCAGGTACTCCCGTTGGACCTCGTCGAGATCAGTTTCAAGCGCCAGGTCGGTCATGCCGATCACGCCGTTCATGGGCGTCCTGATTTCGTGGCTCATATTGGCCAAAAATTCACTCTTGGCGCTGTTGGCGGCCTGGGCATGGCGGGTGGCCCGGCGCAGCGCAAGCTCCATCTCGGTGCGCTCGGTGATGTCGACAATATTCGCCACCAAGCCGGTGACTTCGCCCGCCGCATTGGTGATGGGCGCCTTGCGGAACAGGCCCTGGCGGGTCTCGCCAGTCGGACGGTGAATAAAGCTGGTCTCAAAGGTCTGGGTCGCACCGGTCTCGAACAGCTGCCGGTCACGCTCTAGGTCGATCACAAAGGCGTCATCGCCGCTCAACTCAGCCGAATTCCGACCCACCCACTGCGATCGCTCCACCCCCAGCAGATCTTCAAAGGCACGATTCACGCGGATAAAACGGCCCCCGCGGTCTTTCAAGTAGAGGGCGGTGGGCGTCGCTTCGAGCAGCACCTCGACGAAGCGCAGTTGATCTTCGAGTTGGGCCTCGATGGCCTTGCCCCGAGTGATGTCAGTGCGAATGGCGATGTACTGCGCCGGGCGGCCATCCGCCCCGAGCAGCGGCACGATGGTGGCGCTAACCCAATACTCACTGCCGTCCTTATGCCGGTTTCTTATTTCGCCGCGCCAGACATGACCCTGCTCGATGGTGTGCCACAACTGCTCAAAAAACGCCGGCGGGTGGAAGTGGCCGTTGATGATCCGGTGGTTCACGCCCACCAATTCCTCACGGGCAAACCCGCTGATGGCGCAGAACCGGTCGTTGGCGTAGGTGATGTTGCCCTGGGTGTCGGTGATGCTGACAATCGCATGCTGATCCAGCGCAAATTTCTGATTGGTGAGTTCAAGCGTCCCTTGCTCGCGCTCGCGAACCAAAGCGACCACTTGGTTCACCAGGGCGTCCAGGTCGTCGGTGGAAGTCGCCCTTGGGAGCGCCGCACCCTGGAAGGCGCTGAGCACTTGGCGGAGTGACTCCAGCACCCGCTGTCGAGTGTCAAGCTCGTCGCGCAGGCGCCGATTCAAGGCTTGTTGCTGGGTCACATCCCGGAAGGTCAGCACAAAGCCCGGCCGGTCTTGGCCGAGCGACGGCAATGCCGACAGGCTGGTCTCCAAAATGACCCGCGAGCCGTCTGCCTGCGCCAGGCCGATCTGGTGCGCAGCCCAATCCGTCGGGGTCTGACCGACAAAAAAAGCCGCCGGCAACAGGGTTCGGATGTCCTGCCCGATCAGCGATTCATCGTCCCGGCCTAACAAAAGGAGCGCGGCAGGGTTGGCGTAGCGCACCAGGTAGTCCGCATCCGTGGACAGCACGCCATCGTTGATGGCGCTCAAGGTCACGCTGGCTTGCGCGCGCTCGTCAGAAAGCCGGCTGGCAGCCCGGTTGAGAATGTCGAAGGTGCGGCGAATTTCCTCGGGTGCATCACGGTCGAGCAGCGCTGTGACGGCGATTTCGCCGGACAAAATATCAGCCTCGCGCAGGCGCACACGGTCAAAGTTACCCAGCCAACGTCGCAGGGGAACCTGAATGATGGCCGAGCCGATCAGCAACACGCCCGCCCCCGCTGCAAATGACAACAATATCAGCTGCCACAGCTCGTTAGCGATCACATCTGCGGCAAACTGCAAGCGCAGCACACCGTAATCTTTACCGCCCACGCGAATCACCTCGTTCGCATCGCTGAGTCGCTCCGCAAGAAGATTGATCAGCCATCGCGGCGCCGGCAAATGGTGGCTATGGTCATGCTCCTGGGCAGCATTGAGCTTGCCGCCGCGGACGTCGATGAACTCGACTTTTTTCAATGCGCTGGCGCGGACGATCCGTTGAAGGGTTCGGTTGATGGTGTCGTAATCACCAATGACCGCACTTTCCGCCACAGTCAACGCCGCCACCTGCAGCATCATTCGGCTGTTCTCGAGTTGACTGTCAACCTGCTTGGTAAACTGATAACGGTAAAACAAGCCAAGCCCAGCTGTCAAAAACAGCAGCAACCCCAGAAAATACAGGCCAAACACCCTCGCCACCAGCGTCTTGGGCAGCAAGCGTTGCAACAGGTTCATCGGGTGCTGGCGTAAAACGGGTTAATGCAATGACTGGGGCGCGGTCTGGAAAAACCGGCGGTACGAGGCATAGTCGGCAGCGCTGGCGGCCACAAAATTGGCATCTACGGGCAGCCCGACCTCCTTGGACCCTTGGTGCAAAATGTCTTTACCGCGCGGGTCTTTGGCCATCTCAAAAAATGCGTTGGCCACGGCTTTGAGGTCTTTTTCCGGCACTTTACTCGACGCCATCAGGGCCAGGTCTTGAAAGGCTTCGGAACTCCACAGCACACGGAACTTGCGGTTTTCACGCCGGGCGTAGCCCTCCAGCAACTGTGACTGACCGCCAGCGGCCGCCACCTTGCCACTGAAAAGCTGGGCAAATGCGGCGTCGGCATTGCCCGAAAAAACCACCTTCACAGGGATGTTCTTGGCCAGCAGATGGGCGTAGTTGACCTTGTAAATCAGGAACGCCTCGGGTCCGGCAAATGCCACCTCCCGACCCGCGAGTTGCGCCAACTCAGTGATGGGCGAGTCGGACGGCACCACGATCTGAGAAAACAGCGGCGGCATTTGGCGCCGGCCAAATACTTTCCAGCCGAGTCCGTCACGCTCGGGGCTGAACAGGTGGTTGCTGAAAACAAAGTCAACCTCGCGGGCCAGCACAAAGGCAGTGGTGTCGGCCGAGGTGCGGCTGACCTTCAAGTTCAGTTTGACGCCGCTTTTCTCGGAAACATAGTCCAGAATCGGGTTCCAATAACCCGCCGTTAGCCCGATGCCATATTGCGGCACCGGTGAAAAACTGTAGCTGGCCTGTTGCGCCATGGATGGGAGCGCGATGGCGCCCAGCAGAGTCAAGGCCAGCGCCCAAACGTGTAAAAATTGAAAGACCATTGCAATGACTCCTTGGCGGCCTGAGGACACAGACCATGGCCAGCGCCGCGCCTTGATCAGCCGCTTGCGCGTGGATGGTGCATCATAAATGCAAATCCTGCCGTTTCATTGAGCGGTGTCAGGGGTGGCGTCTGCGGGCGGTTTCGGCAGGCTTTACCCGGCAGGTACAATGCAAGTCCGTGTTTCGGCCCAGGCCGTTTTATTGTTTCCGCGCCTCGGCGCATCTCCCTGTGGGGAGTCTTTAGGTCAGGTCACCCATGTCTGATTTAAGTCTTCAACTGCAGCGGGCCACCGGCCAACTACCAGTTTCAAGCTACTTCGATGCCGCGCTGTACCAGCGTGAGCAGGAACTATTGTTTCAGCGTGGCCCGCGTTATGTCGGCCATTCGCTGAGCGTGCCTTCAGTGGGTGACTACGCCACTCTGGCACAAGAGGGCCACGGCCGAGCTTTGGTGCGCACACCTTCGGGCATCGAGCTCGTCTCGAATGTCTGCCGCCATCGCCAGGCCCTGATGTTGCAAGGGCGCGGCTCGCTGCACACCACCCAGCCGGGCTCGGCCGCCGGCAACATCGTGTGCCCCCTGCACCGCTGGACCTACAGCGGCGCCACCGCCGCCCAAGCCGGCACGCTGCTGGGGGCGCCGCATTTTCCGCACGATCCCTGCCTGAACCTGAAGAACTACCCCCTGCGGGCGTGGAACGGCCTGCTGTTTGAGGACAACGGGCGCGACATCGCGGCCGATTTGGCCGGCATGGGGCCACGCGACGAGCTCGACTTCACAGGCTTTGTGCTGGACCGGGTCGAACTGCACGAGTGCAACTACAACTGGAAAACCTTTATCGAGGTCTACCTGGAGGACTACCACGTGGGGCCCTTCCACCCCGGGCTGGGCGGCTTTGTCAGTTGCGAAGACCTGCGCTGGGAGTTCAAGGAACATTATTCGGTGCAGACCGTCGGCCTGGCGCGGCCCAGCGGGCGCGCAGGCAGCCCCGTGTACCAGCGCTGGCAAAATGCGCTGCAGGCCTACCGGGGTGGTCAGCCACCCAAACAGGGGGCGATCTGGCTCACTTATTACCCTCACATCATGGTCGAGTGGTACCCCCATGTGCTGACCGTCTCTACCCTGCACCCCATGGGCGTGGACAAAACGCTGAACCAGGTTGAGTTTTATTACCCGGAAGAAATCGCCGCATTCGAGCGGGAATTCGTCGAGGCACAACAGGGCGCCTACATGGAAACCTGCCTGGAAGACGACGAGATTGCAGAGCGCATGGACGCCGGCCGGCGCGCCCTGCTGCAGCGCGGCGACGACGAAGTGGGGCCCTACCAGAGCCCCATGGAAGACGGTATGCAGCAGTTTCATGACTGGTACCGCCGGCACATGGCGGCCTGAACCTCATGCAGGCCCTGTGGGTGCTGTTGGCCGCCTTCTTTTTCGCCACCATGAGCGTCGGCGTCAAGGTTGCGGGCGCCAGTTTCAGTATTTCTGAGTTGGTGTTTTACCGGGGCGCGGTAAGCGTACTCTTCATGGCGGTGGTGGTGCGCGCGCGCGGGGTGTCGCTGCGAACCACTGTGCCCGCCATGCATGTTTGGCGCAGTCTGATCGGCACACTGTCGTTGGCGACTTGGTTTTATGCCATTGCCCATTTGCCACTGGCGACAGCCATGACCCTGAACTACATGAGCAGCGTCTGGATCGGGGCCTTTGTCTGCGGCGGCGCCATTTTGTACGGTCGTTCGCTGCGCCAGGGCCCACTGCTGGCCACGGTGCTGGCGGGCTTTATCGGCGTGGTGATGGTGCTGCGCCCCACTTTGGAACAGAACCAGTTGTTTGCCGGCGTGATTGGCCTGCTGTCAGGCCTGAGTGCAGCGCTGGCCTACCTGCAGGTCTCCGGGCTGGGTAAGGTCGGTGAACCCGAGTTGCGTACGGTATTTTATTTTTCGGTCGGCTCCATGGTCGCGGGCCTGGTCGGCATGGCCGTCACTGACGCCACGCCCTGGTCATCGGTGCCCTGGCAAGCGGCGGCCTGGTTGGTGCCGATAGGCATCATGGCCGCACTGGGCCAATGGTGCATGACGCGCGCCTACAGCCGTGGCCCTACCCTGCTGGTAGCCAATCTGCAATACACCGGCATCGTGCTGGGCGCCCTGTACGGGCTGCTGCTGTTCGGCGACCAGATTCCACTGCTGGGCTGGGCCGGCATGGGTGTGATCATGACCAGCGGTATTGCCGCCACAGTGCTGCGCACCCGTGTCCTGGGCCAGACACCGGCCGAAGAACACTAACCCTCCCACATGAAGGACCTGCCATGCACACCACCCTGATTTCCGCGCCCGAGTTGCAGGCGCTGTTGGCCAGCCGGCAGCCCTGCCGGGTGTTTGATTGCAGCTTCGACCTGATGCAGCCCGGCGCTGGCGACCAGCAGTACCGGCAAGCGCATATTGCAGGCGCGGTCCGCGCCGATCTGGACCGGCACCTCAGCGCCACCAAAGGCGACCCAGATGCCGCCTCCGGCGGGCGACATCCCCTGCCCTCTCGCGAACAGTTTGCGCTTTGGTTAAGCAGCATCGGCCTGGTACCAGGCATGCAGGCCGTGGTGTACGACCGTCAGGGCGTCAATTACTGCGGCCGCTTGTGGTGGATGCTGAAGTGGATGGGACACGAGGCCGTAGCGGTCCTCGACGGTGGCCTGCAGGCCTGGCAGTCGCTGGGCGGCGCCATCGACAGCCTGGCCGCAGACGCCAGCCTGGCGCCGGACTCAACTCAAATTTCTAAGCAAAAATACCCTCTAGCCCCCGCCCTTATTGGGCTTGTAGCTACTAAAACTATAGCGGACCAGCTTGGCCGCGCCAGTCAGTGCATCATTGACGCGCGGGCCGCCCTCCGGTTTCGTGGCGAGGTGGAGCCGCTGGACCCGGTGGCGGGCCATATTCCGGGCGCGCTGAACCGGCCTTTTGCCCTCAATTTCGACAGCGAAGGCAAATTCAAATCAGCGGCCGCTCTGCGCCAGGAGTTTGATCAACTGTTGGCTGGCCGCGACCCGGCCAGCGTGGTGCACCACTGCGGCAGTGGCGTCAGCGCCGTGCCGAATGTCATTGCCATGGAAATCGCCGGCTTGGGCAGCGCTGGCTTGTACGCTGGCAGTTGGAGCGAGTGGTGCAGCGACGCCAGCCGGCCCGTGGCTCAGGGCTGAACGCCGTTTCAGGCCGAGGGCCAGCCTCAGTGACCGTGGGCCAGGCCACTCACCAGCGTCACCAGCCCCATGCCTGTAAACAGCCAGATGATCTGACCCGCCGTCTGGCGTGCACTGAGTTGCTTTTGCAATTGCGGAATCAGGTCAGCCAGCGCCACGTAGGCAAAGCTGCTGCTGGCCACCACCAGAAAGTACGGCAGGTAGTCGTGCAACTGGTCGACCAGCCAGTAGCCCAACAGCCCACCGAGCATGGTCACCGCGCCGGCCAGCGACACCTTGAGCAAGGCGGACTGCCGGTTGCTGCTGCTCTGACGCAAGACCATCAGGTCGCCCATGTGGTGCGGTACCTCGTGTGCCAGCACCGCCAGGGCGGCGATAACCCCCAGACGCAGGTCGGCCACAAAGGCTGAGGCAATCAGCACGCCATCACCAAAACAATGCACGCTGTCGCCGGTCAGCACGGCCCAGGTGCCAGCGACGGGGGCGGGGGAGTGACCGTGACCGTGACCGTGACCGTGACTATGACCGTGGTCGTGGTCATGCCCATGGTGATGCTCATGGCCATGGTGCCAAAGCTCAGCCTTGTCGAGCAGAAAAAAGAACACCAAGCCGCCCAGCAGTGTCATGAACAGGTCCTGGGCGCCCGCCTGGCTCTCGAATGCTTCGGGCAACAGGTGCATGAAGGCCGTGGCCAGCAGGGCGCCGGCGGACAGGCTCAGCATGTGCTGGGTGTAGCGCGCAAGCACACCAAAACTCAGCACCGCCGCCAACCAAACACTGCCAATCCCAGCCAGCAGAGTACCGATCAGGATGGCAGTGAGCAGCATCTTAGGCGACGCCGTTGGCCTTGAACCAGGCCAGGCAGCGCTTCCAGCCGTCATCAGCCGGCCCTTGCCGGTAGCTGGGCCGGTAATCGGCGTGGAAGGCGTGCCCAGTGTCAGGGTACAGCACAAACTGTGCCGCCTTGGAGGCAGCGTTGCCAGTGGCCAGGGCCGCCTTCATCCGGTCGACCGTATCGACCGGGATGCCACCATCTTTTTCACCGTACAGGCCCAGCACCGGCGCGCGCATCGAGGCAGCCAGATCAATCGGGTTTCTTGGCAACAGCTCGCTCGGGTTGCCGACCAACCGGCCGTACCAGGCCGTCGCGGCGCGCACCGGGCCCGTCGCGGCATACAACCAGGTAATCCGACCACCCCAGCAAAAACCGGTGACGGCCACCCTGGCGGCGTCGCCACCGTTGGCGCTGGCCCATTTGACGGCGCCATCCAGGTCAGCCAGCACCTGGGCATCAGGCACCTTGGAGACCACCTCGCTCATCAGCTTGGCCATCTCGCCATACTTGGAGGGGTCGCCCTGACGGGCAAAAAATTCGGGCGCTACCGCCAGGTAACCAGCCTGAGCGAAACGGCGGCAGGTGTCGGCAATGTATTCATGCACGCCAAAAATCTCGTGCACCACCAGCACCACGGGCAGGTTGGTCTTGCCCGCCGGTGCAGCAAAAAAGGCCGGCACCTTGAATCCTGCCACCTCAAAGCTGATCTCGCCAGTGGTCAGCCCGTCAGAAGATGTCTTCACGGCGGTCTGCGCCATGATGGACCCGGCGCTGGCGGCATAGCCAACACCCAACGCCACTTTGAGCGCGGTACGGCGGGAGGCGCCGGCAGCCGTTGACTGGCCGGGCAAGAGGGAATTCAGGTCATTTTGAAGGTCGTGGTCGCGCACAGTGGTGTCTCCGGATTAAGTGTGGATGGTACTCATGCAAAATGAATCGCGCCAATAGTCTAGTCTGGGAGATCGATTTTTCCGGCCGCAGGGTTATCTTGCAGCAGACTGGAACACGGCGACCGCCCGGGCCAGCCCGTCGCGGCCGATAGGGACACCCTGCACCAGCAATGCGCCCTCGATACCGGCCAGGCAACCCAGCATCGAGGCTGGATTCTGGTCCCCCAAGTGGCCAATGCGAAAAGCGCGGCCCATCAGCGGCCCCAGTGCACCGGCAAACGCCACCTGAAACTGCTCGCGCGCCACCTGCCGGAGCGCGTCGACATCGGTACCGGCCGGCAGCAGCACGGTCGTGACCGATACCGAGCGGTCTGCCGGATCGGGCACAAAGAATTCCAGCGCACCCGCGCTGCGCCAGCCGTCGACCGCCGCGTGCACGGCCCGCGTCAGCTGCTGGTGACGCTCAAACACCTGCGGGAGCCCTTCGCGAAACAGCAGACCCAGCGCTGCCTCAAGCCCGGCCACCAGGCTCTGCGGTGCTGTGCCGCAAAACTTGTGGTACGAGCGGTCGCTCAGGCGACGCACCCAGTCCCAGTAGTAGCGGGGCGCCGGGTTGGCTCGGGCCTGGGCCATTGCGGCAGCGTTGACGGCGATGATGCCGATGCCGGGCGGGCACATCAGCCCTTTTTGCGAGGCGCCCAGCACCACATCGGCGCGCAGCGCGTCCATGCCAAAAGGCGCCGCGCCCAGCGAAGCCACCACGTCCACCACCAGCAGCGCCGGGTGGCCGGTGGCGTCCATCGCGGCGCGCAGCGCGGCCAGATCGGTGCTGACGCCACTGGAGGTATCTGTGTGCACCACAAACACCGCACGGATCTCTTGCAGCGTGTCCTGGCGCAGCGCCTGCGCCAAGGCCTGGGTGTCGATAGGCCGACCTTCCGCCCAGGGCGTGCGCAGCACCCTGCGCCCCAATGCCTCGGTCTGGACCGCCCAGGACTCTGAAAAATGTCCGGTGCCCGGAACCAGGGCCGTGCTGCCCATGGGCAACAGGTTCTCCACCACCGCCTCCCAGACCCCGTGGCCATTGGACGCGTAAAGAAACACCTCGGCCGCCTCAGTCTGCAGCAGCCGGCGCAAGCCCACCTCACAGGCGGCAATGGTCTGGTCGCCACGCGGGTCGCCCAGGTCCATGGGCTGGCGACTCATGGCCCACAGCACCTCTTCGGGCACCGGCGTCGGGCCGGGGGAGTGCAGCAGTCGGCGGCCCGGAATACGGCCAGTGGCCTCAAGCGGAAGGTTCTTCAATGCGCTTTCTCCCAGTTTGGACCAACCCCGATCTCGGCCAACAGCGGCACGCGCAGTTGGGCCACGCTGGCCATCAGGCGCGGCACCTCGTGGCGCAGCCAGTCCACCTCGGTCTCGGGCACCTCAAACACCAGTTCATCGTGCACCTGCATGATCATTTTGGTGGCACGCTGCTCGGCGTCCAGCACCTGCTGCACCTTGACCATGCTGAGTTTGATCAGGTCGGCCGCCGTGCCCTGCATGGGCGCGTTGATGGCCGCGCGCTCGGCGCCGCTTCGGCGCGGCCCATTGGGGGAATTGATCTCGGGCAAGTAGAGGCGCCGGCCAAACACGGTTTCCACATAGCCCTGCGCCTTGGCCTGCTGCCGGGTCTCGTCCATGTAGCGTTTGACGCCGGGGTAGCGCTCAAAGTAACGCTCGATGTAGTTCTTGGCCGCCGTGTTGTCGATACCCAGGCTGCGCGCCAGGCCATAGGCGCTCATGCCATAGATCAGCCCGAAATTGATCACCTTGGCGTAGCGCCGTTGCTCGCTGGTGACCTGATCGGTGCTGACGCCAAACACCTCAGCCGCAGTGGCGCGGTGCACGTCCATGCCGTCGTGAAAGGCCAGCACCAGCGCCGCGTCGCCGCTCAGGTGGGCCATGATGCGCAGCTCGATCTGACTGTAGTCGGCGCTGGCGATCAGGCTGCCCGGCGGCGCCACAAAGGCCTCGCGCACGCGGCGGCCCTCGGCGGTGCGCACCGGGATGTTTTGCAGGTTGGGGTCGTTGCTGGACAGCCGCCCGGTCACTGCCACCGCCTGAGCGTAGTGGGTATGGACCCGGCCGGTGCGGGGGTGCGCCAGCTGGGCCAGTTTGTCGGTGTAGGTGCCTTTGAGCTTGGACAGACCCCGGTGCTCCAGAATTTTGGCCGGCAGCGGGTAGTCTTCAGCCAGTTTTTCCAGCACCTCCTCGTCGGTGCTGGGGGCGCCGGTCGCGGTTTTTTTGACCACCGGCAGGCCGAGCTGGGTGAAGAAAATTTCGCCAATCTGCTTCGGGCTGCCAAGGTTAAAAGGCTGGCCGGCCAGGGCATGGGCCTCGCCCTCGAGCTGAAGAATGCGGTTGCCCAGCTCGTGGCTTTGCACCACCAACATAGGCGCGTCAATCAGCACGCCATTGCGCTCAATCCGGTACAGCGCCTCGCTGCTGGTGATCTCCAACTCGTAAATGAAGCGCAGCTTATCGTCGGCCTGCAGCCGCGGCCAGAGCGTGCGGTGCACATCAAGCGTCTGGTCCGAGTCTTCGCACGAGTACTCGGCAGCGCGGGCAATGTCCACCTGCGAGAACGAAATCTGACCCGCCCCCTTGCCGCACAGGTCCTCATAGCTGATGCCGCCACGCCCGAGGTGACGCTCAGCCAGGCTGGCCAGGCCATGGGGTTTGTGGACTTCGAGCACATAGCTCTGCAGCATGGTGTCGTGCGCGTAGCCCTGCACCTCGATGCCGTGGTTGGCAAACACATGGCGGTCGTACTTGACATGCTGGCCCAGCTTGGGCCGACTGGCGTCCTCCAGCCAGGGCTTGAGCCGGGCCAGCACCTCGGCACGTGGCAGCTGGTCGGGGGCGCCCGGGTAGTCGTGCGCCAGCGGCACATAAGCTGCCTCGCCGGGCTGCACCGAAAAGCTCAAACCCACAATCTCGGCGCGCATTTCGTTGAGCGAGGTGGTCTCGGTGTCCAGCGCCACCAGCTCGGCCGCCTGCAGCCGGGCCTGCCAGCGCTCAAAGGCGGGCCAGTCCAGCACAGTCTCGTAGACCAAATCGCTGGGCCGAGGTGGGGTTGGCGCGGCGGGGGCCTCGGGCTCATCAAACAGCCCAGGCTCGTTGGCGCGAGGCTTGCGCGCGGCCGGTGTGGCCACCGGACCTTCGCCAGCGATGGATCGGGCCAGCCCCTTAAACCCGAATTTTTCGTAAAAAAGACGCAGCGCCCCCGTGTCCTCTACCCCGGTTGCTATGGCATCGAGAGCAGGCAGGTTGGGCACCCAGCCATCCAGGTCGCAATCAATCTTGATGCTGAGCAGCTGCCGACCGGTGGGCAGCCAGTCCAGCGCTTTTTTGAGGTTCTCGCCGGCTACGCCCTTGATCTCGTCGACATGGGCCACCACCGCCGCCAGCGAGCCGTATTCCTGCAGCCACTTGGCGGCGGTCTTGGGGCCAACCTTGGCCACGCCGGGTACGTTGTCCACCGCGTCGCCCACCAGGGTCTGGTAGTCGACCATGAGGTGGGGTGGCACGCCAAATTCGGCTTCGACCCCGGCCACATCGCGCCGGCGGCCGTTCATGGTGTCCACAATCGTGATGTGGGCGTTGACCAGTTGCGCCAGGTCCTTGTCGCCGCTGCTGACGATCACCTCGACGCCTTGCCCGGCGGCAATGACGGCCAGGGTACCGATCACGTCGTCAGCCTCCACACCCGGCACGTCCAGAATTTTCCAGCCCATCAGCCGCACCACCTCGTGGATCGGCTCGATCTGGGCGCGCAAGTCATCGGGCATGGGCGATCGGTGGCCCTTGTACTCAGGGTAGATGGCGTCGCGGAAGGTCGGGCCGTGGGCGTCAAAGACACAGGCGGCGTAGTCGGCCGGCACATCTTTACGCAGCTTTTGCAGCATGTTGATCATGCCGCGGATGGCCCCGGTGGGTGGGCTGGTAGGGTCGCCCGGCACCGCGCGCAGGTCGGGCATGGCGTGAAAAGCGCGGTACAGATAGCTGGAGCCATCAACCAGGAGCAGGGTTTTGGGCGGCGTGAGGGTATCGGTCATATTGCCATTTTGCCTGTGACCGTGCGAGAGACCGTGTAACTGAACGTGCAAGGCCACTGGTTCTACAATGATCACCATGCGTGCCCTACCCATCTTGCCCCTGTTTCTTGCCGGTCTGAGCCTGTGTCAGGCCCAGACGACAGTTCCGAGCCCAGCCCCAACCGGAGGCACCCGCACAGAGGCCCTGGGTGCGGGGGTGGAGAAGCGCACTGAGCGCATCCGCATCGAAGACGCCAGCACCAGCATCGACGAGCTGCGGGTCGGCGGCGAAACCCGCAGCATCACGGTGCAACCCAAGGGCGATATGCCAAGCTACCAGGTGCAACCCGGCAGCGGCCAACGCAGCTGGAAAATAGCGATCTTCTAAGCACCATGGCGGTCTACACCGAAGTCTCGGCGCAAGAGGCCAGCGCGCTGCTGCAGCAGCTGCAACTGGGCCAACTGCTGACCCTGCAGGGCTGCTCCGGCGGCATTGAAAACACCAACTACTTTGTCACCACCGAGCTGGCCGGTCAACGGCGCGAACTGGTGCTAACCCTGTTTGAGCGGCTCAGTTTTGAGCAACTGCCTTTCTACCTGCGGCTGATGAAACACCTGGCCTTGCGGGGCATACCGGTGCCTGACCCGAGCGCAGACGGCGACGGTGACCTGGTGTTCATGCTCAAGGGGAAGCCGGCGGCAGTGGTCAATCGGCTGCGCGGGCGCAGCGAGCTGCAGCCTACGGCCACCCACTGTGCCGCAGTCGGTGCCATGCTGGCCCGCATGCACCTGGCCGGGCGCGATTTCGACATGCATCAGCCCAATCTGCGCGGCCTGGCCTGGTGGCAGGAGACGGTGCCGGTGGTGCTGCCCTACCTGGATGCCGACCAGGCCAGCCTGCTGCAGGCTGAGCTGGCCTACCAGGTGCACGTGGCACAGGGCGCTGCCTATGCGGCCCTGCCGCGCGGCCCGATCCACGCCGACCTATTCCGCGATAACGTGATGTTCGAGCAGGCCGACGGCGCGCCACAGCTCACCGGTTTTTTTGACTTCTACTTTGCCGGAGTCGACACCTGGTTGTTTGATCTGGCGGTGTGCATGAACGACTGGTGCGTGGACATTGCCACCGGCGTGCCGAATGCGGTCCGCACCCGCAGCCTGCTCGACGCCTACCAGACGGTGCGGCCGTTGACCGCGCCGGAGCGCGGCCGGCTGCCGGCGATGCTGCGGGCCGGCGCACTGCGCTTCTGGATTTCGCGCCTGTGGGACCTGCACCTGCCGCGCGAGGCCAGCATGCTCAAGGCGCACGATCCTGACCACTTCGAGCGCATTCTGCGTCATCGACTGGCACAGTCGGTGGTGCTGAATAACAACCAATCTCAGGCCGCATGAAGCTGCACTTAGTCCCGGCACGCACCGGCTTGGCCTGGGTCAAGCTCGGCATGCGCACCTTCCTGCGCCAGCCGCTGGCCTTAGCGGGCCTGTTTTTCATGTTCATGGCGGCCATGACGGTGGTTAGCAAGCTGCCGCTGATCGGCGTACCGCTGGCCATGGTGCTGCTTCCCGGCACCACCCTGGGCCTGATGGCCGCCACCCGCGAAGCCGCAGCCGGCAAATTTCCTATGCCGCTGATGCTGCTGACAGGTTTTCGCGGCGGGCCGCAGGCCTTGCGCGCCATGCTGATCCTGGGCGCGCTGTACACCCTGGGTTTTTTGGTTGCACTGGGCGCTTGCTGGCTGGTCGATGGCGGCGGGTTTGCCAGGGTCTATCTGGGCGGCGAGTCGCCTAGCGCCGAAGCCATGCTGGAGCCCAGTTTTCAAGGGGCCATGTGGGCCTTTATCGCGATTCATCTGCCGGTGTCGCTGCTGTTCTGGCACGCGCCAGCGCTGGTGCATTGGCACGGCCTGCCACCACTCAAGAGCGTGTTTTTCAGTATGGTGGCCTGCCTGCGCAATCTGCGCGCCCTGCTGGTGTTTGGCCTGAGCTGGATGCTGGTGTTGATGCTGGCCTTGCTGACCGTGAGTGTGCTGGCGGCCCTGCTCAACTTGGGCGACAGCACTGGCAGCCTGATTTTTCCGGTGCTGCTGTTGATGGCCGCCATGTTTTTCTGCTCGCTGTATTTCACCTACCGCGACACCTTTGAGTCACCTTCGGGAGATACACCGTGACCAAGCACTTACTGGCAAATCGTACCGAACATGAAATCCTGTGGTTCCAGCGCCGCAATTTCTTGCAAGCCGCCGCGCTGTGGACCAGCCTCGGCGGCACACTGGGCGCACAGGCCCAGAGCCGCAGCAACATCGTGACGCTGGTGGGCGATGCCCAGGCCAATGGCAACCGACTGCTGCCTCAAAACACCATTCGGAACGGGGACGAACTGGTCACCGGCCCGGGTTCTAGCCTGGTCTTTGTGATGGGCGACTCTTCCTTCCACCTGCGCCAGAACTCGCGCCTCAAGGTCGAAGGTGACGCCGGGGGAGCAGTGGTCAACGCCCTGCGCTTGTTAACTGGTGGCGTCATCAGCGTCTGGGGCAAAGGCCCACAACGCAAGATCTCGACGCCAACGATGACCGCAGGCATCCGCGGCACCGGGGTCTACACCGAGGTTTTTCCGGAGCAGGACAACCGCAGCTACTTCTGCACCTGCTACGGCACGGTAGACCTTGAGGCCAGCACCGAGCGCAAACTGGTGGAGGCCGACTATCACGTTGCCTACTGGGGGGAACCCACAGCGCGTAACGGCCTTTTGCTGACACCGGGACCGCTGCTGAATCACACCGACGAAGAGCTGGAGTACCTGGCGCAACTGGTGAACCAGCGCACCACCTGGCAAATTACCGGCCGAAAAGGCGCGAAAGATGGCAGCAGCTACGGCACCTACGGAAGCTCTGGCAGCAGCGATCCGTCAGGCTACGGCAAGACATCCCCCTGAGCCGCTTCAGGTCACTGGCGTCAGCTTGGCCACACTCAGCGCCAGCCACTTGACGCCGTGGCGCGGGAAGTTGATCTGGGCCCGGGCGTCGTCGCCCACGCCCTCCAGGGTTTGCACCGTGCCTTCGCCAAACTTGTTGTGAAACACCTTCATGCCGGCCTTCAGGCCATGCGCCGGCTCGGCGCTACGGGGCGGCAAGGCCGGGCTGGCAAAGCGCGAGTAATCAGTGCCAAAAGTGCCTCCAGCCCTTGCGTAGCTTGGGTTGTTAGCTCCTGAACTCATAGCAGAGCCAGCACCAAAGCCGGGTTGGCGCGGCGTCACCCACTTCAGCGCGGCCTCGGGCAGTTCTTCAAAGAACCGGCTTTTCAGGTTGTAGCGGGTCTGGCCGTGCAGCATGCGGGTTTGCGAATGGCTCAGGTACAGCCGCTTGCGCGCCCGGGTGATGGCCACGTACATCAGGCGGCGCTCTTCTTCCAGGCCGTCGCGGTCGCTCATCGAGTTCTCGTGCGGGAACAGGCCCTCTTCCATGCCGGTGATGAAGACCGCGTCAAACTCCAGCCCCTTGCTGGCGTGCACGGTCATGAGCTGCACCGCGTCTTGCCCGGCCTGGGCCTGGTTGTCGCCCGCCTCCAGCGCCGCGTGCGACAAGAAGGCCGACAGCGGGGACAGCGTCTCGCCGCTGTCGGCGTCGGGCGCGGGCTCGTCCAGCACCGGCTGGTTCAGGTCCAGCCCCTGCGAGGCCGGCGACTGGGTAAGCGCGTCGCGGCCAAAGCCTTCGATCGAGACAAAACTCTCGGCCGCGTTGACCAGCTCCTCCAGGTTTTCCACTCGGTCAGCGCCTTCGCGGTCGGCGCGGTAATGGGTCAGCAGGCCGCTGTGCTCCAGCGTCAGTGTCACGATCTCGCGCAGTTTCAGGCCCTGGGTGCGTTCGCGCAGCACGTCGATGCCGGCCAGAAAGGCGCCCAGGTTGGTGCCGGCCTTGCCGGCCATGCCGCTGACGGCATCACTCAGGGCGCAGCCGCTGGCGCGGGCCGCGTCCTGCAGCTGCTCGAGGCTGCGCAGGCCAATGCCGCGCGGCGGGAAATTGACCGCGCGCAAAAAGCTGGTGTCGTCGCGCGGGTTCTCCAGCAGCCGCAGGTAGGCCAGCGCGTGCTTGATCTCGGCCCGCTCAAAAAAGCGCAGGCCGCCGTACACCTTGTAGGGCAGGCCAGCATTGAAGAGCGCGGTCTCGATCACCCGGCTTTGGGCGTTGCTGCGGTACAGCACGGCAATTTCGTGCCGCGCCAAGCCGTCGCGCACCAGCTGGCGCATTTCGTCAACCATCCACTGCGCCTCGGCAAAGTCGCTGGTGGCCTCAAACACCCGCACCGGCTCGCCCGGGCCCTGCGCGGTGCGCAGGTTCTTGCCCAGGCGGCGGCTGTTGTGGCTGATCAGCTCATTGGCGCTGTCCAGGATGTTGCTGCCGCTGCGGTAGTTTTCCTCCAGCTTGATCTGGTGGCGCACGCCAAATTCACGCACAAAGTCGGCCATATTGCCCACGCGCGCGCCGCGAAAGGCGTAAATGCTCTGGTCGTCGTCGCCCACTGCCAGCACGCAGCCCGTGGCTTTGAAGGCGGCATTGTCGTTCACCGAGCCGCCCGCGCCGGTGCCGGCCAGCATCTTGAGCCAGGCGTACTGTAGTTTGTTGGTGTCCTGGAACTCGTCGACCAGGATGTGGCGGAAACGCCGCTGGTAGTGCTCGCGGATCGGGTCGTTGTCGCGCAGCACCTCATAACTGCGCAGCATCAGCTCACCAAAATCGACCACGCCTTCGCGCTGACACTGCTCTTCATAGAGCTGGTAAATCGCCACCTTGCGCCGGGTTTCCTCGTCGCGCACCTCGACCTGGTTCGGGCGCAGCCCGTCCTCCTTGCAGCCACCGATGAACCACTGCATCTGTTTTTGCGGAAAACGCTCGTCGTCCAGCGCAAACTGTTTGTACAGGCGCTTGATCGCCGACAGTTGGTCTTGCGTGTCCAGGATCTGAAAACTCTGTGGCAGGTTGGCGGTCTTGGCGTGGGCGCGCAAAAACCGGTTGCACAGGCCGTGGAAAGTGCCGATCCACATGCCGCGCACATTGAGTGGCAGCATGGCAGAGAGGCGCGTCATCATCTCGCGCGCCGCCTTGTTGGTGAAGGTCACCGCCAGCACGCCACCCGGCGAGACCTGGCCGGTTTGCAGCAGCCAGGCTATGCGCGTGGTCAGCACTCGGGTCTTGCCCGAGCCGGCGCCAGCGAGGATCAGCGCATGCTCGGCGGGCAGGGTGACAGCGGCGCGCTGCTCGGGGTTCAGGTGGGCCAGCAACGGCGGGTTGGCGTCGTCCTGTTGTGTAATTGGGGGAAACATACCTCATTGTAGAAAGCCCACCCCGCATGCCCTCCCCCACTTTGAAACAACTCGCCGCCAGCCTGGCCCTGTTGGCCGGCCTGTCGCCTGGGGTGGGCGCACAGGGGGTTTGCAGTAGCGACGGCCAGCCGCAGTCAGTTCGCTTGCTGGAGCGCTTTTTGAGTGCTGATTGCGAGCCTTGCTGGACCACTGGCGCAGCACTGGCGCCCAACGGCGCGGGCACTGCGTTGACGCTGGACTGGATAGTGCCGGGCCGCCTGGGCGACGACGCGCCGCTGTCGGCCGCCGCCAGCCGCGATGCCCTGACGCGGCTGGCGGACCTGCGCCGGGCTGCGCCGCTTGAGCAGCTGCAGGTCAGAACCAGAGTTAAGAGCGGCCGCAGGGCCACGGTGCGGGTCGCCCATGGCGTGGCACTGGGCGGCTATATCGGCGCATCGATTGAGGCGAAAGTCGACATGCAAACTGGGGCGCACGGCCGGCCGACGACAACGCCCGTGACTGCCGTGCTGCTGCTGGTGGAGACCATTACCGCCGGCAGCGATGGCACGCCGATCGAACGGAATTTGGTCAGAAATATGCTCCAGGCTCCGTGGAATGGCGATAGTTTGCTATCAAAAAAGAATCGTGTTAACTGGCTGGAGCGCCGACCGTTGAGCATTCCCGAGGGCGCCAACCCTGAGCGGCTGCGCGTGGTGGGCTGGCTACAAGACCAGCGTGGCCGCTTGCTGGCGGTAGCGCAGTCGGCTTGCCGGCCCGACCTGCCTTGACTTGACAGTCAGGCAAGCGACGACCGCCGCCGCAACCGCAACCGCAACCAGGCTATGCCAGACGCTCCGACACTCCGATTTTTTAAGAGTATTACAGAGAAATTATCTGCTTTTTAAGAATAGATTTGGCATCTATCGTTGGGTCTCTCTTAACACCCTAGAGCCCAGTCCATGCCAACCGTGATTGAATCCCGCGAAGCCGCTGGTACTCCGATGAGCAACCAGTACCGATACGCCCCGTCCGCCCCTGCCGACTCATCGGACCACGCCACTGCTCAGCCATTCGCTGGCTTTGCCCGGTAGTGCCCAGCCCGTGACACTGGCGCTGGCGGCCACCGACCCCACCTTTTTGGCGCTACCAAGCATGGCTCCAATGATCACCCAGCCTCAACCCTTCCAACCCAAATAACGAAAGCCCTGCATGAAATGCCCCAACTGCCCTGATACCACCCTCGTCATGTCCGATCGGCAAGGTGTTGAGATTGACTATTGCCCTGCTTGCCGGGGTATTTGGCTGGACCGTGGCGAGCTTGACAAGCTGCTGGAGCGCGCGGCAGCCGCGGCGCAACCGCTGGCGCCGGCAGCTAGGCATCAAAAGCCGGCTGACTTTGCAGACTCTGACCACTACGGCGGGCAGCGGTACCGCCAGGAACGTAAAAAATCATGGCTTAACGAAATTTTTGACTGACCGCTGAGTCATTCGCGCTGAGTCATTCAAATGCCGAGCTTCGTTGACCCAGCCATCCTGTTTTTTGTATTCGGCATGCTGGCGGGTTTGCTGCGGTCTAATTTAGAGATACCCCCTCAGATTGCGCGGTTCCTGTCCCTGTATTTGTTAATGGCTTTGGGGCTCAAGGGTGGTTTTGCCTTAGCGCAGTCGGGCTGGCAGTCGTGCTGGTCAACCATCCGCGCCAAACGGCGACCGCAGTAACAGCATGCGGCTCAGCTGGTCACTAGGCCCCACCCCGACTCCGATAGAATCAATCACCGGGCCCAAACCATTGAGGCCCGGTTTTTTTTGGCTCACTTTTTTCGACAGGCGGCCCGCTCCATGGACATCTTTGACTACGACAACATCCTGCTGCTGCCGCGCAAATGCCGGGTGGAAAGCCGCTCGGAGTGCGACACCAGCGTCGAGTTCGGGCCGCGCCGCTTTCGGCTGCCGGTGGTGCCGGCCAACATGAAAACAGTTGTCAACGAGGACATTTGTGTCTGGCTTGCGCAGGCTGGTTATTTTTACGTGATGCACCGCTTTGACTTTGACAACCTCAAGTTTGTGCAAAGCATGGCGACGCGCGGCCTGTACACCTCGATTTCGCTCGGCGTGAAGCCGCCCGACTACGCCACCGTGGCGCAGTTGTTGGCGCTGGGTCTGGCGCCCGACTACATCACCATCGACATCGCCCACGGCCACGCCGACAGCGTCAAAGCCATGATCGGCCACCTGAAAGAAAAAATGCCAAGCAGCTTTGTGATCGCCGGCAACGTGGCCACGCCCGAGGCGGTGATTGACCTGGAAAACTGGGGCGCCGACGCGACCAAAGTGGGCATCGGCCCGGGCAAGGTCTGTATCACCAAGTCCAAAACCGGCTTTGGCACCGGCGGCTGGCAGCTGTCAGCGCTGAAATGGTGCGCCCGGGTGGCGACCAAGCCCATCATTGCCGATGGTGGCATCCGCGAACACGGCGACATTGCCAAATCGGTCCGCTTTGGCGCCACCATGGTCATGATCGGCTCCATGCTGGCCGGCCACGAGGAAAGCCCAGGCCTGACGGTCGAGGTAGACGGCAAGTTGTACAAAGAGTATTACGGCTCGGCCAGCGACTTTAATAAGGGCGAGTACAAGCACGTCGAGGGCAAGCGCATTCTGGAGCCGATCAAGGGCCGGCTGGCCGACACCCTGACCGAGATGGAGCAGGACGTGCAAAGCTCGATCAGCTATGCCGGCGGCAAGAAGCTGATGGACATCCGCAAGGTCAACTACGTCACGCTCGGCGGCGATAACGCGGGTGAGCATTTATTGATGTGATCAGCCGCGCCAGGCCGGTCGACCGGCGGCCCGGGCTGAGGCTCAATCCTTCAGGTAGTGGTTGACCAGCGTGACCCAGAAACTGGCGGTCGTCGGCAAGATCTCATCATTAAAGTCGTAGCCGGTGTTGTGCACCATGCAGCCCGGCCCAGTACCGGGCTGGCCATCGCCATTTCCGACGATGAAGTAACAGCCGGGCACCTCATTGAGCATGAAAGCGAAGTCGTCGCTGGCCTGCAGCGGCGCCATGGGGTGAATCAGCGCCGCATCGCCCATGGTGTTTCTGGCCAGTTCATGGGCCAAGGCGGTGACGCCCGCGTCATTGATGCAGGGCGGTGTGCGCCACTGGTAGTCCACCTGGGCCGTGGCGCCATGCACGGCGGCCTGGTTTTGCGCCATGGCGGTGATGCGCTCGCGCAGAAAGGCGCGCACCTCGGGGCGGCGGGCCCGAACGGTAAGCTTGAGCTCAGCCGTGCCCGGGATCACATTGGCCGCCGAACCGGCATGGATGGCACCCACTGTCACCACCGCCATGTCGTTCGGGTCCAGCTCGCGCGACACCAGCGTCTGCAGCGCCAGGATCAAGTGGGCCGCCACCACAATCGGGTCCACGGTGGTGTGCGGCATGGCCCCATGCCCGCCCTTGCCATGCAGCGTGATGATGACCGTGTCCGACGAGCTGTAAATCACGCCGGGCAAAAACCCAAAGCGTCCCGCCGGAAAGCCAGGTTCATTGTGAAAGGCAAAGATGGCATCACAGGGGAAGCGTTCAAACAGGCCCTGCTGGACCATCTTTTGCCCGCCCTGCAAGCCTTCTTCGGCTGGCTGAAAAATCAGGTTGAGGGTGCCACTGAAACCGCGGGTCACCGCCAGCAACTGCGCCGCCGCCAGAAGCGTCGCGGTGTGACCGTCGTGGCCACAGGCATGCATTCGCCCCGGATGCTGACTGGCCCACGGCAGCCCGGTGGTCTCGGTCATGGTCAGCGCGTCCATGTCGGCACGCAGCCCGATGCGCTTGGCGCCTGAGCCGACCCGCAGCGTCCCCACTACGCCAGTGCCGCCCAGACCCCGGTCCACTTGGTACCCCCAGTTGGTCAGGCGCTGCGCGACCAGGTCGCTGGTCAGGAACTCTTGGTAGCCCAGCTCAGGGTTGGCATGGATCTGGCGGCGCAGGGTCACCATATCGGCGAGATGTTCGGCAATGCCGGGCAACACGGGGGCAGGAATCTTGGTCACAGCGAGTGGCAATCAGCAAAGCGGCTTAGGTTAACATCATCGGCAATCGGCGAGCAATACCGAAGGACTCGTCGTTAGAAGCCCACAGGGCAGCCCATCACACAACACGGTTACGCCACTCCCTACTGCCACGATGCCCCATTCCACCGCCCCCCAAGATCCGTCTTTCAGCACAGTTCTCAATCGCCGCCGGGCCGCGCAGCTCGGGCTAGGTGCCCTCGCCGCCGCCAGTGGCCTGGGGCCCTGGCAAGTGGCACAGGCGGCCGGCAAAGGCACGGTGATTCTTGGCATTGACGCCGACCCCCCCACCCTGAACCTGGGCACCACCACCGATTTCACGGCAGGCGATGTCTCGGCCAAAATTCTCGAAGGGCTGATCTGGCTGGACCCGGCCTACAACCCCAAGCCGGCGCTGGCCACCGCGTGGACCATTTCACCGGATGGCAAGACCTACCGCTTCACGCTGCGCCGAGGCGTCAAATGGCACGATGGCCGCGACTTCAGCAGCGACGACGTGCGTTTTACCCTGGTTGAGGTACTGGCCAAACTGCACCCACGCGCCTCCGCGGTCTTCAAGAATCTGGGGCTGGAGGTGGAAACACCGGATGCCGGCACCGTGGTGATCAAACTGCAAAAGCCCTACGCGCCCTTTTTGTCGCAGATGACGGTGTTTGATGCGCCCATGCTGCCGCGCCACATCTATGAGGGCAGCCCGGTGGCCACCAACCCCGTCAACCTGCGCCCTGTCGGGACGGGGCCCTTCAAGTTTGCCGAATGGAAACGCGGCACCAGCATCCGGCTGGTGCGCAACCCCACTTACTGGGATGGTGACAAGCCCTATCTGGAACAGCTGATTTTTCAGATCATCCCGCAAGGCGCGAACCGGGTCCCTGCGCTGCAAACCGGTGAGATTGACACCCTGCTTGATTTCTACACCCCCAAGCCGGAGATGCCGCGCATTCTGGCCGACAAGTCGCTGGCCGCCCGCCAGGGCGTCAACATCCCGGCCATCTGGTTCCTGATGTTCAATGTCAAATCGCCGCTGTTCGCCAAAAAAGAGGCGCGCCAGGCGCTGGCCTTTGCCATTGACCGGCAACGGTTGGTCAAGCAGGTGATGCAGGGTCTCGCACGCCCGGGCGCCGGCGCGTTTGGTGACGGCTTCAAGTGGCTGCTCAATGAGCAGGTGGCCTACGCCAAGAAGTACCCCTACGACCCGGTCCGGGCCAAAGCCCTGCTGGTGAAGGCCGGCGTCAAGCCCGACAGCGTCACGGTACGGCTGCCCTTTGACCTGGGACGGCCACAAATGCGGGCCCAGTCACAGATCATCCAGGACAACTTGCGGCAGATCGGTATTGAAGTCAAACTGGAGCCGTTGGAGCGCTCGGTGCTGTATGACCGCATCTACACCAAACGCGATTTCGACCTGACGCTGGGATCGTTTTACTCGGCTGGCGACCCGGCCATTGGCTACACCCGCTTGTACATCACCAACACCAGCACCTCGCCCAACACCAACGCCAGCAGCTACAGCAACCCTAAAGTTGACGACTTGCTGGGGCAAGCCGCCACCGCGCCTGAGCGCGCCACGCGGGCCCAGTTGTACAAGGACTTGCAGGTGATCCTCAATGAGGACCTGCCCTCCTTGGTGTTGTTTGACGAGGAAACTGTCGACACCGCCAGCCGCAAGCTGACCGGCGTCTTTCCGGCCCTGGATGCGCGAGACCAATGGGCGGGTGTTCGCCGCAATGACTGACCAGCGCCGGGTCACACGGCCTGGCAGCGCCCCATGATCAGTTTCATCGTGCGGCGCCTGCTGCACGCGCTGCCCCTGCTGTTGGCCGTGGTGGTGCTGAATTTTTTGCTGATTGCGTTCACCCCGGGTGATCCGGTCACTCTGCTGGTCGGTGATTTCCCGGCGCCGGCGGAATACCTGGCCCAAATGCGCCGCGAATACGGGCTGGACCAGCCCATGTGGGTGCAGCTGTGGCGCTACCTGTCCAAAGTGCTGGTGGGGGACCTGGGTTACTCGTTTGCGGCCCAGCAACCCGTCTCCCAATTGATTTGGGGGCGACTGGGGGCGACGGTGACCCTGACGCTCAGCGCCCTGACCTTTGCCAGCGTGGTCGGTGTCACCCTGGGCATCATCGCCGCCCGGGCCACGCAGTCGCCAGGGACCCGCTGGCTTGACTCGGGCATCCAGGCCGGATCGTCGGCGGGTTATTCGATTCCAGACTTCTGGCTGGGCCAGTTGCTGATCCTGACGTTTGCGATCTGGCTGGGCTGGTTGCCGTCACAGGGCAGCCAGCCCATCCGTGGCCTGTCGGATGGCTGGGCCGGCGTGGGCGAGCAGTTGCGCCACCTGGCGATGCCGATGCTGGCGCTGTCGATGCGTTACCTGACCCTGATCACACGCATCACCCGGGCTGCCATGCTGGAGGTACTGAACGCCGACTACATCCTGGCGGCGCGCTCGCGCGGTGCGAGCGAGTGGACGGTGATGATGGTCCATGCCCTGCGCAACGCAGCCGCACCGGTGCTGACGGTCATTGGCTACAACGTCGGCTTCATGCTGGCGGGCTCGGCCCTGATCGAAGCGGTGTTTGGATGGCCGGGCATTGGTCGTCTGCTGTACGAGTCCATTTCCCGCCGGGATTACCCAGTGATGCTGGCCATCCTGCTGATGGTGTCGGTCACGGTGGTGCTGGCCAATCTGGCCACCGACATCGTGCACCGGCTGATTGACCCCCGGATTGACCGAACATGAAACGACTACTGCGCCGCCAGGCCACCCGCCTGGCACTGCTGATCCTGCTGCTATTGGTCCTGCTGGCCGTCTTTGCGCCCTGGGTCTGCCAGTATGCGCCCATGGCGGGCGGCGACAACGCGCTGCTGGCCCCATTCTCGGCTGGCCATTGGCTGGGCACGGATGACCTGGGCCGGGACATCTGGTCGCGCGTGGTGTACGGCACCCGAATCTCTTTGCTCGTGGGCGTGTGCAGCGCCGCCCTCACCATCCTGATTGGCGTTGTGGCGGGCGCCCTGGCCGGTTATTTTGGCGGCTGGACCGACGCGATCTTGATGAGGATCGCAGAGTTTTTTCAAACACTGCCCCGCTTTGTGCTGGCCTTGATCGTGATCGCACTGTTTGGTGCCAGCGTGACCAAGATGATCCTGGTGATCGCCGTGCTGTCATGGCCCCAGATTGCGCGCGTGGTGCGGGCCACCGTGGCCAGCCTGAAGCAGTCGCAGTTTGTCGATGCGGCCCGGGTCGGCGGCATGGGGCACGGGGCCATCATCTTCCGTGAAATCCTGCCCAATGTGGCGGCGCCGATCGTCGTGCTGGGCTCACTGGACATTGCCTCGGCCATCCTGATCGAAGCCAGCCTGAGTTTCTTCGGCCTGGGCGACCCCAATGCGGTGTCGTGGGGCGCCATGCTCAATGACGCACAGCAGTACCTGCGCACCGCCTGGTGGATGTCGGCCTTTCCGGGCCTGGCCATCGCCCTCACCGTCTTGTCCTTCAACCTGGTGGGTGATGCGCTGAACGACGCGCTCAACCCACGCGGCGCCAACTTCACATGAGCACCACTCTGCTGGACGTCAAACACCTGTGTGTGGATGTCCGCACACCTACGGGCCCGCTGCGCATCGTCAATGATGTGAGCTTCACCGTGCAGCGCGGCGAAGCGGTGGGGCTGGTCGGCGAGTCCGGCTCGGGCAAGTCAATGACCGCATTTGCCTTGATCAACCTGTTTCCCTCGCCCCTGGTGCACATCAGCAGCGGCGAGGTCTGGCTGGAGGGACGTCAGCTCTCGACCCTGTCGCCCGACGAACTCAGGGCCGTGCGTGGCGCCCGTGTCGGTATGGTGTTTCAGGACCCATCGACCTATCTGGACCCGCTGATGCCGGTGGGCCGCCAGATTGCCCAAACCCTGCGTGCCCATAGCCAAACCGAGGGTTGTGAGGCCCGCGTGCTGGACTTGCTCAACCTGATGGAACTGGCCAAGCCGGCGCAGGTGGCCCGTCAGTACCCGCATGAATTGTCGGGCGGCATGCGTCAGCGCATCCTGATCGCCGCCGCCCTGGCCATGAAACCGGCCTTGCTGATTGCCGACGAACCGACCACCGCACTGGATGTGACGGTACAGGCCGGCATCCTGCGACTGCTGGTGCGACTGCGCCAGCAACTGGACCTTGGCATTCTGCTCATCACGCACGACCTGGCCGTGGTGGCGCAAACCTGCCAACGGGTGAATGTGATGTATGCCGGCGAGTTGATTGAACAAAACGAGGTGGCGCCGCTGTTCGCTAACCCGCGCCACCCCTATACCCAGGGCCTGTTGCGCAGTGTGCTGAATCCGCAATCGCGGGCCAGCCGACTGTTCTTTATCCCGGGCAGTGTGCCCATGGCCGGCCAGGCGCTGCCAGGCTGCCGCTTTCATCCCCGCTGCCCGATCCGGCAGCCCGGGCGCTGCGACTTAGAAACGCCAGCGCTCGCGCCTGCAGGCACCGACACCGGCCTCACGCGCTGTCATTTGGCGGCTGGGCCGGCCGCTGCCGATGCCTGGCGCGAGGACGCCCTCGCCCTACAGGCGCCGCAACCCAGCCCATGACACCCAACACACCCCCCTTGCTCGCAGCCTGTGCCGTGAGCCGCCGGTTCCCCATCCGTGGCAGTGGCGGCCTGCTGCGTCGAACCGCGTACCAGCTCGCCGTGGACCAAGTCTCCATCGCACTGTACGCCGGCGAGGTGGTGGCGGTGGTGGGTGAGAGTGGCAGCGGCAAAACCACGCTGGGGCGCATGCTGCTGGGCCTGGCCGCACCCAGCGCCGGCAGCGTCCAGTACAAAGGGGCAGACATCAGCCGCCTGCACGGTGACGACTGGCAGCGTTTTCGGCGGGACGTGCAGGTGGTTTTTCAGGATACGGGCGGCTCGCTCAACCCGCGCCACAGCATCGGCGACAGCATTGCCCTGCCACTGCGCTACAACTTGGCGATGGATGCCAAAGCAGCGGCGAGTGAGGTGGACCGTCTGTTGGACCAGGTGGGGCTGGCGCCTAACAATTTTCGCCATCGGCTGCCGCACGAACTCTCTGGTGGCCAACGGCAGAGGGTGGGCATCGCCCGGGCCCTGGCCTCGCGGCCAGCCTTGATCGTCGCCGACGAGCCGGTGTCGGCGCTCGACGTGTCAGTGCGGGCGCAGATTCTGCGGCTGATGGCCGATCTGCGGCAAGAGCAGCAATTGGCCTACCTGTTCATCAGCCACGACCTGGGTGTGGTGCGTGCACTGGCCGACCGGGTGCTGGTGATGTACCAGGGGCGTGTCGTGGAGGCGGGCAGCGCCGACGAGATCTTCAACCACCCTGCGCACGAATACACCCAGCGCTTGCTGGCCGCCACCCCGGTGCCGGACCCGGCTCAGCCCCTGCAGGCTTTGCCGCTGGACAGCCAGCCCTGAACGCGGACCGCAGCATGCAACAGGTCTGGATTGACACTGATATGGGGTTTGACGACCTGGCTGCGGTGCTGCTGGTGGCCGCTCACCCAGACTGGCAGATTGACGGCCTGTCCTTAGTCGCCGGTAATGCGCCGCTGGCGGTGGTGATTGACAACGCCTTGCGCAGTGCTGCCTGCTTTGGCTGGCGCATGCCCATTCACGCCGGGCGAGACCGGCCCCTGGCCTGTGCGTTGGTGACGGCGCAAAATATTCTGGGCCAGGACGCCATGGCGTCGGCAGGCCGCAGCCTGCCGTTGGCCCGCAGCCAGCTGGCCAGCAACGAGGCGGTGGAGGCCCTGACACGTTATCTGGCAGCTGCTGCCGCGCCGGTCACCATCCTGGCCCTGGGCCCTTTGACCAACATCGCGGCGGTGCTGCTGGCACGCCCAGACCTGGCGCCGCAAATCGGTCAGCTGATGTGGATGGGGGGCAGCGCCGGCCCCGGAAACCACAGCGCCGCCGCTGAGTTCAATGCCGCCGTCGACCCTGAATCGGTGCAGACCGTGCTGGACCACCAGCTGCCCCTGCGCATGGTAGGCCTGGATGCCTGCCGGCAGGTCCGCGTGCACGCGCGCGACGCCGAGGCCCTGCGGGCCCTGGGCACTGAGCGGGCCAGCCTGTTGGCCGACCTGCTGCTGGGCTATGTGCGCATCGCCAGCCCGGACGGCACCTTGCCTATGGCGCTGTACGACCCGACCGCCGCCGCCGCCTTGGTCAGCCCCCAAGGTATGCAGTGGCGCGCCGCGCACATGGCGATGGAACTCCAAGGCCAGCACACGCGTGGCATGACCGTGCTGGAGTGGCGCATACCCCGGCGCGCCCAAGCCAATGTGTGGGTAGCCAGCCTGGCCGACGAGACCCTGTTGCGCGCCACGGTGCTGGATGGCCTGGCCCACGCCGCTTGTTCCTGAGAGCTTGTTCCCGAGACCGAGACACCACAACCCCATGACGCTCGACACCGACACCCCAGCCCTGCTGCAATTCCTGCGCGCCATGCCCAAGGTTGAAATCCATTGCCATCTTTTGGGCACGGTACGGCACAGCACCTTCATGGCGCTGGTGCGCGCTGCGGCAACGCGAACCCAGAGTAGCGGCGCGGTCATGCCGCTGACCGAGCAAGAAGCCAACGCGTTTTACATTCGGGGCGACAAGCCGGTCGGGGTGCTCAAGGCGCTGCGTGCGCTCGATTCGCACCTGATTGCCAGCCCGGACGACCTGTACCGCCTGGTCTACGAGTATTTGGAGGATGCCGCCGCCCACAACGTGCGGCATGCCGAGTTTTCCTGGAACCCAACCGGCACCGCCCGCGACTCGGGCATCGCCTACCCACAGGCGCTCGATGCCATCGCGCGGGCGATCCATGACGCGCGGGCCGACCACGGCATTCAGGGCTGGCTGATTGCCGCCATTGACCGCGAAGCCTCGCCCGAAGAGGCGGTGCAGATGGTGCGCTGGGTCACCGAGCACCGGCGGCCCGAAGTCCTGGGCATCGGCATCGACTACAGCGAGGTCAACCGGCCGCCCGAGATGTTTGCGCAAGCCTACGCCGACGCGCGCCGCGCTGGCCTCAAGACCACAGCCCATGCGGGCGAATTCGGCATGCCCTGGACCAACGTGCAGACCGCCGTCGAGCTGCTCAAAGTGGACCGCATCGACCACGGCTACACGGTCGTCGACCAACCAGACTTTGCCCGGCGCTGTGCCGATAGCGGCATCGTCTTCACGGTGGTGCCGACCAACTCGTTTTACTTGCGAACCTTGGCACCCGAGCGCTGGGCACTGGACCATCCGATTCGCCGCATGCCTGGCCTGGGCTTGAAGGTGCACCCGAATACCGATGACCCCACCCTGCACCTGGTCACGCCCACTCAAAGCTGGCACATGATGGTGCGTGACTTTGGCTTCTCGCTGGACGACCTGCGTGGCTTTATGCTTAACGGCCTGGACGGCGCCTGGCTGGACGACGCCACCCGACGGGACTGGCGCAGCCGCTTCGCCGCCGAGTTTGATCGCTTGCGCGCAGCTCTGATCAAGCCCTGATGACCCAGCCCTCGGGCACGGCTTGCAACAGCGGGCTGTCAAATACCTTGGCCACCAGGGCACTGCGAACCGGGCCGAGCCGGTCGGCCCAACGACGGCCCTGGCACATGGCCACGCCACAGCCCACCACATCGCCGCCCAGTGCCGTGACGAGATCCCAGGCGGCCGCCATGGTGGTGCCGGTACTCAGCGCGTCGTCGATGATCACCAGCCGCTTGCCCGCCAGCAGCGGCAGCAAATGGGGATCCAGGTACACCCGCTTGCCGGGGGTGGGTGAGGTGATCGACTGGACCGGCGTTGACAGGGTGTCGTCGTACCAGAACTTGCGCGAGTAGCCCATAGGCAAGTAGCGCGTATGACCCAAGGCCGCGGCCACAATGGGCGCCAAAGACAAACCCAGCGTTGGCAAGCCAATCAACAGATCTGGCGAGAACGGTCGCAGGGCCTCGGCCAGCATCTCGCCCAGGGTCTGCACCACGGGCATGGCCGCATGGTTGACCAGCAGGGAGGCCACCGCCTGCGCCGGGTCGGCCCCCAGCTGGCGGATCGGCAACATCAACACCCGGCCGTCGGGCAGGCGCGCCGGGTAGCCAAACCGCCAGGGGCCTTGTGCTGCGCCCGTTGCATCAGCGGGCAGAATGCTTTGCCAGTAATCGGTGGTGGGTTCGCTGAAATGGCGCAGCGGGATGGCGCTGCTGGCGATACGCTCAACCATGGTTTGCCAGCAGCGCCAGTTGATGCACCCGGCTGCCAGGCTGGGCCAGCGCGCCCAGCATGCTGAAGTGGTTCAGGCCCGGCATCACCTCGCAGACCGGCACCACGCTTCGGCCCCAGGCCTGCTGAATCATTTGGTTGTGCAACAAAAAGGCCGGGCTCTCGTCGCCGCCGGCCACCGAGTACAACTGACCCCGCCCCTGCGCCACCCCCGGTGATGGCAGCCAGGCCGGGCTGGATTTGCGGGCCTGGGCTGGTGTCAGGCGCAGATCGACTTGCAGGTGCGGCGTGCGGCGGATGGAGTCGAGCTCAAACAAGCCCGAGATCGACAAGGCATTTCGCACCAGCCGGGGCGGCAGGTCAGCGGCCCAGCTTTGCCACTGACAGGCCAACAGCATCGCCGCCAGGTGGCCCCCGGCCGAATGGCCAGCCAGCGTGATGCGGCGCGGGTCACCCCCGTATTCCGACACATGGCGCCAGGTCCAGGCCAAGGCCTGCACCATTTGCAGCACGATCTGCGGTACCGTCACTGCTGGGCACAGCGCGTAATTGGGCACCACCACGCAGGCGCCGGCCTGGGTAAACGGCGGCGCCACAAACGAGTGGTCGGCCTTGTCCAGGCCGCGCCAGTAGCCACCGTGCAAAAACACCAGCACCGGCGCCCCACCCACTTGGGCTGAGCCGGCTGCCGGAAAAATATCTAACGTCTCACTGGGGCCAGCGCCGTAGGGCACGTCCAGCCTACAGGGCTGGGTGCGGGCCTGGGCCGAGTCGGCTGCCCAGCGCGCGAGGTGCTCAGCAAAATCAGGCACCAGGGCGCGGTTGTTGTACTGGGCATCGAGCGCAGCACCGTCGAGTTGCTGCAATTGGGCAAGGTTCATAAGGTAGGGGTCAGGGGCTTGGGTAGGAATGTCAGATCAGCACACCAGGCGGGCACGGTCGGCCAGCACTTCGGCCAGGGCCACCTCGACATCCGGGGTGGTGAGCAAATTCAGTTCGGGGCCGACAGACACCCCAGCACTCGCCAGCCGGTTGGCCTGCAGCTCCAGGCAGCGCTGGAACACATTGCGCACAAAGCGGCCGTTGTCGGTGGTTTGCCCAGCCGCGTATTGCACATTCAGGCTTTCCAGCAAGGCGTTGCGGGCGCTGACCTCCAGGGTGTAGCCAGCATCGCGGCCAAAGACCTCAAAGATGCCCAGCAGATCCTCTGGCGGGTAGTCGTCGAACTCAATGTAATGGTTAAAGCGTGACCGCAAGCCCGGGTTGCTGTTGATGAAATGCGTCATCGGCTCGGTGTAGCCCGCGGCAATCACCACCAGTTCCTCGCGATGATCTTCCATGGACTTGAGCAGGGTGTCGATCACCTCACGGCCAAAATCACGCTCGTCGTCGCCATGGACCAGGGCATAGGCCTCGTCGATGAACAAAATGCCGCCCAGCGCGGAGGTGATCACCTCTTGGGTCTTGATGGCCGATTGCCCGATGTAGCCAGCCACCAGCCCCGCCCGGTCCACCTCCACCAGGCGATTGGACAGTGTGACGCCCAGGCTGAAGTAAATGTCAGCCAAGATACGCGCCACGGCCGTCTTGCCGGTGCCGGGGTTGCCGGTAAACACCAAGTGGTGGGACAAGCCCGCAGGCGCCTTGCTGCCCTGGGCTGAGCGGGCCCGCTGCACGCGCAAAAAGTCAGACAAACGCTGCACCTGGCGCTTCACACGGCCCAGCCCCACCAGGTCATTGAGCCGCTTAATCGCGACCTCGTAGCGGGCGGACTGCCCTTCGCCGGTGGGCAGCGGCTCGCCCAGCGCCAGCGCCACGTCGGCCGGCACAATGTTTTGCAAGTCAGCCTTGGAGGCATCGGGCAAGGCAAATACCCGCTGCGCCTGCGCCTCGATCACCTTCTCAAACAGGTTTCGGGCATAGCGTGCGTTGCTGAATTTTTGCTGCTGAACATGGATCTCGCGGCTGAAGACCAGCTCCAGCCCATGATGGATGGAACTGTCCAGCACATACGAGTGCGAGTTGCAGAAATTCAAAAAAATGGCCAATAGCTCGGGGGCTGTGTAATCGGGGAAGCGGATGTACCGGTTAAAGCGCGAGGCCAAACCCGGGTTGGCCTGAATCAGGTGATCCATCTCGTTCACATAGCCGGCCACGATCACCACCAGGTCGTCTCGGTGGTCTTCCATCATTTTCAGCAGGGTCTCAATCGCTTCCCGCCCAAAATCCTGCTCACTTGAACGGGCCAGCGCATAGGCCTCGTCGATAAACAGCACGCCACCCAGCGCCGACTCGGCAATGGCCCGAGTTTTGATCGCAGTCTGGCCCACATAGGGCGCCACCAGGCCGGCGCGGTCGGTTTCCACCACCTTGTCAGTCTTGAGGATGCCCAGGCGTTGGTACAGGCCGGCAATGATGCGGGCGATCGAGGTCTTGCCCGTGCCGGGGTTACCGATGAACACCAGGTGGCGCGACGGCGACTTGGGAATCCGCAAGCCCTGGCTGGCCCGCATTTTTTGCACCTGCAGGTAGCTGGCTTGGCGAAACACCTCGTCACGCACCGCCTCTAGCCCCACAAAACCGGCAAAGGCCGCGTTCAGGTAGTCAGAAATGGACGCCTCCTCCCCTTGGGGCGACGCCAGTGGGGGTATGGCGAGATCGCCGGGCTGGGCAGTGCGCTCGCGCAACCTGAGCAAGCGTTGCTTGGCACCTGCGAACTCCTGGCGCGCGGCTTCTTCATACCAATGGCGGGCTTCGGCCAAGTTTTGCGGCACGCCCAGGCCGTTTTCGTAGTGCCAGCCCAGGTTGTTGCAGGCCTCGGCGTTAGATTTTCTGGCCGCCTGCCGGTTCCAGAACAGGCTTTGTTCGTAATCGACCGGCACCCCCAAGCCATGCTCGTAGATTTGGCCCAGCGCCACCTGCGCTTCTGGCATCGCCTGCTCGGCCGCCAGCCGGTACCAGCGCAATGCCTCCAGCGGGTTGCGCTCGGCGCCACGGCCATTGGCAAGCGCAAAGGCCAGGTTGTACTGGGCAAACATATCGCCCTGCCGGGCCGCCAGCGTAAACCAGTGAACCGCCAGCTGCTCATTTATCGGCAGGCCAGTGCCGCTGGCATAGTGATAGCCGAGTTGGCGCTGGGCAGGCACATCAGCCGCGTGGGCCGCCTGGCGCAACCGCCGAATGCCCTCGGCCTCGTCTTGGGGCAGACCCCGGCCATTCAACAGCGCAAAGGCCAGGTGACGCTGCGCCTCGGCATTGCCACTCTCAGCCGCCAGTCGAAACCAGTGGGCGGCCTGCGCCTCGTCCTTGGCAACGCCAATTCCCTTGGCATACATGCGCCCGAGGTAGCACCGCGCGCCCACGTCGGGGGCAGTCCGCTCGTCACCCAAGGCGCGGTCATGCCACTCTTTCAGGCTGTAGCCATCGAACAGTTTGGGTAGCATGCTGACAGGAGGTAGATGAACGAGGCCGGCGGTAAAAAGCCAGACTTGATTTTCGTCATTTTGCACGCGAATGCCCGCCGCCAAGGCGTTTGCCGCTTGAGCGCCGTCAATTCAGATGCAATCAAATTCGTGCCACAAAGCCGGTCAACTCGTCTGCCAGTGGTTTCCAGGCCGGCACCAGTGGCTGCTAAAGTTTCTGCCAGCAATGGGTTCTTAGCTCAGTTGGTAGAGCAGCGGACTGTTAATCCGTAGGTCCCTGGTTCGAGCCCAGGTCGAGGAGCCAAATATGCCCTGCGGCACATAGATACCCTGCTATTCAAAAGATAGCAGGGTTTTTTGTTTTGGAAGTGGGCTAGCACCGGGCTAGCACCAAAAAGCGTTTTTTGGGGCAGCATAGTTTTTTGAACGTGTGCCTTTGCCGCCACACTCACAGTTCACAGCAGTTCGATTTTCTGGCGCGCTCGGCGACAAATATTAGAAGCGTTTTAGGACTCTAGCCCCCGTCCTTATTGGGTTGTTTGCTATGGTTTTAGTAGCGAACAGGTGCGAAGCTCAGCGCGGGCTTGAGGGAGCCCCTTGGGGGCGGACGGGCAACCCGCGCCGTGCTGACGCCGCGCAGCGGCGAAGCACAAGGGTGGGCGGGGGCTAACACGTGATAACCGGCCGACAGGCCGCTAACCGCCAACACTGCGCGCAAGCGCACTGGCTAGTGCCAAGGTGCTGGCCGACACATAGGGCGCACAGGCGAAGGCGCTAGGGCGCGAATGCGACCGGGGTGGCGCCGCCGGCTGACGCAACCGAACCAAGCGCAGGCCACTT
>JBBAPO010000024.1:0-93389 GCA_040400795.1 Rhodoferax sp.
CGAGAAAATCAAAAAAATAATGGGCGGGCGGGGAATCGGCTCACGGATTCAGGTTTTATTCATAATTTTGACTGACAAGCGCTTACTTGAGCGCCTTGAAGCGCATGCGTTTGGGCTTGGCGCCCTCCTCGCCCAGGCGGCGCTTCTTGTCAGCCTCGTACTCTTGGTAGTTGCCGTCGTAAAAGGTCCACTGGCTGTCGCCTTCGCAAGCCAGGATGTGGGTGGCAATCCGGTCAAGAAACCAGCGGTCGTGGCTGATCACCATCAGTGAGCCGGCAAACTCCAACAGCGCGTCTTCCAGTGCGCGCAGGGTTTCCACGTCAAGGTCGTTCGACGGTTCGTCCAGCATCAGCACGTTGCCACCGGCAATCAGGGTCTTGGCCAAATGGAGCCTGCCGCGTTCACCGCCTGACAGGGTACCCACCCGCTTTTGCTGATCACCACCATTGAAGTTGAAGCGGCCACAGTAGGCCCGGCTGGCCATCTGGAACTTGCCGATATTGAGAATGTCGAGCCCGCCCGACACGTCTTCCCAGACCGTTTTCTCATTGGCCAGGTCGTCGCGGTTCTGGTCAACAAAAGCCATCTTGACGGTGGAGCCAATCTTGACCGTGCCGGAATCAGGCTGTTGCTGGCCTGAGATCATGCGGAACAGGGTGGATTTGCCGGCACCGTTGGGGCCGATGATGCCCACAATGGCGCCGGGGGGGACCTTGAAGCTCAGGTTGTCGATCAGCACCCTGTCCCCAAACGACTTGGTGACGTTGACGAACTCAATCACATCCTGGCCCAGCCGGTCAGCCACCGGGATGAAGATCTCGTTGGTCTCGTTGCGCTTCTGGTACTCAAAGTCAGACAGTTCCTCAAAACGGGCCAAACGCGCTTTGCTCTTGGCTTGGCGGGCCTTGGGGTTCTGGCGGGACCACTCCAGCTCTTTCTTCAGGGCCTTGGCCCGGGCTTCCTCGCCCTTTTGCTCGACCTCCAGGCGGGCCTGTTTCTGGCTCAGCCAATCGCTGTAATTGCCCTTGTAAGGGATGCCGGAGCCACGGTCGAGCTCCAGAATCCACTCAGCGGCGTTGTCCAGAAAATACCGGTCGTGGGTGATGGCGACCACGGTGCCGGGGTAGCGCTGCAAAAATTGCTCCAGCCAGTCCACCGATTCGGCGTCCAGGTGGTTGGTCGGCTCGTCCAGCAGCAGCATGTCGGGTTTGGAGAGCAGTAACTGGCACAGCGCCACACGGCGCTTCTCGCCGCCCGAGAGCAGGCCAATCTTGGCGTCCCAGGGCGGCAGTCGCAGGGCGTCGGCGGCGATTTCAAGCTGGTGCTCAGAGTCAGTGCCGGCGCTGGAGATGATGGCCTCCATCTCGGCCTGCTCGGTGGCCAGCTTGTCAAAATCGGCGTCTTCTTCGGCGTAGGCGGCGTAGATTTCTTCCAGACGGGCTTTGGCGGCGTACAGGCTGCCCATGCCGGCCTCCACACTTTCACGCACGGTTTGTTCGGGGTCCAGCTTGGGCTCCTGCGGCAGGTAACCGATGTTTAGGCCCGCCATCGGGGTGGCTTCGCCCTCGATCTCCTTGTCCACACCCGCCATGATTTTGAGCAAGGTGGACTTGCCGGAGCCATTGGTGCCCAGCACGCCGATCTTGGCGCCGGGAAAGAAACTGAGCGAAATGTCTTTGAGAATATGTCGCTTGGGCGGCACGATCTTGCCGACGCGGTTCATGGAGAAAACGTATTGAGCCATTTGACTTGCGGTGTGAGGGAAAAGGAAAAACCGCCATTATCAGCGCTTGCCCGTCGCATGCTCCAGACCGTGCGACAATCTCATATGTTGCGGCGTATCAGTTGCCCGCAACGCCGGCACCTTGCCGGGAACCAGGCCTTGCGCAACGGTTCCACTTTTGTATCCCATCTGCCTTTGACTGACGCGGTGCCCCAGGCACCAAGACAGGCAGATGCCATAGCGCCCAGGATTGGCGCCACACTATGAACTTTGAAGAACTTAACCTGGCCCCGGCCATTCTCAAGGCCGTGCTCGAAGAGGGCTACGTCACACCCACGGCCATCCAGGCCCAGGCCATCCCGGCCGTACTTGCAGGGCAAGACCTGCTCGGCGGCGCCCAGACCGGCACCGGCAAGACGGCCGCCTTTGTGCTGCCCATCTTGCACAAACTGATTGCGGCTCCCGCACCGCGAAACAAATTCGGCGGCCTGGGCATCCGGGTGCTGATCCTGACGCCCACCCGCGAGCTGGCAGCGCAAATTGAAGAGTCGGTGCAGACCTACGGCAAATACGTGGAGGTCTCCTCCACCGTGGTGTTTGGCGGGGTCGGCATGAACCCGCAGATTTCACGCGTCAAAAAGGGCGTGGACATCCTGGTGGCCACGCCGGGTCGACTGCTGGACCTGCTGCAACAGGGCGTGCTGGACCTGGGCCAGGTACAGATTCTGGTGCTGGACGAAGCCGACCGCATGCTTGACATGGGCTTCATCCACGATGTCAAAAAAGTGCTGGCGGTGGTGCCCAAGGACAAGCAAAGCCTGCTGTTCTCGGCCACCTTCAGTGACGAGATCCGCGAACTAGCGGCCACGCTGCTGAAGAACCCGCAAAGCATCCAGGTCACACCACGCAACACCACGGTTCAGCGCATCACGCAGCTGATCCACCCGGTGGGCCGCGGCAAGAAAAAAGCGCTGCTGGCGCACATCATCCAGGAGCACAACTGGAGCCAGGTGCTGGTGTTCACCCGCACCAAGTTTGGCGCCAACAACGTGGCCGAGTTCCTGACCAAGAACGGCATCCATGCCATGGCGCTGCACGGCAACAAGAGCCAGGCCGCACGCACACAGGCGTTGGCGGGCTTCAAAAGCGGAGACATCCGGGCCCTGGTGGCGACCGACATTGCCGCGCGCGGCATCGACATCGACGACCTGCCCCATGTGGTCAATTACGAGATCCCCAACGTCTGCGAAGACTATGTGCACCGCATCGGCCGCACCGGCCGGGCCGGCGCCGATGGCACGGCGGTGAACCTGGTGTGCCTGGACGAAGAAGGCTTCATGCAAGACATCGAGCGCTTCACCAAGCAAGACATTCCGGTACAGGTGATCGAGGGCTTCATGCCCGAGCCCGGCGAAAAAGCCGAACCCATCGCCATGGGGCGCCAGACCATTTGGGGCGGCGCCGGCAAACCGCCGAGCCGCGACGTGATGCAGGCCGCAGCCCGCAATGCCCGCACCGAAATGCTGCAGCGTGTGCGTGACAACAAAGGCCCGCAAGGCGCCTCCGCAGACCGCGGCCCACGGGGTGGCAATGGTGGTGGTGGCGGCGGCCGGGGCGGCCATGCCGGTGGTGGTGGTGGTGGTGCCCGCCAACCCAACCCCTTGGGTGACGGCGCCAGCCGCGGACCGCGCGCAGCGCAAGGCCGTGGCGGTTACGGTGGTGGTGGCTATGGTGGTGGCGGCGGCGGCGGCGGCGGTGGCGGCGGCGGCGGTGGGGGGGGCAACAGCGCCGGCGCGCCCAGAGCAGCCCAGGGCCAGCCTGATCCGATGCGCACCAGTGTGGACATGATGGCCGAACGCGGTGGGCGCCGGGGCGGTGGCGGTGGTGGTTATGGCGGTGGCGGTGGCGGCGGCCGCAGCGGTGGTGGTGGCGGGGGTTATGGCGGTGGTGGTGGTGGTGGCGGCAACCGGGGCCCAGCCGGCCCACGCGGCTCGTTCAACCGCTGAGCCAATACCAAGTTACTATTAAATAAATAGCAAACTATTCAATCAGGACAAGGCTATGAGTCCGATTTCTTCTAAAGTTTCATTCGGCTTGGCCGGCCGCGTCTGCCTGGTCACAGGCGGTGCGCAGGGCATTGGCGAAGCCTGTGCGCGCCGTTTTGTGCACGACGGCGCGCGGGCCGTTCTGGTGGACGTGGACGAGGCGCAGGGCCAGGCCCTGGCCGCAGAGCTGGGTGCCACTTTCATCCACTGCGACGTGGGCGACAAGGCCCAGGTGGATGCCATGGTGGCGCGCTGCATGGCCGATTTCGGCCGCATTGACGTGCTGGTGAACAACGCCGGCATCTTCAAAGCGGCCGACTTTCTGGAGGTCAGCGAGGCCGATTTTGATGCCGTGCTGCGGGTCAACCTCAAGGGCGCTTTTTTGGTGGGGCAAGCCGTTGCCCGCCAGATGGCCCAGACCGGCGGCGGCGCCATCATCAACATGAGTTCGGTCAATGGCGTGCTGGCGATCCCCTCGATTGCCAGCTACAACGTCAGCAAGGGCGGCGTCAACCAGCTCACCCGCGTGATGGCACTGGCCCTGGCCGACCACGGCATCCGCGTCAACGCAGTGGCACCCGGCACCATTGCCACCGAGCTGGCCGCCAAAGCCGTGCTGACCAGCGAGGATGCCCGCGCCCGCATCCTGAGCCGCACCCCAATGAGGCGGCTGGGCGAACCCTCAGAAGTCGCCGACGTGGTGGCCTGGCTGGCCAGCGATGCCGCCAGCTATGTCACCGGCGAGATCGTCACCGTAGACGGCGGGCGCATGACGCTGAACTACACGATGCCTGTTCCCGCCTGAGCGGTCCTGCTAAGGTAAATGCCAAGGTCGGGCACATTGCCTTTGAGCACACCGAACCACCCGGCACAGTCGACTGCTCTAAGCGTGTGCGTTGGCGTATTCTTTTGCGGTGGGCAGCCGACGAGGAAGCACTCGCGTTTCAGGGCGTGTTACCTCCCAGCCCAAGCAGGCAAGCCAAATGGAACGCGGGATGGCCTTGTGAGCGGTGCGGTAGTAGCTCACCATGCGACGACTGATGCCCAGCGCATCGGCAGCACCGGAAAGCGACAGCTTGTTGCGGTGCATCCAAGCTCCAAACATCTCGTGGCTTACCTCATCCGATTGTTCTTTAGCCCAGGCATAAACATTGTCTGGGCCCAGCTCTGTATCAAACCACTCAATGCTTAATCCATCGGTGTGAACCGTGCTGAACACATCTGGCTTTCGGATTTCAGCAAACGCAGCACCATGCATGACATGCGCGAGGTCAACCTCCAGTACTTCACCTGTACTCCACACGGTGCTCAGTCGGTACGGTTCCAGTGCGTTCACGGACTGAAGCTTGGGATGGAAAAATTCGCTCATGGGTTGTACCTCTGCCACTCAATTTCAACAATGGCGTCGCGACCGTCTCGCAAAACCACATGAACATGTGGCGGCGAATGGTCCCCGAAATATATCAGCACGCGGCAATCGGGGAAACGATGCAAGGTCGGCATAAGCAGCAGTATAGGGCAACTATTGCACTAGATTGCCTCTTGAAACCCATGAAATCATCGCGCTGACAAGCGACGAACAAATCCGGTTTGTATCTGCTTTGCTTAATACTGAAGCCAGGAATGGGGAGCCATCGCGGCCAATTCAGCCCACGGCTCCCCCCTCAATTAAGCTGGTTACGGCTCTGTTTTAGTTGTTAGCGCTTTTCGGGTGTGGCAAGCCGTTGCCCGCCAAATGGCGCAAACGGGTGGCGGCGCCATCATCAACATGGCCTGCGACTGGAAAGCATCCTCCGGCTTCCAGTGAAGTCCGAAGCCCATGATCTTTGGACTTTGGTGTATAAACACCTACACACCCAAACACCGGAGAAATTATGGATTCAGTTCGCTGGAACATCGCTGTGTCGCCAGACACAGACCAATCCGTGCGCATGTTCTTAGCCGCGCAGGGCGGTGGACGCAAGGGCGACTTGTCGCGCTTCATCGAGGAAGCGGTGCGCTCCTACCTTTTGGAAAAGGCCGTCGAACAAGCCAAGTCGGCTGCGCCCGGCATGGGCGAGTCTGAACTGACAGACCTGATCGACGAGGCGGTGCAGTGGGCGCGTGAGCATTAATGCGGGTCATTTTGGACACCAACGTGCTGCTTGGTGCGCTGATCTCGCCCTATGGCCCGCCTGACATCATTTATCGCGCATGGCGCTCCGGCAAATTCGAACTGGTTACCTCTTCCACGCAGCTTGACGAACTGCGGCGCGTCAGCCGATACCCCCAGCTGAAGACCATCTTGCCGGCCCACCGAGTCGGCACCATGGTGAACAACATGCAACGCGCCATCGTGCTGGGCCCCTTGCCCCCTCCCCCAGATGGCATGGATCTCAACGATCCCAATGATGTTTTTCTGATTTCCATGGCATTGGCCAGCGAGGCAGATTACCTGGTGACCGGCGATCGCCGTGCCGGCCTGCTACAGCGCGGAAGCCTTGGCCGCACCCGGATCGTCACCCCGGCCACCTTTTGCAACGAAGCTCTTTGAACAAGCGCGTACTTCACCGTTGCGCCAGCTGGATGGCGGCATGTAGTGTACGGACAATTGGCGTACGATATCCATATGACCGTTTTGACTTTGGAGACCAGTATGCAACCCAATCGTGATGTAGCCGCTAGAACCCGTGGTGCTCGCCTGGAAGCGCGTATCAGTGCGGAACAAAAAGCGATGTTTCAACAGGCTGCAACGCTGTCCGCCCGAACGCTTAGTGAGTTTGTTGTGGCAAGTGCGCAAGAAGCTGCGACCCGAATCATCCAAACCCATGAAACCATCGCGCTGACTCGCGACGAGCAAATCCGGTTTGTATCTGCTTTGCTTGCCGCACCCGCTCCGAATGAGCGTCTTAGCCAGGCTGCCCGCCAGTACCGCGAACAGACCGGGTTGTGAGTGCGTTGATGCCGGTCAACTGGCTTGTCGAGCCACTGCAAAAAAGCCATGATCGCGAAGCCTTCAGCTGCGGGCACATCGTCTTGGACCGCTACTTGCAGCATCAGGCAAGGCAGGATGCGCAAAGCCAAGTTGCCGCCGTCTTCGTGGCGGTCAGGCCCCAAAATTCCAAGGTCTTGGGGTTTTACAGCCTGTCCGCATCGAGCATCCACCTTGGCGACCTGCCGCCGGAACTGGTCAGGAAGTTGCCCCGATATCCGCATGTACCAGTTACTTTGTTGGGGCGCTTGGCCATAGACCAGGCCTGCAAAGGGCAAGGACTGGGGCAGTTTTTATTGCTGGACGCCCTTTATCGAAGTCTGCAAGCTGCCGCATCCATCGCGGCAATGGCTGTCGTGGTTGACGCCAAGGACGCTGCGGCTGCCGCGTTTTATCAGCGTTACGGCTTTGTGCAACTCTCAGCGTCCGAAGGCAGGCTGTTTTTGCCGATGAAAACGGTTGCGGCTCTGTTTTAGCCTGCAGCACTGAGTTTCAGGTAAAGTTGCGCCAATCTGACCTGTCTGGTCTGATTTTTGCAACATGGGAGGTGCGTCATGCAAACTTGGCAAATGCAAGCCGCAAAGGCGCGGTTTTCTGAGCTGGTGAAACATGCGGCGGACAGCGGCCCGCAAGAGATTACGCTGCACGGCCGATCGGTGGCGGTGGTGGTGTCACGCGAGCTGTTTGACCGACTGAGCGGCAACCCCGATTCACTGGTGGACTTCATGCAGCAGTCGCCCCTGTGCGGGCAAGACGACCTGCAGTTTGATCGCGACGCAAGCCTGCCACGCGAGGTGGCCTTTTGAGCTACTTAGTAGACACCAACGTGCTGTCCGAACTGCGGCGCAAGCAGCCACAGCCCGAAGTGGTAGCGTGGTTTGCCCAAAGGCCGCGACAGACGCTTTACCTCAGCGTGCTGACGCTGGGGGAAATCCGCAAAGGCATTGAAAGGCTGGGCGCGGCGCGACAGCAGCCCCTGCTGGATTGGCTGGAAGTAGAACTGCCCAACTACTTTTTAGGCCGCCTGCTGGCGGTTGACGCCCAAACTGCCGACCGCTGGGGCCGCCTTCTGGTCAGTGCAGGCCGCCCCTTGCCTGCGGTGGACAGCCTTTTGGCTGCCACAGCACTGCAGCACGACTTGACGCTGGTGACACGCAACACTGCAGACTTTGCGGGCACCGGGGTGCACCTGATCAACCCCTGGAACGGGTAGCCGCTGGCTAGGGTCAGCTCAGCCGAGCCTCGTAAAGGTACCAGTCATCGGCCAAAAAACACCCCCAGCAGCACGATGGCGACCACCAGCCACACCACCCAGCCCAAGCCGCCGCCCTTGCCGCTAACGTTGTTGTCCAGCCGCTCGCGGTATGACATGCCGGTGCCTGGGATACCCACGTTGCCAGTGGCTTTGTCGTCCTTGAGGTTAACCGACGCGCCAGGGCCGCCCACCGTCCAGGAGGTGCCGCTCTTACTCAGGTTCAGGGTGAGCCCCTTGAAGATGCGGATGCGCTTTTGGAAACGGAAACCCATGGTGTGTCCTCCTTGGGCCGGTGGCTTGGCCGGCGGTTTGAGGTCTATTATGGGTGGCGGCGGGCTCAGCTGGTGAGCTTGGTGGGGGCGATTTTGGGGTGGCTTCTCTTGGGATGGCGTGCGGTAATCGTCGGATTCCAGTGCTTGTGTGTAGCGCGGCGGATTGGAAGTGGGTGGATTAATCGTTGGCTGTTACCGATCCATTGCTGCCGGTCGCGCAGTTGTCCCAATGGCCGCAATGCCGCGGGAGCCGACGGGCATCAATACCCGCTGACTGCATCAGCAAGTCCGATCATATGGGCTCCATCTGCTGGGTATACAAATGAATAATTAAGGTTCTTTTCAGCGCCTTCCATGGCCCACGTTTTGCGTGCGTCAACCGCTCGACTAGATCGATCTGTTGCTCAATGCTCAGGGCCTTGGCAGCAGCGATATTCGCCCATTCCCTCGGATAGTAGTCAGGAGCGCAATCACGTCGAACGAGCAAGTCTTCGATACGCTGTATTGGGTCCAACCGGGCGACTCGGCCGAGATGTTCTGCCCTTCTTTGCTTACGCTCTTGCTGAAGTCTCATGCAATCCGCATGATCGGCAGCGCGTTTTGCAGCAAGTTCCTTTGCCTTCTCACTGCGTCGCGTGTGGGCATCATAATTGGCGGCGAGTCGCGCTGTATTCAACTTCAAGTAGTCAGATACGCTATGGGCTGCGTATCGGCAACGGTTGTAGGTTCCAAATGGGACGTACGGGTTCTTAGTCGTGTGAAAGGCCCACTGGATCATCTCTTCCGATAGAGATGGGTTCTGCAAGGCCAACTCGCGCAGAAGACTGGGTACAGCCGTCGTGCTGCCGCCGCAAAAACTCCCGCCCATGCCGCCTCCGATATTTGTTGCATTTTCCAGCCTTATGAAGATCCTAATCAAATGCACCAGTTCAGAATCGTCAAGTGGAAAACTATCCGAAATACTCCATGCAAAATGATTCAGACCATGACCATGGGCCATGTAGAAATCTCGCAAGTGCTCAGTGCTGCCTTCGGCATCCACCATCATCACTGCTTTCGCAAGGTTCTCTGTCATGATCATCTCTTGGGTGCGGTTTTCTCCAGTATTCTGGGCCAGGGAATAATGGATCAAATATTACACCGTGATTTTGAAACCCATGAATTCCAGTAATTGCTCATCAAGTTCAATAAAAAAATACATATTTCCATATGTTGATGATAGCACTTTATTGACTAGTTCATCTGATGTACTCCCGTATGGATTAATCATGCCAATGAGTTCCTTGTGTTGCATGTAATCACCGTAATGCAGTGCATCTTTACTAAATACACCAATATCATTCAAATCCCTTTGCACTTTGGATATCTTTTCGGCAAGCATATTGAATTGAATGCTCTTTTCTAGCCTCTCAAATCTAAATTTTAAATATTGATAGGCCATGTGTATGGCAACCATTGATATTATCCATTCAATATTTTTTGCAAGTTCAAAAAAATGATTGGCAACAAGCAATACCACTACTATGCCAGCATGAATAAGATACAGGTTTTCTAATTTGCCTGCTGTTGCATTTATATCTCTGTGAAGAGGCTGAGTAATGTTCGGAATATTATAGATATCATCAAGAGCAGAAATGGCTACTGCTCTTCTTCTCTGCAATTCTAGACGTGCAATGATTGGCAATTTTTCAATCTCTTCGATTTGCTTTGTATATTTGAAATTAACGGCTTCTTTGTCATTGGGATCTAAGCTACTCATAGTGACAATTCGGTGTTGGATAACGAGGCCAGGTAAAACTTGTGAATACTTGCATCTGCATCAAGCATGGATCGATCAATCTGCCATCCGTTTGTTAATGGATAACTATATTTGTGTTTATAGTCAATTCGCAGCGTCAGTGAACGCAGCGTTGCTAGGTTTAGCGATTCACTCAGAATCAGGACCTTTCTCCAAAGACCATCAGGTTCCACCCCAATAAGCAAGCGTGTATCGGGCGCTTCCCACCAGATTGAATCGATCGGTTCGTCTGTAAGAACTTCCTTCATTAGCGCATACACTCTGAGTTGATCGAATTTGAAGGAATCAATTGTCTTCAACGTCTCGTTAGGCCAGCGATGCGCTGCGGACTCAAACATCCCACGATCTCTAGCTCTGATCAATAAACCACGCACAGTAGTAAACTGCGTTGTCCAGAATTTGCCTTGTTCAAGATACAGGTATCGATTCGTATATGATGTCTCCCTCACGGTGCGCCAAGTTAAGCAAGTAAAGTTCAAATTTGAGTCGATTCTATTCTTCGAGGCTAGTGTTACCTTCCCATCCTGCACCCGACAAAGTTCTTGGTATGTCGCCATATTTGGTCCCCTTTTTTGGCATTAAATTTCAATTTGAGTCATTCGATGGCGTGGGGGCAGGCACCGCCTGTGGTTTGCATACCGTGTTTTGATTGCCGAATATGCCTAATTCGTTGAAGGTTTGTCCAGAGACATCCGCCTTTGCTGACACGATGTAGAACTCACCCTCAAACTGACCGGAGAGATGTTTTTCGATCATGAAAATAATCTCCTCGTTCGGCCAATGCTCCCATGATATCAAGGGGCTTGAGTCTTCGGGGTGGCCGCACCGCCTTGAGTTGCATCATGAACTGTTGGCTCACAGACTGCAAGGTGCGCAGGCTGTGACGGCGCCGGGGCGAGCGATTCAGAGTATCGGATGTCAGCATGGTGTCTATTGCAGTCCTTCGGTAAGGTTCGGCATGTGACTGCCCCTAGCCCAATGCAGCCAAACTTGTTTTTAAGCGGATCGAAGGCCGAAGCTGAATTGGGACCATCCATGTCTGCCTTGGCGGTTTGCAGCAGCCACCGCAGGATCGTCAACTGCCACCGTACCCATCGTGGTCTGAGGCGTCGCCTACCAAGCAGCATGCTAGAGTTGCACCCATGAGAATCCTCCACACCATGCTCCGCGTCGGCAACCTGCAACGCGCCATCGATTTTTACACCCAAATTCTCGGCATGACGCTGCTGCGCAAATCCGAGAACCCAGAGTACAAATACACGCTGGCTTTTTTGGGCTATGCCAGCAACCCCGAGCAGGCTGAGATCGAGCTCACTTACAACTGGGGCGTTGAGCAGTACGAGATGGGCACGGCCTTTGGGCACATTGCCCTGGGCATGCCCGACGTCTACGCCGCCTGCGAGCGCATCAAGGCGGCGGGCGGCAAGGTCACGCGTGAGGCTGGCCCGGTCAAAGGCGGCAGCACCATCATCGGCTTTGTCACAGACCCCGACGGCTACAAAATCGAGCTGATCCAGCGCTGAGCATGAGCGGCGTGCACGACGAGCGGCGTGGTCTGCTGCTGGTGTTTGGCTCGGCAGTGGCCTGGAGCTTTGGCGGCGCCATTGCGCGTTATCTGACAGTACCGGATTCCTGGGCCGTCGTCTTTTGGCGCTCGATCGCAGCAGCCACATTCCTCTTGGCGGTGATGCTGTGGCGCGAAGGCTGGCAAGGCACGCGCAAACTGTTTCTGGCTATGGGCCTGCCGGGCTTGGGCGTGGGCCTGTGTTTTGGCATCGCCTCCAGCACCTTTGTGATGGCCATGCAGTACACCACCATTGCCAACATCCTGCTGATGCAGGCCGGCGTGCCGCTGATTGCGGCGCTGGTGTCTTTCTTGGTGTTTCGAGAGCGGGTCGATGTCGCCACCTGGGTGGCCATTGCGGTGGTGATTCTGGGTGTGGCCATCATGGTGTCGGAATCTTTGACCGGCCAGGTCTCACCCATTGGCGACAGCCTGTCGCTGCTGGTGGCGCTGGCCTTTGCCGGTGCCACTGTCATCACCCGGCGGCATGCGCAGGTGGGCATGATGCCGGCCGTGTGCACCGGCACCATCATGGCCGCCGTGGCTGCCGGCAGCCTGATGGGCAGCGCCGTGGTCAGCCCGGGCAATGCAGCGCTGCTGTTTGTGTTTGGGGCGCTCAACCTGGGTCTGGGCATGGCCTTGTTTGTGCGCGGCGTGCGATTGGTACCCGCCGCGCTGGCGGCACTGATCGGTGTGGCTGAGCCTGTGCTCGGGCCGCTGTGGGTCTGGCTGGTGCATGGTGAAGTGCCCAACGCCCGCACGCTGCTGGGCGGCGCAGTCGTGTTTTTGGCCCTGCTGGCGCACCTGGGCTGGCAGTTTCACCGGCAAAGGCAAAGCCCGGCCATGCCCATGCCTGATTAAGGCCCGCCACCGCAAGCCGCCTCACCGATGACCGGCTCGGCAAATGGTCATCTTCAAATGGTCCTATTATTGGTCCATGCCGCCACATTGAAGCGGTGCTGGAGACCAGAACAATGAGTGAGACTGAGACCAAGCGCGGCCGCCGCACTGGCGGGCGCGAACGCCGCGACCCCAATGCAAAGCCCACCGGGCCCGCCTACATCAAACGGGTGATCCCGCCCTACGACATCATGGGCGAAGAAAGCCTGCTCAAGATCGAGGCCACGGCAGACCGCATCCTGGCCGAGGTGGGGCTGGACATCCGCGACGACGACGAGGCGCTGGCCCTGTTCAAAAAATCGGGCGCCAAGGTGGATGGCATGCGGGTGCGCTTTGAGCCTGGCCACCTGCAAGAGGTGCTCAAGACCGCGCCGCAAGAGTTTACCCAGCACGCCCGCAACCCGGCCCGCTCGGTGCAGATTGGCGGCAACAGCGTGGTGTTCTCGCCGGCCTACGGCTCGCCCTTTGTGATGGACCTGGACCGCGGCCGGCGCTACGGCACGCTGGAAGACTTCCAGAACTTCATCAAACTGGCCTACAGCTGCCCCTGGCTGCACCACAGCGGCGGCACGGTCTGCGAGCCGACCGATGTGCCGGTCAACAAGCGGCACCTGGACATGGTCTACGCCCACATGCGCTATTCGGACAAGGCCTACATGGGCTCCATCACCTCGGAGCAGCGCGCCGAAGACTCCATTGCGATGAGCCGGCTGCTTTTTGGGGCTGATTTTGTGGACCAGCACTGCGTGATTCTGGGCAACGTGAATGTGAACTCGCCGCTGCTGTGGGACGGCACCATGACCAAGTCGGCCCGCGCCTACGCCCGCGCCAACCAGGCGGCGGTGATCGTGCCCTTTATTTTGGGTGGGGCCATGGGGCCGGTGACCAACGCCGGCGCCATTGCCCAGGCCCATGCCGAAACCCTGGTGGGCTGCGCCATGACGCAGCTGGAGCGCCCCGGCGCGCCGGTGATCTACGGCAACTTTCTCTCCAGCATGTCACTGCGCTCGGGCTCACCCACCTTTGGCACGCCAGAGCCGGCCATTGGCTCGATGGTGGTGGGGCAGCTGGCGCGCCGGCTGAACCTGCCGCTGCGCTGCGCCGGCTCGTTCACCACCTCCAAGCTGCCCGACGGCCAGGCCATGCAAGAGAGCGTGATGTCCATGCTGTCGGCGGTGCACTGTGGCGCCAACTTCATTCTGCACGCGGCCGGCTTTCTGGACGGGCTGCTGTCCATGAGCTACGAGAAGTTCATGTTGGACGCTGACTTTTGTGGCGCCCTGCACAGCTACCTGGGCGGCGTGGTGGTGGATGACAACACGCTGGCAATGGGCGCATTCCAAAGCGTCACGCCCGGCGGCCACTACCTGGGCAGTGACCACACCATGGCCAACTACACCACAGCTTTTTTTGACTCCAACATTGCCGACAACACGCCCTTCGAGGCCTGGGACGAAGCCGGCAAGACCGATGCTGCCACCCGAGCCAACAAACGCTGGAAAGCCTCATTGGCTGAGTATGTGGCGCCGCCACTGGACGAGGCGGTGGACGAATCCATCCGCGACTTTGTGGCCCGCAAAAAGGCCTCTATGACCGACCAGTGGTATTGACGACGGAGCCCCGCATGTCACTCGCCAACGACCCCCTGTTGCAGCCCTTTCAGCTCAAGCACCTGCGGCTGCGCAACCGCATCATGACCAGCTCGCACGAGCCGGCCTATGCCGAAGACGGCCTGCCCAAAGCCCGCTACCGTGCCTACCATGTGGAGCGGGCCAAAGCCGGCATTGCCCTGACCATGACCGCCGGTTCAGCCGCCGTCTCGCGCGACAGCCCGCCAGTGTTCAACAACATCCTGGCCTACAAGGACGAGGTGGTGCCCTGGATGCGCGACCTGACCGACGCCTGCCATGAGCACGGCGCGGCGGTGATGATCCAGATCACCCACCTGGGGCGGCGCACCAGCTGGTCCAAGGCCGACTGGCTACCGGTGGTGTCACCCTCGCACCAGCGCGAGGCCTCGCACCGCGCTTTCCCCAAGCAGATGGAAGACTGGGACATTACGCGCCTGATCCGCGACTACGCCGACGCGGCCGAGCGCATGCACGCCGCCGGCGTTGATGGTGTGGAACTCGAAGCCTATGGCCACCTGATGGACCAGTTCTGGTCCCCCGCCACCAACACGCTGGAGGGGCCGTACGGCGGGCCGATGGAGAACCGGGTGCGCTTCACGCTGGACGTGATCAAGGCGATCCGGGCGCGGGTCGGGCCCGACTTCATTCTGGGGGTGCGCGGCGTGGCCGACGAGGCCATGCCAGGTGGCATCAATGCCGAAGAGGGCCTGGGCATTGCCCGCTACCTGGCCAAGTCGGGCATGGTGGATTTTTTGAACATCATCCGCGGCCACATCGACACCGACGCTGGCCTGACCGACGTGATCCCGGTGCAGGGCATGGCCAGCGCGCCGCACCTGGACTTTGCCGGCAGCATCCGGGCGCAGGTGGATATTCCGATCTTCCACGCCGCCAAAATTCAAGACGTGACCACCGCGCGCTTTGCCATTGCCTCGGGCAAGCTCGACATGGTGGGCATGACCCGCGCCCACATGGCAGACCCGCACATCGTGCGCAAGATCATGATCGGCCGTGAGGACACCATCCGCCCCTGCGTGGGCGGCAACTTCTGCCTGGACCGCATCTACGCCGGGGGCGAGGCCTATTGCATCCACAACCCGGCCACCGGGCGCGAGCTGACCATGCCGCACACCCTGAGCCCGGCGCCGGTCAAGCGCAAGGTGCTGGTGGTAGGTGCCGGCCCGGCGGGGCTGGAGGGGGCCCGGATCGCCTCTGAGCGCGGCCACCAGGTGTTGGTGCTGGAAGCCGCTGCCAAGCCCGGCGGCCAGGTGCGGCTGACCACGCAGACCGCACGCCGGCGCGAGATGATCAGCATCATTGATTGGCGCATGGCGCGCTGCGAGGAACAGGGTGTTCAATTCCGCTTCAACACCCTGGCCGATGCCGCCACCGTGCTGGCCGAGCAGCCCGACGTGGTGATCATCGCCACCGGCGGCCTGCCCCACACGGCGGTGCTGGCACAGGGCAACGAGCTGGTGGTGTCGGCCTGGGACATCCTGAGCGGCGATGCCAAGCCCGGCCGCAATGTGCTGCTGTACGACGACGCCGGTGACCACGCCGCGCTGCAGGCGGCTGACCTGATCGCACAAACGGGCGCCCGGGTAGAAATCATGACGCCCGACCGCAGCTTTGCGCCCGAGGTGATGGCCATGAACCTGGTGCCCTACATGCGCAGCCTGCAAAAGCGCGATGTCATCTTCACTGTGACCTTTCGGCTCGCGTCTGTCACGCGCCAGGACGCGCAACTGCTGGCCCACATCGGCAGCGACTACGGCGGCGTGCACCAGCAGCGGCTGGTGGACCAGGTGGTGGTGAACCACGGCACCCGGCCGCTGGACGAGCTGTACTTTGAGCTCAAGAGCCGCTCCAGCAACCAAGGCGCGGTGGACTACGACGCCTTGCTGGCTGGGCAGCCACAAGGCCAGTCAGCGCCAGGTAGCGGCTTCCAGTTGTTCCGAATAGGTGACGCGATATCAGCGCGCAACACGCATGCGGCGATTTACGATGCGCTGCGGCTGGTGAAGGATTTGTAGGGCGGCTGCGCCCAACGCTCAAATCTGCCGCTTGGGCAGGCGGATCACCAGGCCATCATGCTCGGGCCCGAGCAGCAACTGGCACGACAGACGGCTGCTGGGCAGCGGGTCAAAGGCAAATGACACCAGCTCAGCCTCTTCGATGGATGCGGGCTGGAAACGTGAGGCCCAGGCCTCGTCCAGGTAACAGTGGCAGGTGGCACAGGAGCAGGAGCCGCCGCAGTCGGCCAAAATGCCGCGGATGTCGTTCTCCACAGCCACGTGCATCACCGACTGACCCGGCTCAACCTGCAGGGTTTGCGACTGGCCATCGGCGGCAATAAAGGTGATCTCAGGCATCAGGGGGCATCCTCGTCGTCCACCAACAAAATCGCTGCCTCGGGGCAATGCCGCGCACCCAAGCGCGCCTGCTCGTGCAAGTGCGGCGGCACGGTGGCGCCGTCGGAGCAGCAGTAGCCCTCCTCGTCCAGTTGGTACACATCGGGCGCCTTGGCCGCACACAGGGCATGGCCCGCGCAAACCTGGCGGTCAACAATGATCTTCATGCGGCGGCGCCCTGGTCTTGACCGGCCACGGGGTCGGGCACGGGGTCGGCCACAGTGTCGGCCACCGGCCACTCCAGCGGCACGGCAACCGGTGACCAGACCAAGCCACCGCGGGTGGGCAGATCGCCCTCGGCAGCCACCGAGAACGCAGGAATACGGCGCACCCACTCTTCAATAAAAACCTTCATCTCCAGCCGGGCGAGGTGCGAGCCCACGCAGCGGTGGGGGCCGGAGCCGAACACCAGATGGCTGCTGATGGGCCGGTCAAAGTCCACCCGGAACGGGTCGTCCACCAGGGCCTCATCCAGCCCGTAGACATGCGGCAGAAACACCAGCCGGTCCTTGGCCTTAAAACTGAGGCCGGCGTAGTCCATGTCGGCGGTCACGCCGCGCTCCATGCCGGCCACACCGTGCACCCGCATCAACTCCTCAATCGCGTTGCCGATCAGTTCTGGGTCGCTCACCAGGCGCTGGTACTGCGCCGGATGCTGACCCAGGTAGGCCATGATGAAGGACAGCATTGCCGCCACCGTGTCCAGGCCGCCCAGAAACAAGAGGTTGACCATGCCCAGCTTCTCGTCGTCCGTCAACCCCCGGCCATGAACCGTGCCATGTATGGCCAGGCTGACGAGGTCGTCACCAGGTGTGCGCTCGCGCTCGGCAATCATGCCCTTGAGGTAATCGCCCAGCTCACCCAAAGCCGCCAAGCGCTGCTGAATGTCGGGCGCGCGGGTAAACCGGTCCACCTTGGCCACCAGCATTTCGCCGTCTTCCATCGGGGCGTTGGTCATGCGCATGAACAGCTGAACCGGAAACCGCTGGGCCAGTTCGCGCAAGAACTCGCAATGCCCACGCGCAAAAACCTCGTCAATGAGCTCGCCCGCCAGTTGGCGCACGCTGTGCTCCAGCTTCTGCACGCCCGCAGGCGAGAAAAAGGGGTTGATGATGCGGCGCAACTCGGTGTGCAAGGGCGGGTCGGCCTGGTTCGGCAGGGTGGGCGGCTTGCGCGCGTTAGCAGGGTTGTGCACCGGGTCGCTAGAAAACTTGTCAGTCTGGCGCAGCATGTCGCGCGCCAAGGTGGCGCTGGCCACGACCCAGTGCCCACGGTCACCGGTGGTGTAGAAGATGTCGGGGCTGTTCTTGAAAAGCTCCGCCACGCCACGGTGGGGGCAGCTTTGCAGCACAGGCGACGTGAAACGGTCGAACTCGACCACACGTTCGGATGGCACATGGGCGGGAATCTGTGAACTCATGGGGAGCCTCCGTGCTGATGGTTGGACCAGGGCAATGGGGAAAAGAAAGCCGCAGAACGAAGCTCCTGCACGGTGCTGCAGCCCAGCTGGGCAATCGCCGTGTCGAGTTCACCGCGCAGGATGTCGATAGTGACTTCTGGGCCGCGCTCGGCCCCAAGTGCGCCCGTACCATAAAGAAAGGTTCGCCCAAGCAGCACAAAGTCGGCGCCGGCAGCCAAGGCCTTGGCAATGTCGTCGCCACTGCGCACACCGCTGTCGAGCAGCACCGCAAAATCCGGCCCCACCGCCTGCCGGATCGCGGGCAGTGCCTCGATGGACGAAGGCACCGAAGCCAATTGCCGCCCGCCGTGGTTGGACACCACCACGCCATCGGCGCCCATCGCGGCAATGCGTTGGGCATCCTGCGGGTGCAGCACCCCCTTGACAATCAGCTTGTGCGGCCAACGCGCCCGCGCGAGGGCAAGCAGGTCCCAGTTGATGTCCGCCTGGGCCAAGGCCTTCAGCATGTCCGCAATGTCGATGCGGCGTAGGTTGCTGGCGCTGGGTTTGAAGTTCTCGAAAGTCGGTGCACCGGCGGCCAACGTCGCCAGTGACCACCGCGGGTGCGCCAGCAGGTCGGCCAGGAGGCGCGGTGTCGGGCGCAGCGGCAAGGCAAATTGGTTGCGCCGATCGCGCAAACGGCGCGCGGCAAAGTTGGCATCGACCGTCAGCACCAGAGTCCGGATGCCGGCTGCGACCGCACGCTCCAGAAAACCATTAGCCACCGGCGCATCCCCGCCCACGTACAACTGAAACCAGGTGTGGTCCGGCGCGGCACGGGCTGTGTCCTCAATCGACGTGCTGGCCATTGTGGACAGACAATAAGGAATGCCCGCCTTGGCGGCGGCCCGGGCTAGGCCCAGGTCAGTGCCTGGCCAGGCCAGGTTGCACAGGCCCATGGGGGTGACACCAAAGGGCATGGCATAGCGCTGGCCCAGCAGGGTGGTGGAGAGGTCTCGGCTGCGGCAGGGGGAGAACACACGGGGCAGCAGCCGCAAGTCCTGGAAGGCGCTCTCATTGCGCTGAAGCGTGGCCTCGTTGCCGGCACCGCCATCGATGAAATCGAAGATCACCCGCGGCAGCCGAGCCCGAGCGCGCAGCCGCAACTCTGCCACGCTGTGCATGGTGCTCACTGGCCGCTGCTTGGGGCCGCCTTGAGGCGCACCGACTCGTACCAGGACGGCGAGCCATACCACTCCACCACGATCCGCCGATCGGCGATCAGCCAGCGCTCGCCCTGGCGCTTGAAGGTGTCGATGTAACGCCCGGCGTGGTCGAGCCCATGGCGGGTCAGCGACATGAAATAGGTCCAGCCCTGGGCCGTGTCAGCGTCAACAAACTCAACGCGGGAGGTGGTCAGGTTGTGTCGCAGCAAGGGCAGCGATCCATCGGGCGCGCGGTCTGGCCGGGCCGGGCCGATCACTGGCGTGTAAAAGGCTCGGATGGCTTCGCGGTCGGCCGCCTTGGTGCCGCTGGACAACTCCAGACGACCATCCGGCATGAAGACCGACACCACACCATCCACATCACCACTGTCAACACTGTTGCAGTACACCGCCATGGTGTACTGGATTTGCGTCCGATCAGATACTTGGTCCTTGCTCATGCATATCTCTCCATCAAGATGGCGTTTGGCTGCGGGTGTGCGCGCTGGAGGGTCAGTGCCAGCCATTAACCCCCTACAACGCTGAAAGTATTTAACCACATGATAATTTATATTGAAAACTGTTTTCCAATATAAACTTGCGCAGAGAAGGGGCCTAAAAGGCCTCCCGACAGCCCATTAGGAGACAACCTGCATGCGTACTGCTCCCGTATACGAGGTCTTAGCCGAAGACCTCAAGGCGCTTGGCGTCGACACCGTGTTCGGCCTGATGAGCGACTGTATCTGCCAGATTTTTTCAACGTTGGACGCCATGGGCGTGCGGATGATCGGCGCGCGCCATGAAACCAACGCGGTGATGATGGCCATGGGCTACGCCGCAGCTACCGGCAAGCTCGGGGTGGCCTTAGTGGGCCGCGGTCCCGCCATGGCCAATGCCATGCACGGGACCATTTCAACCGCCAAGTCCGGCATGCCGGTGCTGATCATCAGCGGCGACTCGCCTCTAGGCCGCGGCGTAGTTAACGGACTGGGCCCGGACCTCAAGGCTTTTCCGGCCGCCACGGTGGTCCGCGCCTGTGGCATCCCGACATTCCAACCGGGCAGCGCAGATGCTGCCAGGCAGTCGCTGGCGGATGCGGTGGCCGAGGCCTCGTTGGGCAAGACATCGGTGCTGCTGTTGCCCACCGACCTGCAGGTGGGTTACACCAGCGTCAGCGACGGGCCGTCGCCCGTGAAACTGTCGGCAGCACCCAAGGCACAGGCCGGGCGCCAGTCGGCCATCGACACCGCCGCAGGTCTGCTGCGCCAGGCGCGCCGGCCGCTGATTCTCGCCGGGGTGGGCGCCCATCGCGCCGGCGCCAGGCAGGCGCTGGAGGCGCTGGCCGAACAGACTGGCGCGCTGTTGGTCAACGCCCTCAAAGCCAAGGACCTGTTTCGCGACAACCCCTACAACCTGGGCATCCTCGGCTCTTCGTCAACGTCGGTAGCGCGCCGTTATGTCGAGCAGGCCGACTGCGTGCTGGCGGTGGGGGTGGCACTGAACTCGCTGACCATGAGTTCGGGTATCGCACTGCCCGCCGTTCCCGTGATCCATGTGGACAGTGTGCGGACCAACATCAACCGCTGGTGGCCTGCGGACGTAGGCATTGTGGGTGATGCCCGGCTGGTCGCTGAGCAACTGGCGGCCGCCCTGCCCCAACGCAGCGCGGTGGAAAAGCCCTGGCACACCGAACAGGTGCGCGCGGAGATTGCCGCCTTTGAGCACACCATGGATTTCCAGGTGGCCCACACCGCTCGCACCATCGACCCGCGCATCCTGACGCTGGAGCTCAGCCGAATGCTGCCCGAGAACCGGCACATCGTCTATGACGGCGGCAACTTCATGGCCAACTGGGCCTACTTTTCAGTGCCAGGGCCCGGCCACTTCACGCACAGCCTGGACTCGGGCTCGGTAGGGCTGGGGCTGGGGACTGCGATTGGCGTCGCGCGCGGACGGCCGGACTGCACCGTGGTGGTCATGATCGGCGACGGCGGCATGCTGATGTCAATGGGTGAAATCGAAACCATCATCCGCGAAGACCTGCCCATGATCGTGCTCGTGATGAACGATGCCGCCTATGGCGCTGAAGTGCACATCCTGCGCGGCCAAAACATGCCGGTCGCCAAGGCCGAATTTTTTGACGTTGACTTTGCGCCCATGGCAGAACCACTGGGCTTTGACTGCCACACGGTGCGCTCCGTCGACGACCTGAAAAAACTAGAGCACCTGTTGGCCAAGCCCGATGGCCCGATCTTGATCGACTGCAAAATCAATGGTGAGGTGATTGCTCCGTTCATCACCGAATTCATCCACAAAGACACTGGCCCAAAACACTGAGGCGCCGAGTAAACAGGAGACAACAACCATGGCAGGCAGACTCGAAGGCAAGGTGGCGATCGTCACCGGTGCGGCATCTGGCATCGGCAGGACTACCGCAGAACTGTTCGCAGCTGAAGGCGCGCTCGTCATGTGCGCGGACATCCAGGCCGAGGCAGTGCGGGAGACCGCCCGTCTTGCCGGCCATGGCGCCATTGCATGCACCGTCGATGTGAGCCTGGCGCAGGACATCGAACGCATGGTGGCCGAGACCATCGCCGCCTATGGCAAGCTCGATGTGCTCTACGCCAATGCCGGCATCGCCGAGGCGACCAACGCCATCGACATGACCCTGGAGCAATGGAACCGGATGATCTCGATCAACCTGACCAGCGTCTGGCTGTCGTCCAAATACGCCTTGCCGCACATGATCGCAGGGGGTGGCGGATCGATCATCAACCAGTCGAGCACGGCAGGGCTGATCGGCATCCCCGACATACCGCACTACTCGGCGGCCAAGACCGGTGTGGTCGGCCTGACGCGGCAGATTGCCGCGCAGTATGGCCCCCAAAATATCCGCTGCAATGCGATCTGCCCAAGTTCGATCCCCACACCGCTGGTGGCCGGGGTCTGGAAAACCCGCGCACTAAAAGCCAACGATACCTCCAGCATTGAAGAGCAACAGGCGGTGGTCGCGGCCAAACACCCGCTGCGCCGACTGGGCGTCACCGCAGACTGCGCCAACCTGGCCCTTTTTCTGGCCAGCGATGAGTCCTCATGGATCACTGGCGTGGCCATGCCGCTTGACGGTGGCCTGACGATGAGTTGAAGGCGCGATGACGATTGAGACCGATGAGTAATTTAACAAGGAGACAACGATGACGAATGACAACAAACGCAATTCTGTAAACCGCCGCAGTGCCATCGGCACGCTTGGCGCCCTCGGTGCCATGGCGCTGACAACGCCCAGGCTGAACGCCCAGCAGGGTGATGCCAACTGGCAGCGCATTGTGGCTGCCGCTAAAAAAGAAGGCAGCCTGGTGATCTACCACCAGGCCGTACCCCAGGTGCTGGACCGGGTGACCAAGGACTTCATGGCCCAATACCCCGAGATCAAGGTTGAATACCGCCGCCTGCTCACCTCCGTCACCCACATGCAGGCCATCGAGACTGAAAAGTCCAACAAACTCGACGGCGCTGACATCACGCAGTACGCCAACGCGATCTGGTACCGCGATAAGTCCCAAGAAAATTTCTTCCTCAAACCAGTGGGTCCGGCGACCGCAGAGTACCCCAAGGAGAGCCTGCTGTACGGTGCGGTACCTATCGTCGCAGTGATGCCTTTTGTGGTGGCCTACAACACCAACATGGTCAAGACACCGATCACCAGCATGCGCGACCTGCTGCGGCCCGAGCTCAAAGGCAAGGTGGGTAGCTCTGACTTGGTTGCAGAGACCGTCTTTGCCTTCTACGAATGGATCGAGAAGACCCAGGGCGCAGATTTTCTGACCCAATTCGCGGCTCAAAAGCCCAAACTCACGGTGGGCGTGCTGCCGCTGTTCCAGAGCATCGCCGCAGGCGAGACAGCAGCCGGCCTGTACGGCATCCACGCGGTTGCCAACACGCTGATTGCCCAGGGCGCACCCATGAAAGTCGTGCAGCCGAACCCCGCCTTTGCCAGTGCCGACGTGATCGCCGCAGTGGCTCATTCCAGACGGCCCAACGCCGCTCTGGTGTTTCTGGATTACATGATGTCGCGGCGCGGTCAGGGCATCTGGAACGGTACCGGCGAAACCGCCAGCGTGATCCCCGGCATTCCTGGCTCACTCGATGCCAAGACCATGCAGCCCTGGGACGTGTTCCGCTACACGCCGGAGTTTCAGCGCGACTACAAACTCAAGTTCGACAAGCTGTTCAAAGCCTGAAAGGCCTTCAGCCCTTGACCAGCACGCCATTGGCATACAGCAAGGCGTTCTCGCCGGCAAATGACACCGTCACGGTGTCGCCGGCGCGGTAGGGGCTGGGCCCCACCGGGTTGGTGACGAACAGCGACACGCCGCCCACATCCACCACATAGTCGACCTCGGAGCCGGAGTACAGCACGTCGACCACGCGCCCGCCTTGCAGGGCCATGTGGCCGGGCTGGAGCGGCGCAGTTCCTGCCGCACTCAGTTGCAGCAACTGGGGCCGCACAAACAGGCGCAGCGGACCCTTGTGACGATCCAGCACTTGCAGGTTGCCTTCAAGCCGACCGGCATCCGTGTTCCAACCGGCGTCGCGCGTCAAGGCCAGGGCATTGCGGATGCCCAGGAAGCGCGCCACATACTCGGTGGCCGGGCGCTCATACACTTGGTTGGCGCTGTCAAGTTGCTCGATGCGACCCGCATTCATGACCGCAACCCGAGTACCCAGGTTGAAAGCCTCAATCTGGTCGTGCGTGACGTAAATGCCGGTGAAGCCGACCTCACGGTGAATGGCCCGCAAATGGGCTCGCAGTTCCACCCTGAGCAGGGCATCCAGGTTAGACAGGGGCTCATCCAGCAGCATGATCTTGGGCCGCGGCGCCAAGGCGCGAGCCAGCGCGATCCGTTGCTGCTGACCGCCGCTGAGCATGGCCGGGTAGCGGTCGGCCAGGTGGCCGCACTGCACCACGTCCAGCACCTCACGCGAGCGCTTGGCCCGTTCTGACGCGCCGACATTGCGCGCCCGCAGCGGGTACTCCACATTGCGCTGCACCGACATGTGCGGCCACAACGAATAGTTCTGGAACACCATGCCAATATCGCGCAAGTGCGTCGGCTGGTTCAGGCCACTGGCTGAATCAAACACCGCCCGGCCCTCTAGCAAAATACGGCCTTCCTGGGCTTCTTCCAGGCCGGCAACACAGCGCAGCAGCGTCGTCTTACCGCAACCGCTGGGGCCGAGCAGAACCAGCATTTCACCCGCCGCGACTTCAACATCGACCCGATCAACCGCCACCACCTGCTCGCGCCCGGGGTAGCGTTTGACGAGCTTTTCAACTTGGAGTTCCTTCACGTATCAGCCCTTTTGTTGTGTCGGATCGGTGCCACCCAGCCAGCCCGCGATGCAGACCCCGACGACTGTCACCACGACCATGATCAGCGCCAGCACCGCAACCTGTGAATAGATGCCCCCGGCCCACACGTCGTACATCACGCTGCCAATGACCTGAGTCCTGGCCGAGCGCACCATCAAAGACGCACTGAATTCATGGAACAGCAGCACAAAAGTAAGCGCTGCCGTAGCAGCAATGCCCTTGCGGCACATGGGCAAGAGCACCTGGAACAGCGAGCGTATGGGGCCGGCTCCAGAGGCCTTCGAGGCCTCCAGGAATTCCTGCCCCGTCGCTACCAGCGTGGTGAACTGCAGCCGCGTCGAATGGCCGATCATCAGGGTGACATAGGTGACCACCAACACCGCTGTGGTTCCGTAGATTTGGATCGGCGGCTGCGAATAAACAAACAGCAAGCCAAAACCCATCAAAGACGCAGGGACGGCAATGGGCAGTGTGGCAAACAGGTCAATCGCCATGCGCACCGGCTTGGCGATGCGGGTCGACTGCAACAAGGCAAAGGCCATAAAGAAGCCCAATGGAATCAGGATGGCAATCCCGATCACCGAGGTCTTGACGCTGGTCCAGATCGCATCCACCAGGCCCCGGTTGCCCAGCACCGAACTCCAGTGACGCAGAGTCAGTTCTGGCACGATCAGAGAGCCCGTCCAAAAGGGCGACACGGACACGTAAATCAAGGCCAAGAGGGGCAGCACGGTCGTGACCAGCAGGTACAAACCAATGACAACTGCCGCCCACCAACGCGTCTCGCGCACGTTGTACTTGGACCTGGCCGACACCACCACAAAGCGACGCTGTTCGCCGAGAGCGAGTTTTTGGAACAGCACCACCATCAGGCCCAGCGCCAAAATAGGAAAGCCCAGCGCGGCGCCCAGGCCGAAATCAACCGGGAACCGTTCAGTCAGGTAAAACATCTCGGTCGTAAGCACATCGATCTTGGCGGTTCGTCCCAGCAAAAGAGGCGCGGTGAACTGACCAAGGCCGAGCAAAAACACCACCCCTGTGGCAAAAATGATGGACGGTCGCAGAAGCGGCAGCGTGATGGTGAAAAACCGCATGGTCGGCGAAGCACCACAGGCCGCCGCTGCGGCTTCAAGCTCCTGGCCCATGTTCTTCAGCCCTGTGAACACGAACACATACACGAAGGAACTCAACAACATGCCGGTGATGATGATGATGCCGGTCACGCTGTAGATGTCGAACGGCCCCTCCTCCAGGCTGTCCAGCCCTGGCAACTGGCGAAGCAGCATGTTCAAGTAGCCCACTCGCGGCGATAGCAAGAAGATCCAGCCCGTCACGGCGGCTACCGCCGGAACTACCAGGGGAAGCAGTGGTGCCAGCTCACCGACTCGGCGCACCCGCTGCGGCAGCATGGAGGCACACCAGGCCAGCAAGGTGCCCATCAACACCGCCAAAATGCTCGACAGAATGGCCAAGACGATGGTGGTGCTCAGCGTGGTGCCGATGCGCGGCAGGTCTTGCATGCGGGCGAATGCCGAGCCGCCGTCCAGAAACGCACGCCACTGCAATTGCAGCACTGGCGACAACACCAAAAAACCGACGCCGATGGCCAACAGAACCCAGGCCGTTTGGGGTGCGGCTTGCCGCCGCACCCAACCGCCCGAGCCCCACCAGACCCGGCCTTGGCGATGTGCAACCATCACCTGGTCACCTGAGCAACAACAGTGAGGCCATCAGGTCCTCAGCGCGCGCCAAATAAGGAGTTCCAGCGGGTCTCGTAGGCCTTCACACCTTCAGGCGTGACCTTGTCCCAGTCGATCAGCTGCAGGTTGACCTTGGACAGGTCAAGCGCACCGGGAACGCCTGGCACCGGGCTGCCGGACTCGCCGTTGCCCACGATCGCGGCCTGCCCCTTGGCCGACATGATGAAGTCCTGCGCCACAAAGGCCGCATTCGGGTTCTTGGCCCAACTGACAATGGCTGCACCATAGGCAAAGCCATAAGACGGGTTGGGAATTACCGTCTTGAACGGTGCCTTTTGGGCGTGAAGGGCGTTATCAACCGGGATGACCGAGAAGATGCCAGCAGAGATCTCGCCTGAAGCGGTCGAATTGGCCGACCCGACCGTGCTAGGGTACATCTTGACCTTTTGTGCCGCCAATTTTTCCATGTAGCCGGGGTTGGTCTCGTCCACCCATTTGTAAAACAGGGTTACCACCTCGGCCACCAGAGACACGCCACCGACTTTGCCGGCCAGTTCTGGCCGCAGCAAGTCTTGGTAGCCGGTGATCGGGGTCTTGACCAGGTTGGTGTTGTAGTGAATCACCCAGGGCGTGGGCGCCATCAAGGCCACCTGCCCACCGCGTATCCAGGCATCAGGGTAGGCAGCAGCGGCAGGGCCCACAGGCGTTTTCAGATAGCCTTTTTTGACCGCATCGCTGGCCCAGCGGATGTCGGCGGTCAGCATCATGTCGCCACCGGCGACGTTCGGCGCCAGCCGCTCCTGCTCCACCTTAGCCGTCAGGGCAGAACCAACGATCCGAACCAACTCCATCTTGATTCCAGGGTTATTGGCGTTGAAGGCCTCAACGATTCGGTCGTGTACCGCCGGCCCCATGGTCGCGTAAACGATGACCTTGCCCTCTTTGCGGGCTGCTTCCTGTATCTTCGCCCATTCAGCCGCCGGCACATTGCGCGAATTGGCCTGGGCCAGGGCGTAGCCTGTTGGTGCTGCTGCACCTATGGCCAGCAGGGTGGCGAGCACGACGGCACTGCGTTGGGGGTTACGGCCGTTCGACGTGCCAAAAGTAATTTGTTTCATGTCTTCCTCGTTTTGACGTTGTTATTCAATTCCGGGCCAACCCAGTGCAGGTTGGCCAAGCCCTTGCATCTGCCTCCTACGCAGAGGCTCATCAGAGCACCAAGCCCTCTTGGGGACTTGGCTTTATATTTATAACACCAATTGAATATATCGCACCAAATTTGCGCCACTTATCCCGCCAATCTTTTGTGGAAATTTATGGATCGGCGCTTGAGGCAGGCTCGCGCCAAGGCACGCGAAGAGCGCGCGAATGTCGGCAGGGGCTTAGAGGGCGCGTGTCAAGGCGTGGGCATCAGCCGCCAGCCGGGTGATCCGCGCCCAGTCGCCAACCGCAAGCGCATCTGCCGGAACCAGCCAGGAGCCGCCGACACAGACCACATTCGCGAGGGCCAAAAACTCGGATGCGTTTTGCGGTGTCACGCCGCCGGTGGGGCAGAACTTGACGTCAAAAAACGGGCCGCCCCAAGCCTTGAGCATGGCCGGGCCGCCAGCCTGCATGGCCGGAAAGAACTTGAGCTCGGTAAAGCCATCTTCTTGCGCCTGCATGATCTCGCTGCCGGTGGCTACCCCAGGCAGCAGCGCCAGGCCGAAGTCGCGGCAAGCCTGACCCACCGCCGGCGTATAACCGGGGCTCACCGCAAAACGGGCACCGGCGCGAGCCGCAGCCTGAGCATCGGCGCGGCTGCGCACCGTGCCGGCGCCGACCACAGCCTCGGGCAATTCTCGCGCGATGGCCTCGATGCAGGCCAGTGCCTGCGGTGTGCGCAGCGTGACCTCCAGCATGCGGATACCGCCAGCCAGCAGCGCGCGGGCCATAGGCACCGCGTGCGCCACATCGGTCAGCACAATGACCGGGATCACCGGCGCGTCTTGCATCACTTGCAGCGCGCTCAAAGCAGTTGTCGTCATGGATCTGTCCTCGGGTTAACTATTGGAAGTCGGGTTACAGCCAGCTGCAGGCGCCCTGCTCTGCCGTCAAGGCACTGCGCCGCATGCCAGCAAACAGTTCCCGGCCCATACCAAGACCATTGGCCGCGCGCAGATGCTCGGGCATGACCGCCACCTCGCGCGCCAGCCATTCGGCCTCGGGCACCAGCACCTCGAGCCGACCGGCAGCGGCGTCAAGGCGGATCACATCGCCGTCTCGCAGGCGTGCCAGCGGCCCGCCGTCGGCGGCCTCGGGCGAGACATGAATGGCAGCCGGCACTTTGCCTGAGGCGCCGCTCATGCGGCCGTCGGTCACCAGTGCCACCCGGAAACCCCGGCCCTGCAACACAGCCAGTGGCGGTGTGAGCTTGTGCAGCTCGGGCATGCCATTGGCCTGTGGCCCCTGCCAACGCACCACGCACACCACGTCTCGCTCCAGCTCGCCGGCCTTGAAGGCCTCCTGCAAGGCGTCTTGCGAGTCAAACACACGGGCTGGGGCCTCAATCAGGTGTCGGTCTTCGGGAACGGCCGAGACCTTGATCACGGCCCGGCCCAAGGGGCCCTGCAAGAGCTTGAGGCCGCCGCTGGTGCTAAAGGGCTGGCTGGCCGGACGCACCACGCTGTCGTCCTTGGTGGCACCGGCAGTCTGCCAGCGCAGACCGTTGCCCGCCGCCTCCGGGATGCCGGTGAATTCGCGCAGGCCGCCACTGCGTACCGTCAGCACGTCGGGGTGCATGAAGCCGGCGTCAAGCAACTCGCGAATGACATAGCCGGGGCCGCCGGCCGCCTGGAACTGGTTGACATCGGCGCTGCCATTGGGGTAGACCCGGCTCAGCAGTGGCACCACCTCGGACAGGGCAGCAAAGTTGTCCCAGTCGATCACGATACCGGCCGAGCGCGCCACCGCCACCCAATGGATCAGGTGGTTGGTGGAGCCGCCGGTGGCCAGCAGAGCCACCATCGCATTGACGATGCAACGCTCATCGACCAGCACTCCTAAAGGTGGAACCTGATGAGCAGCGCCCGCGCTCTGCCGCCCAAGCACGGTACGCACCGCCTCACGGGTCAGTTCTTCGCGCAGGTCCTCGCCGGGGTTGATGAAGGCGGTGCCGGGCACATGCAGGCCCATGGCTTCGAGCAGCATTTGGTTGCTGTTGGCGGTGCCGTAAAAGGTGCAGGTGCCGGGGCCGTGGTAGGCGGCTGACTCGGCCTGCAGCAGCTCGGCGCGGCCCACCAGGCCCTGCGCTGCCTGCTCGCGCACCTTGGCCTTGGCGTTGTTCGACAGGCCCGAGGTCATCGGGCCCGCCGGCACAAACACCGTGGGGAGGTGGCCAAAATGCAGGGCGCCGATCAGCAGCCCAGGCACGATCTTGTCGCACACGCCCAGCATCAGCGCACCGTCAAACACATCATGGCTCAGCGCCACGGCGGTGGCCATGGCGATCACATCGCGGCTGAACAGGCTCAGCTCCATGCCAGGCGTCCCCTGCGTCACGCCGTCGCACATGGCCGGCACCCCGCCGGCCACCTGCGCTGTGGCGCCCAAGCGCCGGGCCTCGGCCTTGATCAGGTCTGGGTAGTGCTGCAGCGGCGCATGGGCTGAGAGCATGTCGTTGAAGGCAGTGACGATGCCGATGTTGGGCGCGCGCTCAGCCACCACGCGCAGCTTGTCGTTGGCCGGCAGCGCGGCAAAGGCGTGCGCCACGTTGGCGCAGCCCAGCCGCTCAGCGCCGGGTCGGCGTTGACCCGCCTGATCAACGCGCTGCAGGTAGGTGCTGCGCGAGTCGCGGCTGCGCTCGCGAATGCGGGCTGTGACAGCCTCAACGGTGGAATTGACTTTCATGTTTTTTGGTAACAAAATTACGATGTGTATCGTACGTCCGATTGACTCGCTTTGGCCAGCAATAGTTACCAGCCGGTTACCAACCGCAGCCCGGCCGCAACCCTATGTCACTTGATGTCACCTCAAGGGTCAAACCTACAATGGCTTGGCGACTGCCCATCGGGCGAGTCTTTAGATCTGGAACCCACCATGTCCGTCATCAAAGCTGCCCTTGGCCGCGCTTTTACCCAAACGCTGACCAGCCCCGCCTTGCAGGGGCTGCGCCGGGGTGGTCATGCCCTCAAGCGCCAATGGTTACGGCAGACGCCCGAGGTGCATTATTTTCACCAGGTCGACGATCCCTACAGCCACCTGACCGCACTGCATCTGCAAGCGTTTCAAGCCAAGTACCGTGTGCAGCTGGTGCCGCACCTGGTGCCGGCCCCCGACGCCTCTGCAGCGCCCGAGCTGCAGAGGCTGCGCGACTGGTCTTGCCAGGATGCGGACCGCCTGGCACTGAGCCTGGGACTGATGACACCCGATTTCTCTCGCCAGCCCAGCGCGCCAGCTGTGGCGGCCGCGCAGTCGGCAGCCTTCAAGCTGCTGTCGCAGCCGACATGGATTGCTGAACTGGTCCAGCTTAGCGATGCGCTCTGGCACGGCGATAGCGGCCCACACCCTGAGCAAGGGCCGGCCGAATCCAGCTTGGCAGCCCGTGAGGCACTGGCGCGCGGCGCCGCCCTGCGCCAACGGTGGGGGCATTACCTGGGCGCCACCTTTTACTTTGAGGGCGAGTGGTACTGGGGCGTGGACCGCCTGCACTATCTGGAGCAACGCCTGAACGAGGCCGGACTGGCACGCTCTGCCACGCCCGAAGCGCCGCTGGTCCCCGCCAAAAGCTTGCAGTTTTGGCAGGCACAAGCCAAGGCCATCGCGACTCCACGTCCGGTGATCCACTTTTACTGCTCGTTTCGCAGCCCGTACACCTACCTAGCCGCCGCCCAGGTGCGCCGACTGGCTGAGCACTACGGGGCCGAGCTTCGTTTGCGTTTTGTCTTGCCCATGGTGATGCGTGGCCTGCCGGTGCCGCTGGCCAAACGCTTGTACATCCTGCACGACAACAAGCGCGAGGCCAGCCGACTGGGCCTGCCCTTTGGTTGTGTGGTGGACCCGGTGGGCGAGCCCACTGAGCGCGGCCTGGCGCTGCTGCACCGGGCCATGGTCCTGGGCAGGGGCCCGGCGCTGACCGAATCTTTTCTGCAAGGAGTATTTGCCGATGGCATTGATGCCGGTAGCGATGCCGGCCTGTTGCTGATTGCCAACCGGGCGGGCTTGAGCGCGGACGACGTGGCTGCGGCCCTGGCCGACAGTGGCTGGCGGGCCGAGGCCGAGGCCAACCGCGCCGACCTGTTTGCCCGTGGGCTCTGGGGCGTGCCCTCCTTTCGGCTTGACGAGGGGCCCGCCATCTGGGGGCAAGACCGGCTATGGATGCTAGAACGCGATCTGATTCAGGTGCTCACAGCGCCAACTGAACGTGACCGCTGACCGTGAAGACTGACAGCGGCGACGGGCTTTAAACACCCAGCATGCGCGCCAGTCGTACCATCAGTCCCTGTGCCCAGGGCGCCACATAACGCAGCCGGGGCCGTTGGGCTTCGGACGCCTTGACGATCTGGGCCACGATGCTGCGGGTGTTGCGGGCCTCCAGGAAGGCGAAGGTGCGCTGCTCCTGGCGCCGCATCTTGGCGGCCTGCCCGTAAAAATACGACGATTCGGTCATCCACGCGTATTTGCTGTCGGTCATGGCCTGGTTGAAGCCGGTGTGGATGGCACCGGGCTCGATCAGGGCCACATGCACGTTTTTGCCCAGCTGGTCGAGCTCGGCGCGCAAGCCCGCACCGGCGGCCGACAGCGCAAACTTGGTCATCGAGTAGGGCATCAAAAACGGCATCGGCAGCCGCCCGGCGATGGAGCTGACCAGCAGCACCGTGCCGCGCTGACGCTCGATCATGCCTTTGAGTGCAACCTGGGTCAGCGCCAGGGTGGCAAACAGGTTCACCTCAAAAACCCGGCGCACCCGGTCCAGGTCAATCTCGGCCAGCGAGCCAGATTCACCAATGCCGGCGTTGTTGATCAGCACGTCCAACTGCAGCGGCAGCACCAGGGCGCGGTCAGCGGCGTCGGTGATGTCCAACTTGAACACCTGCAGGGTTTGGCCCCGCGCGGTGCACTCGGCGCGCAATTGTTCCGCCTGCGCTTCATTGAACGTGGTGGCGATGACCTGGTGGCCGCGCGCCGCCAACGCAAAAGCGGCATCGCGACCGATGCCGGTGCCGGCACCGGTGATCAAAATGGTTTTTTTCATGTGAACCCTGTTCTTACCTGAGCCGGCCAGCTTACTGCACAAACACCCGCGCCAGCTTGCCCATGGAGCACCAGTACAGGTCCCGCCCCCAGCCAACGCTGGGAAACACCACCCCTTGGGTCAGCCCACCCACCCGCACCCGGCCGCGCTCGGCGCCGGTTTCGATGTCCAACACCACCACCTCCTCGCCCAGGCGGCGGTAGTCGTTGGTCACCAGCTCGCCGGTGGCGGAGTAAAGCAGCATGTGGCTGGCGCAGCCCAGCTCGGGCTTGTGCCAGAGCGGCTGCAAGTTGCGCAGGGCCGGGTCGAAACGCCAGGCCTGCATGTGGCGGTTGGCCGAGTCGTAGCCGACCACGATGCGGCGCTGCAAGTCCACCAGTGGCGGGTTGGTGATGCTGCCGCCCGGGGCGCCGCAAACATCCAGCGCCTGGTGGTCGGCCGCATCACTCAGCGAAACCCGGATCAACCGGTTGGGCGTTGGGCTGACACCGGCGCCGACCATGCGAAACAGGTAGCGGTGGCGGCCGTTGTCCATGAACCAGGCGTGCTCCCCGTCCAGCACCACATCCCAGCCGTAGCTCTGGCCAGTGGCGCCAATGTAGTCAAAGCGCCAGTCTGCATCGAACACCAGTTGTGAGGCAGCGTCCGACCAGTGGTAGCGAAAAATCGAACACACACCGACCACATACACGGTGTTGCCCATGGCACTCAAGCGGGCGATCGATGGCTCGGGGCAGTCCAGGTCGGCGCAGGCGCGCGCCGTGGTGGACGGGTCGACCACGGTCAGCCGGGCGGCCACCGTGTCGGAGAGGTTTTTGGTCACGATCAGGCCGTTGTCCAGGATCACGAAAGAGTTGTAGGGGGCATCGACAGGCAACTGTAGGCTGGCCAAAGGCTCACATTGGCGACTGAGCCGGTGCAGGTAGCGGCCGTAGACCACAAACAGGTCGCCATGGCGGTGCAGCGCCATGCCGCCCGGCCACATGGGGCCGCCGGGCAGCCGCGGCGATGTGACCAGTGGCTGCAGACTGATGGGGTCAATTTTTTCGACGCAGGCGGTAGTAGGAAAACCCAGCCGGGCGCGCAGCGCCGAGTGCGTCAGCAAGTACACCTCACTCGGGGCGCCGAGCACCGTCATGGTGGACAGCAGGGTGTGGCGCGTGGTGCAGGCCAGGCGCTCACCCGGGCGCAGGTTCAGGCCCGGCGCGCTGGCAATCGGCGCGGTCTGCAGCCGCTGCGGGCCACCGTCCTCGGCCGGCCAAGGCGAGTCAAAATAGCCGCCAGGCGTCATGAATGCTGGGTCCGACGCTTCCTTTTCCATAGCACCGTGCCAGCAACCAGCAGCAAAAGCACAATCAGGGCACCCGGTCCGTAGGTCGGAAACCAGTAGTTGTACATGCCGTTGATCAATACCGCCCGCTGCGGGTTATAGCCTTCGGGCATGGGCAGCACGCCATGGGCTTTCTCGTAGGCCAAGTAATCTCGCTGCATGGTGGCAAACAACTGCGGCATTTCGGCCTGCAGGTCACGGGTTTCACCCGGGTCCTTGACGATGTCGTACAGATGCCATTGGCCGTCGCCCACCGGCGGGCTGTTTTTAACCAGCTTGAGGTTACCCCGGAACAGCGCCAGGTTGCCGGCCAGTTCGTAGCCGAGGGGCTCGTCAGCGGTGCGCACGCCGGTGGCGCTGCCGGTCAGCAGGGGCAGCAGACTCTTGCCCGCGATGGGCTCGATCGGCTGGTTGCGGTAGCTGCGGCCAGGCTGCGGCACGCCGGCCAGGTCCAACAGGGTGGGCGTGAGGTCGGTGACGTGGGCGAGCGCATGGCTCAGGCCATTGCCCGTCGCGCCGGGCAGGCCGGCAATGAACATCGGCACCCGGATGCCGCCCTCGGCCGAGTAAAACTTGTAGCCGGTCAGCGGCGACGCCATGGCGCTGGCCCAGCTCGGCCCGGGAATGCCATAGGCGCCCTTACCGCCAAGTTGGTCGATGTCTTGGCTGTACTGGGTCTTGAGCCAGATCTGCGCCTCGTTGTAGTCCGAGCCCTCGGCGCCGTTGTCCGACATGAACACAAACACCGTGTTGTCATAAGCCCCAGTGGCCTTGAGGTGGGCCACCAGCCGGCCGACCTCGGCGTCCATGGCATCGGCCATGGCAGCATAGATTTCCATCTGCCGCTGCTGGTAGAGCTTGTCTTTCTCGCTCAGGGCGTTCCAGTCATCTGTGGTGCTCATTCGAACCATCGCCGTGTCCGCCGGGATCACGCCCAGGGCGGCGGCGCTCTTGCGGCGCTGCTCTCGCAACGCATCCCAACCGTCCTTGTACTTACCTTTGTATTTGTCGACAAAAGCTTTGGGTGCCTGAATGGGCACGTGGTTGGCCTGAAAGCCCACGTAGGCAAAAAACGGCTTGTGCTGCGCCGGGTCTTCTTTAAGGTAGCCGATCATGCGGTCGACAAAGTAGGTGGACGAGTAGAACTCGGCCGGCATGACAGCAGGCTTGCCGTCTTCAAACCAGTCGACCCGGGGGCCATGCGGAAGGTAGCGCTTCTGGGGCTGCCAGTTGTCAGAGCCAGTGTCGCCCTGCACGATGGAGCGATCAAAACCGCGCCGGTTGGGCAGGTTGTAAGGCTCGGAGCCCACGTTCCACTTGCCGGTGATGTAGGTGCGGTAGCCGCTGTCCTGCAGCAGGCTGGCCACCGTGACGACGTTGGGCGTCATAGAGCCCTGGTAACCGGGTTTGCCAATGTGCTCGCGCGGCAGGGTCTCGCGCAGGTTACCGACGCCGTTGCGGTGGTTGTCTACCCCAGTCAGCAGCATGGAACGCGTGGGTGCACAGGAGGCTGCGGCATGAAAATTCGCAAACCGGGTGCCGCGCCGCGCCAACGCGTTCAGGTGGGGCGTGTCAATTTCGCCGCCAAAAGCGCCCAGGTCGGTAAAGCCCCAGTCGTCAGCCACCAGCACCACCAGGTTCGGGCGCGTCGCGGCCGCCAAGACACCACAGGCGCCCACCAACAGCAGCGCAAGTAACCAGGTCCTTGAGTTTTTCATGAAAGCAGTTTAGCCTTTAATGACATTCAAAATGCCAAAATAAAACGCAACGGGTGGACGGGAGAACCCTAACCCCGGCTCCCGGAGCCCAAGGGTAAACTCAATCCCGCAACAGTTTATCCGCCAACGCTTATTTAACTCAATGACCAAAATTATGAGCCCGGAAAGCACGACGATTGCGCCCAAGCAACGCGATGGTCGTCGTAGTAGAACCGTAGAAACGCGTAAACGCATTGTCCGTGCCGTGGCCGAGTTGGTCCAGGAAGGCAAGGTCGCACCGACCGCTGAAGAAGTGTCTGCGCGCGCCGACGTCGGTTTGCGAACCGTGTTTCGTCATTTTGACGATATGGACTCGCTGTATCAGGAGATTGACCAGGAGTTGGGCATCAATGTGGCGTTGATGATGCAAATGGTCTCGAAGGCGGAGACCTGGCAGGCGCGCCTGAAGGAAAACATCGAGGTGCGCTGCCAGCTTTACGACACGATCACACCTTTTTTGATCAGCGGTCAGGTGCATCGCCACACCTCAGCCATGGTGGAGGCCAGTTTCAAACGCAAAGTCGAGTTGGAGCGGGCTGTCTTGGAGAATATTTTGCCGAAGTCGATTCAGGAGGATACGCCCCGGTTCGAGGCCCTGCTGATGCTGCTCAGCCCAGAGGCCTGGATCAGATTGCGCCGTGATCAAGGCCTGAGTACCGAAGCAGCCATGGCTGCCATTCAGGTCGGTATCGACGCCTTCATCTCCCCCCAAAAAACCTGATTCTCAAGGCCCAGCGCGTCCCGACCCGGCCCATGTGCGTCAAGCCTGGCGTCCAGCCAAAAGCGCAGAGGCACGCTCCAGGTCTTGCAGCGTGTCAATATCGGTCACAGTACCGACATCATTAACTATCAATTCTGTAGCGCCAAACGTCCGCAGGACGGGGGCTGCACCCTGATTTCCCTTCAAAGCAAGCAGGGCCTCACGGCAACCGCGGGCAAAGCCGACCGGGTGGCCCCTCAGCCGACCCTCCTGAGTCTGAAACACCGGCACAAGCACCGGATGCTGCTGCAGCGCCCGCGCGACTTGCCACAGTGTGGCAGCCTGAATGAGCGGCAGATCACCAGGCAACACCAGCCAGCCCTGCGCGTCGGCGGTGGCCCGCACCGCTGCCGCGATCGAGTCCCCCATACCGGGGTGGCCGACGTCTTCCAGGTGCCAGGGCAGGCCACTGGCCCGCACGGCATCCAGAGTGTGCTGCAGCACAGTCTTGTCGCCCAGCAAGGCCTGCAACTTGTGCACCCGCCCACCCGACGCTGCAAAGCGCTCACCCCGGCCCGAGGCCAGCACAAGCACGGTGGGAGGTGATGGCAAGGGGTGAGTTGGCGACATAGCCCCGAGCATGCCAGAAATCAGCCGGCTCTCTATACTGAGGCCATGACCTCACTCGCCGACCTCCGCAAAAGCTACGAACGCGCTGAACTCAGCGAAGACGCCTCTCACGCCGACCCGCTGCAGCAGTTCGCGCAGTGGCTGCAGGAGGCCATCACGGCCGAGGTGCCGGAACCCAACGCCATGACCCTGGCCACCGTGGGCAGCGACCTGCGCCCGAGCACGCGGGTGGTGCTGATCAAGGGCTTTGACGCCGGCGGCATCGTCTGGTACACCAATTACGCCTCACGCAAGGGGCTGGAACTGGCCGGCAACCCTTTTGCTGCGCTGCAGTTCCACTGGGTCGAGCTGGAGCGCGTGGTGCGCATCGAGGGCGTGGTGGAGAAGGTCAGCGACGCCGAGAGCGACGCCTACTTCCACAGCCGGCCGCTGGACTCGCGCATCGGCGCCTGGGCCTCGCCGCAGAGCGAGGTGATCTCGGGCCGCGGTGTGCTGGTGGCCAATGCCGCCCGTTATGGCGCCAAATTCTTGCTGCAGCCGCCGCGTCCGCCGCACTGGGGCGGCTACCGGCTCAAGCCCGACAACTGGCAGTTCTGGCAGGGCCGCAAGAGCCGGCTGCACGACCGGTTGCGCTACCGCCTGGCTGACGGCGGCAGTGACGAGCCCTGGGTGCGCGAGCGTCTGGCGCCTTGATGCTTTGACCCGCGCCTGCAGATTTACAGCCAGGGCACCAGCGCCATCACCAGCGTCACCGTGCCCAACGCCAGCGCGGTAGACACCGCCATGCTGGCTGCAACCAGGTCTTGCGCCACGCCATAGCGCTGCGAGAACATGAACACATTGGCGCCCACCGGCAGGCTGGCCGCCACCACCATCACCGTCAGCGGCAGGCCGCCCAGGCCCGTGGCCCAGCCCAGCGCCGCCACCAGCGCCGGCAACAGCAGGTTTTTGAGCAGGCTCAAGCCGAGTGCGCCCCTGAACTGCGCGCCCACCGGTGCCCGGGTCAGCGACACGCCCACCAGCAACAGCGCCAGCGGGCCAAAGGCATTGCCCAGCAGTTGCAGCGGCCGGTCCAGCACCGTCGGGATCAGCCAGCCAGTCTGGGCAAACAGCAGGCCGATGATGATGGGCAGGGGCACCGGGTGCACGATGCCGCTGCGCACCGCCTCCAGCACGGTGCGCAACGGGTGGCGTTCTGCGCCTGTTGCACCACTGGCAGCCGCCTCGCGGACGGTGGCCAGTTCCAGCACCAGGGTGGCCAGCGTCAGCAGCACCAGCGCGTGCACCGAAATCAAGGCAAACAGGATCACCAACCCGGCCTGCCCGTAGGCCAGGCCGACCAAGGGCGTGCCAATGGCCACCGTGTTGCTGAAGGTGGCGGTCAGCGCCATCAGAATAGCTCGGCGGTTCAGGCCCTGCCAGGCCAGCATCGCCACAAACAGCAGCGCGGCACAGACAAAGTACATGGCGACCGGCCGAAAATCGAGCTGCTCCAGATGCACCACGCTCATGGTGCGAAACAGCAAGGCCGGGCTGAGCACCATGAACACCAGATTTGACAGGTCTTTTGTGGCTTCAGCCCTTATCCAGCCTGCTTTTCCAGCTATCAAACCTATAGCAATGAGCAGCACCACCGGCAACAAGGCGGACAGGACGGGGTGGGACATGGCGGAATGGGGGCAGGCGCGGCGAAGCGCCCATTTTCGCCCATGGATCAGCGGCGCGGCTGGACTCCAGCCGCGCCGGGCATCACATCACTTCGAACAGACCCGCAGCACCCATGCCGCCCCCCACGCACATGCTCACCACAACGTATTTCACACCACGGCGCTGCCCCTCGATCAGCGCGTGACCAACCAAGCGGGCGCCGGTCATGCCGTAAGGGTGGCCAATGGAGATACCACCGCCGTCAACGTTGTACAACTCAGGGTCAATGCCCAGGTGATCACGGCAATACACGGCCTGGCAGGCAAAGGCTTCATTCAGTTCCCACAGACCGATGTCCTGTACCCGCAAGCCGTGCTGCTTCAGCAGTTTGGGGATGGCATAAATTGGACCGATGCCCATTTCTTCTGGGGCGCAGCCAGCCACGGCCATGCCGCGGTAAAGGCCCAGCGGCGCCAGACCGCGCCGCTCGGCCAGTCCCCGCTCCATCAGCACACAGGCGCTGGCACCATCGGACAGCTGGCTGGCGTTGCCAGCGGTGACCACGCCCCCTTCGACCACCGGCTTGAGTGCAGACAGGCCCTCCAGCGCGGTGTCGGGCCGATTGCCCTCATCGCGAGCCAGCACCACGTCACTCAGACTGACGACGCCCGTGGCCTTGTCGGCCACCGCCATCCGGGTGGCAAAGGGCACGATCTCAGCGTCGAAGCGACCCTGCTTCTGCGCCAGGCCGGTGCGTTGCTGCGACGCCAGGGCGTACAGGTCCTGGGCTTCGCGGCTGATGCCGTACTTGCGCGCCACAAATTCGGCCGTCTGCAACATGGGCATGTAGGCGTGGGGCGCCTGCGCCACCAGCTGCGGGTCGGTGGCCGCCATTACGCTGTCGAAATAGAATTTTTGCTCGGCCGTGATGTTCTCCTGGCCGCCAGCCACAACCACCTGCATGCCGTCCACCATCACCTGCTTGGCGGCGGTGGCAATGGCCATCAGGCCGGAGGCGCATTGCCGATCCATCGTCTGGCCGGGCACGGTCACCGGCAAGCCAGCCGCCAGGGCGGCATTACGCGCCAGGTTCATGCCGGCCGTGCCAGTGGTCAGCACGGCTCCGACCACCACATCGTCTACCTCGGCGCCCTCGATGCCAGCGCGCTGGACCGCGTGCCGGATCACGTGCCCCATGAGGCTGGGTGACTTGGTTCGGTTCAAGGAACCGCGGAAGGCGCGCGCGATGCCGGTGCGGGCCGTGGAAACAATGACGGCTTCTTTCATGGTCTGGTCCTCAATAATTGAATGAATGAGCGCGACGGCCTGCGGCTGTCAGTGCCCGGTGCCGAGGTAGGCAGCGATCACCTCGGGGTTGTTTTGCACCGCCAGGGGCGGTCCCTCGGCGATCTTGCGGCCAAAGTCGAGCACGACGATCTTGTCGGAGATGTCCATGATGACCGGGATGTCGTGTTCCACAATCAAAAACGTGATGCCGTACTGCGCGCGCACCCGCTGGATCAGCGCCGTCATCGCGGCTTTTTCGGCCGAACTCATACCGGCCATCGGTTCATCGAGCATGATGAGCCGGGCCTTTTGCATCAAGGCCCGGGCAAACTCCACCTGCTTTTGCCGACCGTAAGGTAATTCAGCTGGCATCAGCTGCGCGGCGTCTTCCATGCCCAGGAAAGCCAGCACCTCCAGCGCGGCCTGCTCGGCAGCCGCCTGCTCGCGACGCACCTGGGCTGTCCGGAACACCCCCTGCAGCAGGCCCGAGCGACCCTGCATGTAAGCGCCGACGAGCAGGTTGTCGAGCACGCTGAGCCCGCCAAACAGCGCCAGGTTCTGAAACGTTCGGGCAATACCGTGGCGCGAGACCCGGTGCGCCGGCATGCCGGTAATGTCTTCGCCTTCGAAATGCACAGCTCCACCGCTGGGCGTGTACATGCCGGTGACGCAGTTGAACAGGGTCGTCTTGCCGGCACCGTTGGGGCCAATCAGGGACGTGACCGAGCCGCGCTCGATGGAAAAAGACACCTGGTCGAGCGCGGTGAGCCCCTGGAAACGCATCAACAGCGAAGAGACTTCAAGCAAAGGCGCGCTCATGACAGCAACTCCTTGGCAGCATCGCCGGCATCGGCTGGCGCTGTCGGCGTGTCCTGCGCACGCTTGCCCCCCAGGTAGGTTTCGGCCATGGCCGGACTGGCGGCCACTTCGGCTGCCGTGCCCGAGAACACGATCTGCCCGCGGTTGATCAAATAGGCTGAGCCGGCAAATTGCAAGGCGAGGTGGGCGTTCTGTTCCACCACCAGCATCGCCGTTCCCAGGGTGTCGCCCACCACACGCAATTGCTGGTAGATTTGCTTCACGATCAAGGGCGCCAAGCCCAGAGACAGCTCGTCCACCAGCAGCAGCTGTGGCCGACCAATCAGCGCCCGACCCAGGGCGAGCATTTGCTGTTCGCCGCCCGACAGCCAGCCCGCCGCTTGCTGGCGCCGCTCCAGCAACCGCGGAAACAGGGCGTACACCGAGGCCAAGCCCTCAGCCACCTTGGCGCGGGGCAGGATGGCGGCACCCACCAGCAGGTTGTCCTCGACGCTGAGCTGCTTGAAGATCAAGCGCCCCTCGGGCACCTGCCCCATGCCCATGCGCACCAGCCGGTGCGAGGGCAGGCCGACGATGGACTGGCCTGCGTACCGCACGGCGCCGCTGGTGACTTGTCCATGGTGCAGACCAAGCAGACCGGTGACGGCCCGGATCAAGGTGGTTTTGCCGGCGCCGTTAGCGCCGAGCAAGGCCACGATACCGCCCTGGGGCACGGACAGGCTGACATTGTCGAGCGCCAGGCCCTTGCGGCCGTAGCCAACCGACAGGCCCTGTATTTCAAGCACGGCCGCCATCACCGCCCTCCTTTGCTGCCAAATCGCTCGCGGATCTGCCGCCCCAAGCCGGCAACCCCACCGGGTGCAAAGATCAGAAAAACGATCACCAACATGCCAAAAATGAGCTGCACCAGCTGCGCCCTGTTTTCCACCAACAACAGACGAACAATACCGGTCGAACCCGACGCCTGAGATGCAAAGCCCGAGATCACAGAGGGCAGTAACAGCCACAGCGCGGCCCCCACCAGAGAGCCTGCCAGCGAACCCATGCCACCAATGATGATCATGGCGATGAACTGGATCGCGAAACTGATGCCAAACGCCTCCGAAGTGACGTTGGTCAGGTAGTGGGCAAACAGCGCACCGGCCATGGCGGCGATGGCCGAGCTCAGGCCGAAGGCTTTAAGCCTCAAGATACGCACATCAACCCCAGCCGCCGTCGCCGCCAACTCATGGTCGCGCATGGCCATCAAGACGCGACCTTCGCGAGCCCGCAGGCTGCTAATTAGACCCAGGTAAATAAGGGCTACCAGCGGCAACAGGAAGAAGTACCAGCGGGTCGGCGTGTTGAGTTCGAGAGGACCCAACTTGGCCGGGTTGTAAGGGACGCCGACCACATCAAAGAACTTGAACTGGTACTCCAGGAACACATAGACCACCAAAAAATGCACGGCCATGGTGGAGAGCACAAAATAAAGGCCGCGCACCCTCAGCGACGGCAGACCGGCCAACAAACCCATCGCCGCCCCCATCACACCAGAGGCCAGCAGAACCAGCGGAAACGGCCAGCCCCACTGTGTGCCGGTGATCGCAGCTGTCATGGCGCCGGTGGCATAAAAAGCCGCATGGCCGATCGAGATCAATCCGGCGCAACCGGTGAGGTAGTTCAGCGACAAGGCACCCAGCATAGCGATGAGCATCAAGTTGATCTGGGTCAACCCAAGGTTGAGCAACTGCATGTTGGAGAGGGCCACGCCAAAGGCAGCGCGCTCGGTCAGGACCACGGGCAGGTAGCACAGCAGGGCCACGCCCAGGGCCGGCCAAGCCCAGCGGCGCCAGCGGCCGGCGGCCTGGCTACCGGGTGTTGAGATCGGGTTCATGACAAATTAGTCTCCGTGATGTCAGACGCGACCAAGTTCGCGCTGACCAAACAGGCCCCAGGGCCGAACCATCAGGATCAACAGCAGCAACATGTAAATCACAATATCGCTGGACTTGGGCGAGATGTAGGACGCCGCCAGTTGCTCGATGATGCCGACCAGCAACCCGCCCACAATGGCGCCCGGGATGCTTTGCATGCCGCCTATCACTACCGCCGGCAGTGCCAGCAGGCCGATGCTTTCAAGCTCAGTCGAAGCTATTTGCAGTTGCCCCAGAAACAGGCCGCCCACCGCCGCCAATGCACAGCCAATGGCCCAGGCCAGCCGGTTCATTACATTGACGTTGATGCCGGACACCAGCGCGGCCTCATGGCCGTCTGCGGTGGCCCGCATCAAAAGGCCAACCGAGGTATAGCGAAAGAAGGCGCCGAAGCCCGCCATGCAGGCCCAGCTAACCAGCGCGGCCGTCAGATGCAGCTGGGAAATGCGCAGCTGCCCCAGCATGATGATGCCAGTGGGCATAGGTGTGGTCAGGGTGCGGCCCTGCGGACCGAAGACAATCTCGATCAGGGCTCGAATTGCAATCGAAAGGGCAATCGTCAACATGATCACCGACAGCATGGGCCGCCCAGACAGGGGCTGAATCAAGAATACATGAATCAGCACACCCATCAAGGCGGCGGCGCCGATGATGAACAAAATAGCCAGTGGGAACGGCAGCCCCAACAGGGAGATGGCGGTGACGGCGAAATAGGCGCCGCACACCACAAACATCCCCTGTGCAAAGTTGAAAACTTCCGTCGCCTTGAAGATGACCGCAAAGCCGAGCGCCACCAAACCGTAGATGCTGCCGAGGGCCAGACCACTAAACAGTACTTGTCCGAGCATGATGCGTCTCCTGCCTTGCGTAATCAGCCATTAACGGGTGTATTTCGCGTAGTCCGCGAAGTCGCCGTAGGCCTTGAACTTCTTGGCTGCATAGTCGTAGCCGAACAACTTGAACACGACCGGACCGGTGTTGTTGGTTGGGGTGTAGACGATCGGCGCGGCAAGGCCCTTGCTGTCCACCGTGAAGCCCTTGGACAACAGGTCCACCAACTTGGCGCGGGTCGGGGCATTGCCCAGCTTGGTCAGGGACTCAGCGGCCATCTGGCCAGTGATCCAGCCAGACACGTAATTGATGTCCTCCTTCATGGCGCTGCGACCAATCTTGTCGGCGTAGGCGGATAGCTCCCTGTTACCGGCAGACTGGTCCGAACCCCCTGGGGTGAAGCAGCTGATGAAGTTGTAGTTGGCGCCGGCTTGCTCCCCCATCGCCGAGAAGATCGCAGGCGCACCCAGGTAGGTGATACCAAAGGCTGGCGTCTTCAAACCATACTGTTGCAGTGCCTTCATGGTCAGGATGGCAGTGTTGGACACACCGTAGATGGTGATGAAATCGGGCTTTTGCGCCATGATCTCCAGCACCTGCGGCGTCACGTCGACTGCGGTCACCTTCATGGTGATGTGAGTGGCGATGCCACCAAGCTTGGCCACTGCTTCGGCCACATAGTCATGGTATTCCTTGCCACCGGCACTTTCGATCGCCACGGTCACAACCTTGGGGGCCTTGAGTTTGAGGTTGTCAACGTAATACCCCACACCGGCCTGCGCCATCTGCTGGTAGCCGCAAAAGCCGTTGTAGACCATCGGACTCACCGGCTCTGACAAAGCCTTGGTCGCGGTGTAAGTGCCGACGATTGGCACCTTGCCAGCCTTGATGGTTGGCGCCAACCCAACCTGAGAGCCCGAAGAACCCATGCCGGAAATGGCAATGACAGGCGTCTGGCCAACCAATTTTTCAAAGGCGATCTTGTCAGTTGCGGCATTGAAGCGATTGTCTTCAGCCAGCACATTGATCTTGCGGCCATTGATGCCGCCAGCCTCGTTGATCTTGCGCATGTAATCCTGAAAGCCGTTGACCCAGACGCCTTGCGAGGCTGATGTCGGACCGCTCAAGTCCATTAACAGGCCCCAATCGATGCGGTCCTTGTAAACGCCGTCCTGCGGCGATTCCTGGGCTTGGCTGCCCAGCGCCAACAGGCCGGTAGCAGCAGCCATGACCAGCTTGGCGGCTAGGGCCGGAGCACGCTGGCGCATTGTGAGCCGTGTGGTCGGGCTGGGTTGTTGGGAAATGGCGTAGGTCGTCATGTTGTCTCCTTGGTTTGCGTCTGCCGTTGTGCGGCGGGACTGGTTAAAAAAGCTGCTTACTCACCTCAAAAATCAGGGCCAGCACTTGGCGAATAGGGGCCGGTCAGCGGATATCAAACTGCTCATCACAAGGCCTCCGCTGCGGCGGTGTGCAGGGCGTGGCCAATGGCGGTCCAGACCTGGTCACCAATCACCTGGCCGGCAGGCACCAAGCGGCCCTGGCTGAGCACGCCGTGCATCTGGTCGTTGTGGTGCACGGCGGTGACGCGGACGCCTTCCTGGTCCAGCCTATGGGCGTAATCCCGGCCCTCATCGCACAGCGGGTCATGGGCAACCGTCAGCACCAGCGCCGGTGCGGTACCTGCCAGACTGCTTGCCCGCAGGGGCGATGCCCGCCAGTCCAGACGATCTTTCGAATCCGGGGTGTAGTGGGCGATGAAGTAGTGCATGGTGGCCGCCGTCAGCGGCAAGTCGGTCGTGATGCGACGGTAGGACTCACTCGACGCAGTCAGGTCCACGGCCGGGTACAGCAAGGCCTGGTAGGCAACCTGAGGGGCTGCGCCGTCACGGCTCATGAGCGCCAGCACAGCGGCCAGGTTGCCCCCTGCACTGTCACCACCCACACCGATGGCAGCCGGCTGAATCTGCAGCAGCTCAGCGTGGTCGGCCACCCACTGGAGCGCGATCGCAGCGTCATCGAGTGCGGCAGGAAACGGGCACTCTGGCGCCAGCCTGTAGTCCACCGCCACCACACAGATACCGGCGACCGTGGCCAGCCGGCGGCACATGCGGTCATGGCTGTCAAGATTGCCGATCACCCAGCCACCACCATGGAGAAACACCATGCAGGGCAAATGCTTGTGGGGGTCGGTACCGTGGCCGCGGTAGACACGCAATGTCAAGTCGCCGGCCGATGTGGCGATTGCCATATCGCGCACGCTGGCCACGTCGCCGCCGGGTGACTGCGTCACCTCCCAGCTCGCGGCATACGCCCGCCGGGCTGAGACCGGATTCAGCGTCTCAAACGGCGGCCGGCCAGCCTGGCGCATCAGCGCGAGCAACTTCTGGGCGGCGGGATCAAGCGTGGACATGGTTTGGGCTCAAGGTGTCTTGTGCGCGAATTATGGAGAAGTGAATTTCAATTGTCAACACATCTGTTGACTATGTTTCAGATGCGCGCACCCGCTTCGCTGCAGGCGCTTTGGCAGGGACCAGTCCGCCCAGTACCATGTCGGCGAAGGCCAGGCCGATGTCACGCCCGCTGACCTCAGACTTCTGCGGCACAAACCAACGGTTGCTCCAGCCGATCATGCCGATGATCCCGAAGGCGGTGACCCGTGCTGTCGTCAGGGAACGCAGTGAGCCATCGTCCAGGCCCTCCTGAACAATGGCGATGAACACCTCTTCGTATTGCCGGTTCAGGCTGCGCATGTAGCGAGACCAGTCGGTCCGGTCGCTCTCAACATGGGACAGGTTCTCGCGGATGTAGACATAAAGCAGTGGGTAGTGGGTAGCGTAGGACTCCATCAGGGACACAATCAGGGTCCGCAGCTTTTCCGGCGCCGATGCCTTGGAGGCGTGCACTGTGTGCGCCGTCGCGACATTGGCCTCGGACACCTCGCGCACCACCTCGTCGTACAGCTCGCGCTTGTTTGCAATGTAGTAATAGAGCGAGGCGCGATTGGTGTTCAAAGCATCGGCCACCGCCCCCAGGCTTGTGCCGCGAAAGCCCTGCTTGTTGAATACCTCGGCCGCGACCCGGGCGATCTCGCGCCTGCGTTCCTGGTAGACCTCCGAGCCCTTCACCATGGCCAAAGACCTGCGTTGCCCGATACCGCTTTCAGGCACTTCCTCTTTTTTTGGCTTGCGCGGCAGCCTGGCCGGGGCTTTGGCTTTGGTTTGGGTTTCAGCTTTGGTCTTGGGTGTTGGGTTCATGCTTGGACTCAAAATGGAAGGTGCGCAAGAGTGCGCTAGCTGGCGGTCCAGCGGGGTGGCCGCTTTTGACTGAAAGCCTGCGCGCCTTCGCTGGCATCATTGGACGCGATGATGGTCTCGAGCATTTCGCGCTGGCGGGCCCATATCTCAGCCACTGGCCAGGATGGCGCTTCGGTCATGACCCTTTTTGTCATCTGCACCGCCAGCGGGCCATTGGCCGCGATAGTACGCGCCAGGGACAGCGCACCATCGAGGGCGCCACCGGGTTCCGTTAGGCGATTGACCAGCCCCCATTGATGTGCTTGGGTAGCGGTCATCAGCTCGCCCGTGAGGGCGTATTCCAGGGCTATTTGCCGCGGGATACGCTGGGGCAGTCGCAGCAGGCCACCGGACCCAGCGATCAGTCCGCGCTTAACCTCCGGAATGCCGAAGCGGGCGTTGGCGGCAGCCACCACCAGGTCACAGGCTAGCGCCAGCTCGCAGCCGCCAGCGAGGGCGTAACCCTCTACCGCCGCAATCACGGGTTTGGCCGGCGGCGTCTCGGTCATGCCGGCCAAACCGCGCCCTTCCAACTCGACTCGCTCACCACGCAGGAAGGCCTTGAGGTCCATACCAGCGCAGAAGTGGGCTCCGGCACCGGTCAGTATGCCCAGACTGAGGCTGGCATCGCCATCCAGCTCGTCCATCGCGAGCGCTATGGCCTCCGACGTGGCTCGGTCAATGGCGTTGCGGGCCTGGGGCCTGTGAATGGTGACGATCAGGATCGCGCCCTCCCGGCGGACCAGCACAGTTTCGTCGCCAGTTACCGGCCCGGTCATTGGACACCACCCTGCAACAGCTGGGCCCGCAGGCCGGCACGGTCGCGAATGACCCGGCCCGCAACAACCCGTCCAGCCTCTACCCGCACAATGCCGTTCGCATGCAACACGGTCAACCGGGTCGAAGCAGGTTGGCCTATCAACCCGCCACGGTAGAACCCAGTCTGGCGGACATGAAACGCCACCTCAGATCCGGATGAGAACAGCACTATAATGTCCGAATCCTGCACGCTGAAGTCCAGGGCCAAGCGGGTGATGTGTTCATCGTCGCAGCGAATAGCCGACTCTGAGCACGGCCATGAATGTGCGAGCCACTGGCGCACCACCGCCTCAGCCTGGGGGTTTGGCGGCAGCGGTACCGTGTCCCAGGGCGCCGGCGCCGGGGCGTCAATCGCGTCGCCAACACCGGATTTCAACTGCCGCTGGCGCGTGAGGTAGTCTTCCTGCGCCACGCATCCGGTGAGCTGGTGACCGTTGCTCTGGTAGATCGCGACACCGGACCAGCAAGCGATGCGACCACCAGCTGCAGCCCCGTGCTGGGTAAACCAGACCGCCACCTCGTTGGTTCCGACAAGCACCTGATGCACTGTCATACCCAGACCGGGAAACTGGTCCATCTGTTTTTGCACGGCGGGCAACCATTGTTCGTCCCGCCCGGCAAAGGTGTATTCACCAATACGCAGGGCGTAAGTCGACGTAGCAAACTCGCGGGCCGCGCTGGCATCTTGCCGATTGAAATAATCAACCACCCAGCGCCGCGCCAACGAAACAGCATCGCAGGCCGGTGCGGTCACGCTCACGGGCTCAAGCCTCGCCATGGCTGATACGGAGTTCGCGTTTGAGCAACTTGCCCGAGGCGTTTCGCGGCAGGCTATCAGCGAACACCAGCACGGTCGGGCATTTGTAGTGAGCCAGTCGCTCACGCGCATAGTCGACCAGCGCCTGTGCCAGCACCTGGTGCCCGGGACGCAGCACCACCACGGCCTTGGGTGTTTCGCCCCAGCGGGCATGCGGGACACCAATCACCGCCACCTCCTGGATGGCTGGGTGACCGCTGAGCGCGTTTTCCACTTCGGCCGGGTAAATGTTCTCTCCGCCGGAAATGATCATGTCCTTAAACCGGTCAAACAGGTAGACGTAGCCTTCGGCATCCTGGTAGGCCGCATCACCCGTGCGCAGCCACCCGCCAGGCATGATGGTCTGGGCGGTGGCATCGGGCTTGTTCCAGTAACCCCGCATCACCATACCCGAGCGCACCCAAATCTCGCCCACCGAACCAGTGGGGACATCGCTGTGCGTCGTCGGGTCAATGATGCGCAATTCAACCCAGGGCATGGCCCGCCCGCAGGAGCGCAGCAAGCCGGCGCGCTCGCCACCGGGATCATGGTCCTCCGGCACCAGCACCACGATCGTGCCAGAGGTCTCGGTCATGCCATAGGCCTGCATGAAGCGGCAGCGCAGTACTCCCAACGCGCGCTTCAACAACACATCACCAATGGGTGAAGCACCATACATCAGCAGCTGCATGCTCGACAAATCAGCCTGTTCAACCCCGGGCGTCTCTAGCAGCGCCTGCACCACCGCCGGCACGAAAAAGGTGTGCGTAACGCGGTAGCGTTCAATATTGGCAATCGCCTGGGCTGTATTGACCTCGCGCATCAGAACAGTGTGCCCCCCGACGGCCATGGTGCTCATGCCGTAGCCACTTCCACCGATGTGGAACATCGGCATGGCGACCAGGTTGACGCTGTCGCGCCCCATGCCCCAGGACTCAGCCCCCAGGCGCAGCGTAAACGACATGCTGTGGTTGGTCAACATCACCCCCTTGGGCAAGCCCGTGGTGCCAGAGGTGTACAGCAGCAGCGTCACATCATCGGCTTGCCCGGCGTGGCCGGGATCCGTGCTTGGCATGGCGGCCCGCCAGGCGTCATAGTCATGACCCAGGGTGACGATACGCCGAAGGTTTTCACCCTGGCGGGCGGCTTCAGACAGCAAGCGCAGTTCGCCCGCGCCGACGATCAGCACCGTCGGCCCCGCGTCGGCCATGATGGCGCTGATCTCAGGTGGCGCTAGACGCCAGTTGAGCCCGACCAGAGTCGCCCCTATCTTGCTGCAGGCGAAGATCAGCTCGTAGAACTCAGCGCGATTTCTGGTCAACACCGCCACGCGGTCACCTGGTTGCACACCCTCGGCGCGCAGGGCGTTAGCCGACTGCGAACTCAGCGCATGCAACTGAGCAAAGTTCCAGGTTACGCCCTCGAAAGTCAGGGCGGGCGCATCCGGCGTGTCCGCGGCATGCCGGCGGATGATGTCTGCAAGCGTGAAGGACATGGCGACCTCTTAGTAGCTTTTGGGTAGGCCCAGGCTGTGTTGTGCGATGAAGTTCAAAATCATCTCGCGGCTGACGGGCGCGGTCTTGTGCAGTCGGGCAATGAACCACAGGTCGGCCAGGCCGTATTCCAGTGCCATGCCGTTGCCGCCGTGAGTCTGAATAGCCTGGTCCAGCGCTTCGAGCGAGGCATCAGCAGCGGCAAACTTAGCCATGTTGGCCGCCTCACCGGCATCACCTGAACCCATGTCAAACAGCTGCGCCGCCCGCGCCGTCATCAAGCGCGCCTGCTGCACACCCATGTAGGCCTTGGCCAGTGGATGGGCAATGCCTTGGTGTGCGCCGATGGGCGTGCTCCAGACGCTGCGCTCATTGGCATAGGCAGCGCTCTTCTCGATGGCAAAGCGCGCAATACCATTGTTGATGGCGGCGGCACACACCCGCTCGGGATTGAGGCCGGCAAACACATGTCGCAAGCCCTGCCCCTCCTGGCCGACCAGGGCGTCGGGGGCCAGCGCCACATTGTCAAAATACAGCATGAACTGGGTCTCGGGCACATGCAAAGCAGTCTCGATCGGCGTCATGGTGATGCCGGTTGCTTTGGTTGGCACGATAAACAAGGATAGCTGGGCGCGACCCTTGTCATCGACCGTCTCGCCCCGCGCCACGACCATGATGGCGTCGGACTCGTCAACCGCCGAGGTCCAGTACTTGGCGCCATTGAGCGTCCAGCCCTCGCCGCTGCGTTTGGCGGCGGTGGTCACCTTGTGGGTGTTGGTACCAGCATTAGGCTCAGTAATGGCGAAGGCCAGTTTCAGCTTGCCGCTGGCCAAGCCAGGCAGCCAGGTCTGCTTCATGGCCTCGCTACCATGCTGCTCGATGATGGGCGCGCAGATGGAGCCGATCACCAGCGACAGCATAGGGCAGCCCTGCGCAGCTGTCTCCTCGACCACCACGTTGTAATCTGCCAGGCCACTGCCACCGCCACCGTATTGCTCCGAGATGTGAACACCCAGAAAACCCGCCTGCGCCAAGGCATTCCACAGCTCAACGGGCTTTGCTTTCCGTTTGACGACCTCCTGAAAATACCGACGTCCGAAGCCGCCCACCAGTTTGCCAACGCTGTCCCGCAACAACGGGTGGTGCTCTGCCGTGTCGACGAGCGCAGAACCGAAAATACTGGACATCAAATTACCCTCTTCAATTGAAATCAGTCAGGCCGCTGCAGACGGCCATTCAAAAAAACCCTTGCCCGACTTTTGGCCTAACTCGCCCCGGGCCACCATGTCTTCTAGCAGGCGCGGCGGCGCATAGCGGTCCCCGAGCGTTACGCTGAGGTGGCGAGCGATATCCAACCTGACGTCTAAGCCCACCATGTCGCTCAACCGAAGGGGGCCAACGGGGTGCCGGTAAGCCACCACCATGGCGCGATCAATATCGTCGGCGCTGGCCACCCCGTCCTGCAGCATGCGCATGGCTTCCAGAGATGCGATCAGGTCGAGCCGACTGGTTGCAAAACCCGGCACATCGCGCACGGTGATGGTCACCTTGCCGGTGGCCTCGGCGAAGCTGCGCGCCAGCAGCAGGATGTCAGGCCGGGTCAGGCTACCCCGAACCAGCTCCACCATCGGCAGCGACCAGACCGGATTAAAGAAGTGCATACCCAGAAACAACCCCGGATCTTTGAGCGAGCCAGCCAAAACATCGATCGACAGCGCACTGGTGTTGCTGGCAATGACGCGCGGCGAACGCTGCTCAATGCCTATCAAAACCTGCTGCTTCAAGGCCAGGCGCTCGGGCACGGTCTCCACCACCAGGTCCAGACCCATGGGCAACTCAGCGACGGATGCCACGCGCTGCACGACGTGTGGCAGTTGGACAGCCTGCTCTGCCGTGAGCTTGCCGCGACGCGCCCCAGACGCGGCGGTTTGTGCGATGGTCTGCAGCATGGCGTGAGCACGCGTCTCATCAGGCTCGACCACCCAAGTGGTCCAGCCGGCTGCGGCATAGACATAGGCAATGCCGACTCCCATCGTGCCACCACCCACAACCGCGATCGCGGACGCGACCCCAGACGCAGATTGCTCCGTATGAATTGACATCGCCGTTTCACTACACAGAGTAGAAGTCATTCGGAAATCATAGCAGTCAACGCTTGTGTTGACAACAAGTCCGAACAAGTTTTTTTGTAGGGTCCAAGAAAAATTCCTTTAGGTACCGGTCAGCAATGGCAGTGCCACGCTAGACTGGGTCTGGACGTCAGGCCGGCGATGGGGCCGGGACGTCTTCGCTACTGACGGGCACTTTGGCACGCACCATCGCCAGCACCAGTGTGGCGATGCGCTGGGACGCCTCGGGTTGGGTCAGCCGCCCGCCAGAGCGGTACCAGACCGGCGACCAACCCACGATGCCGCCTATGGCAAGCGCCGTCAGCGGCACGTCCTCGACCACAAACTCACCGGCCGCCACGCCCTCTTGCAGCAGGGCAGCGAATCGGCGGTCAAACTCGCGCCGAAGCACATTGATCGCTTCACGGTCGGCGGGGTTGAGGTGCGTTTCTTCACGACTGTAAATGACCGCATGGGGCTGGTGATCCAGCACCGCCATCATGAAATCGCGGACCAGGGTTTCCAGCTTGGCAGTGGCACTGGCCTGCTCGGCCGTGACGCGGTTCAGCGCGTCATGGGCCACCTTGATTGCACGGGAGCAAATGTCGGCCAGCAACTCGGCCTTGGACCGGAAATGGGCATAGATGAAGGGTTTGGTGACATTGATGGCGTCAGCCACCTGCTCCAGGGTGGTGTTGGTGAAGCCCTGGGTATAGAACAGTTCCACAGCTGCGCCAACAATGCGCTCGCTCTTGAGGCGCAAGACGGCATCCCGGATGTCCTCATGTTGGCTGGCGCCGACCGGGCCACGTCTTGCTCTCGCGACAGCCTTGATCTTGGTGGCAACTGGGATTTTGGCTGGTTTGCTCATGATCTCGCCGATCTCGTCTGTGCGGGGCCGCACACCCGACTCAGGTATGAAAACCACCATTGATCTGCACGCCCTGACCGGTGATGTGGGAGGACAAGTCGCTAGCCAGGTAAAGCATCAGGTTCGCGACTTCTTCCGGCGTCGCATAGCGGCCATCCGGAATCATCGCTGCACGCTGCTCGCGCAGACTCGCCGCATTATCGGGTGATTGCAGCGCCTCAATGTCACGCAGCATGGGCGTGTCCACCGGGCCAGGGCAAACCGCGTTGACCCGAATGCCTTTGCGGGCCACCTCCAATGCAGCCGACTTGGTCAGACCCAGCACGGCGTGCTTGCTCGCCGTGTAGGGCCCCAGGTGCCGCGTGCCAATGTAGGCCCCAAGCGAAGCCGTATTCACAACCGCACCACGGCGCTGTGCCAGCATCACCGGCAGCACGTGCTTCATGCCCAGAAAAACGCCTTTGACATTGATGGCCATGACTTTGTCGAACACATCGTCGGGGTAGTCCACCAGTGGCAGCACCGCACCTTGCCAGGCAGCATTGTTCATGAACACATCAATGCGACCCCAGAGCCGCATGGCCTCGGCCACATAAGCGGCCACGCCCTCGGCCGAGCTTACATCAGCCTGATGAAAACCAGCATGGGCTCCCAGGGCCTGCACCTGACGCACCGTTTCCGCACCACTGACGGCGTCCAGATCCACGGCCAGCACCTTGGCACCAGCGCGACCGAGTGCCAGTGACACCGCGCGGCCGATGCCACCACCGGCACCGGTAACGATCGCGACCTGGTCATCAAATGCGATCTTCATGCGGGGAGAGCCTGCTGGGTTGGCTCAGCTGGGGATGGGCTGTGCAGGGTGGCCGGCCGCAATACGAAGCCAGAATAGCCGTCAGCCGCGCACTGCGCCAGAATGCGCCGGTAGCCGCGTACGCCACCTGAGTAGGGCATGAAAACCCGTGGCTTGCCAGTCACCTCGGCGCCGTTATAGTAAGAATCGGTGCTGAGGTACAGCGTACCCTTGACGCGTTCGTTGACATGGGCGACCCAGTCGCGTTCGGCCTCGGGCGTGGCTTCGAGTTCGACCAAATGGTCACGCTCCATCTTGCCGATCAGTCCTGCCAGCCATTCAATCTGCTGCTCGGTCGAGAGCAGCACATTGCTGAGCAAGGACGGGCTGCCTGGCCCGCAGACGATCAGGAGGTTCGGGAAGTCGGCCACGGCCACGCCGAGTTGGGTCACCGGCCCGTCGGCCCATTTCTGCTTGAGCGTGAGCCCAGCGCGACCCACGATGTCGGCTTTGAGCAGCGAACCGGTGAAGGCGTCGAAGCCAGTGGCATAGATCACCACATCGACCGGGTACACCTTGTCTGTGGTGCGGATACCTTCCGGTACAAACTCAACAATCGGCGCCTCACGCACATCCGCCAGCGACACATTGGGCCGGTTGAAGGCCTTGAAGTAACCACTGTCCACCGACGGCCGCCGGGCGGCGAAAGCGTGCCCCTTGGGCGTGAGCTTCTCGCGCAGCACCGGGTCGTCAATCTGTTCGCCGATCTTGCGCCGGATGAATTCGGCCGCAGTGTCGTTGGCCGGCTTGGACAGCAGGATGTCGAAATAGGCGAGCGCAAAGCCGAAGCCCAGGCGGTTCCAAGCGGCCTCGTACACTGGCTCGCGCTCGTCCGGCGTGGCCTCCAGAGCGGATTTCTTGTTAGGCAGGAAGCCCAGGCCGGTCGGCGAGTTAGCCGCCTGCTCGCGACGCGCGCGGTAATTGGCCTTGACCTGCCGATCCTCTTCGTCTGACACCGGGGCGTTGGCCGCCGGAATGCTGTAATTGGCGGTGCGCTGGAACACCGTCAGGTGCGCAGCCTCCTTGGCAATCACCGGCGTCATCTGCATGCCCGATGAACCAGTGCCGATGATGGCCACACGCTTGCCCGCCAAATCGACCGGGTGCTTGGGCCACACCCCGCTGTGAATGACCTCACCCTTGAAGCTCTCCTGTCCGGGGTAGGCGGGCTGCTTGGTGGTCGACAACTGCCCGACACACATCATCAAAAACTGGCCGGACCATTTCCGCCCATCCTCGGCGCGGACCGCCCAGCGCGCGCCGGCCTCGTCGTAGGCGGCCCGCGTCATGCGTGTGCCAAATTCAATGTGCTTGCGCAGGTCGAAGCGCTCAGCCACATGGTTGATGTAGCGCAGGATTTCGGGTTGCGTGGCGTACCGCTCCGTCCAACGCCACTCCTGCTCCAGCTCTGGCGAAAAACTGTAGGAGTAGTCATAGCTCTCCACATCACAGCGGGCGCCGGGATAGCCGTTGTGGTACCAAACGCCGCCAAGGTCTGCACTGGCTTCCAGCACCACCACCTTTTTGCCCATCTTGCGCAGGGTGTACAGGGCTCGCAGACCGGCAAAGCCGGCGCCAATCACGATCACATCCACATCAGTCATAAACCATCACTCCAAAAACACCCGCGACTGCCGGCGTCTCAGCCGGCACCTCATCGCAGACCGGGCCATATCCCTGCGATGCACATTCCTGCAAGAATACTATCATACTGACGGGTATTTAAATACTTTTCCCTCTTCCATTAATGTGAATTGGAAGAGGAATAACTTGTGTTTTTTATGCCTATTGCATTACATTCCGTTGCGTAATTAAAAATACCAGCTGGTAAGATCACGATTTTCGATCAGCCTGCGAGAACTGACAGCAAGGAGAACGTAATGGCCATGCCACCGGAACAGACCCCACCAGTGCCACCCCCTGCCATCGGCACCGTGAACCACCGCCAAGCGGCGCTGGCACGGCGCTTTCCTGCGTGGCAAGCCCGCACGCTGGACCAGATGCTCGACGCCGCGGCCGCCGAGTTCCCCACGCGCCCCTACCTCATCACCGACACGCAAACCTGGACCTACAGCGACATCCAGGCCTGGTCAGAGCGGCTGGCCGCCGGGCTGTTGGCCGCCGGCGTGCAGCCCGGCGACCATGTGGCCATGCTGATGGCCAATCACCCGGAGTTCGTAGCCGTCAAATTCGCCATCGCGCGCGTCGGGGCGGTGGCAGTGCCGATCAACTTTCTCAACCGGCGCGACGAACTGGGCTACGTGCTGCGCCAGTCCGACGCCGTGTTGCTGGTCACCATGGACAGCTTTCGCGGCCTCGACTACCTGGGGTTTCTGGACGAACTGGCGCCCGGCTGGGCGATGCAGGGCGGCGGTACGGCATTTCCCCGCCTGAAGCAGGTGGTGGTGTTTCCGGCCAGTGGCCAAGCGGTGCGCGCGGGCGCCCAAGCGCTCGGCAGCTTGGGCGATGGTGCCGCCCCCTGGCAGGCCATCACCCACCCGGGACCGGCCTCCAACAGCGACATCATCTACACCTCGGGCACGACCGGCTCGCCCAAGGGCGTGATGCTCAGCCACGACATGATGCTGCGCGCCGCCTTTGGCAGCGCCTGGGGCCGCGCGTTTGAGGACGGCCGCCGCGTGCTGTTTTCCCTGCCGATGTACCACGTGTACGGTTATGTCGAAGGCCTGTTGTCTGTGCTGTTCGTCGGTGGCGCCATCGTGCCAAGGCTCAAGTTCGATGCGGTTGACACCCTCGAGGCGGTGGCGCGGCATGGCGTGACCGACCTGTTGCTGATCCCCACCATGACGCTGGCGCTGATCGACGAGCTCAAAGCCCGCCCCTATGTGCTGGAGCCGCTGCATTCGGTCCTGTCGTCAGGCGGCCGCTCACCAGCTTACATTTGGCAGGACATCATCGATCACCTGCGGCCGCTCGAAATCACCACCGGCTACGGCATGACCGAAGTGACCGCCTCCAGCACGGTGACCCGGCCGGATGACCCGATGAGCCGCCTGCTGAGCACCAACGGCCGGCTGCGTGACGTGGGCCCGGCAGGTACCGGCGGCCCCGACGGCAAGCTGGTGGTCTACCGCGTGGTCAACCCGGATACCGGGCAGGACGTGGCCCTGGGCGACATCGGCGAACTGCTGGCCCTGGGGCCGGGCGTGACGGCCGGCTACTACAACAAGCCCGAGGCCACGGCCGAAGCCTTCACCGCCGACGGCTGGCTGCGGACCGGTGACTTGGCGCGCATGGACGCCGAGGGCTACCTGACGCTGGCCGGCCGGCGCAAGGAGTCCTACCGCTGTGGCGGTGAGCAGGTGCTGCCGTCGGACGCCGAAGACCTGCTGGCCACCCACCCCGCCGTGTGGCAGGCCCATGTGGTGCCGGTACCCGACGAGCGCATGGGTGAAGTCGGCGTGGCCTGCGTCGTGCTGCGCGGGCAGGCCACCGTGACGCCAGCCGAGTTGACGGCTTTTTGCGCGCAGGGGCTGGCCCGCTTCAAGGTGCCGCGGCACATCCTGCTCATGAACGCCGAAGACATCCCGGTCACGCCCTCGGGCCGGGCCCGCAAGTTTTTGCTGGTCCAGCAGGTGAGCACCTTGCTCGGGCTGGCCTGAGCCCAAGGCCAAACAGCCTCCTTGTCAACCCTTCTCCTCCTACACACAAAGGCAGACCATGCATCCAATTCAGCCGGCCAGTGCAGCCCTGGTTCCCATCACCACCGACACACCCATCGGCTTCACCCTGATCGGCGTCAAGAAAAAGGCCGCCATCCAGTTGATGGGCTCGCGCCTCTGGGGCCGCTTCAACCCCAACCATTGGGACCCCGTCTACGCCGCGCAAACCGGCCTGAAGGCGCCGATCCAGACCGGTGAAATGTCATCGGCCTACATCGCCGAAATGTGCGTCAACTACCTGGGCGCCAATTTCTTCCGGCGCGCGCGCATCGCCTGCAAGTATGTTGCCTCCACCTATGCCAACGAGGTCATCACCACCCACGGCGTGGTGCGCGAGAAAACGCCCAAGGGCGCCGGTTTTCGCTTCAAGCTGGAGGTCTGGACCGACAACGAGGCCGGCGAGATCAAGACCACCGGCTGGGTCGAAGCGGATGTCGGCGTCTGAACCGGCCCAAACGCCATGCAACACAAGGAAGCAACCATGAACCACCCCAACGTGCGCACCGATGAGCTGCGGCCCATGACCCAAGTGCAGGTCGATCAGACCCGCGAATTTGTCGACACCCTGGCCTCCGAGTCGCAGACCTACTGGGACATGGTCGAGGTCGGGCAAGTGCTGTCGCGCGAGCTGCACATCACGCCCGAATTGGTGATCCTGTATGCCGACGCGGTGGAGGACTTCAACCCCTGGTACGAAGGCTGGCGTATGAACACCTGGCACATTCCGGGCGAATCACCGTTTGGGCCGGCCATCGTGCCGCCGCTGCTGGTGTCCCACTTTGTGCTGTCGGTGCAGTTCGACCACACCCAGCCCTTTGCCATTGGCTCCATCCACACATACCACGACTCCGAGATCCTGGAGCCGATCCCGGTCGGGGCCAGGGTGCGCATCGACGCCCGCGCCACAGAGAAGTTTGTCAAACGCGAGCGCCGCTACGTGCGGCACGAGATCACAGTGGAAGACTGCGCCAGCGGCCTGCTGTATTTCCGCGAAACACGCGACATCCTGTCGCGCTGAGGCTGCCATGCGCACCGATGAACTTGTGCCCGTCGCCGCCGGCCTGTTTGAGGGGACGGGCAATTCGGCCCACCTGATCGGCACCCGCTGCACCAGCTGCGGCTCGCACTACTTTCCCAAAACCTTAAGCTGCCGCAACCCCCAGTGCCAGGAGAAAGCGACGCAGGACGTGTTGCTGAGCCGCGAAGGCACGCTTTACAGCTACACCGTGCAGCATTACCAGCCGCCCGCCTTGTTCCGAATGGCGGACTGGGCGCCCTACGCCATCGGCTCGGTCGAACTGCCCGAAGGCCTGCGCGTGATGGGCATGCTCACCGGCTGCGAGCCCGCCAGCCTGAAAATCGGCATGGCCGTGGTACTCACGGTGGAGACGCTCTACCGCGATGAGCAGGGGCGAGAGGTGCAGACCTACAAGTTTCAGCCCCGCGCGGCGCAGGAGCTGGCAGCATGAGGCCGGTCTATGTGCTGGGCGCGGGCGCCCACCCCTGGGGCAAATTTCCAGACAAGCCCCAGCTGCAGCTGGCGCTGGACGCACTGGGTGGCGCGCTGCGCGATGCGGCGCTGGAGTGGCGTGACCTGCAGGGCCTGGTGGCGGCCAGCTCCCGCTTTGAGGGCGGCATGGGCTGGGGCCTGCACGCCAACGAGATCGTGCAGGCGGTGGCCGAGAACGGCATTCCGGCCAGCAATGTCGGCGGTGGCTGCGCCGCCGGCGGCATCGCGGTGCAGACCGCCTTTGCCATGGTCGCCAGCGGCCAGGCGGACATCGTGGCGGCGGTGGGTGCCGAGCGCATGCCCAAGGGCTTCATCCCGCGCCCGCCGGGCAGCGCCAGCGACATCACCGACAACGACTACTTGCGCTGGGTGACGATGGGCGCCACCAACCCGGCCTACTGGGCCATGGAGACGCGGCGGCGCATGCACGAGCATGGCACCACCGCCGAGACGCTGGCCCTGGCCTCGGTGCTGATGCACCGCAATGCCATCGGCAACCCGCTGGCGCGCTACCGCAAGGCCTGCAGCGTGGCCGAGGTGCTGGCTTCGCCCATGGTCAGCGACCCGTTGCACCTGCTAGAGATCTGCGCGGTCAGCGATGGCGCTGCCGCCGTCGTGCTCGGCTCCGAGGCGCAGGCGCGCCAGCGTGGCGGGCGCCTGATCCAGGTGGCCGGCTGCGCGATTGCCACCGGCCAGTTTGGCGATCCGGCCCTGCGCATTCCCAATGTGGCCAGCCCAGCGCACACCGCCACGCCGCACACCAGCGAGGTGGTGGGCGCGGTGCAGCGGGCGCTGGCGATGGCCGGTGTCGGGCCGCAAGACATCGACCTGCTGGAGATGGCCGACAACACCGCCTGGCACCTGCTGGCTTGGCCCGAATTGTTCGGCTTTTATGAGGCCGGCCAAGGCGACTGGATGCTGGCGCAGGGCGAGCTCGACATTGACGGCCGCTGTCCGGTTAACCCGAGTGGCGGTTTTCTGTCCTCGGGCGAGGCCACCACCGCCCAAGGCGTGCTGCAGGTGTGCGAACTGGTGTGGCAGCTGCGCGGCCAGGCCCAGGGGCGTCAGGTGCAGGGCGCACGGCTGGGAATGAGCGCGGTGCTTGGCCTAGGCGCCAATGGCGCCTCGGTCATCCTGAAAACCTGAACGCAGGGGGCAACCGGCACGTCACGGTGCCGATGCCCTCCCCCGCCTAGAAGCTGGCCTGCAGCCCCACCTTCATGCTGCGCCCAGGCAGCGGTGCCTTGCCAGGCGCGGTCTGCGTCAGCATCGAGGTGGCCGAATAGGCCAGGGTGTCACCCATGTTGTCCAGCCGGGCAAACCACAACAGGCTGGCGGGACCAGCCTTCATGCGGTAGGTCAGGGCCGAATGCCACAGGGTGTAGGCTTCGGTGCCGCGTTGGCCGGCGGGCACCTCGTTTTGCGCGGCCACATGGCTGGCGCCAAGCTGGGCGTTCCACGGGCCCTGCGCCCAAAGCAGCGTGGCCCCGAGGCGGGCGGGCGCAATGCGCGGCAGGGCCTGGCCGGTGCGGCTGTTGGTGGCACGCACCAGGTCGCCGCGCAGGTCCAGGTCCAGCGCCTGGGGCCCGTCACGCAGGCGCCAGCGGGCGCTGGCCTCCAGCCCGCTCAGGCGGGCCGGCACCTGGGCGTAGACGTACTCGGGCAGCACCGCCGCAGCGCCACCCGATTCGGCCGACGTGCCGTCTCCCAGATCGGTCACGCCCACCCCGTCACCGCCATTGCCTTCGGCATCCCGGCTCACGCCCGAGGCCTCCTGGGCAATGTAGTTGCTGAACTCATTGACGAAGGCGCTCAGGCTGAAGCGATGGGCCCCGCTGGCCCAGTTCACCCCCAGGTCCAGGTTGCTGGAACGCTCCAGCCCCAGGCTGGTGTTGCCCACCTCGTAGGCATGGGTCGCCAGGTGCGGGCCGTCGGCAAACAACTCGTAGTCACGCGGCGCCCGCTCGGACAGGGCCAGATTGCTGGTCAGTTGCCAGCCCGCCGCCAGCGGCCACAGGCCACCGAGGGCGTAACTGCGCGGCGTGAAGCTGCGGCTGTCCGGCACAAAGCGCGCCACCGTCGAGTTACCCTGGGATGCCACGGCCACCGATTCCAGGCGCGCGCCAAAGCTGAAACGGCCCCAGCCCGTGCTCAGCTCCTGGTGCGCAAACAGGGCACTTTGCCGGGTGTCGCTGTAGGGCGCAAAGGCCTCATCGCCATCGGCTGAAAAACTGCTCTGCTCCAGCTGCAGGCCGACGACGCCGTCCAGCGCACCCCAGCGGGCCTGGCGGGCCTCCAGCCGCAGGTCCTGCCCACTGCTCTTCAACAGGGTGCCGGCCACCGGCCCGTCAAACTCGGTGTGCTGGTACGTGCTGCGACCGACCGCCGCGCTCACCGCCTGAAACGGACCGGCCAGGCCGCGCAGTTCACCGTCCAGCGCATAGCGCTCAGAGCGCATGCCAATCGTGACCGCATCCTCGGCCACTGTGCCGTACTCACTGCTGAAGCTGCTGACCGACGCACCGAGCCGGCCCCGCTCAAAAAACACCGAGCCGCCCAGCGCGCCACCACGGCTCTGGCTGGCCGAGTTGCAGATACGCCGCTGCAGCGCCGGCGCACCGGGCTGGGTACAGGCCAGATCTGCCGGCGCCTGCAAGTCATCGGTGCCGCGGCTGAACACATCGGAGTGCAGGGTGTAGCGCTCGTTGCCCGCCTCCAGCAGGACACCGGCGCTGCGCTCGGCGTTGCCGCTGGCCAAACCCAGATCCACCTTGCCTGCGACGCCGCCCTGGGCGTCAAACAGGGCGTCGCGCGGAATGCGGTTGTCAATGACATTGACCACGCCGCCGACGGCACTGCCGCCATACAGCAGCGCGCCCGGGCCGCGCAGCACCTCGATGCGATCGGTGGCCATTGGGTCCAGCGCCACCGCGTGGTCATGGCTCAACCCCGAGGCATCCAGGCTGGTGCCGCCGTTGTTTAGGATGCGGATGCGGTCGCCGTCCAGGCCGCGGATCACGGGCCGGCTGGCGTTGGGGCCAAAGTAGCTGCTGCTGATGCCGGGTGTGCCGTCCAGCGTTTGGCCCAGCGTGGTCTTGGCGCGCAACAGCAGCGCCGGCCCGCTGTACTGCGTCACCGGCGCGATCAGCTCAGTGGCACCCAGCGGGTTGGCCGTGATCGTGACGGGCGGCAGGGTGCCGGTGAGTGGCGTTTGCGCCAAGGCGGGGCCGGCACACAGGGCACCCAGGCAACTCAGGGTCAAAGGGATTTTTTTCATGAAAGGGGCATCATTTGGGAGAGAGACAGGAACGCGCCAGCCGGCCAACACCAGGGCTGGCGGCTTAGGGCCTAACAACGAGGGGGGTCAGCGACGCGGCGGCGGTCCGCGTGCTTCAAAGGGTGCGCCCTGGCGGGGCAACACCGGCCCGACCGGGCAGGGGACCCAGACGGCAAACAGCGGCAGCACTGGCAGCACCAGCGCCAAAGCGGGCGCCAGGTCGGCATGGCTGGCCTGGTCAAACAGACGGCAGCTTGACGCGTCGTCATGCTCGTCAAAAAGATGCTCGAACAGCTGAGCGGACGCCACGGTGGGCGCTCCGCCATGCACCACGCCGTGCACCAGCCCCAGCGCCTGGCTCAGCAGCAGGGCTACGGCCAACAGGCCGGCGGCCAGCCAGCCAGCCGGCCGCGCGGTCTGCCCCGGCACGGGCCCCGGGTGACGCGGGCGAGCGGGCATCCTCAGCGGCGTTACTTCACGGCCACCGCATCGGTGATGCGGTAGTACAGCCCGTAGGGGTCGTCGGCCAGCACGGCAAATTTGCCTTCCACCACCACGGGCTCGAGCGTGTACTTGACCGGGGTACGGGTCTTGACCTCCACCATGCTCTCGGGCCCGCCCGGCACGCAAAACGAGCAGCTCATCGGTACCGAGCTCAGCAGAAAGTGCCTTTGCCGCTCGCCCGGCTCCAGTGGCATCATGAAGCCCTGGATGCGCTGCGGCTTGTCGTTGAGCGCCTGCACCGGGGCCGGAAAGGCGGGTAAGAGTCGGTTTTTCACTGACTTGGTCTTGACGTCTGTCAACACCGACCAGGGCAACACATCAGCCCGCTCGGGCAGCGGGGCAATCGGGCTGTTGGGGCTGTGGATGCCGGCGCCCGTGCCGGCGGGCACGCCGCCGGCAATCGGCGAACTCAGTTGCGCCTGCGCACCCAGCGACAAACAGGCCGCCAGGATGCACCCGGCTGTGACCTTGTGTTTCATAGATCCACCTCCAATGGCCGCCATGTTAATGCTCGTGCTTCATGCCGCAGTATTTGCCAATCGCCAAGCCCTTGCAGGCGGCCTGCAATTCCTTCACGCACACGTCTTCCTTTTTGCCCGCTTCCAGGCATTTGGCGGCGCTTTCGTGCGCAGCGGCGATGGCGCGGTGACGCTGGATGTCCGCCTTGGTTTCCTTATCACCATGTTTCTCTTGTGCTATTGAAAGAGTAGCAAACAATGCAATAGCCATAAGGCTTAGAAGCTGTTTTTTCATAAATTTACCTTGGTTGAAGAAGTTCTTGCACACTGACCCGATAGGCGCCCAGCGTCGGCAGCAGCGCGGCCGCCAGGGACACAGTTAGCGCCAGGGCCGGCACCCACAGCAGCGCTGGCGGCCAGGCCAGGCCGCCAATCAGCAGCGACTGGTCTAGGGCCAACAGGCGGCCCAGCAGCAATGTGAGTCCCTGCCCCAGCGCCACGCCCATGACTGCGGCCAGCAAGCCGAGCCAGAGTGCCTCAGTCAGCAGCAGCGCGGCCACCCGGCGCGGCGGCGCGCCCAGCATGCGCAGCAGGGCCAGGTCGGCCCGGCGCTCGCGCACTGCGCTCCACAGGGCCAGAAACACGCTCAGGGCCGCCGTCAGCAGCAGCACACCGGCCAGCGCCCGCAGCACCTCGGTGCCAATGCCCAGCATGCGCAGCAAGCGGCTGATCTCCAGTGCGGGTGCTGCAGCCTGCATCTCCGTGGTGCTGTTGATGAAGCGCGGCAGGCTCACCGCCGCCAGCGGGCTGCGGTAGCGCAGCAGGGCCAGTGTCAGCTCGCGCTCCTGCTCCAGGATCTTCTGGTCATCGGCGTCCAGCGCGGTGGCGCTTTCGTGCACTTTCCAGACCGAGGCGGTGTCGGTCAGGATCAGCCGGTCCATCACGCTGCCGGTGGGCGCCAGGATGCCGGTCACGGCGTAGGGCAGGTCGCCGTGGGTGTGGCCGCCGGCACCCAAGCCGTGCGAGCCGACAAAGCTGCTGCCCACCTGCAGTCCCAGCGCGCGCGCCGCGCTGGCGCCCAGCACCGCCTGCATCGGTGCATGCCACAGGCTGCCCTGCGCCAGACTGGCCTGGTAATGGGCTGGGTAGGCGTGCGAGGTGCCGACGATGCGAAAGCCCCGAAAACTGTCGCCCAGGCTGATCGGGATCACGCTGGCCACCAGCGGGTTTTGTTCCAGCGCCTGCACCGCCTGCAGCGGCACGTTGCCGGTGGGCACATCCAGGTGCAGCACCCCACTCAAAATCAGTTGCAAGGGGCTGCCCTTGGCGCCCACCACCAGGTCGATGCCGGCTAGGTCACGCTCAAAGGCACGCTGCAGCTGGTGCCCGAGCAGCAGCAGAAAGGTGATCGAGGCCAGCCCCAGGCTCAGCAGCAGCAGGTTGAGTGCCGCGCCCAAGGGCCGCGACCACAGGTAGCGCCAGGCGAGTGACAGGGTTGTCATGCTCTTCTTTTCATAGCTGGGAACGCTTAAGGGACAAGGCCTGCAGGCTCATTTGACCCTTAAGCTGCGGTGCCAGCAGGGTCGCCACCCGAGCGTCATGGGTGGCAATGGCCAGCGTAGCGCCCTGCGCCTGCGCCGTGTCCAGCAGCAAAGTGACAGCGGCGGCGGCAGCCTCGTCGTCGAGGCTGGCGGTGGGCTCGTCGGCCAGGATCACGCGCGGGCGCATCAGCACGGCGCGGGCCAGTGCCACCCGCTGCGCCTGACCGCCCGACAACTGGGCCGGCCGGCGCTGCGCCAGTTCGGCCACGCCCAGCGCCTGCAGCGCCCGGGCGATGGCGCCATCGTCTTGCGCTTGGCCGGCCGCCCACTGCGCCAGCGCCAGGTTGCGCTGCACGCTCAGTGCCGCGCTCAGGTGCAGGGCCTGCGGCAAAAAGCCGATGCTGCGCGCGCGCCAGGCGTCCGCCGCCGCGCCCCCCAGCGCCGCCAGCGGCTGCTCGGCCACCACCAGCGTGCCGGCGGTGGGCGCCATCAGACCCGCCACCAGCGCCAGCCAGGTCGATTTGCCACAGCCCGACGGCCCGGACACCAGCAGCACCCCGCCCTGCGGCACCGCCACATCGGCAAAGGCCAGCAGCGGCCCGCCCGGGTACTGGTAGCGCAGACCGTGGCTGTGGATCATGCTGTCGCAGCCGGCGCCGGGGTGGCGCAATCCAGGCACAGGCCGCGGACCGACACATCCAGGCGCAGGCCCTGGTAGCCAAGCGCCTGCAAAGACTGCAGCGCGTTCTGCGCCGCCTTTTCCAGGTCCAGCGTGTCGGCGCGCATGGCACCGGCCAACGGCTGGTCGCGGTGGCAGCTCTGGCACTCGAAATGCGGTGCCGTCTGCACGCTGGCCGGCATCGCCTGGTAACGCCGCACCCGGTGCAGGTCGACCCGGCACAGCAACAGCCCGACCTGGGTCAGCCGGTCAATCAGCCGGTACAGCGTGACGCGGTCCAGCGCCAGCGCCTGATCGGTCTGCAGGGCCGCCTGCAACTGGGCATGGGTGTAACTGGTGTCGGCATGGGCCAGCAACCAGCCCAGCACCTGCCGCGCGGCGCTGGTCCGGCGCAGGCCATGGGCCAGCAGCAACGCGTCGATCGGGTCAGTGGTGGATGGCAACAAGCTCATTGCAGGGTCAGAAAGGAATGGAACGGCTCACCTGATCCACTATAACGCAACTTTGTTGCAATACTCTGACAATCTAACGCTATTGAGTTGCGGTATTTACAGGTGGCAGTTCCCAAAACGCACAAGCTCGTCGATTGCAGACCGCCTCGGCCTCCCCATGGGCAAGCCTTAGCAGATCAGCCCTTGGCCAGCCGGGCAAAGGTCTTGCGGAACTTGGCCACCTTGGGCGCGGCCACCGCCACGCAGTAGCCCTGGCCGGGGTTGCGCGCGAAAAAGTCCTGGTGGTAGTCCTCGGCCGGCCAGTAGCTGGCCAGCGGCAGCACCTCGGTCACGATGGGCTGGCGGTAGGTGCCGCTGGCCGTCATTTCGGCGATCACGCCCTGTGCCACGGCTTGTTGTTCCGGGCTGCTGGTGTAGATGCCGCTGCGGTACTGGGTGCCCACGTCATTGCCCTGCCGGTTGAGCGTGGTCGGGTCATGGATCACAAAAAAGATCTCCAGAACCTCGTGCAGGCTAATCTGGGCCGGGTCAAACACCAGCTTGACCACCTCGTTGCAGCCGGTGCGGCCGGTACAGACCTGTTCGTAGCTGGGCTGCGGCAACTGGCCATTGCTGTAGCCGCTTTCCACGTCCAGCACACCTTGAACCGCTACAAAAACGGACTCGGTGCACCAGAAGCAGCCGCCGCCAAGGGTGATCGTCTCTAGGTTGTTTGTCATCTTCGCTCTCCATGACGGCCCGCTGTGAGCCGCTCGCGCGCATCTTACGCTCCATTGATGAAAGGGCCCATGACAGGGCCAAGGCCCTCACGAATACCCTCGCCACATGGCAGTGAATCGCTCAGATTGAGCGCATAGTCACGCCTGGTCGCTTATAAAATGCCGTGATGTTGAGCCGATTAGCTGCCTTGTTTCTGATCCTTTGCATGGGCTGGCAGTCGTTGGCTTTTGCAGGCTTTGGTGCGCTTGCGGCTCATGAAGACGAAGAGCATCACGAATTGCTTCACTTCCAAGGCGTCGCCCACCACCATGACGAACACGCTGAGGACTTTCATGAGGACAACTCCGTGGCATCGGCCGTGCACGCCCTGGCCGACGCCAGCCACTTTTCTCCGGTCTTGCCTTCTCCCCAAGGTTCTTCGCCCGGGCTGACCGGTGCGGATCAACCCTCTTTAGAGCGTCTCCTTCCCAAGGCCCTGTTGCTACCCAACGGGCTAGACCGCCCCCCGAAACCATCGGCCTAACTTTGGCCGTGCCTGCGCTTGAACTTGCGCAGGGCTTTTTAGTCTTAGTCCTTTCCCCCGCGGCTGTATTTGGCGTGTGTGACTGAGCGCAAATTACCGATTCACACTATGAAAATAATCTTATGGCGCAGGCCATGGTTCTCAGCGCATCCTTTCATGCTTTGCACGCTGATGTGTTCGGCTCTTGCTGCTCCCACTTCCGGGCAGACGCAAGAAACGACTCGAGCTGCAACCGCTACGGCGGTGGGCACCCAGACGCTGAATCAAGCGCTTGAGGCAGCATGGCAACGCTCACTAGAGGCATCTGAATCACGCAACCGTTATGCCCGCGCTAAGGCCGACCAGGCAGTCACTCAAAGCTGGTTGGCTTCGGCACCGAGCGTCAGCGTGGGCCAACGCTCTGGCACGTCTGACGCAAGCCGTGAGACGGAGCTTGGGCTGGCGCTGCCCCTTTGGTGGCCCGGACAGCGTGCCGCTGCAGGGCAGGAAGCCCAATCTCAGTTGGGTTCGGTTCAGGCCACTGCACAGGCCGAACGCTTGCGCTTGGCGGGGCGGTTGCGTGAAGCGATGGGCGCCCTGCATCTGGCCGATGTCGAGCTGCAGCAAGTGGAACGGCAGGTCCAAGACCTAGGCCAATTGACGCAGGATGTTGAAAGGCGCGTGCGTGCAGGTGATCTCGCCCCGTCTGATGCGCTTGCAGCCCGGTCTGAGTGGCTTGCAGCCCAGGCACAAGCGAGCGCGGCGCGTCAAGCCTTGGGTACCCAGCAGTCTCATTGGAACCTGCTAACAGGCTTGCCTCCCCTTAAACCGCAGACGAGCGTTGCGCCAGCCTTGGCGCAATTACCGGACTCCCACCCGGAACTCGTCCTCGCCAGCGCAGCGGTGGACTTGGGCCAGCGTCGGGCGGCCTCGGCGCGGCTTCAGCGCACGGATTCGCCAGAACTGACACTGGGTGTTCGCCAAGAAAGCCCGGGGCAAGGGGCCGGTTCGCAAAGCAGTATCGCGGTGGCGCTGCGGGTTTCTGTCGGTGGACAGGTCTACCAGCAGCCTCGCATTTTGGCGGCACTCGGTGAGTTGGACATTGCACAAACCCAGGCACAGCGAACGCGCGAGCGACTAACAGCCGAAGTGGCACTGGCGCAGAGCCAGCTTGGCTTGAGCCAGGCGCAACTGCTGGCTGAGCGAGAGCGGGCGCAATTGCTGGCCGAACGCGCCCGCTTGATTGACAAGTCTTTCCGTGCCGGTGAAACGGCGCTGCCCGACATGCTGCGTGCCCTGGCCGCAGCCGCCAGCGCCGAGAGTGCCTTAGCGCGCCAGCAGATCAACCATCAAACGGCGATTGCGCGCCTTGAACAAACTCTGGGATTGCTTCCATGATTTATCCATTTGTTTTCCGATGGCTCGGGACAGTCTTGACTGCCAGCCTGCTGGCGGTGACGCCCGTGCTGACCTCGGCTGGTCCCGGCGCGCATGGCCCGAATGGCGAGCACTTGGATTCGCCCACCACAGACAAGGCCGGCGCCATGCCGGCCAGCCTTCGCGTCGAAGCCAAGTCAGATCTCTTCGAGTTGGTCGGCATGCTGGCAGGCGGCGAGTTGTCCATTTTTATTGACCGCTTCACGACCAACGAGCCGGTGCTGCAGGCGCAGGTGGAGGTGGAGTCTGGTGGACTCAAGGCGCAGGCTAAATTCCGCGCCGATATGGGCCATTACGCCATCGATGACGCGGCCATGCTTAAAAAGCTCACCACGCCGGGAGAGCACCCGCTGGTGATCACTGTGCTTGCAGGCAAGGACACTGACTTGCTTGACGCTGTGCTGCGGGTGCCAGCGCCCGTAGCCGTTCATGATCATGGCATCCATTGGGAGTGGTGGGCCCTTGGGGCTTTGGCCACTTTGGTATTGCTCGGGTTTGCAACCGCGCGCCTGCGCAACCAGCGCCAGCGTCGGTTCTCTCCAGTAGGTCAAGCATGAAACGGCTGTCTTGTTTTGGCGTTCAAGTGGCCATTCTGGCGATGGCCAGTTCCCTTTCTGCTTTTGCTGGCCCGGGCGCTCACGGCCCAAATGGCGAGCATTTGGATCAAGCGTCTTCGCCGATCGCAGGTGGGCTAGCCCGCTTGCCTGATGGCAGCGTGACTGTACCCAAGCTCGCGCAAAGGCGCATGGGACTGCGTACCCAACTGGCGCCCGAGTCCGAAGCCGCCGCCACGATCCAGTTGCCCGGCCGCGTTATCGCAGACCCCAATGCCAGCGGCCAAGTGCAGGCAACGCATGGCGGACGTGTTGAGCCTGGGCCGCGCGGATTGCCTATGGCGGGTCAAGCCGTCAAGCAAGGCGAGGTACTGGTTTGGGTCCGCCATCATGCTGAGCCCTTTGCCATCGCAGCCCAACAGTCACAGCGTGCCGAGTTGAAGGCTGCGCGGGAGTTGGCTGAGCAGCGCCTGCGCCGGTTGGAGTCGCTCGAAGGCACGGTGCCACGCAAGGACATCGACGCCGCACGCATCGATGTCCAGTCACTGACCGAGCGCGAACAGCGCATCGCAACGAGTTTGGATGTGCGTGAGCCGCTGCGTGCGCCAGTCTCGGGCGTCATTTCACGCTCCGATGTGAAGTTGGGTCAGATCGTGGACACACGCGAGGTGTTGATCGAGGTCATTGATCCTGCCCGCCTAATGGTGGAGGCCAGCACACCCGATGTGTCGCTCGGCAGTCGTCTAGGCGGAGCTCATCTGGCCGGGGTTGAGGGTGTCAAGCTGCAACTGGTCGGCGCTGCACGGTCCTTGCGTGACGGCATGCTGCCGCTGAACTTTCGAGTTGCTGTGTCTCCTGGTGCATCACCCTTGGCGGTGGGGCAGCCCGTGACGCTGGTCGCTGCACTCAAGGAGCGGCGCAAGGGCATCGTTCTGCCGGCGTCTGCTGTTGTGCGCAGCCCTTCCAATGAACCCGTGGTCTGGATCAAGACGGGCGCTGAGAGTTTCCTGCCGCAACCGGTTCAGGTCCAACCCCTGGACGCTGGCACGGTGTTGGTCACCCAAGGACTGTCCGCGGACAATCGGGTGTTGGTCCAAGGCGCGGCGCTGGTCGCGCAGATCCGCTGAACAGAGACGGCGCATCATGTTCAACTGGATCGTCAAATACAGCCTGCATAACCGGCTGTTCGTTTTGGCCTTTGCGGCCTTACTCATGGTCTATGGGGCATTGACTGCCTGGCGTACACCTGTCGACGTGTTTCCCGACCTCAACAAGCCCCTGGTCACGGTGCTGACCGAGGCCGGTGGCATGGCGCCGGAGGAGGTCGAGCAACTGGTCAGTTTCCCCATCGAAACGGCCCTCAACGGCATGCCCGGTGTGACCAGGGTGCGCTCTACCTCTGGCATTGGCCTGTCGGTGGTTTACGCCGAATTCGACTGGGGCACCGACATTTACCGTAACCGTCAGTTGGTCGCCGAGCGATTGGCGCAGCTGCGCAGTCAACTGCCTGCCGATATCACGCCCGTGATGGGGCCGGTCTCGTCCATCATGGGCGAGATCATGCTGATTGCATTGCCGCTGAAAGGCGGCGAAGGCGCAGCCACGCCCATGCAGGCCCGTGAATACGCCGACTTTGTGTTGCGGCCCCGCTTGCTCGGCATCGCTGGCGTCTCCCAAGTCATCCCCATCGGCGGTGAGGTACGCCAGCTGCGTGTGGAACCCGATCCGGCGCGCATGGCTCAACTGGGCATTTCCCTGAGCCAAGTTGAGCAGGCCCTGCGCGGCTATGCCGGCAACGCCGGGGGTGGCTTTATTGACCTGAATAGCCGTGAATACCTCATTCGCCACATGGGGCGTACCCAGCGGCTGGAGGATTTGCAAGGCATGGCCGTGGCTTGGAAGGACGGCCGGCCCGTGCTGCTGCAGCAGGTGGCTCAAGTTCGTTTCGCCGCTGGCCTCAAGCGCGGCGATGCGGGTTACCAAGGGCAGCCTGCCGTGATCCTGAGTGTGCAAAAGCAGCCGGCCGCAGATACCGTTAAGGTCAGTCAGCAGATTGAGCAAGCCTTAAGTGACCTTCAGGCGGGCCTTCCAAAGGGAATGGCCAAACCCCAGGTGCTGTTTCGTCAGGCCGATTTCATCAAGGCCTCCATTGGCAATGTGACTGAGGCGCTGCGCGACGGCGCGGTGATTGTGGCCATCGTGCTGTTCGTGTTCTTGCTGTCCGCACGCACCACGCTGATTTCATTGCTCGCCATACCCCTGTCGCTGGCGGTCACGGCTTTGGTTTTTCGCTGGCTGGACCAGTCGATCAACGTCATGACCCTGGGCGGCTTGGCGATTGCGATTGGCGAATTGGTGGACGATGCCGTGGTTGACGTTGAAAACATTTTGCGTCGGCTCAAGGAGAACCAAGCCCTGGCCCAGCCGCGCTCGGTGATGGTGGTCGTGCAGCAAGCCAGCGTCGAGGTCCGCTCTGGCATTGTGTACGCCACGGTGATCGTTGTGCTGGTGTTCGTGCCCTTGTTTGCTTTACCGGGCATCGAAGGCCGTCTGTTCGCGCCACTGGGTATTGCTTACATCGTCTCCATCCTGGCTTCGATGGCGGTGTCAATGACAGTGACCCCGGCTCTGTGCAGCTACCTGCTTCCCAGGATGAAACTACTTGGACACGGGGACAGCCCCGTGGTGACGCGCCTTAAGGCCTGGGACCGAAGGCTGCTCAACTGGTCCTTTCCGCGCGCAAGGGTCCTGCTTGGTGCCGCGGTCGTGGCTGTTGCCTTGGCCGCCGCCAGTGTGCCCTTTTTCCCGCGTGCCTTCCTGCCGGCCTTTAACGAAGGTTCGCTGGTGCTGTCTCTGCTGTTCAACCCAGGCACCTCGCTGGCCGAGTCCAACCGAATGGGGGCTGTGGCCGAACAACTGATTGGCCAGGTGCCTGGCGTCAGCCAGGTGGGTCGGCGTACTGGCCGAGCTGAGCTCGACGAGCATGCCGAGGGCGTGCATTCAACCGAGATCGATGTGGACTTGCATCGCGATGGCAGGCCGGTCGATCGCGAGCAAGTGATGGCCCGCATCCGCGCCCAACTGGTCGTGTTGCCCGCGCAAGTGGCCATTGGGCAGCCCATCTCTCACCGGCTGGACCATCTGCTCTCGGGGGTCCGGGCGCAAATTGCGGTCAAGATTTACGGCGACGACACCGATACCCTGCGCGGGCTGGCCGAGCAGATGCGCGGCAAGTTGGCCAACATCCCTGGCCTGGTAGACCTGACGGTGGAGAAGCAGGTCCTGATCCCTCAGATCATGGTCCGGCTCGATCCGCAGCGACTGGCGCAGACAGGCCTGCCTCCGGGCGAGGCCCTGCGCATCCTCAAGGCCCTGACAGACGGTGCCCACGGTTCGCAAATTGTGGATGGGGCCAGGCGTTACGAGTTGGTGCTGCGCCTGCCCGACGACAAGCGCAGTCCACAAGACCTGGCACGCACGCTGGTTGACACGCCGGCCGGACGCCTGCCGGTGTCCAGCTTCGCCACGGTGACCGAAGCCGATGGCCCCAACCAAATTGGGCGCGAGAACGGCCGTCGGCGCATCGTTGTCTATGCCAATAGCGACGGCTCCGACATGGGCCGCATCGTGGCCGACATCCGCCAAGCCATCGCAGTCACTGCGCTGCCCAGCGGTAGCTTCGTCAATCTGGAGGGTCAATTCCAGGCGCAGGAGCAGGCTACCAGCCAGATCGTGGGTTTGTCGCTGGTGTCGCTGGCGCTGATGTTCCTGGTGCTGTATTCGCGCTATCGCTCGGCAGTGCTGGCGGGCATCATCATGGCCAACATTCCGTTGGCACTGATCGGCAGCGTGGTCGCGATGTGGTTGGCTGGCGTGACGCTGTCGGTGGCGACGATGGTGGGCTTCATCACCTTGGCGGGCATTGCCACGCGCAACGGCATCCTGAAGATCAGCCATTACATTAACCTGTGCCGTTTTGAGGGCGAGACCTTCAGCCAGGCCATGATCGTGCGCGGCTCGATCGAGCGCTTGACGCCGGTGCTGATGACGGCGCTGGTGGCGGCCTTTGCGTTGACGCCGCTGCTGATGGCCGCTGATGCACCGGGCAAGGAGATACTGCATCCCGTGGCGGTAGTTATATTTGGCGGTTTAATCAGTTCTACGCTTTTGGATACCTTGCTCACACCGCTGTTGTTCTGGCTCTTTGGTGCAAAGGCCACAGATCGGCTTTTGAAGCAAAGTAGCTCCGACGGGGAACCACAACAACAGGTCCAAGAATCATTCTGAGGCGTTGATCGACAGGCTTGGTGGTGCCGCCTTCAAGCGCACCACGCCCTTCAAGGAGATAAGAAACATGAAGATGAAGCATTTGATTTCGGTGGCTGGCTTGGTCCTGTCCAGTCTTAGCATGAATCCGGCCCAGGCCCATGGCGACGCCAAGCCCCAGCATGGCGGCATCGTACAGAAGGCCAACGACCTGAGCTTTGAGCTGGTGGCACAGGCCGATGGCGCTACGATTTACCTGATGGACCATGGCAAGCCGCTGGCCGCCAAAGGCATTACCGGCAGGCTCACCGTTTTGCAAGGCAGCAACAAGATCGAAGCAGACATCAAGGAAGCCAGCGATAACACCCTGCGCGTCATGGGCGTCAAGCTGGGCAAAGGTGACAAGCTCGTGGCTGCCCTGAGCAACGTCGTTGGCAAGAACATGACCGTGCGATTCACGATCAAATAAGGTCGCCTGTCTGGAGTGCGTCCGAAACTTGCGGGTTTTGTGGAGGCGTATGCCCCGCCGATAAGGATTCTTATGAAACACAGACTTTGGGCTTTAGGGTTGGCCTGCACAACTTCCGCCTGGGCAGTACCCGATTGGACGCAGGCAGACATTGTCAAGATTGACCCCGAGAGAGCGCGCGTCACCCTCTATCACCAGCCCATCAAAAGTATTGGCATGGCCGCGATGACCATGCCTTTCAAGGTTGCTGAGACGGTCAAACTAGCGCCTTTCAAAGTGGGGCAGAAGGTTCGATTCACCGTCACGGAAATGAACGGCCATCTTGTCGTGGATCAGATGGAGCCTGCCAAATGAACGGGCGGTTACGCAACAAACTATTGGCTTCCCTCGTTGTCGCGATGGCAATGCCTGCCTTTGGCGGCCCCATGGGGTTCAAGGACAGTTGGATGGCGATGGGCGATTTCAGCCCCAACTGGCAGGAGGTTTTTGTCAACTACGCCCTGACGCCGCGTGATGCCCTAGGCGTATCCACGCTTTACATGCGGTCCGACGACGAGAGCAAAAACCGCCAGTTGGCCGATGTGACTTACACCCGGTTGGTGAAACGCTGGAATATGCCGCAAGCTCAGGCGAATATCTGGTTTTTGGGTGGCTTGGGCTACCTGACTGGCAATGATTTTGCTGGTTCCAGGGCCATGGCCTCGCCGGGTATTCAGGTGGACTACGAAACCACCCGCATCTATGCCTCTGCGACTGCCAGGCTCTACCGGGCGGATGGCATCAACCATGACGTCGCATCAGCGCGGCTGGGATTTTCTTTCTATGAAGTGGATTACGACGAAACCCAGCCTTGGTTGGTCGTAGAAGCAAGACGAATGACAGGTCTGTCCAACAGCGTGGAGGTAACGCCGATGCTGCGGCTTATCCACAACCGCTTTTTTTTCGAACTTGGCGTGAGCAACAGCGCTCAAGGGCGCGTCAACTTTATGTATATTTTTTGAGGACTTCACCATGAAAAAACCAGCTATTTCCCTGGCACTCGCATTAGCGACTTGGTCCTCATTTGCTGCAACCAGCATCAAGGCTACCGTCAATGGCATGGTGTGTGCTTTTTGCGCCCAGGGCATTGAAAAGCGCATTTCCAGCATGCCCGCTACCAAAGCGGTTTACGTCGACCTGAAGAAAAAGACCGTTGCCATCGAGGCCAAGGAGGGTCAGACCCTGGATGGCAATGCCATTAAGGCCGAAATCACCGACGCCGGCTACGACGTGGTGAAACTCGAAACTGTGCAGAAAACCGTTGAGGAGATCAAGGCTGAAGTAAAGGCTCGCAAATGAGCCCGGACGGTGTTGCTGAATCGCGCAGCAGCCTCTGGACATCTGTTGCCAGCTTGTTCGCCACATCCGGCACCTTGGTATGCTGCGCCATCCCGGCACTCTTGGTGGCACTGGGGGCCGGAGCCGCGCTGTCGTCATTGGTCTCGGCGTTCCCGCAAGTCGTCTGGCTCAGCGAGCACAAGGAGGCAGTCTTTGCCTTGGCCGGCTTAATGATGACCGGAAGTGGCGTCTTGCAATGGCGCAACCGCCATGCACCCTGCCCCACTGACCCCGCCCTGCGCGAGGCTTGCCAGCGCACACGCAAAGTTTCATTGCGGGTGTACTTGGTCAGCTTGGCCTTTTTCGTTATCGGCGCTTGGTTTGCGTTTGTTCAACCCTGGTTAGCAGAATGACGCATTTTTTGGGGTGCCGGGATGGGTGCTGAGGAGAGCGGCTGAAGTGTCTTTTCTGTAGGCAATCGGTCAGCCAATGCCCTCGTCAATTGACAGGGTTACGCATAAACCTTACACTAATAACCAATTAGTCAGTAATTTATGCCCTCTCCCCTCAACCCGCTTGGTCCGACCGATCCCGCTGTGCATGCCCGCCGTGAGCGGCGCAAAGACGCGCGTCCGGGCGAGCTGCTGGAGGCGGCGCTAGAGCTGTTTGTGCAAAAAGGCTTTGCAGCCACCAAAGCCGAAGAAGTGGCCAAGCTGGCCGGCGTGTCCAAGGGCACGCTGTTTTTGTACTTTGCCAGCAAGGAAGAGCTGTTCAAAGCGGTGGTGCGCGAGAACATCATTGGCCGCTTTTTGGAATGGAATGCCGAATTTGAGCTGTTCACCGGCAGCACCGCCGACATGCTGCGCTACTGCATGCGCAGTTGGTGGGAGCGCATCGGCTCCACCAAGGCCTCTGGCATCACCAAGCTGATGATGAGTGAGGCGCGCAATTTCCCGGAACTCGCCGTATTTTTCGAGCACGAGGTGGTGCTGCCCGGCAATGTGCTGATCCGGCGCATCCTGCAACGCGGCGTTGACCGCGGTGAGTTCCACGTGATCGACATGAAATACGGCGTTTACACGGTCATGGCACCACTGATGTTTTTGGCGATGTGGAAGCATTCCCTGGGCACCTGTGTGGGTGCTGCCGAAATCGATCCCGACCACTACATTGCTGTTCAGGCCGAGACCCTGCTCGCTGGCCTGAGCTTACGTCCACTCCCCCTGCCCTCTGCGGGCTCTTTTGCACTATGAAATCCTGGTTGAAATGGTTGGTATTCGCGCTCGTTCTGGCCGCTCTGGCAGCGGGCACCTGGCGTCTGGTTTCGGGCAGGCAGGCCCAAAAAGTAGCACTCGAGGCCCAGCAGGCCGCGCAAAAAATCCAGGCCGTGGTGGAGCTGGCGCCAACTGATCTGGTGCAGCTCAAGACCATCGATCTGGTTCAGGGCCTGGCCATCTCCGGCCCCCTGCGCGCCGCCAACACGGCCTTTGTCAAGGCCCGGGTGGCCGGTGAGGTGCAGGGTTTGACGTTGCGTGAAGGAGATCGGGTCACGGCGGGCCAAGTGGTGGCCCGCATTGAGGCCACCGAATCGCAAGCACGGGTACGCCAGGCCCAACAACAGGCCGAAGCCGCGCGAGCCCAGGTGGATATTGCTCGGCGCAGCTTCGAGAACAACCGCTCGCTGGTGGACCAAGGCTTTATTTCCAAGACCGCGCTCGACACCTCACAGGCCAGCCTCACTGCAGCCGAGGCCAGCTACCGGGCCGCCCAAGCCGGGGCCGACCTGGCCGCCAAGTCGCTGGACGATACCGTGCTGCGCGCACCCATGGCGGGCCTAGTGGCACAGCGGCTGGCGCAACCCGGCGAGCGGGTGGCGATTGACACCCGTATTTTGGAAATCGTAGACCTGAGCCGGCTCGAGCTGGAGGCCAGCATCAGCCCAGCCGATTCGCTTCTTGTCAAGACCGGGCAGGTGGCGCGCCTCAATATTGAAGGCGCCACAGCGCCACTAACCGCCAAAGTGGTGCGCATCAACCCCAGCGCGCTGAGCGGCAGTCGGGCCGTTCTGGCCTACCTGGTAGTGCAGCCGAACGCTGGTCTGCGCCAGGGCCTGTTTGCCCAAGGCACGTTGACCACCGGCAGCCTGAGCTTGCCAGCTGTGCCGCTGAGCGCCGTGCGCACCGACAAACCCCTGCCCTACGTGCAACTGATCCAGGACGGGGCTGTGCTGCATCAAACCGTCGAGCTGGGCGCCCGTGGCGAGCGTGACGGCCAAAGCCAGGTTGCCATCAAGGGCCTGGCCGAGAATGCGTTGCTACTGTCCGGCAGCGTCGGGAGCCTGCGCGCGGGCACCCGAGTCAAACTGCCGCAGGGCCAATAAGCCATGTGGTTCACCCGCGTCAGTCTTCAAAACCCGGTCTTTGCCACCATGGTCATGCTGGCCCTGGTGGTGTTGGGCCTGTTCTCTCTGCAACGGCTGCAGGTTGACCAGTTCCCCAGCATCGACTTCCCCACCGTGGTGGTGATTGCCGACTACCCAGGCGCTGCGCCAGAGATTGTGGAGAGTGAGGTTTCGCGCAAGATCGAAGAAGGCGTCAACTCGATCGCCGGCATCAGCGCCCTGACCTCGCGCAGCTACGAAGGCCAATCGGTCGTGGTGATTGAGTTCAACCTGAACATCGACGGCCGCAAAGCCGCCGACGATGTGCGCGAGAAAGTGGCCTCCATCAAGCCCAACCTGCGCGCCGAGGTCAAAGAGCCGCGGGTGCTGCGCTTTGACCCCTCGGCCCGCGCCATCTGGTCGGTGGCGGTGCTGGCTGACCCGGCCGCCGCCAAGGGCCGGGTGCCCAGCCCGGTGGAGCTCAGCAATTGGGCCGAACAAACCCTTAAAAAACGCTTTGAGAACGTGCGCGGCGTCGGCTCGGTCACCCTAGTGGGTGGCACCCGGCGCGAGATCAACCTCTACCTGAACCCGCAGGCGCTAGAGAGCTTTGGCATTTCGCCTGACCAAGTGGTGACCGCAGTACGCAACGAGAACCAGGATTTGCCGCTGGGCGCCATTCGCTCGCTGGAGCAGGAGCGGGTGATCCAGATTGCTGGCCGGCTGCAGCGGCCGGAAGACTTTGGCCGCATCATTGTGGCGCGCAAGGGCGGAGCCCCGGTGCGTCTGGAGCAGCTGGCCCGCGTCAGCGACGACGCTCAGGAGGCCGAGAGCCTGGCGCTGTACAACGGCCAACGCACGCTGCTGCTCAACGTGCAGAAGTCGCAGGACGAAAACACCATCGCCGTGGTCGATGGTCTGATCAAGACCATGGCCGCCATGAAAGACCAGCTGCCGCCTGGCGTGCGGCTGGAACCTGTCACCGATGGCTCGCGCCAGATCCGCGTGTCTGTAGACAACGTGCGCCGGACACTCATCGAAGGCGCGGTGCTGACGGTGCTGATCGTGTTCCTGTTCCTGAACTCCTGGCGCTCCACGGTGATCACCGGGCTGACCCTGCCCATCGCCCTGATCGGCTCCTTTTTGTTCATGTACATGGCCGGCTTCACCGTCAACATGATCACGCTGATGGCGCTCAGCCTGTGTGTGGGCCTGCTGATTGACGACGCCATTGTGGTGCGCGAAAACATCGTGCGCCACGTGCAAATGGGCAAGAGCGCCTACCAAGCCTCGCTCGACGGCACGCAAGAGATCGGGCTGGCGGTGCTGGCCACCACACTGTCGATCGTGGCGGTATTTTTGCCGATCGGCTTCATGGGCGGCATCATCGGCAAGTTTTTCCATGAGTTCGGCATCACCATCGTGGCAGCCGTGCTGATCTCCATGTTCGTCAGCTTTACCTTGGACCCCATGCTGTCAAGCATCTGGCACGACCCGAGCATCGAGGCCCATGGCGCTGCCACTGGCAGAGTGCCGCGTCGCCGAACCCTGTATGACAAAACCATAGGCCGTATCACCGGCTGGTTTGACCGCGCCACCGAGGGCCTGGCCGATGCCTACCAGAGCGTGCTGCGGCGGGCGCTGGGGCACAAGGTACTGACGCTGATGCTGGCGCTGGCTATTTTTGTTGGTAGCGTCTTCATGGTGCCCCTGGTGGGCACAGAATTTGTACCCAAATCAGACTTTTCGGAAACCACACTCAGTTTTTACACGCCAGCGGGCTCGTCGCTGGAGGTGACCGAGGGCCGGGCGCGCCAGGTTGAGGCGGTGATTCGCGCCTTCCCCGAGGTGCGCTACACCCTGACCACCATCAACACCGGCAACGCGCAGGGCAAAATGTACGCCAATATTTATGTGCGCCTGGTGGATCGCAAGGACCGCACGCTCGGCGTCGAGGAAATGTCGATCCAGCTGCGCGAGCGGCTGCGCCGGGTGCCCGGCGTCACCGTGACCCATGTTGGCCCGACCGATTCGGTCGGCGGACAAAAGCAGCTGTCCTTCTCGATCCAGGGCCCCGACACGGCCGAGCTTGAGCGGCTGTCAAGGCTGACGCTGGAGCGGGTTCGCAACATCCCGGGCCTGGTCGACCTCGACACCACGGCCAAACCCGGCAAACCGGCGCTCGACATCCAGGTCCGGCGCGACGTGGCGTCCGACCTGGGCCTGAGCGTGGCCCAGATCGGCAGCGCGCTGCGAACCCTGGTGGCTGGCCAGACCGTGGGCAACTGGCGCGCGCCGGACGACCAGACCTATGACGTCAACGTGCGGCTAGCGCCGTCAGCGCGCAATAGCCCGCAGGACATGGAGCAACTGCCCTTCAACATCGGCACCCAGCCTGACGGCAGCGCCCGCATTGTGCGGCTGGGCCAGGTGGCCCGAGTGACTGACACCATCGGCCCCAACCAGATCAACCGACGCGACCTGAACCGTGAGGTCGCCCTGAGCGCCAATGTATCGGGCCGTTCCAGCGGCGAAGTGTCCGCAGACATCAAGAAAGTGATGGACAGCATCGCCTTGCCGCCGGGCTACAGCTTCCGATTTGGCGGCGCCACCAAGGACATGGCCGAGGCCTTCAGTTACGCCATCTCGGCGCTGGCCCTGGCCGTGATCTTCATCTACATGATTCTGGCCAGCCAGTTCAAGAGCTTTTTGCAGCCGCTGGCGCTGATGACCGCGCTGCCGCTGACGCTGATCGGCGTGGTGCTGGCGCTGATGATGTTCAACTCCACGCTGTCGATGTTCTCGGTCATCGGTGTCATCATGCTGATGGGCTTGGTCACCAAGAACGCCATTTTGCTGGTGGATTTTGCGATCCGCGCCCGCGAAGACGGCATGGAACGCAGCGAAGCCCTGCTGCTGGCGGCCAAAGTGCGGCTGCGCCCGATCCTGATGACCACGCTGGCCATGATCTTCGGCATGGTGCCACTGGCCTTTGCGCTGACCGAGGGCTCCGAAATGCGCGCCCCTATGGGCCAGGCCGTGATCGGCGGCGTCATCACCTCGTCACTGCTGACGCTGGTGGTGGTGCCGGTGGTCTACTGTTACATGGATGATCTGGGGCAATGGCTGCGCCGGCGTTGGCAAGCATCCGCTCCTGCTGACGCAGGCCGTGGCAGCTAAAATCAAAATTAATGGCGCACCGCACCCCTGGAGTAAACGGATGGATTTGGAACAAGCTCGCTTCAACATGATCGAACAGCAGATCCGGCCCTGGGACGTGGCGGACGCGGCGGTGCTGCATCTGCTGGCGGTGGTTCGACGCGAAGACTTCGTGCCGCTGGCACACAAGGCGCTGGCCTTTGTCGACATGGAAATTCCGCTCGGACACGGGCAGTGCATGCTGGCCCCCCGTTTGGAGGCCCGCATGTTGCAGGATGCCGCGGTACAAAAACACGATAAAGTGCTGGAAATCGGCACGGGCTCCGGCTTCATGACCGCCCTGCTGGCGCACCGAGCGCAGCGCGTGCTGAGTTTGGAGCTCGTACCCGAACTGGCGCACATCGCGCGCACCAATTTGCAAAAGGCCGGCATCCACAATGCCGAGGTGCGAGAGGCCAATGGCGCCAAGGGCGCACCCGCGGACGGCCCCTTTGACGTCATCATGCTCAACGGCTCCGTGGCTGAGGTGCCGTCGGCATTGTTGGCACAGCTGCGCATTGGAGGCCGGTTGGTCGCCATCGTGGGCGAGGAACCCGTGATGCGGGCGACCCTGGTGACCCGCACCGGCGAGGCCGACTACCTGACGCGCCAGCCTTGGGATACAGTGGCGCCTCGCTTACTCAAGTTCCCCGAGCCGTCTCATTTTCACTTTTGAGCCCTGACCCGCTTTGACCTGCCTTTACCCAGCATGATTACCCAGATTCGACCCTCTGAACTGTCTTCCTGGCTCGCCAGTGCGCGCCCACACGGCGAACCGGTGGTGCTGGATGTGCGCGAGCCTTCAGAGCTGCGCACCGCCAGCGTGAACGCCAAGGGCTTCACCCTGCTCACGATCCCGATGGGCACGGTGCCCGCCCGGCTGTCCGAGCTTGACCCAACGCAACCGATCGCTTGCCTGTGCCATCATGGCAGCCGCAGCATGCAGGTCGCCAGTTTTTTACAAGCCCGAGGCTTTGACCACGTGGCCAACTTCGCAGGCGGCATCGACGCCTGGGCACTGGAGCTTGATTCCAGCGTGCCGCGTTACTAAGCCGGCCCCGCGCGTCGGCCGCTGATTACCGTCTCTGCTGTAGCTCCCCCTCTTGTCTCAAAAGCCAGATTCACCTATCCCATCAAGGTATATCCATGAACGCATTTCGTCTTTTGCCCCTCTCGATGGCCCTCGGCGCGGCGCTAGCCCTGCCGGCGCAGGCGCAAAGCCTGGTGGCGCTGCATGAGTCAGCTCGCGCCTATGACGCCTCTTACCAATCGGTCAAGTCGCTTTACGACTCGACGCTGGCCAAGTCAGAGCAGGCGCGCGCTGGTCTTCTGCACACCATCGGCCTGAGTGCGAACGCATCGCTCAGCACCATCGACAACACGCTGGCCAGGTCCAAGCAAGGCTTTTATGACACCCAAAGCGCCACACTGAGCGCCTCCAAGCCGCTCTACCGTCCCGCCAACCAGATCACCTTTAACCAAAGCAGACGACAGATCGAAGTGGTGGAGCAGCAAATGATGGCCGCCGAACAAGACCTGATCGTCAAAGTCAGCACCGCTTATTTTGATGTGCTGGCCTCGCAAGACAGCCTGACCTTCGTGCTGGCGCAAAAAGCGGCGGTATCTGAACAGTTGGCCTCCGCCAAACGCAATTTTGAAGTCGGCACCGCTACCATCACCGACACGCGGGAGGCGCAGGCCCGCTTTGACCTGGTGATTGCCCAAGAAATCGCCGGTCGCAATGACCTGCAAGTCAAGAAACTGGCGCTGGACCAACTGGTGGGCAAGACCAACACCGTCCCGCTGGCCGTCAGACTTCCGCTGACCCTACCACCGGTGCAACCCGACGACGTCGCGCCATGGGTGCAAAAGTCGGAAGAGCAGCACCCGGGCATTCAACAAAGCCGGCTGGCGCTTGATGTCGCGCAGTTGGAAACCAGCAAGGCCCAGGCGGCCTCCAAGCCAACGCTGGACCTGAACGGCAATGTGAACATGACGCTGAATGGTGAATCTGCCAGCTCGACCTCCAGCTTCCGCACCACCACCGCCAGTGTCGGCCTGAGCTTCACCATGCCGCTGTTTTCGGGCTACGCCATTGAAAACCGGCTGAAGGAAACCCTGGCCCTGGAAGACAAGGCCCGCACCGATCTGGATGCCATCAAACGCACCGTGGCGCAAGGCAGCCGCGCCGCCTTTTACGGGCTGTTGTCGGGCCAGGGCCAGGTGAAAGCGCTGGAAGCGGCCGAAGCCTCCAGCCAAAGCGCACTGGACGCCAACAAACTCGGCTACCAGGTCGGGGTGCGCATCAACATCGACGTGCTGAACTCGCAGAGTCAGCTGTTTGACACCAAGGCCAAGCTGGCCAAGGCCCGTTACGACGTGTTGGTAGGCGGGCTCAAGCTTCGCCAGGCCACGGGCGTGCTCAAGGCGGACGACCTCAAACCCATCAACGCGCTGTTGGCCAACTAAGCCAGCAGTAAAGCCTGCACCGCCATGACGGTGCGTTGCCCGGCACCGGCATGGGCGCCGGCGAAGCTCAGCGCCGCTGAGGCCATGCTGTGCAGCCGCTCGGGTTGTGCCAAAAGGGCCCGCGCCGCGGCCACCCCTTCCCCCATCGAGCCAACCCGCTGCGCAGCCCCGACCGTCAGCGCCAGCTCTGCGGCCTCGGCAAAATTGAAGGTGTGCGGCCCCATCAGCACCGGGCAGCCGCAGGCTGCGGCCTCGATCAGGTTTTGCCCACCGAGCGGCTCAAAGCTGCCGCCCAGCAGCGCCACGTCGGCCAGGCCGTAATAAAGTGCCATCTCACCCAGAGAATCGCCGAGCCAGATCGTCGGCGGCTGACCGGCACGATCATCTTTACCCCCAGCCCCATTCGCCTCCGTGGGCGGCCAGGGACCGCCCTGGCTGCGCCGCACCAGCGAAAAACCCGCGGACTGCACCAGCGCAGCCACTGCATCAAAGCGCTGAGGGTGACGTGGCACGATCAGCCAATGCAGCTGATTTGCTATTGATTCAGTAGCTATAACCCCTTTATCCACGGGGCCTAGAGGCTGATTTTCCTCAAGGATTTGGAGCAGCAGTGCCTCTTCTTCATCGCGTGAACTCGCCAGCATGGCAACCGGTCGGCCCAGGCTGGCACGCCCCTCCCGGCCGGCCGCCACCTGGGAGGCATCGGGCTCGGCGTCGAACTTGAGGTTGCCGAACACGCCTTGCACCGGCGCGCCCAGAGCCTGCAAGCGGCGCGCATCGTCCGGCGATTGGGCCCAGACCGCCGTCAGCGCCCGGTAGGCCGGCCGCGCCAGCCAGGCCAGTCGCTGCGCTTTGTGCAAGGACCGCTCGCTCAAGCGGGCATTGGCCAACACCAGCGGCACCCCCTGTTGCTGGCAGGCTGCAACCAGATTGGGCCAGACCTCGGTCTCCATCAGGATGCCGATATTTGGCCGGAACTGATGCAAAAACCGCTGCACAGGGCCAGGGCTGTCCCAGGGTAACCAAGCTTGTGCATCCCCGGCTTGCAACAGGCGGGCTCCCTCGGCGCGACCCGTGGCGGTGCCGTGGGTCAGCAGCAGCCGCATGCCGGGCAGGGCCTGACGCAAGAGCACGATCAGCAGGGCGACTGTGCGGGTCTCACCCAGCGACACCGCATGCACCCAGACGGTGGGCCCAGGCGCTGCCGGCCAGGTGCCGGTGTACTGGCCAAAGCGCTCCGGCACCGCCTCGGCGTAAAGGGGTTCTGCCAGGGCTCGGCGCGCCAGTTTGCGATGCAAACCGGGTTGAGCCAGCGCCATCAACAGGGAATAAAGCCAACGCATCAGGTCGGCTCCACCACTGGGCTGATCACCGGGCACACAGCTTCCCAGGCCTGCCAGACCTGGTCCACTGTGGGGCTGGGCGTACCCAGCACGCTGCACTGCAGCGGTCCCGGCGCCGGCCCGGTGCGCCAGGCGGTGTCGAAGTTGTAGATCTGCACGTGCGGCAGATCCAGCGCCACCGCAATGTGGCTCAGGCCACTGTCCACCCCGATCACCCCGGCGCATTGGGCCATCGCATCAGTCAAGGCATCCAAGCCCAGCCGCGGCCAGACCTGGGCACCTGACAGCGCTTGCGCAATCGCCTGCGCCTGCTGCAACTCGGCCTCATTGCCATGCGGCAAGGCCAAGGTGTAGCCCTGCGCCATCAAGCGTTGGCCCAAAGCCTGCCAGGCCGCCGGCGGCCACAGCTTGTCGGCGCGCGAGCTGCCGTGCGCCAGCACCACCACTTTGGGCCCCAGCGCTATTGGCGCTTCTTTTTCAATAGCAGTACCCTCAAGCTGGGTGCGGGCCAGCAGCCCAAATGACACTGCATCAGGCAGAGGATAGCCCAGCCCGTTGGCGCACAGGGCGCGGCTGCGTGCCACTGCGCCAATGTGCGGCGGCAGCGCTACCACCTGGTCGGCCACCCAGCGCGTCAGTGATTCATAGGCCGAACCGTCGCTGCGCCCGGCCAGGGCCAGCCGGCGTCCGCCCGGCGCCAACCGCGCCAGCCAGGCCACCAGTGCAGATTTGCTGAGGCCCTGCAGGTCAATCACCCAGTCATAGGCCTGGGCCTGCAGCTCGGCGCGAAAGGCGCGCCAGCCGCTGCGGGTGCCAGCCGCCAGCGGGGCACGCCGCCAACGCCGCAAGTCACATTCGATCACCCGCTGCACCCCGCTGCAGCGGCGTACCAGCGGCGCGAAAGCCGGCTCCACCACCCAGTCGATCTGGGCCTGGGACAAGGCCCGGCGCAGGTCCTGCACCGCAGGCATGGCGTGCACCACGTCGCCAAGCGAGGACAGCTTGACGATCAGAATTTTCAATGTGCCGCCTGGTCCAGCGTGGCATCCGGCTTGACGGTGCGCAGCAGCGCCAGCATCTCGGCCTGGATGCGCGCCAGCGCCTCGGGCGTGTGGCCCTCAAAGCGCAGCACCAGTACCGGCGTGGTGTTGGAGGCTCGGATCAAGCCAAAGCCATCGGGCCAGTCAACCCGCAGGCCGTCAATCAGGTTCACCACCGCGGGCGCCGCAAACGTCGCCCGTGCCTGCAGTTGGGCCACCAGTCGGTGCGGTTCGCCTTCCGCGCATTTCACATTGAGTTCGGGTGTGGAAAAACTGCTGGGCAGGGCATTGAGCACCACATTAGCGTCGGCGCTGCGGCTCAAGATTTCGAGCAGACGGCCGCCGGCGTAGGTGCCATCGTCAAAGCCGAACCAGCGCTCCTTGAAGAAAATGTGCCCGCTCATCTCGCCACCCAGCGGCGAATCCAGCTCTTTCATGCGCGCCTTGATCAGCGAATGGCCGGTCTTGAACATCAGCGGCTTGCCACCGGCGGCCACAATGGCAGGCGCCAGGCGCTGCGAGCATTTCACGTCAAACAAAATGGTGCCGCCCGGCACCCGCGACAGCACATCCTGCGCAAACAGCATCATCTGGCGGTCCGGGAAGATGTTGTTGCCCTCACGCGTCACGATGCCCAACCGGTCGCCGTCGCCGTCAAAGGCCAGGCCCAGCTCCGCGTCGCTGGCCTGCAGCGCTGCGATGAGGTCCCGCAGGTTTTCCGGCTTGCTCGGGTCAGGGTGGTGGTTGGGAAAGTTGCCGTCGACCTCGCTGTACAGCTCGGTCACCTCGCAGCCGATAGCGCGCAGAATGCCGGGCGCCGAGGCCCCCGCGATCCCGTTGCCCGAGTCCACCACAATTTTCATGGGCCGCGCCAAGCGGATGTCGCCCACGATGCGCGCGCGGTAGGCAGGCAGCACATCCACCGTGCGCACCGAGCCACCGGCCCGCAGCGTCCAGCTTTCGGCGGCCATCATGTGGCGCAGCGCCTGGATCTCCTCGCCAAAAATGGCCCGCCCAGCCAGCACCATCTTGAAGCCGTTGTAGTCGCGCGGGTTGTGGCTGCCCGTGAGTTGAACGCCGCTGCGGCACAGGGTGCTGGCGGCAAAGTAAAGCATGGGCGTGGTCGCCATGCCAATGTCAATCACCTCAACGCCGCTGGCGACCAGGCCGCGAATCAACGCAGCCACCAAGCTGGGCCCGCTCAGCCGGCCGTCCCGCCCCACGGCCACGCAGGCCTCACCCTCGGCCAGTGCCACCGTGCCAAAGGCACGGCCCAGCCCCTCGGCCAGGGCCTCGTCGATGGCGGCGGGCACGATGCCCCGGATGTCGTAAGCCTTGAAGATGGCGGCATCGAGTTGCATGAGAATTTCCCCTGGTCTGGCGTGATTTTGTGACAAAGATTGTAGGGGGCTCCCGCCGCCCGACTCGGACTGCGCAGTCGGGCTCACAGGTCCGAAAACGGCCATTGGCCAGGCGCTCGGCGCGTATCATCAGCCGCATGACCGCCGCACCCCAAGAGCCCGACAACGACGCCTGTTACCGCGCCCTGCTGGCCCGTGACGCACGCTTTGACGGCTGTTTTTTCACTGGCGTCAGCTCAACCGGCATCTACTGCCGACCGGTCTGCCGGGTGCGAGCACCCCGCCGCGACAACTGCCATTTTTTCGCCTTGGCCGCCCAAGCCGAGCGGGCGGGTTTCCGGCCCTGCCTGCGCTGCCGGCCCGAGCTGGCCCCGGGCCGCCTGAACCGTCTGCCCGGCGCAGCGCCATGGTCCGCGCAGGATGCGGCCGGCATCCTGGCGGTGCAGGCAGCTCAACTGCTGGATGCAGCCCCACTGGCCGGTGCGGGCAAAACCGGCCTGCCCCCCTTGGCCCAGCGGCTGGGTGTGAGTGACCGCCACCTGCGGCGCATTTTTGAGGCGCAGCTGGGCGTGTCGCCGCTGCAGTACCTGCAAACCCGGCGCCTGCTGTGCGCCAAGCAATTGCTGACCGACACCACGCTGCCGATACCCGACGTGGCCCGCCTGAGCGGCTTTGGCAGTCAACGCCGGTTTCATGCGGCCTTCAGCGGTCACTACGGCCTGAACCCGTCCGGGTTGCGCCGAAGCCGAGCTGTGGTGCCGGCCCAACCCGGCCTGCTGTTGCGGCTGGCCTACCGCCCGCCCTATGACGCGACGGCGATGCTGGCCTTTTTTGCCCAGCGCCAGCTCGAAGGCGTGGAGGCAGTGACCGTTGATGCAGCCGCACCCACACTGGCCCGCACCATGACCCTGAGCCAGGGTGGGCTCCGCCTGAACGGCTGGGTGCAGGGCCAGTTTGACGCAACCCGCGCCCGGCTGAACCTTCGGGTAAGCGAATCACTCCAGCCCCTGCTGCCGCTGCTGCTGACCAAGGTGCGCGCCTGGCTGGATCTGGACGCTGACCCGCAGGCCATCAACACGCAGCTGCACGCCCATTTTCCGCATGGGGACGGCCTGCGCCTGCCCGGCACCCTGGACGGTTTTGAGCTGGCAGTGCGCGCCGTGCTGGGCCAGCAGATCAGCGTGGCGGCGGCCCGCACCCTGGCAAACCGCTTGGTGGCGCGGTGGGGCGAGCCGCTGGCCACACCGTTGGCGGGGCTGAATCGCTTGTTCCCCAGCCCCGAGGCTCTGGCCCAGGCCAGTGGCGATGCGCTTGGCGCGCTGGGCCTCACCCGACAAAAACAGCTCGCCATCCAGGGCATTGCCCAGCTGCTGCAAAACGGCCAATTACGCCTGGAACCCGGCGCCGATGTGGCTGCCACGATGGCCTCGTTGCGCAGCCTGCCCGGTGTGGGTGACTGGACCGCTCAGTACATCGCCATGCGGGCGCTCAGCTGGCCCGACGCCATGCCCGCCAGCGATGTGGCGCTGCACCGGGCCCTGGGCCTGCAAGGCCAAACCCGAGCGGCGCAGGCCACACTGGCTGTGGCACAGGCCTGGCACCCCTGGCGCAGCTATGGCGTCGTCCGCGCATGGGCCAGCCTACAGCCAGCGAGCAACACAGCGCCAGCCCCTCTGTCTGCTTCATAAAATATAGCAAACTATCTATATCCGACAAGGCTTGGAGGCCTAAAACACCATGAATTTTTCTGACGCACTGTTGTGCACCACCGTACCCAGCCCCCTCGGCCCCATCGTGCTGGCAGCCACCGACGAGGCGCTGGTGGGCCTGTGGTTTGACGGCCAGCGGCACCAGCCCGATGCCAGCCGCTGGCAACAGACATCGGCGCACCCACTGCTGGCTCTGGCCAGCACTCAACTCAGCGATTACCTGACCGGGCGGCGCAGCCAGTTTGAGCTGCCGCTCAGCCTGGCCGGGGGCAGTGCCTTCGAGCAGGCGGTTTGGCGCGCCCTGCAGGACATACCGTGGGGCGGCACCTGCAGCTACAGCGCGCTGGCAGCAGCCATCGGCCGACCCAAGGCGGCCCGCGCTGTCGGTGCGGCGGTCGGGCGCAACCCATTGGGTATCATCGTGCCCTGCCACCGCGTGCTCGGCACCGGCGGCGCCCTCACCGGCTATGCCGGCGGGCTGGCGCGCAAAGTGGCGCTCTTGCAGCTCGAAGGCGCAGCATTTGCGCCGAGTCCCACCTTCGGCCAACCGGCTCTGCAATCCCAGTCGACCCACCCTGCCTTTTGAAAGCGCTGCTTGAACATTCTCCCGGCCCAGAAGCCATGGCAACTTGAATTTTTGCTGCTTGCCGCCCTGTGGGGTGGCTCATTTTTGTTCATGAGGATCGCCAACACGGAGTTTGGTGCACTGCCCACGGTGGGCGTGCGTGTGGCAGTGGCTAGCCTGTGCCTGCTGCCACTGCTGCTGTGGCAGGGCCACGGGCGCACGCTGCTGCGGCACTGGAAGCAACTTTGGCTGGTCGGCATGCTTAATTCCGGCATTCCTTTCGCATGTTTTTCCTTTGCCCTGCTGTCGATCAGCACCAGCTTGACATCGATTTTGAATGCCACCGTCCCGCTGTTTGGCGCTCTCATTGCCTGGGTCTGGCTGCGTGACCGACCCGGCGGCAGCCGCATTCTGGGCTTGGCCATCGGCTTTCTGGGGGTGGCGCTGCTGGCCTGGGACAAGGCCAGCTTCAAGCCAGACGCCAGCGGCCTGAGCACCGGCTGGGCCATTTTAGCCTGTCTGCTGGCTTGCGTCTGTTACGGCATCTCGGCCAGCTACACCAAAAGCCACCTGGCCGGCCTGCCGGCCCTGGTCACAGCCGCCGGAAGCCAGTTTGGCGCCGCGCTGGGGCTGGCGCTGCCTACCTGGTGGCTCTGGCCGGCCCAAACACCCAGCCGCTCGGCGTGGCTGGCGGTACTGGCGGTGGGGGTGTTCTGCACTGGCTTGGCTTATGTGCTGTTTTTCAGCCTGATTGCCAAGGTGGGGCCCGCCCGCGCCATCACCGTGACCTTTGTGGTGCCCGTGTTCGCGGTGGTCTACGGCACCCTGTTTTTGGGTGAAGTGGTGACGCCCTGGATGCTGTTTTGCGGCGTCATCATCATCTGCGGCACGGCCTTGTCGGCCAACCTGATCCGGCTGCGCTAGCCGCCTACTACCCGCCTCGATACCACTGAATCGCCCACAACACCAGGGCAGAAAACACCACCGGCAGCGAGAGCGCGGCGAACAACACGGCCGTACGAAGAAACATCGACAGGTCCGCCAGCCAAAGCTTGGCCAGCTCTAGGAGGTCAACTTCCCAAAATTTTTGTTCTTCACGCATGGGCCCACGATAACCCGGTAGCGCTGTCCTGTAAAGCTGGATCTGCTGGCTAAAATCGATCAGCCAAAGAACGGGCTTATCCCGAGGCCCCGTATGCGGCCGATTCAGCGCATTCGATCTGGAGCAAGCACCGTGACCCTGACCCTTGAACGCCTCAATGCCGCCACGCCGACAGAATTCATCGGTTTGCTGGCTGGTGTCTATGAACACTCTCCCTGGATTGCCGAGCGCGCTGAGCCACGGCGCCCTTTTAGTGGGCTGGCTCAGCTCAAAAGTGCCCTGGTCCAGGTGGTGCGGGAAGCCGATCGATCCGCTCAGCTGGGCCTGATCCGGGCCCACCCCGAACTCGCCGGCAAAGCCATGGCGACCAACGCGTTGACCGCCGAGTCCACGAATGAGCAAACCAAAGCCGGCCTGACCCACTGCACCCCCACCGAACTGGCGCGCATCGGGCAGCTCAATGCCGATTACGGCGCCAAGTTCGGCTTCCCCTTCATTTTGGCGGTCCGCGGGCCCCGCGGCCTGGGGCTCAGCAAAGCCGAAATCCTTGCCACTTTCGAGCGACGGCTGGGCCATCACCCCGACTTCGAATTGGCCGAGGCCCTGCGCAATATCCACCGCATTGCAGAGATCCGGCTGAGTGACAAATTTTGCCATACGCCAGAAATCGGTAACTTGGTGTGGGACTGGGCCGAGCAGCTGGCTAGCCACAGTGACCCGGGCTATGCCGAGCGTGGCGAACTGACCGTCACCTACCTGAGCGACGCACACCGGGCCTGCGCCTGGCAACTGCAACACTGGATGCGTGAAGACTGCGGCTTTGACGAGGTCGGCATCGACGCCGTTGGCAATGTGGTCGGCGTTTACCACGGCGCGGATCGCGCCGCCAAGCGGCTGCTGACCGGCAGCCACTACGACACGGTTCGTAACGGTGGCAAGTACGACGGCCGCCTGGGCATTTTGACGCCCATGGCCTGTGTGCGTGCCCTGCACCAACAGGGCCGGCGCCTGCCCTTCGGCATAGAGGTGGTGGCCTTTTCGGAAGAAGAGGGCCAACGCTACAAAGCAGTCTTCCTCGGTTCTGGCGCACTGACCGGCGACTTCGACCTTAACTGGCTGGCGCAGCGAGACGCCCAGGGTGTGTCGATGCGCGAGGCCATGACGCAGGCTGGGCTGGTGATCGACGGCATCCCAGCACTCCGGCGTGACCCGTCGGCTTACCTGGGCTTTGTGGAGATCCACATCGAGCAGGGCCCGGTGCTCAATGAGCTAGACCTGCCACTGGGGATCGTCACCTCCATCAACGGCAGCGTGCGCTACCTGGGCCAAATGGTGGGCATGGCCAGCCATGCCGGCACCACACCGATGAACCGCCGCCGTGATGCCGCCACCGCCGCAGCCGAACTGGCGCTGTTCCTTGAACAACGCGCCGCGGGCGTGCCCGACCTGGTGGCCACCATGGGCCTGCTGGAGGTGCCCAACGGCTCCATCAATGTGGTGCCTGGGCGCTGCAATTTCAGCCTCGACATCCGCGCCACCACCGACCCCGTACGCGACGCTTGCGCCGCAGACGTGCGTGCCGAACTTGCCAACATCTGCGCCCGGCGCGGGCTGAGCTACTCGCTGGAACAGACCATGCAGGCAGCGGCCGCGCCCAGCGACCCGGCTTGGCAGCAGCGGTGGGAAAAGGCGGTCCATGCCATGGGTCTGACGCCCTATCGCCTGCCCAGCGGCGCCGGGCATGACGCCATGAAGCTGCATGCCATCATGCCCCAGGCCATGCTGTTTGTACGGGGCCTCAACGCCGGCATCAGCCACAACCCGTTGGAATCAATCACCAACCATGACGCAGAACTTGGCGTGATCGCCTGCCAAAACCTGCTTTCCCAACTTGCCACGGAGCTTTCATGACCCCACAAGCCGACTACGAGGTCATCGACCGCTGGATCGACGCACATTTTGACGAGGAGGTGGCGTTTCTGCAGGCGCTGATCCGCGTACCGACCGACACCCCCCCTGGCAACAACGCGCCACATGCCGAACGCACCGCCGAGTTACTGGCCGGCATGGGCCTGGTGGCCGAAAAGCATGCGGTGCCAGCGGCTGAGGTGCAGGCCGTTGGCATGCAGAGCGTGACTAACCTGATTGTGCGTAGGCGCTATGGCGACGGCCGCACCATTGCCCTGAATGCCCATGGCGACGTGGTGCCGCCCGGTGAGGGCTGGACCCACCCGCCCTACGGGGCTGACATCGTTGAGGGCCAGATGTTTGGCCGCGCCACCGCCGTGAGCAAGGGCGACATGGCCAGCTTCACCTTCGCCGTGCGGGCACTGGAATCGCTGGGGGTCCCGCTCAAGGGCAGTGTTGAGCTGCACTTCACTTATGACGAGGAATTCGGTGGCGAGGTCGGGCCAGATTGGCTTCTGAAAAATGGCCTGACCAAGCCAGACCTGATGATCGCAGCGGGCTTTAGCTACCAGGTAGTGGTGGCACATAACGGTTGCCTGCAACTCGAAGTCACCGTGCATGGCGACATGGCCCATGCCGCCATTCCCGACAGCGGTACCGACGCGCTGCAAGGGGCCGTACAAATTCTCCATGCCCTGTATGCCCTTAACCACGACTACCTGAAGGTCAGCTCCAACGTCGAAGGCATTACCCACCCTTACCTCAATGTGGGACACATTCAGGGCGGCACCAACACCAATGTGATTCCCGGCACCGTAGTCTTTAAGCTGGACCGGCGCATGATCCCCGAAGAAGACCCGACCGCCGTAGAAGCCTCGCTGCGCCAAACCATCGCGCAGGCGGCGGCCAGCTTCCAGCCAGCCCGCGGCGGACGGCAACTCAAAGTTGATGTGCGCCGCCTGCTGCTGTCGCGCGCCATGAAACCTCTGGCCGGCAACCAACCCCTGGTCGACGCCATCCAGAAGCACGGCCAGGCCGTGTTCGGAGAGCCGATCCCGGCAGTGGGCACCCCCCTGTACACCGACGTGCGGCTGTACGTGGAGCGTGGCATTCCCGGCGTGATCTACGGCGCCGGACCACGCACTGTGCGGGAATCACACGCCAAACGGGCCGACGAGCGGCTCGACCTGGACGACCTGCGTCGCGCCACCAAGGTGATTGCGCGCAGCCTGCTGGATCTGACCAGCAGCTAAAATATTTCCTGAATCCGTGAGCCGATTCCCCGCCCGCCCATTATTTTTTTGATTTTCTCGTT
>JBBAPO010000025.1:0-87090 GCA_040400795.1 Rhodoferax sp.
TCTTTTCTGTAGCCCGTTCTGCACACACCAGCCAAGCAGAACGGGCGAACGAGGCCAGCAGCAACACCGCGACCGCCCCTGGCGTCACCGGTATTGAGCTCACCACCGAATCAGGCGAAAAAATGCCAACGGACAAGTTGCTCGACGTGTCGCCCTTGGCGCTGCGAATGAGCAGCCCCTTCAATGCCGGTTACTGGCTGACAGTCGCCTGAGGCCGTCGACCATCGTTTAATGTGATGCTGATGAGTAGCGCGCCTAGACCGGTTTCACGCTGGCAGGCGTTCCAGATGACCGACCAGCGCCAGATACTCATCCACCGGCACCTCCTCGGCCCGCCGTTGCACATCAAAATCGCCGGCATAGGCTTTGGTCTCCAGCCAGCGACCCAGCGTGTGGCGAAGCAATTTGCGGCGCTGGCTGAACGCCACCTGCACAAGTTCGCTCAATAGCGCCACCGACAGCGTCACCGGTTGCTGGTGCGGCACCATGCGGACCACCGCACTGTCCACCCGTGGCGGCGGCTCAAAGCTGTGCGGCAACACCCGCAGCACCGTTTCCATGGCGTAGCGCCACTGCAGCATCACACTCAGCCGACCGTAGGCTGCGGTGGCCGGGCGTGCCACCATCCGGTCAACGACCTCTTTTTGCAGCATGAAATGCTGGTCTTCAATCAGGTGCACCTGATCGAGCAAATGAAACAGGATAGGTGTCGAAATGTTGTAGGGCAGGTTACCGACTACTCTTATTTTGATAGCGGAGTCAGCAGGTCTGACAAGGGCCAGATCGACTTTGAGCACATCAGACTCAATCACCGTCAACTGCGGATGCAGCCGCAGTCGCGCGGCCAGGTCTCGGTCCAACTCAATCACCGTCAGGTGCCCAAGTCGCTCCACCAGGGGCTGGGTCAAGGCGGCTAGGCCCGGACCGATTTCGACCATGAGCTCACCGGCCCGCGGTGCGATCGCAGCCACGATGTCATCAATCACGGCGGCGTCGGCCAGGAAGTGTTGGCCAAAGCGCTTGCGCGCCACGTGTTTCATGGGGTTTGCCAGGTGGCTGCGGCCTGGGCAGGTAAGCGCTTGGCGCCGCTCACGGCGCCAGCTCGCGCAGTTCCACGTAGGCCCGGCTGCGTTGGTCCTGAGCCCATAGCAGGTAGGCTTCTTCCAGTTTCTTATCGCGCAGCAAGCCGCGCACCGCTTCCCGCTGCTCCCGCTGGCTGGTTTCCACGCGGCGCCGCTCCAGCACCTCGATCAGGTGAACACCAAACCGGGACACCAGGGGCTCGCCCACCTGCCCCGGTGCCAGGCGGTTCATGAACTGCTCGAACTCAGGCACAAACATGCCAGGGCTGGCCCAGCCCAAGTCGCCGCCCTGGGCGGCGCTACCGTCTTGCGAATGCTGGCGAGCCAGTTCAGCAAATTCGGCCTGGCCAGCCTGAATCTGGGCGCGGTAACCCAACAGTCGGTCCCTTGCTGCAGCTTCGCTGAGCTGGGGACCGGGCCGCAGCAAAATGTGCCGGCTTCGGGTTTGCGTCACCGCAGCAGGCGGCAGATTGGCGTCCTGGCGCTCCATCACCTTGAGCAGGTGAAAGCCGGCGCCCGAGCGGACCAAAGCGCTGACCGCACCCACTGCCAGGGCCTGGGTGGCGTCGACAAACAAGGACGGGTAGCGGTCAGCCGTGCGCAGCCCCAACTGGCCGCCATTGCTGCGGTCCGGCGCGTCTGAGGCGGAGCGGGCCAGGTTGTTGAAGTCTTCGCCAGCCCGAATGCGCGCCAAAAAGGCCTCGGCACGGGCTTGCAGGGCGGCCACCTGCACATCGCTGGCCTCGTCGGGCACGGCCACCAGAATTTGGGCCAGGTTGATTAGCCGAGTGGCCGGATCGCTGTTGCTTTGGGCCTCGCGCAAATACTGGTCAATTTCCAGCTCGGTCACTCGACCGCGCGGCTCGAGTTCTCGTTCGCGCAAGCGGGTCAGGATCAGCTGGTTGCGCAGCTGGAGCCGAAACTGCGGCACGGAGACACCGTCGGCGACCAACTGCAGGCGCAGTTCAGCCACGCTCAGCTGATTTTGGCGGGCAATGTTCTGCTCGGCCAGGTCCACAGCGGCATCGTCAATGCGAATGCCCGATTGATTGGCCAGTTGCAGTTGGAGCCGGTCGCCGATCAGCCGTTCCAGCACTTGGCGTGTCAATTCGTTTTTGTCCGGCAACGGCCGGCGCTGCTGGCTGAGCTGTTGCTGCGCGCGCTGCAACTCGCCTTGCAACTCACTGTTGGTGATGGGCTCAGAGTTGACCAGCGCCACCACGAAATCGGCCTGCAGTGTCCTCACCGGGGCTGGCAGAGACAGATTCTGGCTGAGTTGGAGCTGCAGGCCTTGCGCCTGTGCGCCCAGGCCCAAGACCACACCCCATGCCAGGGCAAGGCACGGTGGAAGAAAGCGAAACATCATCATCACTCAATCATAGTTGTTGAAGCGGCTGGGTGGGCCAACGGGTTCCCGGAGCAGTTGATAGCCTGGAATATTGGCTTTCAAGGTCTGCAGCGGGTTGACCCCCAGCCTGGTAAAGCCCACAAACTCCAGCTGAAACATGATGCGGGAGGTGGCCGACGTGCTGCTGGTCTGCAACCGCTCGAGCGCGACCCGCCCAAGCCAGCAACAGGCGTCGTACTCCAAGCCCAGCACGGTATTGACCAATCGGCCTTCACTGAGGCTGTAATTGAGACGGCCAACGCTATACCAGCGACCGCCGCCCTGACCACGCCCAGCGCCGAGATCCTGACCGCGGTCACCCCACAGGTCATTGATCGGCCACTGCCAACCCAGGTCCACCTGCTCGCTGCTGTCGCGCTGGAAGCGGTAGGCGCCGCTCACCACCCGGTACAGGCCTGGGCTGTAGCGCGCACCGGCGGTGGCGCGCACTGGCAGCTCAGTGCTGGCGTTGAACTGCACCGAGGTGTCAAAGGCCCAACGCGGGTCCCAGGTGATGGTGGTGCCCAGCAACAAGTCGCTCAAGCGGTCCGCCACAGCCGCACCGCCCGGCAGGGTCACGTTCTGGTCGCTAAAACGCAGCCGTTGAGCCACACCAAAACGCAGCGATTCGACGCCGGTGTCGGGGTCGAGCAGGCGGGTGGTCAGGCCAAGGGTCAGCAGGTTGCTGTCAGCAATGCGGTCGTTGCCAACAAAGGCGTTCTCGGTGAAGATGGTGGCAAAGCTGAAATCATTGGCGCCCGAATCGTAGTTGGGCAGCAGACTCTGGTCGCGGTAGGGTGTGTGAACGTAAAAAGCGCGTGGCTCCAGTGTCTGGCGCAACTTGCGGCCAAACAGGTCAGCGTCGCGCTCAAAGACCAGGCCGCTGTCCAGGCTCAGCGTCGGGACCACCCGGCCGGCCGTGCTGACGCCGTCGGCCAGCGGCTTATCGAACTGGTAGGCAGTGGCATGCAATTGCAGCCGCGGCGTCACAAAACCGGCCGGTATCAGCCAGGGCCGGGCCACCTGCAGCGCAGCAAAGGCGCGCTCGCCATCGGGCTGGCCGGTGAGCGCGCTGGTCGACTGAAATCGGGTGTAGTCCGCCTGAAGGCTCAGGTCATAGCCCTGGATGTCGTCGCGCTGGTATCGGGTCGCCAGTTGCGGCAGGCGATCGTAAGGCGGGATGATGGGAGAGGCGGGGTCTTGCAAGGTCTGCCACTTCAGGCTGCGCAGGCTGTGGGAAAAAAAGCCGTCTGCCCAGCTCAGGGCCGCGTCATTGGCCAGCAGGCGCTGTGTCAAGGTGGCGCTGCTGCGGGTGAAGTCACGCCAGTAGTTGTCGTCACTGACGCGGTTCAGGCTGAGGCTGAGGGCCAGGGAACCCGTCGCGAATGGATTGGGCAGATTGGCTTGATGGTTGGCCGTCAAACCCCATCGGTTGATGCTGCGCAAGGGGTCATTGGGCATCATGTCCAGGCGCAACTGACCCGAATAGTCGGTCTCCAAATAGCGGAATTCGCTGGCCAGGTTAATCCCACGCTTGCTCATCAGGGTGGGTGTCAGGGTGGCATCCCGGTTCGGCGCAATGTTCCAGTAATAGGGCATTGCAAGCTCAATGCCATTAACGTCGTCCAAACCAGGCGTGGGCGGCAGCAGCCCCGACTTGCGCCGGTCACTTAGCGGAAAGCTCAGGTAGGGTATGGGCAGCAGGGGCACCTGCATGAAACTCAGCACCGCACCTTCGGCAGTCCCGACCTCTTCCTCGTTGTCGAGCCGCAGCATACTCGCCCGCAAAATCCAGTCTGGCAACCAATCCGGGCCCGGTTGGCGGGTACAGGTGGTCAGGGTGGCCTGTCGGATCACGGTGCGGTTTTCATCCAGAAAGTCCAGACGCGCGGCCTCGCCGTGGGCATCGTTGCTCAGAAAGTGGTAGCGAGGCTGACTGAAAAACCCCTCGAACGAATCTAGCCGAAGCTCCAGCAGGGGGCCTTCGTAGACGTTGCCGGCGCGGTTGACGCGCACCTGGCCTCGCGCGCGCGCCAAGTCGTCGGGCGGGTAGTACTCCAGCCGCTCGGCCTGAATGACGATGTCACCCCGGCGCAGCTGAGCCCCGCCCTCGATGACGGTCTCCAGATCCGGGCGGCCGTAAAGACGCTCACCACTGACAAAAACCGGCAGGTCCCGTCGCACTTCGGGAGCGATCAACTCTTGCAACTGGCCACTGCTCTTGAGCAGCAGGGCCGCCTCAACCGGTTCAGGGCCGGGTGGTTGGGTGGGCGTCTGGGCGCTCGTCCAGCCCGCCTGCAGGGCAACCACTGCCGCTAGCCACCGGCCAAGGTGGCCAAGCCAGTGCTCAAGATCAGGCAGCGGGAAGCGCATCGGCAGAGCGGTTTGGGGGTAAGGGCAGCAACAGGCGAATCAAGGCGAGGGGGTGATCGGCAACTGCGCCACGGCACAGCTTTGTAGAATCGATTATCCATGAGCCTTGTCCACCCCCACGTCCCCGAGCCATCCGTATTCTCCCTGTGGCTTGACCCGGCACGCGAGGCCGCTTTCCGGCACTGGCTGGCCAGCCTGGCAGCAAGTCAGGGGCTGGACGCCGGCTCGGTCCGGCTGGCCTCGGCCGACGCCAGTTTCCGGCGCTACCTGCGCATTGACAGCGGCGCCGGCAGCCGAATCATCATGGACGCCCCACCGGACAAGGAAAATTGCCAACCCTTTGTCAAAGTGGCACAACTGATGCAACAGGCCGGCCTGCTGGCGCCTGAGGTGTTGGCCTGGGACGAGCCCAACGGCTTCATGCTGCTGAGCGATTTGGGCACGCAGACCATGATGCAGGCCATTGACCCGGCCCAGCCTGAGGCCAATCTAGGCCTGTACCTGCAAGCGGTCGACGCCCTGGTGGCCTGGCAGACCGCCTCAAAACCCGATGTGCTGCCGCCCTACGACCAGCCGCTGCTGCAGTGCGAATTGGGGCTTTTCCCAGAGTGGTACCTGGGCCGGCACCGGGGCCTGACGCTGGATGCCACACAGCAAGGCACGCTGGACGCTGCGTTTGCCACCATCATGGCGCAGAACCTGAGCGCACCCAGCGTTTATGTGCACCGCGACTTCATGCCGCGCAACCTGATGGTGGCGGGCCACCGGCTGGGCGTGCTGGATTTTCAGGACGCGGTCTATGGCCCGATCACCTACGACGTGGCCAGCCTGATGCGTGACGCCTTTCTGAGCTGGGACGAAGACTTTTGCCTGGACATCACAGTGCGCTATTGGGAGCGAGCGCGCCGGGCCGGGCTGCCGGTGGGCGACGATTTTGGCGAGTTTTACCGGGGCGTGGAGTGGATGGGCCTGCAGCGCCACCTTAAAGTGGCCGGTATCTTTGCCCGGCTGACGCTGCGCGACGGCAAGCCGCAGTACCTGGCCGACACGCCGCGCTTTATGGGCTACATCCGCGCCACCTGCAGCCGCTACCGCGAACTCAAGCCGCTGCTGCGGCTGCTAGACCAAGTCGAGGGCGTGGCGGCGCCGAGCGGCTATGCCTTTGGCCGAGTATGAGTCAGTTATGAGCCAAATCAGGCTCCAAGCCACGTCCAGCCTGCATTGTTTGCTATTTATTAAATAGCATTGTCCACCATGCCCCGTTTTTATTGCCCAGCGCCGCTGCAGCCTGATGCCCTGCTGAGCCTGCCGGCGCAGGCGGCGCGCCATGTGCAGGTGCTGCGGCTGCAGCCAGGCCAGGCGCTGACGCTGTTCAACGGCGAGGGCGGCGAGTTTGAGGCCACGGTGACGCAAATGGGCCGCAGTGAGGTGACGGTGCGGGTTGGCCAACACCTGCCGCCGGACCGCGCGGCGCAGCGCCCGGTCACGCTAGCCCTTGGCATGCCGGCCAATGAACGCATGGACTGGCTGGTGGAAAAAGCGACCGAGCTCGGCGCAGCCACCCTGCAACCGCTGATGACGGAACGCAGCGTGCTGCGCCTGAGCGGCGAACGCGCCGAGAAAAAAGTGGCGCACTGGCACAGCGTGGCGGTGGCCGCCAGCGAACAATGCGGCGGCAACCGGGTGCCACAACTGCTGCCGGTCAGCACGCTGGCCGCCTGGCTGGCCAAGCAACCGACCGCGCCGGTCGGGGCCCGGCTGTTGCTGTCACTGCGGCCGCACAGCCCGGGGCTGCGTGAGGCGGTGGCGCCCTTGGCGCCGGATGCACCGGTCACCCTGCTGTCCGGCCCCGAAGGCGGCCTGAGCCCGGCCGAAGAAGAAGCGGCGCTGGCCAGCGGCTTTGTGACCGCCAGCCTGGGCCAGCGCACCCTGCGCGCCGAAACCGCCGCGCTGGCGGCACTGGCGGCGCTGCTGCTCTGAGGCGGCGCGACCCGCTACCCGTAACTGGTCACCCGCCCAGCATGCCGCCTCTCACCAACACTTGTTTGACCACCCCACCCGGAAGCTCCCATGACCCAGTTTCGTCACCCCGTCGAGTTCATCAAATCGCCGGCCCCGGCCGGCAACGCGGCACTCGGCGCGGTCGAAGCCGTGGTGCAAGAGGTGATCGCCCAAGTGCGCAGCCGCGGCGATACCGCGGTGCGCGAGTACGCGCTGCGCTTTGATCGCTACAGCGGCGAGACGCTGGAGGTGAGCCAGGCCGAGCGGCTGGCGGCGCTGGCCGCGCTCGATCCGCAAACCCGCGCCGACACCGAATTTGCCATCGCCAACGTCAAGGCCTTTGCCCAGGCCCAATTGGCCACCATGCTGCCGCTGGAAGTGGAAACCCTGCCCGGCGTGCACCTGGGGCACCGGGTGATCCCGATCGAGCGCATCGGCGCCTATGTGCCGGGCGGCCGCTACCCGATCCTGTCGGCGCCAGTGATGACGCTGGTGCCAGCCAAGGTGGCCGGCTGTGACGAGGTGATCGCCTGCCTGCCGCCCAATGCCCACCCGGCCATGATCGCCGGCTGCCACCTGGCCGGCGCCGACCGCATTTTCCGCATCGGCGGCGCGCAGGCGATTGCGGCCATGGCCTACGGCACGGCCTCGGTGCCGGCGGTGGACAAGATCGTCGGCCCCGGCAACGCCTACGTCAACGAAGCCAAGCGCCAGGTGTTCGGCCAGGTCGGCATCGACCAACTGGCTGGCCCCAGCGAGATTTTTGTGGTGGCCGACGACAGCGCCGACCCTCACATGCTGGCCACCGACCTGCTGGCCCAGGCCGAGCACGATGTGCACACCCGGGTCGGCGTCATCACCACCAGCCGACGCGTGGCCGAAGGCACGCTGCGTGAAATCGAACAACAGTTGCTGACACTGCCCACGGCTGACGTGGCCGGCCCGGCCTGGCGCGATTTTGGCGAGATTGCGCTGGTGCCGGACGAGGCCACGCTGATTGCCTACGCCGACTTTATTGCCGCCGAGCACCTGCAGGTGCACACCGCAGAGCCGCAGGCCATGGCGCTCAAGCTGCGCAACTACGGCTCGCTGTTCATCGGCACCCGCGCCAGCGTGGTGTACTCTGACAAGTGCTGCGGCACCAACCACACGCTGCCCACCATGCGGGCCGGCCGCTACACCGGCGGCCTGTGGGTGGGCTCCTTTGTCAAGATCGCCACCCACCAGTGGTTGGACCAGGCCGGGGTGCAGGCAGTGGCGCCACCGGCGATCCGGCAAAGTGCCACCGAGGGCATGGAAGGCCATCGCCGCGCCGCCGCCCTGCGCCTGAACACGATGGCGGGTTTATGAGCCGGCCGCTGTGGCTGCTGGCCCTGTGCCAAGGCCTGTTCCTGACCAACAACGTGGTCTTCATCGCCATCAACGGCCTGGTCGGCCTGAGTCTGGCGCCGCTCGGCTGGATGGCCACCCTGCCGGTGATGGGCTATGTGGTCGGCGGGGCTTTGTCGACCAATCTGGTGGCGGCCACGCAGACCCGGTTCGGGCGCAAGCATTCGTTCCAGCTCGGCCTGCTGGTGGCGCTGGGGTCAAGCTTGCTGTGCGCCTGGGCGGTGTTTGACAAAAACTTTTGGCTGCTGTGCGCCGCCACCGTGGTGGCCGGCTACTACAGCGCCAATGGCAACCTGTACCGGTTTGCCGCCGCCGAGCTGGCGGCGCCGGCCTGGCGCGAAAAAGCAGTGTCGCTGGTGATGGCCGGTGGCTTATTGGGTGCGGTGGTGGGCCCCAACCTGGCCAACCACACCCGCACCCTGCTGGGAGTCCCTTTTGCCGGCGCCTACCTGGCCTTGGCTGGCGTGGCACTGCTGTCAATGCTGCTCATGGCGCTGATCGACTTTCCGCCAGCACCGGTCAAAAAACCTGGCGCGGGCGGGCGCCCCCTGCGCGTCATCATGCGCCAGCCTGTGTTTGTGGTGGCCGCGGGGGCTGGCGCGCTGGGCTATGGCGTGATGAACCTGCTGATGGCCGCTACCCCGCTGGCCATGCAGCAGTGCGGGCTGCCATTTGGCGACACCGCGCTGGTGTTGGAGTGGCATGTGATCGGCATGTTTGCCCCCGGCTTCTTCACAGGCCATCTGATCAAAAGGTTTGGCACGCTGCCCATCATGGGGCTTGGCGTGCTGCTGATGGCGCTGTGCATCGCCGTCGCCCTGACCGGGGTGGATCTGCACCAGTTCGTGGCGGCGCTGTTCCTGCTTGGGGTGGGCTGGAACTTCCTGTTCACAGGCAGCACCACGCTGTCAATGCAAACCTACGCTCCAGAAGAAAAAGACCGTGCGCAGGGCGCGCTGAACTTCTTTGTTTTTGCCGTCATGGCGCTCAGCTCCTTTGGCTCCGGCCTGCTGGTGACCACCCAGGGTTGGGCGCTGCTCAACTTGGGCTCCTTGCTGCCGTTGGCCTTCACCGGCGCCGGCCTGCTCTGGCTGGTGCGCCACCAACAGCGGGCGGCCTTGCTGGTTCGGCCAGCCTGAACGCTATCAGTCCCGGGCTGACCCCGTATGAGCACCCTGCCACTGCAGCTGCGTGACCCAGCGCCCATGCTGGCGCAGGCGCTGCGCGACTGGGGCGGCGAGCAGGACCTTTGGGTATTTGGCTATGCCTCGCTGATCTGGCGGCCCGAGTTTGAGGCGGTCGAGCAGCGGCTGGCCAGGCTGCATGGCTACCACCGGGCGCTCAAGATGTGGAGCCGCATCAACCGCGGCACACCCGATTGCCCGGGGCTGGTGTTTGCGCTGCTCAGCGGCGGCAGCTGCCAGGGTATCGTGTTCCGGATTGCGCAGGCGCAAGGAGAACAAGCCCTGCGGCAGCTGTGGCCGCGCGAAATGGTGACCGGCGTTTATGACCCCAAGTGGTTGCGCTGCCAGACCAGTACCGGCCCGGTGCGGGCGCTGGCCTTTACCCTGCCACGCCAGAGCCCCAATTACACCGGCGAGCTGCCGGCGGCGCGCTACCAGCAGATTTTTGCCCAAGCCAGTGGCCGCTTTGGCAGCACACTGGACTACGCGCGCCAGACCCATGAACACCTGCACCGGCTCGGCATCCGCGACGCGGCGCTGATGCGGCTACTGCGGCTGGCTGATGGTTGATGGCTGAGGGCTGAACGAACCGCGGGTGTCTCCGGCAGCTGCGCCAGCGGGGCCGCGCTGCCATGACCCCCTTACGACCGGGGCTTGATGTTCTCCGGGTCATAAAGCGACTTGTAACCCACCGCCGCGACCTGAACCGGATAGACATCCCCAAAGTACTGGATCTGTAACTCGCGTCCAATCTGGCAATAGTCATGCGGCAGCCAGGCCAGGGCAATGTTCTTGCCGAGCGTCGGGCCGAAGGCGATGCTGGTCGTAAACGAGCGCCGGCCTTGCGCGTCGATCAGGGTCGCGCCGGTGGCGGGGTCCATGACCGGCAGGTTGCCCAAGGGATAACGCGCCACACCATGGCTGTCAATGTTGCTGGTCATGACCAGCGTGCACAGCGTTGCAGGCTGGCGGTCGCGCTCGCGGAACTTCAGGTGCGCGGCTTTGCCGTGGAAATCAGCCGCCTTCACCTTGGGCCGGGCCAGGTCGCACTCGAACAGGTTGTACTCGGTCAGGAGGTCGGCGTTCTGCAGGCGCAGGCTCTTTTCCATACGTCGGCTGTTGGCGTAGGTCTCCACGCCCACCGGGGTGACCCCCAGGGCGTGCAGCGCATCCCACAGGGCTAGGCCGTCCTCGTACTTGAAGTGCAGTTCCCAGCCTTGCTCGCCCACATACGAGATGCGGAAGGCCAGCACCGGCACGCCTGCGATCTTCAGGTTGCGCAGGGCCGCAAACGGGAAGTTCTCGTGCGTCCAGGCCTCAGGCTCGTCGGCGATTTTTTGGATGGTGGCGCGCGCGTTGGGGCCCCACACGCCTAGGCAGCCGTAGTGCGTGGTGGTGTCGGTCACTTCGACCTTGGCGCCCCGGTCCTGCGCCATGCGGCGGATCCAGGTCAGATCGCGGTGGCCGGCATCGGCCCCGTCGACCACACGGTAGTGGTCCTGCCCCAGGCGCAGGACGGTGAGGTCAGCCCGCACGCCACCCTTGGCGTCCAGGAAGTGGGTGTAGACACCCTTGCCCACCGGCGTGTCCCCGCCCACCTTGGCCACGCAGATGTACTCCAGCAGGTCGGCCGCATCGGGGCCTTCCACATCGATCTCGGCAAAGTGCGAGACATTGACCATGCCCACGTCTTCCGACATCTTGAGATGCTCGGCATTCGACACGCGCCAGAAGTGGCGGTTGTCCCACTCGTTGGCACGCACTGGCACCTTGTCGCCGTAGACCGCGAGCAGGTGCTCGTTGCTGGCATAACCATGGGCGCGCTCCCAGCCGGACAGCTCCATGAAGTAGGCGCCCAGTGCCTTCTCGCGCTCGTAGAACGGGCTCTTGAAAATACCCCGCCCGGCGCTGTAAGGCTCGCGGTTGTGCACCGGCGGGTTGTAGATCTTGAAGGCGCCCTCGTAGCAGCGGTCGTGGATGTACTTCTCGTCCTGCTGGTAGGGGTAGGTGCGGGCCACGTCGATGCGAGCATGGTCGATGTGGGTGGTGCCGTCAGTCATCCAGTCGGCCACCAGCTTGCCGACGCCGGGGGCGTCTTTCACCCACACGGCTTCGGCGTACCAGAGGCCGCGCACCTTGGACGACTCACCAATCGAGGGGTTGCCGTCGGTGGTGACCTGCAACAAGCCGTTGAAAGAGTACTTCTCGTCGTAACCCAGCTCGGCCAGGATGGGCGTGAGTTCGATCGCCCGTTCCAAGGGCGCCATGATCTGCTCGAGCTCCAGGTCACGCTGCGACGGCGAGAGCCGTGCTTCTTCTTTTTCCAGCAAATCGCGCGGGTGGCACATGCGCGGATTTTTCTCCTCGTAGTAGCCCCACTCGATCTGGCCACCTTCGGGGGTCTTCGGGTCCCCGGTGTCGCGCAGGTAGGCCGAGTTGCCCTGGTCACGCAACAGCGGGTAGCCAATGTCCTTGCCAGTACCGGCAAATTCCAGGTAGGGCTTGAAAAAGGTGAGCGGGTGGTCCACCGGCATGATCGGCAGGTCTTCACCCGCCATCGCGGCAATCAGGCGCCCCCACAGGCCGGCGCACACCACCACGTGGTCGGCAGCGATATAGCCCTTGGTGGTTTCCACACCCTGAATGCGGCCGTTCTCGATGCGCAGGCCAGTGCACGCCGTGTTGGCAAACGACACCAGCTTACCCGAGGCCACCGCGGCGTCCACCAGCTCGCCCGCCACCATCTGCGAGCGCGGCTTGACCAGGCCGGCGTCCGGATCCCAGAGAGCGCCCTGGATCATGCTTTCTTCGAGCAGCGGGAACCGAGCCTTGGCCTCGGCCGGGGTGATCATCACCACCCGGTTGCCAAAGGCCTTGCCCGAGGCCACACGGCGCTGGAGCTCCTGCATGCGTTCGTCATCCCCCACTCGGGCCACTTCCAAGCCGCCAATGCGCTCATAGCGTCCCAGCTTGTCGTAAAAATCGATGCTGTACTTGGTGGTGAAGATCGTCATCTGGTCGTGCATCGTGTTGAAGCAAAAATCAGACGCGTGCGCGGTGGACCCAACATCGGTGGGGATGGCGGATTTGTCGATGCCGACCATGTTGTCCCAGCCACGTTCGATCAGGTGATGCGCCACCGAGGCACCCACGATGCCCCCTTGGCCAATGATGACAACCTTGGCTCGTTCAGGAAATTTGGCCATGTGCGCTTGCTCCTAGGAAAATCGGTGGCGTGCACCGGGTGTCCAGCCAGGCGCGCAGCGCCGCCAGCACCTGGCTGCGGCCGGGCTCGGCCTCATTGAAAATCTCGTGGTACAGGGGCTCAAAGCACTGGCTGCTGAGCACCTGCGCCGGTGCAGCCGCCGCAAAGACTAGGCTGCCAGCCGGGTTGACCAGCTTGTCGGCACCGGCGTACAGCAGCAGGGTCGGCAGGGTCCAGCCCGGTGCTGCCGCCAGCACCGCCGCGCTGTCTTCGGCTATGAAACGCGCCAGGCGCGCCGCAATGCGGTCGTGCACCAGCGGGTCGCTCCGATAGGCCGCAACCACCCCAGGGTCGTGAGAGATCAGCCGGGCGTCCAGGCCATTGCCCACCCGCAGGTTAGGGAACAGGGATGGCAGCACCGCCGCCAGCAGCTTTTGAACCGGGTTCAACCCGGGGTCGAGCGCTGGTGAGGACAGCACCAGCGCGTCCACCGGGCGCCGCTGCAGAGCGACAAAGCGCGCGGCCACCAGGCCGCCCATGCTGTGGCCCAGCAGTAGCAGGGGGTGGCCAGCAGCCACGGTGGCACGGGTATGGTCGACCACCAGCGCCAGGTCGTCGAGCAGCCGGGTGGCCGTCGGCAGGCCACCGCGTGGGCCTTGGGATGCGCCATGGCCGTACTGGTCGTAGGCGCGCACGGCATAGCCCCAAGCATTGAGGGCTTGGGCCAGCGCCGCGTAGCGGCCCATGTGCTCGCCCAGCCCATGCACGATCAGCACCGTGGCGCGCGCCGCTTGCCCCGCCGGCAGTTGCCAGTCACAGAGGGCCAGGCCTTGCAACTGCGAGCGCTGCCCGGCCAGTGCCGACGCGGCCGCGCTCATGGCAGGCGGGCGATCACCTCGGCAACCGCTGCCGTGAGTTTCTTGGCGTAGGGCACCTGCAGAAACTCGTTGGGGCCGTGGGCGTTGCTTTTGGGGCCGAGCACACCGCAGACCATCATCTGTGCCTTGGGGAAGCCCTTGGACAGCATGCTCATCAGCGGGATGGTACCGCCCTGGCCGATGTAACCGCAGGGCGCGCCAAAATGCGCTTGCGAAGCCGACTGCAGCGCCTGCTCGAACCAGGGCGTGATGGCCGGTGCGTTCCAGCCGGTGGCCGAACTCGCCGCCTCAAAGGTCACGCGCGCCTGGTAGGGCGCGTTGTCTTCCAGCAGCGCCTTGAGCTGCTGCACCGCGCTGGCAGCTTCCACCAGTGGCGGCAAACGAAGACTGAGCTTGAAGGCGGTGTAGGGCCGCAGCACATTGCCGGCGTTTTTCAGCTCAGGGAAACCGTCGGCGCCGGTGACGCTGAGGGTGGGCGTCCAGGTGCGATTGAGCAGGGCCTGTACCGGGTCGGTGGTGGTGGGCAGCATCGACTGCATCGAGCCGCCACAGTCGTAATGCGCCCAGGGGAAGCGTTTGTAGACCTCGTCGCCCAGGATGGCGGCTGTGGCCTGCGCCTGCGCCAACCGGTCGGCCGGCACTTCGCAATGGAAGCTGCCTGGCAAAAGCCGGCCTGTGGCACTGTCTTCAAGCCGGTCCAGCACCTGGCGCATGATGCGAAAGCTCGACGGCACCAGGCCGCTGGCATCGCCCGAATGCACGCCCTCAGTCAGCACCTCCACCTTCAGGGTGCCGGCTGCCATACCGCGCAGGCTGGTGGTGAGCCAAAGCTGGTCGTAATTGCCGGCACCAGAATCCAGGCAGATCACCAGCGCCACGTCGCCCAGCCGCGGGCGCAGGATGTCGATGTAGGGCAGCAGGTCGGGCGAGCCGCTTTCCTCGCAGGTTTCAATCAGGCCAACGATGCGCGGGTGCGCCACGTTCTGGCTTTTGAGCGCCTGGATGGCGGCAATGCTGGCGTAGGCTGCGTAACCGTCGTCGGCACTGCCGCGGCCGTAGAGTTTGCCGTCCTCGTACTTGGGCGTCCAGGGGCCGAGGTCATTGCGCCAGCCAGAAAACTCGGGCTGCTTGTCCAGGTGGCCGTACATCAGCACGGTCTGCTGGCTGACTGCAGCCGGCCCGCCGGCGGCACCACTGCTGGCCGCCACCTCAAAAAACATTAGGGGTGTGCGACCGTCCATGCGGATGATCTCCAGCGTCAGGCCTTCGACCTTTTGCGCCCCAACCCAGGCTGCCGTGTTGCGCATCACGGTGTCGATGTAGCCGTGCTTGGCCCAGTCGGCATCGAACATCGGTGATTTGGCTGGGATGCCAATGTAGTCGGTCAGCTGCGGCACGATCTGCTCGTCCCAGGCGCGGCTAACCTGGGTGAGCGCCTGTGCGGCGTTCAGGGCGGATGGGGGAACTCTGGCATTCATGGCGATCTCCTTGGGGGCTAGGGCAAAACCAGCCAGCATCATGCCACGCCGGCCAGCAGGCGAGCGCGGTAAGCGGTGATGCGCGACTGCAAGCCGGGCTGGGCCGCCGAGCGCACCAGTGCGGCTAAATCAGTGTCGCGGCAGTCAGCTCGGGTGGCGCTTCGAATGGCGCGCGCTGTGGCGGGGTCCGGGAGTGGCGGCGCTAGGCGGATCAGGATTTGGGAGGCGGTATCAACGCCGGTATCGACCCGCTGAGTGGCCAACCCGAGCGCCAGGGCCTGCGGCGCATCAAGCTCCCCGCCTTCGAGCACCAGTGCTCGCGCGGCATCCACGCCAATGCGCTCGGCCAGACGCCGGGTGCCCAGCACAATGCCAAATTGCGCACCAGGAAAGCGCAGGGTGGTGTCTGGGTGAACCAAGCGCTGCTCGCACACCGCGAACAGATCAGCGCCGGCGCCCCAGGTGCGGCCATGGGCCAGCGCCACGGTCCGAATGGGCGCATGCCACAGCAGCGCCAGCAGGGTCTCGATGCGCACCAGTCGCAGCAGCAGGTCGCCATCCGAGAGGGTGGCCAGGTCAGTCAAATCAAGCCCGGTGCAAAAATGTCGTCCATCCCCTCGCAGCACCAGGGTGTGGACCGCCGGGTCGGCGATGGCCGCCTCAAGCGCATTAATCAGGCCCTCCACCAGGTCGGGGCCCAGGGCGTTACCGCGCTCGGGGCGCTGGAGCGTGAGGGTGGTGACACCCGCTTGGTGCTCAGTGCTCAGCATGTGGCGCGGACCGCAGCCGAGCGGTCCCACAAGTTGGGCAGCAAGGTGTTGTCGTAGCCAGACACGAACGGCAGTGTCGCCCCGGTGGCGTCCAACCGGTGCCGGCGCACGGCGCCTATGTTGGCGCCATACACATGGATACTGACCGTGGCGGCATCGCCGCCGGCGTGGCTGACACGGTGCCAGTCACCCACGCGGGGCGAGACGGCCTCAATGTCGCCGCGCTGCATCAGGTGTTGGCCTCCAGTGGCCACCGGCTGCCCGGCCTGCAGTATGTACTCTTCGCAGCGCTCGGACCCGCGCAAGATGCCCACCAGTCCCCACACCGTGTGGTCATGCACGGGTGTGCCATGCCCAGGGCCCCAGACGAAGCTGACGACACAAAAGCGCTCCAGCGGGTCGCAGTGCAGCAAGTACTGCGCGTAGCGGTCAGGCCGAACCGCGGCAAAGGCCTCGGGCAGCCAGTCGTCCTGCGCCAGCAGGCGTGCCAACAGCGGCCGGCCCTCGGCCAGCAGACGGGGCTCGTCCTGCGTCGCCCCCACCAGGGCCGTCAACCCGGTGACCAGCTCGCGCAGCGGCGCTATTGCGTCAGTTGGCTGGTTTGGTTGAAGAGGCCGGATCTGAAGTCCGCTCATGATTGAACCTCCGATGATGTCGCCAATGTCGCCAATGGCGCCAAGGCCGCCAGCACCGGCTCGGTGTGCTGGCCCAGCGCGGGCGGGCGCGTGTCCACCGCCAGCACCGCGCCGTCGAGCTTGACCGGGCAGCCCACGGTGCGCGTCTGCACGCCATTGGGCAGCGTCATGGGCTGAACCAGCCGCAGGTGGGCGGCTTGCGGGTCTTGCAAGGCCTCGGCATAGCCGTTGATCGGGGCGCAGGGAATGCCGGCCGGGCCGAAGCAGCCCAGCCAATGGGCCACGTCGTGCCGGGCAAACAGCGGCGCCAGCAGCGCCGTCAGCGCCGCCTGGTTGGCCGCGCGCAGGGTCGGCGTGAGAAAGCGCGGGTCAGCCAGCAGTTCGGTGGCTGGCGTCAGGGCGCACACCTGTTGCCACAGCTTGTTGTTGCCGGCTGCCAGCGCAAACCAGCCGTCCGCCGCCGCGTAGGCCTGGTAGGGCGCGTTGCGCGGGTGGGCCGAGCCGAGTGGCTGCGGGTTCTTGCCGGTGCCAAAGTACTCGCTGGTCTGCAGCGCCGAGATCGCCAGCGTGGTGGCGAACATCGGGATGTCGAGCTGGCCGCCCGGCCCGCCGCTGCGCACCCGCACCAGCAGAGCCGCAATGCTGAAGGCGGCATACAGGCCGGCGGCGAAGTCGACCACCGGCACGCCGGCCTTAACCGGTGCGCCACCGGGCTCGCCGGTGACGCTCATCACGCCGGCGCTGGCCTGGATGGTTAGATCGAACCCGCCTTCGCCGCCGCGCGGACCGTCCTGGCCGTAGGCTGAGATCGAGCAGTAAATCAGCCCGGGTTGGCGCGGGCCGAACCAATCCCAGCCCAGGCCGAGCCGGCTCATGGCGCCGGGCCGGTTGTTTTCCACCAGCACATCGGCCTGCTGCACCAGCGCGCGCGCCAAGTCGCGCTGCGCAGGCTGTTTCAGGTCCAGCACCACCGACTGTTTGCCCCGGTTGAGTGCGGCAAAGTTCTCGCTGAAGCCATCGCTCAAGGGCGGCCATTGGCGCATGGCATCGCCTTCGGGTGACTCGATCTTGGTCACCTCGGCACCAAAATCTGACAGCAACATGCCGCAAAACGGACCGGCCGCGACGTGGCAAAACTCGATGACTTTGACGCCGCGCAGGGGTTTAACCAATATCGACATGGTGAGCCTCAGGTTAAAAAGTAAGTTTGGTCAGACCCGCCGCGGGGCCCAGGGCTTCATCCAGCCCAGCCCGGCCGATGTCGCCCCAGGCACCGCCCCCAGGCGGGGTCGATATTCGCAGCCCACCCAGCCGTCGTAACCCAGTTCATCCAGCAAGGCAAACAGATGCGTGTAATTGAGTTCGCCCTTGTCGGGCTCGTGGCGGGCTGGCACGCTGGCGATCTGAATATGGCCAACGCGGCCTGTGGAGAGGTACTGGCGCAGCTTCATGCTGACATCACCTTCGACAATCTGGCAGTGGTACAGGTCCATCTGCACCTTGAGGTTGGGCGCGCCGACGATCTGCAGTAACTCATGGGCATGGTCCTGCCGGTTCAAAAAATAGCCCGGAATGTCGCGCAGGTTGATCGGCTCGATCAGCAGCGCCACCCCGTAAGGCGCTGCCGCAGCGGCGGCCCAACGCAAGTTGTCCAGGTAGACGTCTTGCAGCGCCTCCCGGGTTTGGCCCGGCGGCAATAGGCCAGCCATCACATGAATGCGTGGGCAACTCAGTCCGGCGGCGTAGTCCAGGGCCTGCGCCAAACCAGCTCGAAATTCAGACTGTCGCCCCGTCAGGCAGGCCAGGCCGCGCTCGCCCGCTGCCCAGTCGCCCGGCGGGGCGTTGAACAGCACCTGTTGCAGGCCGTTGCCTTCCAGCTGGGCCGTTATTTCCGCCAGCGGGTAATCATAGGGAAACAGGTATTCCACCGCCCGAAAGCCATCCCGCGCCGCAGCGGCAAAACGCGCCATGAAGGGCAGCTCTTGGTACAGGAAGGACAGGTTGGCGGCAAAATTTGGCATGGACTGATTCTGCCAGCCCGGCGGGGCTGACGACAGGTCTGACGGCTTGCGGGCGTCAGTGGGTCGCAGGCATCGGCGGTTCCTGGTCAACGGTGCGGGCCAGGCCCGAGGCGCTGATGACGTCAACCACGAGTTGCCGGAACCATTGGTGTGCCGCATCGTCCTGCTGACTGTCGTGGTACAGGATGGAGACGTCGAGCGCCGGCAGGGCAATCGGACTGGGCACCACCTGAAGTGGGAGTTGCCTGGCAAATGCGGTCGCCAGACTGGCCGGCAGCGTTGCAACATGGTCAGTCTCCAACAAGAGGTGCGGCACTGCCAGGTAGCTTGGCAGGATCATCGGCAAGCGCCTTTGAATTCCCCGTTCAGCCAGCACCCGCTCCAGCGTCGCGCTGTAAGACCCCTGCGATACCGAGGCGACGCCCACATGACTGCTGCGCACGAAAGCCTCCAGATCAAAACAGGCCGCGTCGGGGTGACCACGGCGCATCACGCACATCACCGGCTCAATGAACAGGCGACGCGTGCGCAGTTCTTCAGGCGCCTCGTGGTAATAGCCGATGGCGAAGTCGGCCTCCCGCTCCACCAGCATCTGAAGACGGCGATAGGGATTGGGCGGGATGACCCTGAGCGTCGCCTGCGGGGCCTGCCGAGCCATTTCCCGGGCCAGACCGGGCAGCAGCAAAAACTGGATGTAGTCAGACGCCAGCAGCGAGTAGCTGCGGGTGGTGCGGGCCGGGTCAAACACCATGTCGCCATCGGCCAGCCGTGCCCACAGCCCCAAGGCGCCAGCCACCTGGGCTTGAACTGCCCGTGCTTTGGCGGTCGGCACCATACCGCCACCGGTCCGCACCAGCACCGGGTCCTGCAGCACCGCGCGCAAGCGCCGCAGCGCGGCACTCACCCCGGGCTGGCTGACGCCCAGTTCCTGGGCAACCCGGGTGACGCTCCCATGTTTGATCAACAGATCAAGATAAATCAGCAGATTGAGATCGGGTTGTTTCACCCTTCAATATTACTGTTGTTTATACCTACTATCTTGCCCGGTGGCTTGATGGCGGCCTGCGCGGGTCCTAGACTTGCACCAACAAATCACTAGCGCATCTTGAACTCTCCCCCGGCGATCGATTCATACAGCCCAAGCCATTGGTCCGCCCGCGGGCCCGTTTTGGTATGGGGCGGCGGCGCCATTGGAGGGTGTGTGGCCGCCTTTCTGGCGCGCGGCGGGGTGCCGGTCACACTGGTGGACATCGTTGCAGAGCACGTGGAGGCCAGTCGCACGACCGGGCTGCAGATTGAAGGCCCGGTGGCGCAGTTTCAGCAGGTGGTTGACGCCGTGACGCCAGCCGAGCTGAGCGGTCAATTCGACTGCATTTTGCTGGCTGTCAAGGCTCAGCACACGGCAGCAGCCGCTAAGCAACTGGCCCCGCACCTGAGCGCAACCGGCGTGGTGGTGTCCTTACAGAACGGCTTGAACGAACGACAGATTGCCGCGCAGATCGGTGTCGAGCGAACCATCGGCGCTTGTGTCAACTTCGCAGGCGACTACCTCGAGCCGGGGCGCATCAGCTTTGGCAATCGCGGCGCAATCAAAATCGGCGAGATGTCGCCCGGCCTGAGCCCGCGGGTGCAGTCACTGGCCCAATTGCTGCAGGTGTTCGATACCGACACGCAGGCGGTGGCCGACGTCTGGGGCTACAAATGGAGCAAGCTCGCTTATGGCAGCCTGTTGTTCGCGACGGCGCTGGCCAATGAGACCATGAGCGAAACACTGGCTGACCCGCAACACCAAGCTGTGCTGGCCGCCTTGGCTCGCGAGGTGACCGGGATCGCCCTGGGGGCCGGGGTCACGCCGGTCGGGTTTGACGGCTTCGATCCGGCGGCGTTCAGCGGTGAAGCCGGTGCCCCACAAGCCGCAGTCGCCCTGGCAAATATGGCCGATCACTACCGCCGCTCGAGTAAGCAGCGCAGCGGGGTCTGGCGCGATCTGGCCGTGCGCAAGCGCAAGACCGAGGTCGACAGCCAGATCGCAGAGATCGTCCGCGTGGCCGAGGCTCAGGGTTTGCAGGCGCCCGTGACGCAAATCCTGATCCGGCTGATCCAGGAGGTGGAACAAGGTACCCGCACCATCGACCGCGCCAATTTGCTGTCCTTTGCCAACGAAGTTGCCGCCTTGTCGCCCCCAACATGACCATAACCACGACCATAGCCACGAACACGACCAAGGAACCCCAAGCGCCGTCGTTTGCCGGGCAAACCGTGGCCATCACCGGTGCCTGTGGCGCTTACGGTCAGGACCTCGCCCAAACATTTCATAAGCTGGGAGCCCGGCTCGTGCTGAGCGACCTGGCCCCCCAGATGGCCGCGCTACCAGGCCTGCCAGACGGCTCGTTTCACTACTTGCAGGCTGACCTGCGCGAAGCCGCCGGCACTGAGTCGCTGATAGACCGGCTGCTGGCACTCGGAACGCCCAACGTACTGATCAACAACGCCGGGCTATTCCCTTTTGTCGACTTACTCGACACATCGATACAGACCTGGGATGACATTCTGGGCGTGAACCTGCGCACGCCCTTTCGCCTGATGCAGCGCATTGGTGCCGCCATGGCCCAACGCGGCTCGGGGGCCATTTGCAATATATCGTCAGGTGCGGCCAGCGTGGTGCGTGAAAACGGGGCTGTTTATGGTGCCTCCAAGGCGGCCCTGGAGCAACTGACACGCGCCTTCGCGGTACGACTGGGCCCGGACGGGGTACGGGTCAACGCAGTGCGGCCAGGGTTGCGCCATGACACCATGAACGGCATGCCAAACAAGCACCTTCAAAGGGTCGGCAACACTGTGCCCTTGCGCCGGTTGGCGCAGCCAGGTGAAGTGACGGGCGTGGTGGCTTTCTTGTGCTCAGAGGCGGCGGCCTTCATCACCGGCGAGATCCTGTCGGCGGATGGCGGCAATGGCATCAACCGACGGATCCCCCTATGACGACTGGAACAGACGTGACCAGCGACCTGCTGCGCAAAATCCGGAGCTGGATCGAGATGGAGACACCGTCGCATGACCAGGCTGCCGTCGCCGGCCTGATGCGGATGGTGGCCTCCGACGCAATGGCCAGCGGTCTGACGGCCGACTTGCGAGAGGTCAGTGCCTCCAGCGGCCCGCTGCTGATCGTCAGCAACCGCAGTCCCGCAGACGCACGACCTGGCATTCTGGTGCTGGCGCATCTGGACACGGTTCACCCGGTCGGCATGCTGACGCGCAACCCATTCAGAATCGAGGGAGACCGGGTCTTCGGTCCCGGCAGCTACGACATGAAGGCCGGTGCCTGCGTTGCCTTGGAGGCGCTGAAGCGGGTCACGGCGCGCGGGGATACGCCATTGCCGGTGGACATGCTGTTCGTGCCGGACGAAGAGATCGGTAGCCCAGCCTCTCGCCCAGAGATCGAGCGCGCGGCAGCTAAGGCGCGTTATGCCCTGGTGGCTGAGCCGGCGCGCGCGGGTGGCCACTGTGTCACCGCACGCAAGGGCATTGGCGCGGTTCGGCTGGGTGTTTTCGGCTGTAGCGCCCATGCCGGACTCCAGCATGCCATGGGCCGCAATGCCATCCGGGAACTGGCCCACCAGGTGCTGGCCCTGGAAGCCATGACCGATTACGCCCAGGGCATCACGGTCAATGTGGGTCGTGTCACGGGCGGTACCGCGGTCAATGTGGTCCCCGAGCAGGCTTCTCTGGTCGGCGAATTTCGCGTGCCAACCTTGGCGCTGGCCAATGAGATGCAGGCCCGGGTGCTGGCACTGAAACCGGCCACGGCCGACGTCCGCCTGAACATCGAGGCCTGGATCAATCGGCCGCCCTTTGAACGCAGCACTGGCACGGCGCAGTTGCTGGCCCAGGCGCAGCAGCACGCGGCTGCAGCCGGTTTTGCGCTGGTAGAGGCGCCGATGACCGGTGGTGGCAGCGACGGTAACTTCACGGCAGCGATGGGAGTGCCCACGCTGGATGGGCTGGGCGTGGCCGGCGATGGGGCCCATGCGCTGCATGAGCATTTCCTGCTGTCTTGCCTCCAGCCCCGTCTCGATTTTTGGACAGGCATGCTGTCCGGCTTAAGCTGAGCGCACACCGATGCGAATGCCTGAAAACCCAAGCATCAACCCACGTTTTGTAACTAAAAAGGACTGACCATGCTGAAAACTGCCCCCGCCTCCTCGTCCCGCCGGACTCTGGTCAAGGCGGCGCTCATTGCGCCTTTAGTGCCCTTAGCGCCTCTGGCCCCTATGCTGGCACATGCCGATGGGCCTTACCCCGGGCAAACCGTCAAGCTGGTGGTGCCGTTCCCAGCCGGTGGCAACACGGACATCATCGCGCGCATCTTGGCCAAGACCATGGCCGAAGACCTGCGCCAGCCTGTGGTGATTGATAACAAGGCGGGTGCCGGTGGCAACATCGGCGTCGACATGGTGGCCAAGGCCGCACCCGATGGCTACACCCTCGCATACAGCACGCTGTCCACTTACGCGCTCAACGTCGGCCTGTACAGCAAGTTGCCCTACGACCCGGTCAAAGACCTGCTGCCGGTCGCCTTGACCATCGAAGTTCCCCTGGTGCTGGTGGTGCCCAGCAGCAGCGGCATCCGCACACTGCCTGAGCTGCTGCGCCAGCTCAAAGCCCAGCCGGCTCGCGCCAATTACGCATCCGCCGGCAACGGCACGTCCAGCCACATCGCCTGCCACCTGTTTGCGAGCATGGCCGGTGTCGAGGTGCAGCACGTGCCCTACAAAGGCACTGCCCCCGCTATGACCGACCTTATCGCGGGCATGGTGTCCTTTGCCATGGACGCGCCGTCGGTGGTGAACCCCCTGATCAAGGCGGGTCGCCTGAACGCCATCGCGGTGGCGGTGCCGAAGCGGATGAAAACCCTGCCCGACATCCCTACATTTGACGAGGCTGGCCTCAAGGGCTACCGGGCCTATTCCTGGAACGCGATTTGGGCACCAGCCGGCACGCCAACAGCGATCCTGGAACGGCTGAACACTTCGGTCAACAAGGCGATGGCAGATCCGGCCAACCAGCGGCAAATCGACGAAGCAGGCGTTGTGCCCTATCCGGCAATGAGCCGCAGCCAGGTCGAGGCCTTTATGAAGGCCGAGTACGAAACATGGGTTCCCCTGGTGCGTGCGATGAAGGTCAAACTGGACTGACGTCAGGCCGGCATGAAGGCGCCCTAGATCCCCAAGCCACCCAAGGACTTGCCGCCATCAACGAACAGCGTTTGGCCGGTAATAAATTGGGTGGATGGCGCGGCCAGGAAGGCGATGGCATTGGCGATCACGTCCGGGCTGGCCGCCCGGCCACCGGGTTCGAGCTGCTCCCAGGCCGCGAACATCTCTGCTGGTGCGGAGCGGGTCATGGGTGTGTCGGTAAAGCCAGGCGCCACCGAATTGACCGCGATCTGGCGCTCACGCAGCTCCATGGCCATGGCCCGGGTCAGGCCGATCACCGCCGACTTGGAGGCTACGTAATGGGCAAAACGCGTTCCGCCAAGAGCCCCGCGCGATGAAATGGTGACGATGCGCCCGCCGGCTTGCATGCGCCGCGCTGCCTCCTGCGCCGGGATGAAGGTGCCCACCACGTTGACATCGAGCATGGTGCGAAAGGCCTGCTCGGTCAGGTCCAGAAACCGGGCATCGTTGTAGATGCCAGCAGCGCAGACCAGCGCATCCACGCGCGACTGGCCCTCGAAAGCCGCCACCACCGACGCACGATCGCAGACATCACACACGGCCGCCACAACGTCCAGACCCGTAGCCCTCAAGCCGGTGACTGCGGCGTTCAGGTGATCGGCATGGCGATCCATGGCAACCACCCGAAAGCCATCTCGCGCCAGGCGGGCCACTGTGGCCAGACCTATGCCCTGCGCGGCGCCGGTGACAAATGCAGTGGGCTTGCTCATGGCAGGTCAAAGATCCGGCCGCGGTTCAAGATACCGTGTGGGTCAAGAGAAGTTTTCATTAGTTTCATCATTCCGATTTCAGCCGCAGAGCGGCAATAGTGCAGGTGCGCTTTTTTGGCCAGGCCGATGCCGTGCTCGCCGGAGATTGAGCCACCCAGTTCACCCACGGTTCGGTGGACCAGTTCGTGGACCTCGGCCTTGCGCGTCGGCTCTGGCCCCAGGCCCACCACCAGATGCAGGTTACCGTCGCCCAGGTGCCCATACGTCTGCGTCTGCGTCAGGCCCATGCCGCGCAGGCGAGTGCGCACCTCGTCAGCCCATGCCGCCATGTGCGCCAAGGGCAGGCTGACGTCAAATCCGGCCCAGGGTGTCACGACAAGGGCGGCTTCGCCAGCGGCCTCACGGATGGACCAGAGGTCTTGTGCATCGGTGAGTGACTGCGCCAGGATCACCTCACAACCTGAGTGGTCGGTCTGAAACGAGCCTAGCGTCTGCGCGAACAGGGCATCGTCCTGCTCAGGGTCCATGCCCATGGCTTCGACCAGTACCACGTGGCTACCGACCAGGTTCAGTCCTGGGCGACCCTTCTTCAGGAGCCCGGTGCTGATGTCAAAGAAATCTCGCCACATCACCTCAAAACTGCTCAACCGCGGCCCCAGCCGCTTGCGGCACTGGGTCAGCAGGGCTGTCACGGCGTCAAAGCCCTCCACGGCCACCAGCGCTGACTGCCGGCTAACCGGCAGCGGTTGCAAGGCAAGCAGGGCGCGGGTGATCACGCCCAGACTGCCCTCGCTGCCAATAAAAACATGCTTGAGGTCATAGCCGGCGTTGTCTTTGAGCACTTTCCCCATGCGCGAGATCACCGTGCCATCGGCCAGTACCACCTCCAGCCCCAGCACCGATTGACGCGTCATGCCATAGCGCAGCACCCGATTGCCACCGGCATTGTTGGCAATGATGCCACCGATCTGGCAGCTTCCCCGGCTGCCGATGTCCACCGGAAAAAGCAGCCCCTGGGCTTCTACCGCCTGCTGCAAGGCTTGCAGGCTCACCCCGGCCTGCACCGTGACTGTGCCTGACACCGTGTCGATTTCTTCGATGTCACGCAGTCGCTCCAACGACAACACCACCTCGCCGGCCTGCGGGACGCAGGCACCCGTCAGACCGGTCATGCCGCCCTGCAGCACCACGGGCTGGCGCAAGGCATGCAGCGCGGTCAGCAGACGCGACACCTCGTCGGTATTGCGGGGCCGCAGCACGGCCATTGGCTGACCGCGGGCACGGCTCCAATCGGTACAGTAGCGCTCGTCGGCGTCGGCGCCCGGTATAAAGCCAGACTGGTCCAGCAGCGGCTGGCAAACCGCGCGCAAGCGGTCCAAGGTCACTGCATCACTTGTAGCCGAAAGCATGGGGCAAGAACAAAATGATCTGCGGGAACCAGGTCAGGATCAGCAGCAGCACGGTTAGCGTCAGCACAAAGGGCCAGACCTCGCGGATGATCTCGATCAGCGGCACGCGGGTCAGCGAGGACATCACGAACAGCAACAGACCGTAAGGGGGTGTGATCAGACCAATCATGAAGTTCAGTGTGACCACAATGCCGAAATAGGTGACGTCAATGCCCAAGGCCCGCACGCTGGGCATCAGCAGCGGCACAAACACCAGCATCATCACCGAGCCATCCAGAAAGCAGCCCAGCACCAGAAAGAACAGGTTCACCACCAGCATGAACTGCATTTGGCTGAGCTGCATGGACGCGATGGCCGCGACCAGGCCGTCGGCCAGCCGCTCATTGGCAATGGCGTAGTTCAGGATATAGGCACTGGCCACCAGCAGCATGGTGGTGGCGGTCTGGCGGGACGATTCGGCAAACACGGCGCGCAAGGTGCTGACCTTGATTTTGCGGTACAGCACCGTGCCCAGGATCAGCGCCCAGAGCGCCGCCACGGCAGACGACTCGGTGGGCGAGAAAACGCCCGACCAGATGCCGCCCAGCAGCACCACCGGCAAGGTGAGCGAGGGCGCGGCACGGAACATCACGCCCGGCAATTGGGACACTGGCACATGCTCGGCTGCCGGAATATTGCGCCGCTTGGCAATCAGCCAGATGGCGATCATCAGCGCGCCACCCATCAGCACGCCAGGCACCAGCCCGGCCAGGAACAGGGCGCCGATCGAAGCGCCGGAGATCAGCGCGTAGATCACCAGCGGGATGGATGGCGGGATGATGGGCGCAATGGTGGCCGCCGCTGCGGTGATGGCGCAAGCCAGCCCGGCCGGGTACTTGCCAATCTCGCGCATCATGCGCACCGCCACCAGGCCAGGGCCGGCGGCGTCGGTGATAGCGCTGCCGCTCATGCTGGAAAAAATCATGCTGACCAACACCGTCACATGGCCCATGCCACCGCGGAACCGACCGACCAGCGCATTGGCCATCGCCCACAGCCGGTCGCTGATGGAGGCGGCGTTCATGATGTTGGCCGCCAGGATGAACATCGGAATGGCCACCAGCACGTACATGGCCGTCATCTGGCCCATCACCTGGCCCACCAGCAGACCCACATCCTGCCGCGTCACAAACAGGTAGACAGCGCCACCGCCAAACATCACCAGCGCCAAAGGAAGGCGCATCAGGGCACCAAACAGCACTGCGCCCAGCAGGGCGTACAAGCCCGGCGTCATGGCGCCTGCTCCCGGTCATCACCGGTCCAGCGCGCCAGCTCAGCGGGCCAGCGCGGCGACATCAGGCGCCACAGGCTCAACAACTGACGCACGACGATGGCGATGAAGAAGATGGGGAAAATCGCGTAAACAAAGTCCAGCCGCATCTCCAGCATGTCGGTCTTTTCACGCCAAAGGAACAGGGTGTAGTCCACCATGCCGGGCAAAGCGGCGAACATCAGGATCACGAAGGCCAAATTGCCGACCAACAACATCAGGCGCTGTCGCTTGGGCGCCAGGTTAACAAAAACAATGTCAAACGAGCTGTGCTCCGACCATCGCAGCACAAAGGCGCCAGTCCAGAGCACTGACCACACCATCAACACGGTCACCGCCTCATCGGTCCAGCTGATGGGCCGGTTCAGCAGATAGCGCATGCCCACCCCGTAGATGAACAGGCTGAACACCACCCCCATACTGAGGGTTGACACGGCTTCGGCCAGCCGCTTGTACCAGGGTAAATTGGGGGTTGGCATGGTGTGATGCGCTCAGTTGCTACAGCTTATTTCACAGCCTGAATCCGGGCCAGCAGGCCTGGTTTCCATTTGGATGCCATGCCGGAGTTGTCATATTCCTTGAGCACTACGGTGCGAAACGCAGCCGCATCAGGTTCGCTGATGCGGATGTTGGCGGCGCGGAAGGTGTCCAACGCAGCCTTCTCATCCAGCAGAGTCTTGGCGATCTGCATGTCAGCCGCTTCCCGGGCAGCCGCCCGCAACTCAGCCTGTTGGGCCGGTGTGAGCTTGTCAAAAAAAGGCTTGGCGATGGCCAGGAACACCGGCTGCACCAGGTGCTTGGTCAGCACCACCTGCTTGGTCACCTCATGAAACTTCCAGTCACGCGTCATATTGGTCGGGTTGTCCTGCGCATCAATGGCGCCCGTCTTCAGAGCCAGATAGACCTCGGTGATGGGCATGGACACGGGCGTGGTGCCCAGCGCCTTGGCCAGCACCTGAAACGACGCACCAGGCGGCATGCGCATCTTGGTGCCGGCCAGGTCAGAGGGCTTTTCGATCTTCTTGTCGTTGGTCAGGTTGATCGTGCGCGTGCCTAGGTAAGCCGTGTCCAGGATCACCAGGCCGACCTTGGCCGCCACTTCATCGTAGTATTCCTTGCCGATGTCGCTGCGAAAGGTCTTGATCAGGTGGTCGGCGTCGCGGAACAGGTAGGCCGCGCTGAACACACCATACTCGGGCAACTGGGCTTCGATCTCGAAGGTGACCGGGCTGGCCATCTCCAGGTTGCCGCGCTGCATGGCTGGCAGCTCGGTGCCCTGGCGGAACAGCGCGCTGGCGGTGTGCAAGGACACCTTGATGGCCCCGGGAAACTTGGCCTCCATACGCGCCTTGATCATGCGGAAGGCGTCCGACAGCGGGGCATTGTCCGGCGCGGCCGTAGACACGCGTATCTCGGTCTGGGCTTGGGCCATTGGCAGCACGCTGAGTGAGGCCAAAGCCACGGCAGCGGCAAGTAGTGTTCGTCTCATGGTCTGACTCCTGGTAAATTAATGGTGACCCAATAGTGGCCGGGTCTTTGGCCCTGAAAACGGTGTAGTGCGAGCACAGTGCCAGCACGCGGATAGGTAAGCTATCAATGTCCGCGGTTTTAGGATCACGCAAACACCTCTGGAGATAGTTCATCGACGCTGCGTAGACCCAGAAGTGCGAGGGTGCGGGATATTTCGGCCGCGAGGATATCAATGGCGCGCTGCACGCCGGCCTCTCCGCCAGCGGCGAGGCCGTACAACATGGCGCGCCCGAGCAATACGGCATCTGCCCCCAGTGCCAACGCCTGTACGATGTCCGTGCCACGGCGAAAGCCGGAGTCCACAAGCAGGGCAAAACCCGAGCTCACAGTCGCCCGCGCTTGGCGCACAAGGCGTAGTGGTACCGCTGACCGATCAAGTTGTCGGCCACCGTGATTGGACAGGACCACGCCATCAAGACCCGCATCCATGGCAGCGCGAACGTCGGCCATGTTGGCCACACCTTTTAAGATGAGCTTGCCTGGCCAGGCTTTCCGGATTCTTGCAACGGTGGTCCAATCCGTCTGCGGTCGTTGGTTGGCCAGGGCCCAGCGCGCGACAGCGTACAAACTGCGATCTTGCCCAGGAACGAATTGCTCCAAATTCGGAAAGCTAGGGATGCCATGCCTGAGCACCTGCCACATCCACCGGCAATGATGAAGCATGTCCAGCTTGCTATAGAACGTGGGCGTGAAGCCGGACTGATAGTTGCGACGGTCCCATTCTCGGTTGCCAAGCACGGGCGAATCAACGGTCAAGATGATCGCCTCACATCCAGCTGTGGCGGCCTGCTGCAGCAATCGTTCCCAAACAGGATCCTCCGCATAAAGGTAGAGCTGAAACCAGTGTCGCAACCCGGGGGTAACAGCCACATCGGCGATCGTGGCATTGGAGACCGTGCTCTGGGCAAATGCAATGCCCTTAAAAGCCGCAGCCCTTGCCAGCGCCAAGTCGCCCCGGTGCCACAAAAGGCCATTAAATCCGGTGGGCGCGATCGCGAAGGGCAGCGAGCTGGTCGCTCCGAGGATGGTCCGCTGCAAATCGATATGCGAAACGTCCCTCAACACACGGGGCTGAAATTCGATTTCGTCGAAGGCTTGTCGATTGGCCACTAGTGAGCGTTCATCCTCGGCACCTCCTTCTAAGTACTCGGCGTTGACGCGAGGCAAACGGTGGAGCGCCATAGCTCGCAAATCTCCAATGGATTGAGCACGTGTCAGGTCCTGACCGCAGTAATACTGTCGGTCCAGATTTGTATGCATTGGCGATCTGCTGGGCAGGAACATCACGTGCTTTATGGCCGCTTCAAGACGTCTTCAAAGTGCCGCAGTGCATCAATCAGCGGATAGCATCCACTCGTTCCATCAGTCCCGGCTTCCATTTATCCGACATACCAGATTTTTTGTACTGGTCCCGGACTGCTGTGCGAAAGGCTGCCACGTCAGGCTCGACGATCTTAAGTTTTGCCGCCTTGAAGGTTTCCAGCGCATCGAGTTCATCCTTGGCTGACTTTCCAATCTGGATATCAATGGCTTCTAGCGTTGCGGCCCGCAGTTCGGCCTGCTGAGCCGGCGTCAGCTTGTCGAACACCGGTTTGGCAATAGCCACGAATAGCGGCTGAACCAAGTGGCGGGTCAGTACCACCTGTGATGTGACTTCTTGCAGCTTCCAGTCGCGCGTCATGTTGGTGGGGTTGTCATGCGCGTCAATGGCACCAGTTTTGAGAGCTAGGTACATCTCAGTAGCTGGCATGGCAACCGAGACTGCACCCAAAGCTTGCGCAATGGTCTGAAATGCTGGGCCAGGTGGCATACGCATTTTGAAGCCCGCGAGGTCAGCAGGCACCCGGATAGGCTTGTCGCTGCGCAGGTTCACCGTCCGGGTTCCTATGTAGCCAGTGTCCAGGATCACGATCCCCATGCGCGACTCGACGGCACTGAAAAATTCTTTGCCAATGTCGCTGCGGAAGGTCTTGATCATGTGATCACGATCCCTGAACAGATATGCCGCACCAAGGACACCGTACTCTGGCACCTGCGTCTCGAGTTCAGGCATCACCGGCGTCGCCATTTCCAGGTTGCCGCGCTGCATTGCTGGCAGCTCAGTGCCCTGGCGAAATAGGGAGCTGCCCGTATGCACCGACACCTTGATGGCACCGGGGAACTTAGCCTCCATGCGGGCCTTGATGGCTCGAAAAGCATCCGACAGCGGTGAGACATCCGGTGCAGCACTGGAAATTCGGAGCTCAGTCTGGGCCAGGGCCATCGGCAGCACGCTGAGTGAGGCCAAAGCCACGGCAGCGGCAAGTAGTGTTCGTCTCATGGTCTAACTCCTAGGATTTGCAGAGACCCATATGAAAAGGCAGGGTCTATCGCCTTTGAAAAACCGTAGATATTCAGCGCGGCGCCTGCACCGTGACAGACAGGCGGCCGATGCCCTCGATCTCGGCATCGACCCGGTCACCCACGCTAAGAAATGTCTGCTTGGGCGAGCCCACGCCGGCCGGCGTGCCGGTCAGCAGCACATCGCCCGGGTCCAGTGTCATGATGCGGGAAGCAGTGGCGATCTGCTCGGCCACTGAGAAAATCATGTCGCTGGAGCGGCCGTTCTGTTTGAGCTCGCCATTCACCCACAGCTTGAGGCCCATGTTTTGCGGGTCGGCCACGGCGCTGGCCGGAATCAGGCGGGGGCCTAGCGGGCAGCAGGTGTCGTTGGCCTTGCCGGCCACCCAGTCGAGCTTGTAAAAGGTCTCGGGCGCGCGGTTGTGGTCGCGCGCTGAAAAATCAATCGCCACCGTATAACAAGCCACGTGCGACAGGGCGTCAGCTACCGACACATTGCGCGCGGTCTTGCCAATCACGGCAGCAAGTTCGATCTCCCAATCAAACGCTTTGGTGCCCAGGGGCATGTGCACGGTCTCGCCCGGGCCGACCACGGCGTTGCGCGGCGGTTTCATGAAGAAAAACAGGCGCTGCTCTTCTTTTTTGGCTCCGGGCATGCCCATTTCCGCCAGGTGATCAAAGTAATTGGCACCGGCACACAAGATTTTGCCGGGGTAAAGCAGTGGCGCCAGCACCCGCACCTGCTCGGGCAACAGGCCGTCTGCAGCGTGGCAATGGGGCAGCAGTGCAGGCAATTGAGCGCCGTGGGTTGCCCAATCATCGAACAGACCGATCACGCTGCCGGGCAGGTCGGCCAAACCGGCCCGTTGAGCCAGGGCCGACAGCGGGAAATAGCGGCCATCGAGCTCCAGGCAGCCCAGGGCCTGACCCTGGTATTCGACGGTAGCGAGTGCAAACATATGGCGGGGCTCCATGGCATCAATGGTTGACCCGACATACGATTCGACGGGCTTACAACGCATTCTATTCAGCATAAATAATCATTGTCAACATAAATTATATATTTATGAATAAAATAAAACGTCTTTTGTTTTGGTATAAACCACTATTCACCTCACCGCACACGCATGGCAAACAGCTCACACACCGCTAAGGACGACGCGGCCAACGCCCGAACCCTGGCCAACCAGGCGCAAGACCTGCTGCGGCGGGACATCCTGAGTGGCACGCTGGCGCCAGGTGAGCGCCTGCGGACCAAAGACCTGCAGGCGCGCTATGGCTTGGGGCTAAGCCCCCTGCGCGAGTCGCTGCAACGCCTGTCGGCAGAGGGTATGGTGGTGAACGACGCCCAGCGTGGCTTTGCCGTGGCCCCAGTGTCTGTGGCCGAACTGCGCGACTTGACCGTGGCTCGCACTGCGCTTGAATCCACCATGCTGCCCATGGCCATGCAACTGGGCGGTGCCGACTGGGAGGGTGACATCGTGGCGGCCTTTCACCGCCTGTCGCGTACCCCTCTGCCGAACGACCCGGCGGCCATGGCCGACGCCAGCCTCTGGGAGCTGCGCCACCGCAGCTTTCACCACGCGCTGGTAGCGGGTTGCGGCTCGCCCTGGCTGCTGCGGCTGCACGGGCAGCTGGTGGACCAGTCGGAGCGCTACCGCAAAATCCGCATCCTGCACCACCTGGAGAGCCAGGCTCAGGTGCGCGATGTCAATGCCGAACACCAAGCCGTGATGGATGCCGTGCTGCGCCGTGACGCCGCCCAAGCAGTGGCACTGATGACGCAACACCTGGTGGCTACCAGCGATGCCACCGCACGACTGATGGCACCCCAACTACCCCAGGAGACCACCCGATGATCGTCCGTTCCGCCATTTTGGAAGGCAGCATCCCGGCCGCCGAGCGCCAGCAATTCGACGCCCAAATGGCCGGCCCGGTGCTGGCCGCCATTGGCACCTACCCTGGCATCCGCCAGGTCAAATTGCGCCGGCTGGTGCAGGCCGACGAGGGCACGCCACCGGTCTACATGGTGTTTGATTTGCACTTTGACAGCCTGGACGCCATGAATGCGGCGCTGGCCAGCCCCACACGCCAGGCGGTGCGGCAACAGATCGGCGCCGTGATGGGCCTGTTCCAGGGCCGGGTCTACCACCAAGTTTTCAGCGAAGACTGAAGGCCTCATGGCAACGCTGATCACCGGCGCCGGGCTGATAGGCTGCCAGACCGCGGCGCTGCTGGCTGCGCGCGGCGAGCCGGTGGTGCTGCTGGACTTGCAGCCGATGACCGTGATGATCGGTTCGGTGTTGCCCCTGGAGCAAGTCACGGTCGTCAGCGGCAATGTCTGCGACCGAGCCGCCATGTTGGCCCTGCTGCAGGAGCATGGTGTGACCGCCGTGGTGCACACCGCTGCCGCTTTAAGCATGGCGATCCGCCAAACGCCCACGCTGGCCGCCGATGTCAACCTGGGCGGTACCGTCAATCTGCTGGAAGCCGCCCGCGCCTGCGGCGTGCGCCGTTTTGTGCTGGCCTCGTCCACCACGCTGTACTACCCGACATTTCGCCGACCGCAAGCCGGTCCGGTCGCTGAAGACTTTGCCTTTCATGCGGTCAGTGAGCGCCCGGGCAGCCTGTATGCCACCAGCAAACTGGCCGCAGAATATTTCACCCAACATTACGCCGACCAGTTCGGCCTGTCGGTGGCCATCCTGAGATATTCGGCCGTGCTGGGCCTGTGGGCCGGGCCCAACAACTCGGTGCCTGGCCGCTTGCTGGCAACGCTGCTGGGCCAGGGTGCCGTCAATGGCCGGGTGGCGGTGACCGACCCCTTGTTGCTGTGGTCGGGTGGTGATGACTTCATCGACGCGCGCGACGTCGCCGCCGCCAATGTGGCCGCGCTCGATGCAACGGCCTTGCCGTCGCGGGTTTACACCATCGGCAGCGGCCAGTTGGCGAGCTTTGGAGATTTTGTGGCGGCGGCGCGCAAGGTGCGCCCCGAGCTCGTTTTTGACGACCTGGCCCTGCCCGACACCGGCTTTGCCGGCTTCCCTTACCAACGCACACAGCCCTTTGACGTGCGCTGCGCTCAAGCCGAGTTGGGCTTCTCGGCCAGGCACGATTTGCTGTCGTCATTCAACGCAGCCAGCGCTTGGGCTGGGCCCTGACCAAGCGGCCACTGGATTCCCGCCTTCGCGGGAATGACGGAAAAGGACAGGCCTGATGAAGCCAAATTTCTGGCGTACAGCCCGCTTATGTTGTTTTGCTGTTTGGCAGCTTAGGCAAAAACGCCGTCAACAGGCCGATCAGCGGGATGAACGAGCACAGCTGGTAGACCGTGGGGATGCTGGTCTGATCCGCGATCCAGCCGAGGAACGCGGCACCCAGCCCGCCGATACCAAAAGACAGCCCAAAAAACAAACCCGCCACCAGGCCGACTCGGCCCGGCATCAGCTCTTGGGCAAGCACAATGATGGCGGAAAAAGAAGCGGCGGTGATCAGGCCGATCAGCACCGTGAGGACGGCGGTCCAGCCCAGGCTGGCGTAGGGCAACATCAAGGTGAACGGCGCGGCACCCAGAATGGACAGCCAGATCACCGGTCTGACGCCGAGCCGGTCGGTCACCAGCCCGCCCAGCAGGGTCCCTACCGACACCGAGACCAGGAAAAGAAACAGGTACATCTGCGCGCCCGACACTGTGATGCCAAACTTGTCGATCATGTAAAAGGTGTAGTAGCTGTTGATGCTGGTGATGTAGAAACTCTTGGACAGCACCAGTGTCATCAGGATGCTGATCGCAAACACCACGACCCTGGGCGGCAGCGGTGAGGGCTTCACCAGGGCGGCAGGTCGGCCCGCGCTGGCCACGCGATGCGCCAAGTACCAGTTACCGACTTGCCAGAGCACCGCCATCGCCATCAAAGCTGCAGCTGAAAAACCTGCCACGCTGGGCCGCCCAAGAGGGATGATGACCCAGGCTGCTGCCAGCGGACCCATGGCTTGGCCAGCACTGCCACCCACCTGAAAGATCGACTGGGCAAAACCGTGCCGACCGCCCGAGGCCAGGCGCGCCATACGGGAAGATTCGGGGTGAAATATCGCTGAGCCGGTGCCGACCAGGGCCGCGGCCACCAGCACCATGGCGTAGTTTGGCGCCACCGCCAGAACCAGCAAACCCACCAGGGTGAAACCCATGCCGATGGATAAGGCGCGTGGCTGCGGGTGCTTGTCGGTGTAGGAGCCAATTAAGGGTTGCAACAACGAGGCCGTGAGTTGAAACATCAGCGTGATGATGCCGATTTGCGTGTAGCTCAGGTTGAAGTCGCCCTTGAGCTGGGGATAGATCGCCAAAATCAGCGACTGCATCATGTCGTTGAGGAAGTGCGAGAAGCTGAGCGCACCCAGCACCCGGTAACGGGTGCCCTCGGCCAGTGCGGGCGTGGTGGGCAAGGCGGCCGATGGGCTTGGGGGCATGGTGAGGGTCCTGGGTGTGGTGTGGCGACTGTCAACGGTTCGCCGGGTCGCTCAGCGGACGGGATGCACTGGCCCTAAAGGCCGCAAACGCACGCCCGGCCGTAGCTTTTGCCAGTTGAAGTCCGCCGGGTCGGCCAGCGCTGGCCCAGGCGACTTGACCACCAGCACAGCACGGGCCATGGCCTGAAAGTCAGCACGAAAATGCACCGAACTCTTCAGTGCCAGCAGCGCCTGCTGTACCGGCTCGATACCCACGTGACGAAACAAGGCCTGGTCTGCCGCCTGGAACTTTCGGCTGGCCAGCACCACCCTAAGGCCCGAGACTTCTTCACGCAAGCAAGCCATCGGCCCGAGTTGCAGCGCTAACCCGTAAAACATCGGACCGGTACACGTGAGGCGCCCGTCGGCGAGGTACTCGACGCGAAACCGCCCCTTGAACGCCTGCTGCCCGGGCAGACCCGAGATGGCGCCGAGGGAGAATGGGGCAACACCTCCCAACCCGACCGCATGCGCCTGCGCGGCACTCGCAGGGTCGATCAGTACCCCCAGAACGGCGTGGGGTGGGCGGTGTCGCACCAGAGCCTCCAGCAGGCCGGTGGTGTCGCCATTACCACCGGCACCAGGGTTGTCCTGCGTGTCGGCCAGCACCACGGGGGCACCCGGCGCCCCGAGCTGCATGGCGCGCTGCACCGCCTCATCGGGGGACAGCAGGTCGGTCGAAAACTCTGGTTCGGCTGCGGCAATGGCGTCGCCCATCTCGCGCAACACAGCCTGAGTGGCCGCATCGTCTACGCCATAAGCCAGCAGCGTCATGCCGCACTCGGCCAAGTCAGCCATGGGAAAGCCAGTGGCAAAGTCCAGCGACACGCCACTGCGCTCCTGAAGCTGCGCCAGCTGCCGGTACAGGCGTTGCGCGGGCTCAATCAGGGTGCACTGCGAGGGCAGCGAGGTCAAATAGTCAAAGCTGCGAAAGCCCTTGACCGGGCGCTGGCCGGTGCGCAACATGCGGTCCAGCAACTCGACGGCACGCTCACCTGTGGCGGCCATGTCCACATGCGGGTAGGTTCGGAAAACCGTCAGGGCATCGGCCTGAGCCACCATTTGACGCGTGATGTTGGCATGCGAGTCCAGGCTGGCCACGACCGGTACACGTTCGCCGACCACTTGTCGAACGCGCCGCAGGATTTCGCCCTCGCCATCATCGAAATGCTCAGTCACCATAGCGCCATGCAGGTCCAGGTAGACGCCATCGACCGGCCCGGCTTCCGCCAACAGCTTCACCAACTGGCCAATGATGCGTTCAAAAGCATCTTGCGTCACATGTGCCGATGGTGACGCCGACGCCCAGATCAGCGGCACCAGGGCATAGCCGCTGGCCCGCAGACTGTCGATCGCCCCTTGCACAGGCACATTGGCGCCTTGCAAGGTGTGCAGCAAAGCCTCTCCCACCAACGGGCTAGGTTCAGCGCCGCCTTCTGAAAACGCCGCATAGTCGGCCTTGGTGGGGGCAAAGGTATTGGTCTCATGGCGCATGCCGCCGATTGCAATTTTTTTCATGCCAAGTCCTGAGGGTAGGGGTCAGAATCGAACTTCCGGCATGGCCGCCAGCAGCTGCCGCGTGTAGTCGTTTTGCGGTGCATCAAAAATCTGGTCTCGGGTGCCCTGCTCCACAATACGGCCTTGATGGATCAGCGCGACCCGGTCGCACAGATAACGAATCACCGCCAGATCATGGCTGATGAACAAGTAGGTCAAACCGAGCCGGGCTTGCAGGTCGGTCAGCAAATTGAGCACCTGGGCTTGCACCGACATGTCCAGCGCCGAGGTGGGCTCATCGAGCAACAGCAGCGACGGCTGCGTTGTCAGAGCCCGCGCAATGCCGATGCGCTGTCGCTGCCCCCCAGAAAACTCATGGGGAAAGCGGTGCAGATGCTGTGGCCCCAAGCCAACCAGGAGCAGCAGCTCCACGGCGCGCTCGGTGCGGGCCCGGGCGTCCAGCCCCATGACACGCCGATGCACGACCAGTGGCTCCGTCACGATGTCGTGCACCGACATGCGCGGGTTGAGGGAGGCTTGCGGGTCCTGAAAAACAATCTGGATTCGCGCGCGCAGCTGCCGCAGGGCCGATGCCGTTAAACGGCCAAGGTCTTCGCCTTCAAACAGAATGCGGCCCTGGGTCGGGGCTTCGAGTTGCAGGATGCAGCGGGTGAGCGTGGTCTTACCAGAGCCCGACTCGCCGACCAGGCCGAAGCTTTCGCCCTTCTGCACCGTCAGAGACACCTCTCGCAAGGCCTCCACGGGCGCGGCCCTGGACCAGCCACGCCGGTTGCCTGGGTAAACTTTGCTGACGCCCTCAAGCTGTAACAAGGCTCACACTCCTTCCTGAGGCAGGGGGTGCACACAGGCCACCTCATGCCCGGTGTCAAGCGGCACCAGCCGGGGCGAGCGCTCCAGGCAAGCAGCGCTGGCCCGGCCACAGCGAGGGGCAAACCGACAGCCCGGCGGTGGCGCGATCAAGTCGGGCACAGTGCCCGGAATCCCCTCCAGACCACCCCGAGGCGTTTCCCGGGTTGGCATGGCTGCCAGCAGGGCACGGGTGTAAGGATGGCGCGGCCGCGCAAGTACCTCAGCCACCAGCCCGCGTTCGACAATGGCGCCGGCGTACATCACCGCCACGTGGCTGCAGGTCTGGGCGACCACGCCCAGGTTATGGGTGATCAGCAACACGCCCATGTTGAACTCCTGCACCATCTCCTTGAGCAGGATCAGGATTTGAGCCTGCACCGATACGTCCAAGGCGGTGGTCGGTTCATCGGCCACCAGCAAGTCGGGGCGCCCTATCAAGGCCATCGCGATCAGCACCCTCTGGCGCATGCCGCCTGAGAACTGGTGCGGGTAATCGTCGAGCCGGTCAAGGGCGTTGGGAATGCGCACCTTCACCAGCATTTGCCCCGCCAGGGCGCGCGCGGCAGCGCGTTTGGCCCGCTGAGAGGCACCCTTCTGAAGACCAAGGATTTCGGGGCTGTGCTGCGCCGCCACCAGCGCCACATCGATCAATTGCTCGCTGACACGGAAGGAAGGGTTCAGGTTGGTGGTAGGATCCTGAAAAATCATGCCGATGCGACGGCCGCGCAGGCCGCGCACCGCACTCTCGTCAAGCGCCAGCAGGTCCTGCCCATCCAGCAAGATTTGGCCGCTGCCGTAGCGTCCGGGCGGCGTGGGCACAAGACGTGACACCGACAGGCCGGTGAGCGACTTGCCACAACCGGTCTCACCGACCACGCCCCAGATTTCTCCGCGTTGCACCTGCAGGTCGATGCCATTGAGCACATGGGCCTCGCCCTCAAAGCTGCGCATCCAGAGGTGCAGGTCGCGAATTTCTAACAAAGGCAGGTTCATGGCTTAGCGTTTGCTGCGGGGGTCAAAGACGTCGCGCAAGCCGTCACCGAGCAAATTGAAACCAAACACAGCCAGAAAAATGGCCAGTCCTGGAAAAATGGCAGTCCACCAAAAATCCGGCATGTAGCTGCGAGCAACCGACAACAACAAACCCCACTCGGGCATAGGCGGTTTGACGCCAATGCCGATAAAACCCAGCGAGGCCACCGTCAGAATGGCAAAGCCCATGTCCAGCGACATTTTCACGATGACGGGCGTCATCACATTGGGCAAGATATGACGAAACACAATACGGCCCGGCCCCGCCCCGACGGCCCGGGCCGCAGTCACAAACAACTCTTCTTTCTTGGCCATCACCTCGCCTCGCACCAAGCGGGCATAGCCTGGCCACCAGGACAAGGCGATGGCAATCACCATATTGACAATGCCCGGCCCCAGTGCAGCAGCAACTGCCATGGCCAGGAACAGGCCGGGAATGGTCAGTTTAAGGTCGCTCAAACGCATCAGCAGCTCGTCGGTCCAACCCCCCGCGTAACCGGCGACCGCCCCCACGACGGTACCCACCGCCGCGCCCAGCAGCACCACCGCCAAACCGGCCAGCACCGAGACGCGCGCCCCACCCAGCACCAGGGACAGCACATCCTGACCCATCTCATTGGTTCCAAACCAATGTTTGGCCGAGGGAGCACCAAAGCGCGATGCTGTGCTGATACTGCCGGTGATGTGTTCGGGGTAAGGCGCGAGCCAAGGCCCGAAAACACTGAGAAATAACAGCAGCAGCACCAGGACCAGTCCGGTCACGGACAAGCCGCTGCGGCCAAAGCGGTAGACCGCACGACGCCAGGCTTCGCGGCGGGCACTCAGCGCTGTGGTCATGGTTGGCGCACCTTGGGGTTGATTACGCCATACAGCAAATCAATGACCAGGTTGGCCGCCACAAACAAAGTGCCGATCACCAGTGTCACTCCAATAATGGGCATAAAGTCCTGCGTCACCACGGCCTTGGTGGCGTACAGGCCCAGGCCGGGCCAGTCAAAAATGGTCTCCACCAGCACGGTCCCGCCCAGCAGCCAGCCAAAATATAAACCGGTCACGGTCAGCGTGGACGACACCGCGTTGCGAGCCACGTACTTCAACAGAATGAGACGCTGCGGCAGACCGAGCGCGCGCTCCGTCAGCACATAGTCCTGTTGCAGCACCTCCAGTGTGGAGGCGCGCATCATGCGCATCAGTGTGGCCAGCGGTGACAAGGACATGGCGAGCGCCGGCATGAGCAAATGTTGGCAGGCCACTTTGAAGGCATGGCCGTCGCCTGCGATCAGCGCGTCCAGGGTCAAAAAGCCGGTCACCCGCAGGGGCAGGTCTTCGGTGATCGGGAACCGTCCACCCAGCGGCAGCCAACCCATGGCCATGGCAAAGACCAACTGCAGCACCAGCCCCAGAAAAAAGCGCGGCATAGAAATGGCGCCCAAGGCCACCACGCGGGACAGGTAGTCGGGCCAACGGTCGCGCTGGGCGGCAGCCCATAAGCCAGCAGGAATGCCCACCAGCATGGCCAGGGTCATGGCGGCAACCACGAGCTCGAGCGTTGCCGGCAGGTAAGCGGCGAGGTCTTCAATCACGGGGCGCCGGGTAAAGATCGAGACGCCAAAGTCCCCCCGCAGCAGGCCGCCCAGGTAGCTCAGGTACTGAGCCCACAAGGGCCGGTCCATGCCAAACTCCCGGGCATAAGCGGCGATGTCGGCGGCGGTGGCATTCGGGCCTGCCGCCAATGCCACCGGGTCCCCCGGCAGCAGGCGGGCGATGACGAAGACCAGGGCTGTCAGGCCCAGCAAAACCGGGATGGTCAGCAGCAATCGTCGCAGCAGGAACTGAATCATGGCGTTCAGGCGACTGGCCGGCCCAAAGGCCGGCCAGAGCCGCTTGGGATCAGCTCAACGACAGGCCAAAGCACTCAATGGCATTGGACGCCACCGGCACAAAATTAAAGCCCTTGACGTTGTCGCGCAGGGCCAATTTGCGTTTTTCCAGCACGCCAAAGATATCGGGCGCATCGGCCATGACCTTCTGTTGCATCTCCCGGTAGATCGCAATCCGTCTGCCTTCATCGGACTCGGTTCGGCCGCGCTCGATCAGCGCATCGACCTCCGGGTTCGCATACACCGCGTTCTGCCAGTTGCCATTGCGCGAGGAGTGGTACGCCGCAAACGCGATGTTGTCCGGATCGCCATAGTTAGCGGTCTGGTACACCGGGAACAGATCAGGAAAGGTTTGCGGCGAGGCGCAGGCGGCCACCATGTCGGGCCAGATCATGGGCTTCATGTCGAGCTCAATATTGAGTTGCTTCAGGCTGTCCAGCATGACCAGACCAAAGCGGCGCTGTTGCTCCAAGCCGGTAACATAAACAAAGGTGAGCTTGATACCGCCGTTCGGGTACTTGGACTTTGCCAGGTGTTCCTTGGCCTTGGCCATGTCGGTGCGGTAGGCCGTCAACTGCGGGTTGTGACCCAGGATGCCGTTGGGCAGAGGGCCGATCATCAGGTCAGCGTAACCGGCGGCGTCAAGAATGCCCTTGTAATTGGTGGCATAGGAGACGGCCTTGCGCAACTCCAGGTCGGCCATCGGGCCGTTACGGGTGTTGAGCTTGATCGAAAAGGTGCGGTACTCCGGCTCAATCACCCGAATCACGCCGGGTTTGTCCTTGAGGGCGTCCATGTCCTCGCTGGTCAGGTCCACCGCGATGTGGGCTTCACCACGCTGCATCAGCAGGCGCTGAGATGCCGTCTCGCGCACAATGCGCCAGATCACCCCGGTCAGGTTGCCACCCCCTTTGTGCCAACTGTCCGCCACACGTTCGATTTCATACAGGTTCCCGGCTTCAGCACGGCGCACCTTGAAGGCGCCAGAGCCAGCCACCTGGGTGCGCAAATACGTCTGCCCGTCATCAGCGCCAGCATTGGCTTCAACGTCCGATTTAGAGACGACCCAGATCCACGGCAACACCTGCAAAAAGGCGGCAAAAGGCTTGAGCAGGTTAATGCGAACGGTGCTGGCATCGACTGCCGTCACGCTGTCGGGGCCAACCACACCCTGAATCATCCAGGCATTGCCTTTGTTCAGCCTGATCGCACGCTTGAAGGAATACACCACATCGTCAGCGGTAACGGCTTTGCCGTTTTGAAATTTGGCGAGTGTGTTGAGCTTGAAGGTGTAGCTGCGGCCATCCGGCGTCGCTGTCCAGGAGCTGCCCAACGAGGGCACGGGCTTGGGAGGATTGCCCTCAACCCGAACCAGCGAATCGTAAACATTGCGGAGCAAAAAGCTGGCTGAGTAACCGGTGGCGATATGGGGATCAAAATTGGGGATGTCCTGCGTGGCGGCAATCACCAGCACGCGGCGCCCGCCCTGCTGGGCAAACGCTTGACTCGGCATTACCAGACTGGCAAGGCTGACACCTGCCGCGCCCAGAACCTGGCGGCGAGAGACTTCGATGGGATGGTTGGGTCGCATGCAGAACTCCTGTTTATGGTTAATAAAATCAGTGGGAAAACGCCACCGCCGTCGCGACGGCAGCAGGGGTGACAGGGGCGGGCAGGGATTGCCCATAATCGTGATTTGCGGCTTGTGCGCTGACCAAGCCCAGTTGCTGGTCGCGGGCAAGTTCGGCCGGCTGGCGCTCTTGCGGGGCACCATACCCCGAGCCACCCGCCAACACCAGTTCGATGACCTCATTCGGATGGCGCAATTCCACTAACTGGCCCGTGCCACAGTTGAGGGCTTCGTGGCCGGCAGCATCCAGCACGCGACCGCTGGAGCCGCCGCCTGGTTGGCCGCCAAAAAGACCGTCGATGGGATTGTTCACCCCCTCAGGGTACACCGAGACCAGGGTTGGCAGGCCATCGTCGTCGCGTTTACGCAAGCGCACCCGCTGCCCGAGCCCACCACGGTGCCGGCCAGCGCCGCCCGAATCGGTGACATAGGTCTTCTCAAGCACCACAACCGGGGCACGGCTTTCAATCAACTCAATGGAGGTGTTCGCGGCGGAGGTTGGCCACAGCAAGGTCGAATTGCCGTCGCCGCGGGCAGACCCGCCCTGGCCGCCTCCGCAGAACAGCATGTCGGAATAAAAGCGTCCGGTGGTGTCCTGGCCATAAATATTGGCCGCCACCGCCAGACCGGTGAAAGATTGCACCTGATGCGGTGCAGCATTGGCCAGGGCTCTGAATATGTTGGGCGCCAAATACCAGCCGGTGCGGGTGCGCAAGTTCACCGAGGCCGGGTAACTGCAATTGAGCACCGAGCCTTCCGGCGCTTTGACTGTGAAGGGGCGATAGCAGCCCGCGTTGCCACGCACCGCCGGCGTGAGCATGCACTTGAGCGGGTAAGTGGCATGCGCTGCGGTGTAGTTCAGGGTGCAATTGAGCCCGCCTTGCGCAAGCTGCGGCGGCGCCCCGTCAAAGTCGATGTCGATGGTGTCGCCCTTAATGGTCAATTTGACCGGGTAAGTCAGCACCTGACCCAAGGGGTTGTTGGTGACCACCGAGCGGTATTCGCCGTCGGGCAGGGCACGGATGGCCTCTCGCATGGCCCGTTCCGACAGGCCCTGCACCACCTCCGCCAGGGCGCCCAGATCTTCCATGCCGTAGTCGGCCATAAAGGAGACCACCCGTTCAGCACCAATGCTGTTGGCCGTGACGAATGACTGCAAGTCACCCAGTACCTGGTCACCATTGCGCACGTTTTGCGCGATCAGGCGCATCAGGGTCTCATTGGGCCGCCCGGCTTCCACCATTTTCATGGGTGGAATCTGCAACCCTTCCTCGTAGATTTCGCGCGCCTTGAGCGAATCCTTGGTGCCACCAATATCAGACACATGGCCCACCGTACCCATCAGGGCGACCAATTCGCCATCGCGGAACACCGGTGTCACCACCGCTACGTCAAACAGGTGCCCGGCACACAGCCAGGGGTCGTTGGTGATCAGCACATCGCCGGGCTGCAGGGTGTCTGCCGGGTAAGCCGCCAACAAGGCCTTAACCGCGCGAGGCAGGGTCAGGTTGAACACGGGCATGGCGCGCGGTGAATGCGCCAGCGTCTCGCCCGTGCTGTCGAGCAGCTCACAGGCAAAGTCCTGGGCCTCCGAGATCACCAAAGAGAAGGCCGTGCGGCAGACAGTCAGCCACATCTCATCGACCACGTTGACCATGCGGCTCCACATGATCTCCAGGCCAATCGGGTCGGCCTGAATGCGCGCCACCGCCTCGGCCCGGTCCATGCCCTGGCGCACCACCGGCTCGATCGACCGGGTCGCCGCCACAGCAATGCGCAAATTAAGGTTGGCGTCGATCGTGGCCACATCACCGGGGGCCAACACGGCCGTAGATTCACGCTCTTCGATGATGGCTGGCCCGTCAATGCGGTCACCCACACGCAGCGCATACCGGTCGATTACCTGAGTCATCGCCTCACCTTGGTCAAACACCGCGCGTCGATGGCCCTTGACCAGCAACCCCACTTCACCACCGCCTGCCGCGCCATGCAGCGAAAGCTGCGGGGTTGGGCCTGCACAGCGAACCCTGAAATTGACAGCCTCGATGCGGGCGCCAGCCAGCACCTCGGTATAGCGGGCTGCATAAGTCTGGCTGAAGGCCTGCCGGATGGCGGGCAGTGTCGCCGCCTGAATCGCGCCGGCGGGCAGATTGACCGCAATGTCATGCATCTGACCCACCAGGCGCATGTCGGCCTGGCGCTCGACCACGATCGCGCCGTCAGGAACGCCAGCCTCGCGCAGACGCTGGCGACCCTGGGCTTCCAGGTCCTGCAGAACCGCATTCACCGCCACCGCGTCAAACCCGTCTCTGAATTCGATGCGCAAAGACCGAACGCCATCAAATGACAGCGGCGCCGCCAGAAAACCCAGGGCCGAGGCCGCACCAGATGCGGGCGGAATAATGACCTCGCGCACGCCCATGGCGCGGGCTACATCAACCGCGTGCGCCGGCCCGGCACCACCAAAACCCACCATCGCGTAGTGGCGCGGGTCTTTGCCTTTTTCAACCAGGTGAACCCGTGCCGCTGCGGCCATGCTCTCCACCACCACTTTGTGGATCCCCAGCGCCGCCTGCTCCACCGTCAGGCCCAGGGGGTCGGCCACGCGGGCAATAGCCCGCTGCGCCGCCGCCAGATCCAGCTGCATTCGCCCACCCAAAAAGAAACCGGGGTCGTAATAACCCAGCACCAGATTGGCGTCGGTCACGGTTGGCTCAACGCCACCCTGGCCATAACAGGCCGGACCCGGCGCAGAACCTGCAGAGCGCGGGCCAACTTTGAGCAGACCCACCTCGTCTATGGCCGCGATGGAGCCGCCGCCCGCGCCAATTTCAATCATCTCAATGACGGCCGACTTGATCGGCAGGCCCGAGCCGCGGGTGAAACGGTTGACCCTTGCCGCCTCCATCATCGGTGCGATCTCGGCACGTCCGTTCTCAATCAGGCAAGCCTTGGCGGTGGTGCCGCCCATGTCGAAAGAAATCACATCCGGCTTACCGGCCAGTGACCCAAACAGCGCCGTGGCCAGCCCACCACCGGCCGGGCCGCTCTCCAACAGCCGGATCGGGAAAGCACGTGCCGTCTCGACCGAGACCAAACCACCCGCCGAATGCATCAGCCGCAACTCGCCCAAGAAGCCGCAGGCCCGCAATGCCGACTGCAAGCGCCCAAGATACCCGGCCATCAACGGCTGCACATAGGCATTGGCGCAGGTGGTTACGGTGCGGGCGTACTCGCCCATCTCAGCCACCACGTCGGAGGACAGCGAGACCTCAACCTGAGGAAATTCCTGCCGGATCAAGGCAGCCACGGCGCGCTCATGCGCCGGATTGGCATAGGCATGCAGCAGGGACACCGCAATCGCTTGGCAACCAGCCCCAACCAGATTGCGGGCCGCCTGCACCACGGTTTTCGGATCCAATGGCGTGATGACCCGGCCGAGCGCGTCCATACGCTCGGTCACTTCAAGGCGCAGGTGGCGCGGCACCAAGGGGGCGGGAAACCGCAGGAACAAATCGTAAATGTCGTAGCGCTGTTCGGTCCCCATTTCAAGGATGTCCCGAAATCCGGCCGTGCTGATCAGCCCCAGCGGCGCACCTTGACGTTCGATCACCGCATTGGTGACCAGGGTGGTGCCATGGATGATCTCGTGCACATCGCTCAAGGCAATCTGCCGCATCGCCACCAGCTCCTGCAAGCCGAGCAGGGCGGCCTCGGAGGGGTCGTGCGGCGTGGTCAGGCGTTTGTGCAGGGTGACATGGCCCTGGCTCAGGTCGTACAGGATGAAGTCGGTGAAAGTTCCACCGATGTCAAACCCGATGCGCCAGCGACCAGCTGGGTTTGCAGTGGCGGTCATTCAGCGTTCCTCATAAGGTTTTTTTGCTCCTGCTGCAATAGTTCAATGGCTTTGCCGCGCTCGCGCTTGTCCATGGCCGATATGGGAAAGGTAATGCACAGACTCAAGCGCTGACCGGTGTGGCTGTCCTGCACCGCGACGGCCAAAGCGCCCACACCCTTGCCAGTCTCATTGCTGGCCTCGGCAAAGCCGTTATGGCGGACCTGCGCTAAGCGCTGCAGCAACTCGTCAAAAGACTGGGGTGACTGAGGGGAGGCCATGGAAACCTGGCCGCCCAGCAGGCTGCGCACCTCGTCATCGCTCAGCGCCGCCAGCAGAGAACGGCCCGTCGCGCAGGCGTCGACCGGCAGCCGGCTACCAAGGGGCACACCCACCTGCACCGGGTTCTGACCAACATGGTGCACCAGGCCCACCATGTCCGTGCCCACCAGGGCAGACACATAACCGGTGTGACCCAAACTGTCCGACAGCCGGCGTACGGCCGCGCTGGCCCGCGCGCTCAAAGTCTGGGTCTGACGCACCGCCTCGCCAAGCTCGTGCATCAGCACGCCCAGCCGATAGCCCCGGCCGCCACCCACCGCATCCAGGAGTCCAGCGTTTCGCATGGCCATCAGCAAACGTGACATCGTGCTCTTGGGTAGGCCCAGGAGCCGTGCGGATTCTGTCACCGTCAGCTCAGAGCGTCCCGTGGTGAAGCACCGCAAAATATTCGCTGTGTGTTCAAGTGACGCCATAGAGTTGCAATAAATGGAACAGCTGTTGTGATTATAATATCGTAACACCAGCCGACTTAAACCCGCCGCCCTAGGGGGCTATGCCCAGTTTCAGTACCAAGCCGATCAGCGCACAGACCGCAATGACTGGCATCACCCCCCACTTCAGGCGCATCAGAGCCCATGCGGCCAGCGCAGTCAATGCCAGTGCCGCAGCATCCAAATTTATAAGAAATCCGGCTCTAGGCCCTGTCGGATAAGCAATGTGTGCTATGAATAAAATAGCAAGACTGGCGATCACGCCAACCACGGCGGCGGTGATGGCCGTCAGCGGTGCCGTGAACTGCAGCCGGCCGTGGGTCGACTCCACCAGCGGACCACCGGCCAGGATGAAAACAAAAGAAGGCAAAAAAGTGAACCAGGTCACCACCACCGCCGCCAGCACAGCGCCCAACACAAGTGCCTCGGGTCCCAGCACCACCTTGTGCCAGCCGCCCAAAAAGCCCACAAAGGTGACCACCATGATCAGCGGGCCCGGGGTGGTCTCCCCCAACGCCAGGCCGTCCATCATCTGCGGCCCGCTGAGCCAGCCAAACTGCTGCACCGCGCCCTGGTAGACATAGGGCAGCACCGCGTAGGCGCCACCAAAAGTCAGCAGCGCGGCCCTGGTAAAAAACCAGGCCATTTGCGTCAGCGGGCCCTGCCAGCCCTGCCAAAGCGTCAGCACACCCATGGGCAGCAACCACAGCGCCGCCCCCGCCAGCAGCACGGCGGCAAGCCGCGCCGGACGGTAGCGCGCATGGGGCGGCGTGGGCGTGTGATCATCCAGCCAGGCGCCGCGGTGTTGGGCGGCCGGCTTGGCCGAGCCATGGCCGCCGGCAAGGGCAAACTGGGCCGGGACCAGGCGTTGGCCCAGCCAGCCAACCAGCGCCGCTGTCAGCACCACCCAGGGGAAAGCCACCTGAAACACCGCAATGGCGACGAAACTCATCACGGCAACAGCCCACAGCACAGGCGCTTGAGACGGCGTCTTCAGGGTTCGGCTGCCCACCCGGTGCACCGCCTGCAGCACCAGTGCCGCAACCGCCGGCTTGATGCCGTAGAGCAAGCCAGCCACAGCGGGCAACTGCCCGTAAACCACATAGACCCAGCTCAAGCCAATCAACAGCAGCAAGGAAGGAAGTACAAACAACAGGCCGGCGACGATGCCGCCCAAGGTGCGGTGCATCAGCCAGCCCAGGTAGGTGGCCAGTTGCTGCGCCTCCGGGCCGGGCAACAGCATGCAGTAGTTGAGCGCGTGCAGAAAACGTGCTTCCGAGATCCAGCGTTTTTCGTCCACCAGTTGGCGGTGCATGATGGCAATCTGCCCGGCTGGCCCGCCAAAGCTGATAAAGCCCAGCTTCAGCCAGAACCAGAAGACCTCGGCCCAGCTAGGGGCGAGGACCGCCGCCTCTTGTTGATTTTGCATGGACCATCAACCCAGTTCGAAAGACGTGATGCCGAACAGGCGGTGCCATGGCAGACTGCTGCCTCGTCGTGTCTTTGTTACAGAGGGATTCATCAAATGAGCATTGAAATACCGAAGGAGGCCCGGCAACAGGCGATTGCCTCTATTGAACGCTATTTTCTGGAAAACAGGGATGAAAAGATCGGCAACATCAGCGCTGGCGCGTTGCTGGGCTTTTTTGTCGAGGAAATCGGCCCGGTCATTTACAACCTGGCAGTGGCCCAGGTGCAGGAGCGACTGCAAATGCGCGTGATGGAGGTTGATCTGGAAATCAACGAGTCCGAGTTTCAGTACTGGCGCAAACACGACACGGCCAAAAAGAAGAAATGACACCCACCGAACCGAGGCTGGTGGCGGCAAAGTGTCAGGGGCCTGACAACTCACCGACGCCATTGAGCCGGCGCAGCCACAGGCAGGCATCGTCGAGTTCTGCCTCCGCCTCGGGCAGCCGGCCCACGTGCTTGAGAAAGCCATGGTTCATCCCGGCGCTGCAGCGCTCGCGCAGCGGCACACCGGCCTGGGCCAGCCGCCGGGCCAGGGCCTCGCCCTCGTCACGCAGCACATCGTATTCAGCCACCATCACATAAGCCGGCGGTAGGCCAGCGCAGCTGACCATACGCAGTGGTGAGGCCAGCGGGTCGGCAGCCTGCTCAGGCGTTGCGAGGTATTGGTCCCAAAACCAGTGCATCGCCAGTGCCGTTAGGCCAAAGCCAGCGCCAAAACGTAGGTAGGCGTCGGGCGTGCCAGACGGATGATCGGTAACCGGGTACAGCAACAGCTGCCCAGCCAGTGCGGGGCCACCAGCATCACGCAAGTGCATTGCCGTGGCGGCGGCCAGGCAGCCGCCAGCGCTGTCACCACCCACCACCAGGCGCCGGGCATCGACGCCCAATGCCTGTGCCTGGTCCGCCACCCACCGTGTGGCATCCAGGGCGTCTTCCGCGGCGGCCGGGAAACGGTGCTCCGGTGCCAGCCGGTAATCGACCGACACCACCACGCTGCTCGACCCAGCGCACAGGTAGCGGCAGACACCGTCGTGCGAATCCAGTCCCAGGGCCACAAAACCACCGCCATGAAAATACACCAGCGCCGAATGTGGCCCAGGCCCCTGCGGGGTGTAAATGCGCGCTGGCAGCGGGCCGCCTCGGGTTGGAATGGCCACATCCCGCACAGCCGCCACAGAAACCGGTTGCGGCGGCGGTGGGTTGCCTGCCATTGCAGCGGCACGCACCACGGCCATGCTGGCCATCTCTGGGTAGGTTGGTACACCGGCCGTGGCGGCCACGTCAAGCAGTTGTTGCAGGTAAGGATGGAGTGGCATTTTCAGCTCCGTTGTCTGCCGGCCCCTGGGAGGGCTCAGCGGGTGAAAACAAAAACCGCGGTCGAGGCCCGCGCGTTGGGCATCCAGCGTAGCACGCGCCCCTGCTCCAAGCCAAAGGCGTCTTGGATCAGCAGCCCATTCTTGCGGGCCAAGGCATCAAAATCCGCCAGCGTGCCAACCCGGATGTTCGGCGTGTCGTACCACTGGTAGGGCAGACGGCGGGTCACCGGCATGCGACCGAGCAGCACGCTCAGGCGGTTGGGCCAGTGGGCAAAGTTGGGAAAAGCCACGATGCCGATGCGGCCCACGCGCGCGGTCTCGCGCAACATGGTTTCGGCATTCCGCAGGTGCTGCAACGTATCGATCTGCAGCACAACGTCAAAGCTCTGGTCGCCAAACAGCGCCAAGCCCTCGTCCAGGTTCAGCTGGATCACGTTCACGCCGCGTTGCACACAGGCCAGCACATTGGCGTCGTCAATCTCGATGCCGTAGCCGGTGCAGCCACGGGTGCGTTGCAAATGGTCCAGCATGGCGCCGTCGCCGCAGCCCAGGTCCAGCACGCGGGAGCCGACCGGCACCAGCCGGGCCAGCGCCTCCATCGTCAACGCATCGCTCATGCCGCACCCTCCAATTCCCGACTAATGCTATCGAAATAAGAGCGAACAACGCCCAGGTAGCGCGGGTCATCGAGCAAAAAGGCGTCATGACCGTGTGGCGCATCGATCTCGGCATAGCTCAGGTCGCGCCGGTTGTCGAGCAGGGCTTTCACGATCTCGCGGCTGCGTGCTGGTGCAAATCGCCAATCGGTACAAAAGCTCACCAGTAAAAATTTGGCCGTGGCGCGCGCCAGCGCTCGGCTCAGATCGCCACCAAAGGCCCGGGCCGGGTCAAAATAATCGAGCGCCCGTGTAATGAGCAGGTAGGTGTTGGCGTCAAAGTACTCGGCAAACTTGTCGCCCTGGTAGCGCAGGTAGCTCTCGATCTGGAACTCCACGTCCTGCGTGCTGTACTTGTAATCACCCGCGCCCGCCCCGAGCACAGCATGCCGCAACTGGCGGCCAAATTTCTCGTTCATCACGTCGTCGCTGAGGTAGGTGATGTGGCCGATCATGCGGGCGATGCGCAGCCCACGCTTGGGCACCACCCCCTGCGCGTAAAAATGGCCGCCATGAAAATCCGAGTCGGTCACGATGGCGCGGCGCGCCACCTCGTTGAAGGCGATGTTTTCGGCCGTCAGGTTAGGCGCACTGGCCACGATCACCGCGTGGCGTACGCGCTGCGGGTACTGCAGCGCCCAACCGAGCGCCTGCATGCCGCCGAGCGAGCCGCCCATCACCGCCGCCAGTGTTTCAATGCCGAGCGCGTCCAGCAACCGGGCCTGCGCGTCAACCCAGTCCTCCACCGTCACCACCGGAAAGTCGGCGCCGTAAACCAGGCCCGTGTCGGGGTTGATATGCATGGGCCCGGTGCTGCCAAAGCAGGAACCCAGGTTATTGACGCCAATCACAAAGAATCGGTCTGTGTCTACCGGTTTACCGGGGCCGATCATGGTGTCCCACCAGCCCTCGGATTTGTCCTGCCCAGCATAGACCCCGGCCACATGGTGCGAGGCGTTGAGCGCATGGCACACCAGCACGGCGTTCGAGCGGGCCGCATTGAGCTGGCCGTAGGTCTCAAAACTGAGGTCGTAGTCACGAATGCTGGCGCCGCTCTGCAAAGGCAGCGCAGCAGCAAAATGCATGGACTGTGGTGTGGCTAGCAACATAAAAAACCCGGCAGCGCTAAAAGCGGTGCCGGGTGACCTGGTGGTGTAGCGGTAGCCGTCTTTAGCTGAATTTCGAAGCTCCAAGGCTTCGGCGCCCGCAATCCTGGATCAAATCGGCGCTGAGCCAAGTATAAATCGACTCAAGCCCAACCCAACAAGGCGGCCAGCCCCAAGGCCAGGAAGATCAACGCTGACACGACATGCACCACGCGCAACGGCACCAGCCGTGTCATGCGCTCGCCCAGCCAGACCACTGGCGCGTTTGCCAGCATCATGCCCAGCGTCGTGCCCGCCACCACCCAAAAATAGGCGTGGTACTGGGCGGCCAGCATCACCGTGGCGATCTGGGTCTTGTCACCCATCTCGGCCAGAAAAAATGCCACGACTGTGGTGCCAAACACACCAAAGCGCGGGGCGCTGCCGGTATCGGTGTCGTCGATCTTGTCTGGGATCAGCATCCAAATTGCCATGGCAATGAAAGACCCGCCCAGCACCCAGCGCAACACCTGTGGCCCCAGCCAGGTGGTGACCCAGGCACCCACCGCACCCGCCAGCGCATGGTTGGCCACCGTGGCGACCAGAATGCCCACCACAATCGGCCACGGTTTGCGAAAGCGTGCCGCCAAAATCAGCGCCAGCAATTGCGTCTTGTCACCCATTTCCGCCAGGGCGACGATGCCGGTTGAGACCAAAAATGCTTCCATGCGGCGATGCTAACCCTAAGCGCAACGCGGACAGGTGCAAAAGCCACTCGCGGGCATCATGGCTGGCAGCAGCAGGGCTCCCCACGCCCGCTTTTGGCTCAGCTGGCGCAGTTTTTGCTTTCCTTTGGTGCGTTTTTGATCAGCCTCAGAAAAACGCACCATGTCAATTCATTTTCTACTTTAAAGACTCCCATGGACGCACTAAAACAGGGCGCAGACAGCCTGTTCATCCTTCTTGGCGCCGTGATGGTGCTGGCTATGCACGCCGGTTTTGCCTTTCTTGAGCTGGGAACGGTACGTCGGAAAAACCAGGTCAATGCCCTAGTCAAGATCCTGGTCGACTTTTCGGTATCGACTGTGGCCTACTTTTTGATCGGCTACAGCGTGGCTTACGGCACCAGCCTGCTGGTGGGCGCCGAGCAACTGGCCGCCAAAAATGGCTACGAACTGGTCAAATTTTTCTTCTTGTTGACCTTTGCCGCCGCCATTCCGGCCATTGTGTCGGGTGGCATCGCCGAGCGAGCCAAGTTCTGGCCGCAGCTGATCGCCACCGCGGTGATCGTGGGCGGCGTCTACCCGCTGTTCGAAGGGGTTGTCTGGAACCAGCAGTTTGGCGTGCAAAGCTGGATCAAGCAGCTGACCGGCGCCGAATTCCATGACTTTGCGGGCAGCGTGGTGGTGCATGCAGTGGGCGGCTGGCTGGCGCTGCCGGCAGTGTTGCTGCTGGGCGCGCGCGCCAACCGTTACCGCAAGGACGGCGCGATGTCGGCGCACCCACCGTCAAGCATCCCTTTTCTGGCCTTGGGCGCCTGGATCCTGACCGTGGGCTGGTTTGGCTTCAATGTGATGAGCGCGCAAACGCTGGACAAAATCTCGGGGCTGGTCGCGGTCAACTCGTTGATGGCGATGGTCGGTGGCACGCTGGCTGCCCTGATTGTTGGCAAAAATGACCCGGGCTTTGTGCACAACGGGCCGCTTGCCGGTCTGGTGGCAGTGTGCGCCGGCTCTGACCTGATGCATCCGCTGGGCGCCTTGGTTGTGGGCGGCGTGGCTGGCGCCATTTTTGTGGTCATGTTCACCTTGACCCAAAACCGCTGGAAGATCGACGACGTGCTCGGGGTCTGGCCCTTGCACGGCCTGTGTGGCACTTGGGGCGGGGTGGCCGCAGGGCTTTTTGGCAGCAAGGCACTCGGCGGGCTGGGCGGCGTGTCCATGGGTGCGCAGCTGATAGGCACTGGACTGGGGGTGGCGTGGGCGGCCCTGGCTGGCGTGGTGGTGTATGGCTTGCTCAAGGTCACGATGGGCTTGAGAATGACGCAGGAGGAAGAATTTGACGGTGCTGACCTGTCGATTCACAAGATCAGCGCCACGCCCGAGCGTGAAGCCAATTGGTAATTAGGTTAGGTAATTAGGTCAGAGCGGAAATCGGCCGCTAAGGGCAGCAAAAAAGGCCTGAAGTTTGAGTGGGTCCAACCGGCCCCCGGTACGCACGCCGCTGCACAAGTCCAGGCCAAACGGCTGCACCGCATCGATCGCCGCACCCACATTGGCGGGTGTCAGGCCGCCCGCCAAGTAAACCGGGCAGGCCACCTGGTCACGGATGCGCCGGCTCAGGCGCCAGTCGTGGGTTCGCCCGGTGCCGCCCAGCTCTTTCACTGTCAGTGACGGGTTGCCGGAGTCGAGCAGCAAGGCGTCTACCAAAGTGGCCAGGGCGTGCGCTTCTGCGACTGCGCCATCATCCACCACATGGATCACCTGCACCAGTTGGACGTCCGGCAGCGCTGTCTTGAGTAGGCGCAATTCAGCATGGGGCACCCAATCGACCAACTGGATCGTGGTTGTTTGGCACATCGCATGCTGGGCCAGGATGGATGCAGCGTCCTGCCTCGCGGTTAGCAAAAACGTGGCTGTAGGCGGAGGGATCTGGGTCGATATAGAAGCGATCAGCGCATCGTCGATCACGCCCGGGCCGCTGGGCATGGCTGACACCAAACCGAGCGCGGCCGCCCCGTGGCTTATCGCCAACCGGGCCTCGTCCAGGCTGCTGATGCAACAAATTTTTACGCTGGGTGCTTGTGCCATGACCTGGCCCTACCTTTAACTGAAGGCGAACGGCTACAAATCGCCCTTATGACACAAGCCTGACACAATTTAGAGTCGTTTTTTGAACGATTGAAAAATATTTCTCGCCCAAATCGAAACTTGAAGCATAATGCGGCCGTAATGTCGAAATTTGGCAGTACGAGTTTGCGGTGATTAGTCAGTTTCGCGTCTGCTATAAGTCTTCATTGGTTTGTTGATTGCGGTTTGGACTCCATCGCGTTTTGAGTTATTTTGAGGAGTCCTTTCATGGGCAACAAACTTTACGTGGGCAACCTGCCCTATTCTTTCCGTGATGAAGACCTGCAGCAAGCTTTTGCCGCACACGGTACGGTGTCAAGCGCCAAGGTCATGATGGAACGCGACACCGGCCGCTCCAAAGGTTTCGGTTTTGTCGAAATGGGCAGCGACGCGGAAGCGCAAGCGGCCATCAATGGCATGAACGGCCAGCAGTACGGCGGCCGTGGTCTCGTGGTGAACGAGGCTCGCCCCATGGAACCCCGTCCTCCCCGTAGCGGTGGCTTCGGTGGCGGCGCTGGTGGTGGCGGCGGCGGCGGTTACGGCGGCGGCGGCGGCGGTGGTAGCCGCAGCGGCGGTGGCGGTGGCGGCGGTTACGGCGGCGGTGGCGGTGGCGGTGGAAGCCGCAGCGGCGGTGGCGGCGGCTACGGTGGTGGTGGCGGCGGTCGCAGCAGCTACTAAGCACTCAGCCGGCATCTAGCCAGCAGACAAAAGGGCCTTCGGGCCCTTTTTTATTGCCGCGCCTTGCGCGGCCGCCCGGCAAATAACCGGTCAAACACCGGGTTAGGCAGCAGTCGCAACAGCTTGGCCACCAGCCCCATCTGCCAGGGAATCACCCGGTAACTGACGCCGGCCTCAATCGCCCGATAGGCACGTTCTGCGAAGTCTTGAGGCTGCAGCAAAAAAGGCATCGCGTAACGGTTGCCCTGAGTGAGCGGCGTGGCCACGTAACCGGGGCACAGCGTCACCACATTCACACCGCTGCCGCGCAATTCCAGGCGCAGGCACTCGCAATAACTGATCAAGGCCGCCTTGCTCGGGCAATTAGCCCCATGGCCGGCAAAACCGCGAATGCCGTTCACACTGCCGATGCCCACCAGCGTGCCATGCCGGCGCTCCCTCATGGCCTTGATGAAGGGCATGAAGGTGGCGGCGGTTCCCACATTGTTGGTGGCGTAGGTCAGCGCCATGACGGCCAGGTCGTCCCGCTCTGCCGTGTCGACCCCGACGCTGATGCCGGCACAGGCCACCACCACATCAGGCACACCCTGCTGGCGCAAGCAGGCCTCTCCCGCTGCCACGATACTGGTTGCATTGGCAACATCAGCACTATAAATTTTATAGCGATCAGGGTTTATGTCGCGCTGCTCAGCCCAGGATTTGATTGCGGATTCATGGCGCCCGACCAGGGCCAGCTCAGCGCCCGCCTGGTGGTAGCGCCAGGCCAGAGCTTGACCGAGACCACTGGCCGCGCCGGTGATGAAGACGAGACGGGTCGGCTTCAAACAAAGCCGCCTTACTTGCCTGGCTTAGGCACCAGCGTGCCACGCACACGGCCAGTTAGTTGCATCACCTGCGCTACGTTGTCAAACTCCATCGCATCGGCGGTGAATTGATCCTGCCCCCGTGTCAGCTCTAATGGTTGCGGCGAGAGCACGCGCTCAGTTTTCATGAAGGCATGCAAAAACTCACCGCGAAACTCAAGCCGTGGTTGCAGCACGCCGGCCTTGTCTGGGACGGGCTCACGCACCACCCGGGCATCGCCAAACAGCTGCAGTTCGGAGGCATCGCTATTAATGAGCGCGCGGCTGGCCGTCGCAAGGGTCAATTGGCCCGCCTCGTCATAGGCGCGGATGCGCACGCCATCAATCTCCAATGTGTCGACATCCGGAAAATGACGCGCCTGCGCACCGACTATTTCAGATTTGAGGCGGCCATTGCCGTCGTAAGTTTTGACCGAAAACTTGTTCATCAGGTAATCGGGCTCGTGGCGCACGGGCGCGGCGGGCGCGGCCTGTCCGGGCACCGGCGTGCTGCGCACCAGCCAGTAGGTGCCCAAGGCCAGCACGCCCATCAACAGCGTGGGCAGGTAGAGCGCAGCGCGCTCCCAGACCTGTTGTGCGAGTTGCTTCATGCCGCAGACTCCCGCAGCAGACCCGCGTACTTGCCGCTGGCGACCAGCAACAGGTCGCAGAACTCACGCACCGCCCCCGAGCCGCCAGCGGCCTGCGTGACGTAGTTGGCCAGCGCCCGCACCTCAAGGTGTGCGTTGGGCGGTGCGCACGCCAGCGCGGCGCGCTGCATCACCGGCAGGTCGGGCCAGTCGTCGCCCATGGCGGCGGCATCTTGCCAGCCCAGCCCCAGTGTGGCCAGGATCTGCTCAGCCGCCGGCCGCTTGTTGTCGATGCCTAAGTGGGCATGCTCAATGCCAAGCGCCTGCAGCCGCAAGCGAAGCGGCTCAGAGTCGCGACCACTGATCACCGCCGGCGTGATACCGCCACGCTGCAGCAGTTTGAGGCCATGACCGTCCAGGGTGTGAAAGCGTTTAAGGGTCTCGCCAGCTTCGGTGAAATACAGACCGCCGTCGGTCAGCACACCATCCACATCTAAGAACACCACCTTGATGCCTTGGGCTTGCAGCAGCAGATCCGGGGGGAGGTTCAGCGCGGGTTGCAGCATCAGATCACCTTGGCCCGCATGAGGTCGTTGCTATTGAGTGCGCCACACAACAGGCCCTGGGCGTCGAGCACCAGCACGCTGGTGATGCGACGCAACTCCATCAGTTCGGCCGCCTCCACCGCCAGGGCGTCTTGGGCGATGGTGCTCGGCTGAGGGTGCATGACGTCGGCCGCGCTGAGCGCGCGCAGGTCCTGCCCGCGCTCCATCAGCCGGCGCAGGTCGCCGTCGGTAAAGATGCCGAGCACCCGGCCATCAGCATTGACCACAGCGGTTGCGCCCAGGCCCTTGGCGCTCATCTCGCGCATCAACGCGCTGAAGCTGGCGTCTGGCCCGACCCGCGGCACCGCGGAGCCTGAGCGCATCACGTCGCTGACGTGCGTCAGCAGCTTGCGCCCCAAGGCACCGCCCGGGTGAGAGCGGGCAAAGTCCTCAGCCTTGAAGCCGCGCGCGTCGAGCAGGGCCACCGCCAGGGCGTCGCCGAGTGCCAGTTGCACCGTGGTACTGGCCGTGGGGGCCAAATTGAGCGGGCAGGCCTCTTTGTCAACTGCGCAGTCCAGAAACACATCGGCATGCCGGGCGAGCGTGGAATCGGCCCGGCCGGTCATGGCCACCAGCGGCACGCCCAAACGCTTGAGCACTGGCAGGATGGCGGTCAACTCCTGAGACTCGCCGCTGTTGGAGACCGCCAGCACCAAGTCGGCTGCGGTGATCATGCCCAGATCGCCATGGCTGGCCTCAGCCGGGTGCACAAACAAGGCCGGGGTACCGGTTGAGGCCAGGGTGGCGGCGATTTTGCGTCCAATATGGCCGCTCTTGCCCATGCCCATCACCACCACCCGGCCCGACAGCAGCAGCATGCGCTCCACGGCCTCGGCAAAGGCGGGCCCGAGCCGCTGCCGCACCGCCATGACCGCTGCCGCTTCAATGTCCAGGGTCTCCTGGGCCAGCAAAATAGCGCGGCCAGCCTCAAAAACGGGGGGCGCGGCGGTTCGAACAGTCATCGTGAGATTCTACGGTTGGGGCCTGCGTCCCTGAACCTGGCGCCTTGTTAGTTAGTATGTCGTCATGAGCCCGCTTGAACTAACCCTGTTGTACCTGCTGGCCGCCGTACTGGGGGTGGTGGCATGTCGCTCGCTTAAGTTGCCGCCGATGCTGGGTTATCTGGTGGTGGGGGTCTTGATCGGGCCCAACGCGCTGGCGCTGGCCAAGAACTCTGACGGGGTGCGCCACCTGGGTGAGTTTGGCGTGGTGTTCCTGATGTTTGTCATCGGGCTGGAGTTCAACCTGCCCAAGCTGCGCGCCATGCGCCGCCATGTGTTTGGGCTGGGTCTGCTCCAGGTGCTGCTGACAATGCTGGCCGCCACCGCTGTGCTACTCGGCCTGGCCTGGCTGGCGCCGGGCCTGTGGGGCATGGGCTGGCAAACCGCGCTGGCGCTATCGGGCGCGTTGGCCATGAGCAGCACGGCTATCGTCGTGAAGCTGATGACCGAGCGGCTGGAGCTGGAGTCAGAGCACGGCAAACGGGTGATGGGGGTGCTGCTGTTTCAAGACTTGGCGGTGGTGCCGCTGCTGGTGCTGATCCCGGCCCTGAGCGCGCCGGGCGAGCAGTTGGCCGCCACCCTGCTGCTGGCCGGCCTGAAAGCAGTGCTGCTGATCACCCTGCTGCTGGTGGGCGGGCAGCGGGCGATGCGCTGGTGGCTGACGCTGGTGGCGCGACGCCAGAGCGAAGAGCTGTTTGTGCTCAACCTGCTGCTGGTCACCCTCGGGCTGGCCTGGCTGACCGAGCTGGCGGGCCTGAGCCTGGCGCTGGGCGCTTTCATCGCGGGCATGCTGATTTCGGAGACCGAGTACAAGCATCACGTGGAAACCGACATCCGGCCCTTCCATGATGTGCTACTAGGCCTATTTTTCATCAGCATCGGCATGCTGCTGGACTGGCGCCTGGTGCTGGAGCGCTGGCCGCTGGTGCTGCTGCTGGTGACACTGCCGGTGCTGTTCAAGGCGGCACTGGTGACTATTTTGGCGCGAGGCCTGGGCGCAACGCAAGGCGTAGCCCTGCGCACCGGCCTGTACCTGGCGCAGGCCGGTGAGTTCGGCTTTGTGCTGCTGACGTTGGCCCAGGCCAACGCGCTGGTGCCGCCCGAGCTGCTCAACCCGATTCTGGCCAGCATGGTGCTGTCGATGCTGGCCACGCCCTTCATCGTGCAGTACAGCGGCCCGCTGGTGATGCGCCTGGTCAGCAGCGAGTGGCTGCAGCAGTCGCTGCAAATGACCAACATTGCGCGCAAATCGATCAATGCCAACCGGCACGTCATTATTTGCGGCTACGGCCGCTGCGGGCAGAACCTGGCGCGCATGCTCGAAGGCGAGGGTATCCCCTACATGGCGCTGGACCTGGACCCGGACCGGGTGCGCCAGGCCGCGGCCGCCGGTGACTCGGTGGTGTTTGGCGACGCCGCCCGCTTGCAGGCGCTGATGGCGGCCGGCCTGGCGCGCGCCAGCGCGGTGGTGGTGACTTACCTGGACGTGGCAGGTGCCATCAAAGTGCTGGGGAACATCCGCGAACACGCGCCGCAGGTGCCCGTGATTGTGCGCACCCAGGACGACCACGACCTGGAGGCCTTGCAGCAGGCCGGCGCCGCAGAGGTGGTGCCTGAGGCGATCGAAGGCTCGCTGATGTTGGCCAGCCATGCGCTGGCGTTGGTAGGCGTGCCGATGCGCCGCGTGATCCAGCTTGCACAGGCGCAGCGCGACGCCCGATACAGCCTGCTGCGCGGCTATTTTCATGGGGACGACGACAACTCGGTGGACGAGTTGGCGCAGGAGCGGCTGGCCTCGGTCACGCTGCCGCTGGGCGCGCGTGCCATTGGCCAGCCGGTGAGCCGCCTGGCGCTGCACGCCATGGACACCCGAGTGGTCAGCCTGCGCCGGCGCAATGGCCAGAGCGTGGATGCGGCGCTGGACCCACGGCTGGAAGACGGCGATACCCTGGTTTTGAGCGGCAAGCCCGAGCCCCTGGCCATGGCCACGCAAAAATTGCTCAAGGGCTGAGCGCCGCCGCTCGACCAGGCCGATAGGCAGGCGCACAATCACGGTCACCCAACTGATATTTTTCACGTCATGCCCAACTTCAGCGTCAGCCAATACCTTCGCGACCACATCCGCACCGTGCCCGACTGGCCGGCGCCGGGCGTGCAGTTTCGCGACATCACCCCGCTGCTGCAGGAAGCCAAGGTGTTCCGGGTGCTGATCGACGCCTTTGTGCACCGCTACATGGACCCGGCGATGCGGCCCGACGTGGTGGCCGGGCTGGACGCACGCGGCTTCATTCTGGGCGCGGTGGTGGCCTATGAGCTTAATGTCGGCTTTGTGCCAATCCGCAAAAAGGGCAAGCTGCCCTTCACCACGGTGGAAGAAACTTACGAGCTGGAATACGGCAGCGCCACGGTGGAGTTGCACACCGACGCCGTCAAGCCCGGCCACCGCGTGCTGCTGATCGACGACCTGATCGCCACCGGCGGCACCATGATGGCCGGCAAAAAGCTGCTGGAAAAGCTGGGTGCCACCGTGATGGAGGGCGCGGCCATCGTCGACCTGCCCGAGCTGGGCGGCTCCGACAAGCTGCGCGCCAGCGGCCTGCCACTGTTCACGCTGGTGGATTATTCTGGGCATTAAATCAGGCTCCAGGCCACGTGGTTATTGGGGTTTAAGCTATTTATATAGTAGCAATATCTGTCCACTATGCTGCACAAAAGACAATTGCTGATCGCCGGTTGCGGTAGCGCGCTGCTTGGCGTGACGGCTGGCCTCTGGCCGGGCCTGGTTGCGGCGCAGCCCGCTGGCGACTGGGGCGGGGCCCAGGGCTACCCCACCGGCTGGGGCCCAACGGGCCAAGTACCGCGCTGGGAGGGCTACCCGGCCTACCGGGCAGGCAACTACTCGGGCGGTTTTGAGGCTATGTTCCGGCATCATCGCATCGCCGCCCCAGCCCAAGCCAGCCCCTTGCAGGCAACACCCGTGGCCGTCAACTACCGTTGGGGGTTTGGGCGCCGCAGCGTGCAAGATTATCTGGACCAATGGCCGGTGACCGGCCTGCTGATCGCGCGCCAGGGCCGGGTCTGGTCTGAGCACTACCGCTTTGGGCGTGATGCGAGCATGCGGCTAACCAGTTGGTCCATGGCCAAGAGCGTGACCTCGCTGCTGGTGGGTATTGCGCTGGACCAGGGTCTGATCCGCAGCCTGGACGACCTGCCGCAAGACTACGTGCCCGAGCTGCAGGGCGCGCTGCACGGCCAGATCCCGCTGCGCCATCTGCTCAATATGTCCAGCGGTGCCGATGTGGTGCACGAACGCGACCCGGTTCGCATCGACGTGCCGGCGCTGCTGGGCTGGCCGCAGGCGCGCACTGTGGGCACAGACGTGAACCGGGTGGTGCGGGGCTGGCGCGGTACGCTGGAGGCACCGGGCGTGCGCTTCAACTACAACGAACTCTGTCCACTCACCTTGGGCATGGTGCTGCGCGCCGTCAGCCAGACCAGCCTGGCGCAGTTTGCCCAAACGCAACTGTGGCAACCGATGGGTGCCGAGGCCGATGCCAGTTGGCTCACCGACGCCCTGGGCCGGGAGTACAACTGTGTCGGCTTTGCCGCCCGCCTGCGCGACTGGGCCAGGCTGGGCCAGCTGGTGGCGCAGCAGGGCGAGATGGGGGGCCGACAGATCGTCAGCAAAGCCTGGCTGGCCGACTGTGCCAGCCACGGCCCGCAAGACGCCCAGGTGCGCCACGGCACGATGCGGGCCGACATGGGTTACAAAAACTTCTTCTGGCACCCGCGCCCGGGCGGCGTCTGGCTGATGATGAACGGCCACCACGGCCAGCGCGTGCTCATTGATCGCGCCAGCCAGACCGTGCTGGTGCAGACCGCGCTGAGCCACGAGGGGCCCTGGCAGCGCGAGCTGTTTGCACTGTTTGAGGCGGCTATCGCCTCCCCTGGGTGAGCGCCGACGCTGCCGGTGTCAGGCCTAAACCTCGCGCCGCGCCAGCGCCAAAAAGGCGCCCAACCCCATCATGGTCACGCCAGAGGCGCGCGTCAGCAGCCGGGCCCGTGCTGCCCGCGCCGGCCCGGAGGACAGCAACTTCTGCGCGGCAAACACCGCTGCCACATCCGCCAGTGTGTTGAGCACGACGCAAACGCTGCCCAGCAGCACCAACTGCGGCGCCAGCGGCATAGATGGTGTGACGAACTGCGGCAAAAACGCCAAAAAAAACAGCGCGGTTTTGACATTCAAGGCCTCGACCAGAATGCCCTCGCGCAGCGCCCGGGTCGCGCCCTGCGCCGTCACCCCCGGCAGCACCAGGGCAGCGTCCCGGCGCAGCAGCAGCCGCACACCCAGGTACACCAAATAGGCCGCCCCCAGGTATTTCAGCAGGCCAAACGCCAGTGCAGACTCGGCCACCAGCAGCGACAAACCCAACGCCGCCGCCAGCACATGCAGCAGCCCGCCGATGCCGGTGCCGATGCACGAGGCCAACCCTTCAGCCCGGCCGCCTGCCACCGTACGCGCCACCACATACGTGATGCTGGGGCCAGGTGTGATCGCCAGCACTACGGCAGCGATCAAAAAGGCAATCATGGACATGAGGATGGCTCCGATCAGGCGTGGGATGGGTGAACGTGGGGGTGAAGGTGGCCGTGAACATCGTTCAGTCAGACCAGCGCCTTTCTTTGCAACTGCAACCAGGAATGCACTGGCCAGTCACTGCGGTGTTGCCCCTCTTGGCCACCAAAGACGACTCGACCACTCGCAAACACGGACGGTTGATGGGCGGCAAAAGTTTTCAGGCCTTTGAAGTAATCCCGGTTGACTGTTGCACCAGCCTTGATTTCGATCGCGTGCAGCTTGCCACCCGCTGGCAGCAACAAATCGACCTCGTTGCCTTCAGAATCCCGGTAAAAATACATTTCAGCCGTCTCACCGGCGTTAAGCCGGTCTTTCATGGCCTCCATGATGACAAAGTTTTCAAACAGGCTGCCCCACAGCGGGTCACGCGACACCTGGTTCGCGATGCGCAAGCCCAATAGCCAGCAGGCCAGGCCCACGTCGTAAAAATACAGTTTTGGCGATTTGACCAGCCGCTTGCCGGCGTTTCCAAACCAAGGCGGTAGCAAATGCACGATGTAGCTGCTTTGCAGCAGGTCAATCCACGCTCGGGCGGTGACATGCGACACACCGGCGTCGTTGCCCAGACTGGTCAAATTGAGCAACTGCCCGGTGCGCCCGGCACAAAGCCGGACAAATCGCTCAAAGCGCTGCAGGTCCTGCACTGCAGCGAGCTGACGCAGATCGCGTTGCACATAAGTGGCGAAGTAGTCGGCCAATGCTTGTGAAGGGTTGAGGCCCTGGTCATGTATGCGCGGGTAAAAACCCGTCAACAGGGTTTGGGCGAGATCGGGCGCAGATCCCATACCCCTGAGCCGCTGCACTTCGGCAAGCGTAAACGGCAGCAGTCGCAGTACGGCGGTCCGCCCCGCCAGTGACTGCGACACCTGAGTCATCAGCTCAAACTGGTGACTGCCCGTCAAGATAAACCTGCCGGGCTGCGGGTCGGCATCGACCATGCCTTGCAAGTAAGAGGCAATCTCCGGCACACGCTGAATTTCATCGAACACAGCGCCTTGTACATATTGCCCAAGAAAACCACGCGGATCGTCTTGTGCATAGCGGCGCGTGTCTGGATCTTCCAGGGTGATGTACGGCTTGCCGGCAAAGATGCTTTTGGCCAGCGTGGTCTTGCCGCTTTGGCGAGGGCCCGTCAGCGTGATGACCGGATACTGACTGGCCAGGTGCTTGAGCACTGGCGCGATATTGCGCTCAATCATGGCGGCATGATAGCCTTAAAACCTGCAATCTGAAGATTTTATTTTCAAATTGCAGGTTTTTTACGGTCCAATTGCCAAGCAGGGAGCCACCTGGCCAAGGTTGGGGCCTGCGCCGCATCCACCTACTTGCCGATACAAAACTTCGAAAAAATCACGCCCAGCAGGTCGTCGGCGCTGAACTGGCCGGTGATCTCGGCCAGCGCGTTCTGGGCCAGGCGCAGCTCCTCGGCCAGCAGGTCGAGCGCCTGGGCCTGTTGTTGCAGCAGGGTAGCGGCCTGTTGCAGGTGGTCTTGCACGCGGCGCAGCGCCTGCAGGTGGCGCTCGCGTGCCATGTAAACGCCGTCGGGCGCAGCCTGCCAGCCGGCCAGCTCCAGCAGGCGGTGGCGCAACGCATCCAGGCCTGCCCCGGTCTTGGCCGACAGGGCCAAGCCAGCGCCCGGCACCGCAGCGGGTGCTGCATCGGCCTTGTTCCAGACGTCCAGCACTGGCACACTTTCAGGCACTTTTTGGGCTATAAGCCTTGTCACCATTGACTCTTCTGCTATGTATTCAGGAGCATTAACACGGGTCAGGTCGTGCAGGAACAGCACCACGTCCGCCTCGGCAATAGCGTCCCAGGCGCGGGTAATGCCGATTTTCTCTACCTCGTCATCGCTGTCGCGCAGACCGGCGGTGTCCACCACATGCACTGGCACGCCCTCGATCTGGATGGTCTGCTGCACCTTGTCGCGGGTGGTGCCGGCAATCGGCGTGACGATGGCCAGTTCGGCGCCGGCCAGGGCGTTCAGCAATGATGACTTGCCGGCGTTGGGCTGCCCGGCAATCACCACCTTGATGCCTTCGCGCAGCAAGGCGCCCTGGCGGGCCCGCGCCAGCACCGTTTGCACGCTGGTTTGCAGCTTGGTCAGCCGGCCCTGGGCATCGGCCTTTTGCAAAAAGTCGATCTCTTCTTCGGGGAAGTCCAGCGTGGCCTCGACCAGCATGCGCAAGTGAATCAGCGCCTCCAGCAGCGTGCCAATCTCACGCGAGAACTCGCCTGAGAGCGAACGGCTTGCGCTGCGGGCGGCGGCCTCGGTGCTGGCGTCGATCAGGTCGGCAATGGCCTCGGCCTGGGCCAGGTCAATCTTGTCGTTCAGAAAAGCGCGCTGTGAGAACTCACCCGGCTGCGCCAGGCGCAACCGCGGCAGAAGCGGCCCCGGCTGCTCGGGGTGCGGCTCCGCTGCGGCGGCCAGGCAGCGCGCCAACAGCAATTGCAGCACCACCGGCCCGCCGTGGGCCTGCAACTCCAGCACGTCTTCGCCGGTGAACGAGTGGGGCGCGGAGAAAAAAATCGCCAAGCCCTGGTCAATCGGCCGGCCGGTTGGGTCAAGAAATGGCAGGTAGGTGGCCTGGCGCGGCTTTAAGGTTTGCCCGCACAAAGCCAGCACCAACGGGGCCAGGCCCTGCCCGCTGACCCGCACAATCCCCACTGCGCCCCGCCCGGGGGCGGTGGCCACGGCGACGATCGGGTCCTGGTTCAGAACTTGGGCAGGTTGAACTGCGGGGGCACGCCCATGCGGGTATTGATGATCCACTGCTGGGCAATCGACAAAATATTGTTGGTGATCCAGTACAGCACCAGGCCCGACGGGAAGAAGAAGAACATCACGCTGAAAGCCAGCGGCATGAACCACATCAACTTGGCCTGCATCGGATCCGGCGGTGCCGGGTTCAAGGCAGTCTGCAACACGGTGGTCAGCGTCATGATCAGCGGCAGGATGTAGTAGGGGTCAGGCGAGGACAGGTCGTGGATCCACATCACCCAGGGCGCATTGCGCATCTCGACACTGGACAACAGCACCCAGTACAGGGCAATGAACACCGGGATCTGCACCATGATCGGGAAGCAACCGCCCATGGGGTTGACCTTTTCCTCGCGGTAGATGCGCATCATCTCCTGCTGCATCTGCTGCGGCTTGTCCTTGAGCCGCTCGCGCATCTCCATCACCTTGGGGTTAACGGCCTTCATTTTGGCCATGCTGGCGTATGCCTTGGCATTGAGCCAGTAGAAAGCGATTTTGAGCAACAGCACCAGCGCCATGATGGACCAGCCCCAGTTGTTGATGAAGCCCTGCAGACGGTCGAGCAGCCAGTACAGCGGCTTGGCCAAAATGGTCAGCCAGCCGTAGTCTTTGACCAGCTCCAGCCCAGGCGTCAGGGCCTCCAGCACTTTTTCTTCTTGCGGCCCCGCGAAGAAGCTGGCATCCAGCGCTTTACTGGCACCCGGCTCCAGGCTACCCATTGGTGCGATCATGCCCACCGAGTAAAGGTTGGTGTCGACCTTGCGCATGAACAGCTCGCGTTGCACAGTGTCTGGCAGCAGCCAAGCACTGGCAAAGTAATGCTGCACCATGGCCACGTAGCCGTTGGTCGCGCTTTTTTCAATCTCGACCTTGCCTTTCTCAATATCAGAAAACTCCACTTTCTGGTACTTTTTGGCTTCGGTGTAGACCGCTGGGCCGGTAAACGTGGAGTAAAACGCGGACTCGCCCGAAGGCTTGTTGCCGTCGCGCACCAGTTGCAGGTAAAGCTGCGGCGACACCGCCACGGTGCCGACGTTGAGCACCTCATGCTTGACCTTGACGGCGTAGGCACCGCGCGTGAGGGTGTAGGTCTTGACCAGCTTGACGCCGCCCAGCTCGGGCGACTCAAAGCGCAACACCAGCTCTTTGCTGCCGTCCTTGAGCTGGCGCTCGCCCGGCACCAGGGTCATCATGGTCTTGTGCGTGGGCAAGCTGCCGCCAGCCGCACCGCCAATCAGCCCGCTCTGAGCCATATAAACGCGGTCTTTGCTGTCATCCAGCAAAATAAAGTTGCGCTTTTTATCGGCCATGTCGACGTGCTGGAGGAATTCGGTTTGCAGCAACGAGCCGCCCTCCGAGTCCAAGGTCAGCTTAAGCACGTCGGTGGTGACCACGATCCGTTCACGCGGGACAACTGGGGCACTGGCCGCAGCAGCGGCTGGAACAGCTGCGCCTGGTACGGCCTGAGCACCGGCCACTGGGGTGGCCACGGTCGACGGCGCTGGCACAGATGAGGGGACGCCGGCAGCACCGGACGCGCTCACACTAGGGGCAGCCGGCGCGGTTTGGCTTGGGCCCGGGAAAAATGTGGCCTTGTGGCCGGTATGCACCTGCCACTGGTCCCATAAAAGCACCATGGAAAAGCCAAAAACCACCCACAAAATGGTGCGGCGAATATCGTTCATGAAGACTTCTCAGGGGTAGATGAAGGAAACAGCCGGGAAAACAGCCCGGGTTTGTGCTCGGGCACGGGGTCGAAGCCGCCGTTGCACCAAGGCTGACACCTGCCGATTCGGCCCAGGGTCAGGTAAGAGCCGGCCAGAGCCCCATGCCGGTCAAGGGCCTCTAGGGCATAGCGCGAACAGGTTGGCTCAAAACGGCAGGACGACCCAAGCCAGGGGCTCAACAACAGGCGATAGCCTTTGACCAGGCCCATCAGCAAACCGCGCATCATGTGGCACGCGGAACGGCGGCAGCCGACAGGCGGGCCAGCGCGTCATGAAACAGCTGCTGCAGTTCTAGCCGTAAGGCGGCCTTTAATGGCTCGGACGTGGCGCTGGGAAATCGACCCCGGTCAAAGCCCGAACGTAAACGCACCACATAGGCCGCCACAGGCAACTCAGACTCAAAGTCTTGGCTGACGCTGAACACCAGGCGTTTGATCGTGTTGCGTGTCACCGCCCGTTTGGCCCAGCGTTTGGGAACGACAACGCCAAGACAGCCCTGAGCCATACCCGCGAGCATCGCCAGGGGCTGACTGGCTGTCAGGCTGGGTGGGTTAGCAGGCACGGTTGAGCCGAGCGGCGCCATGTGCAAAACAAAATGGGCCGTTCGTGCGGCCGTTTGAGCCGACATCACGGCCTGAAATTCGCTCCACGCTTTGAGTCGGTGCAATTTTTTGCAGCGCCAGACGGGCCGGGGCGGCGGGTGTCAGCCGGTCGACCGGGCTCAGACCGCCAGACGCTTGCGGCCCTTGGCACGCCGTGCATTGATAACGGCGCGGCCGCCACGGGTTTTCATGCGAACCAGAAAGCCGTGGGTGCGGGCACGACGGATCTTGGAGGGTTGGTAAGTGCGTTTCATGATGACAATCCTAAAGGGCTCGGTCAGGGCCCAAACACTCTCCTTGAGTATGCAGACCACTGGCATTTTCTTCCCCAAGTGAAGTCAGGGGAACCCGGCATTATCACAAACTTTGGACCAACCAGCAAATTCGGCGTTTTTGTATGGTCATGCGCACGCTCGGTCGGCACCTGCAAACGCGCTCGGGGCAGCACATTCGCGTAGATTTATGAACTGTGGATAAATTCTTGATAAGTTACACTTCTTGCGAACCGAAATGCCATCTATCCACAGAAGCTGATACGCACCATGACCACGGGCCCATCCATCAGCCAAACCGATGCCACCAGCCGAGATACAGCCCGAATGCTGTGGCAATCCTGCATCGAGCAATTGGCGCAGGAGTTACCTGAACAGCAGTTCAACACCTGGATCAAACCGCTCTCGGCTCAAGTGACCGACAACCTGTCCAAGGTCACGATTTTCGTCGCTAACCGGTTCAAACTGGATTGGGTTAGAACCCAGTACAGCAGCCGTATTTCGAACATGTTGGAGAAGTTTTTGGGTCAGCCAGTAGCGCTAGAGTTAGCGCTTGCTCCCAGGGAAACCCCCTTAAAATCTGCTTCTACCATTCAGTCGCCCGATGTTGTGCCGCCAGAAGACCCGCTTGGCTCTGGTCTGGACGCAGGCGCGGGCAACCTGAAGAGTCGGCTCAATACAGGGCTAACCTTTGACACCCTGATCGAGGGCAGTGCCAACCGCATGGCACGCGCTGCCGCCATGCATGTGGCGGGCATGCCTGGCCACTTGTACAACCCGCTCTTCATCTATGGCGGCGTCGGCCTGGGCAAGACCCATTTGATGCATGCGGTGGGCAACCGGCTGCTGGCGGAACGGCCCAATGCCAAAGTTCTCTACATCCATGCTGAACAATTTGTTTCAGATGTGGTTAAGGCCTACCAGCGCAAGACTTTTGACGAGTTCAAGGAGCGCTACCACTCGCTGGATTTGCTGTTGATCGACGACGTGCAGTTTTTTGCCAACAAGGAGCGCACGCAAGAGGAGTTCTTCAACGCCTTTGAAGCCCTGTTGGCCAAAAAATCTCACATTGTCATGACCAGCGACACCTACCCCAAGGGGCTGGCCGACATCCACGAGCGGCTGGTGTCGCGCTTTGACTCAGGCCTGACGGTGGCGATCGAGCCGCCCGAACTTGAAATGCGGGTGGCCATCCTGATCAACAAAGCCCAGGTTGAAGGCATCGACATGCCGGAAGAAGTGGCCTTTTTTGTAGCCAAAAATGTTCGCTCTAACGTGCGCGAGCTAGAAGGCGCGCTGCGCAAGATCCTGGCCTATTCACGCTTCAACCAAAAAGAGATTTCGATCCTGCTGGCCCGTGAAGCCCTGCGCGATCTGCTGTCGATTCAAAACCGGCAGATTTCTGTGGAAAACATCCAGAAAACCGTGGCCGACTATTACAAAATCAAGGTCGCCGACATGTACTCCAAGAAGCGCCCCGCCAGCATTGCCCGCCCGCGCCAAATTGCGATGTACCTGGCCAAAGAGTTGACACAGAAAAGCCTTCCAGAGATCGGAGAATTGTTCGGCGGGCGGGATCACACCACCGTGCTGCACGCCGTGCGCAAGATTGGCGGCGAGCGGCAACAGTTGACCGAGCTGAACCAGCAACTGCACGTTTTGGAGCAAACCCTCAAAGGCTGAGCTGCGTCACAAAAAGCGGAAAATGCAGGTTACAACTCCTCGCTCCCGTCACGGCAAGATGTAATTCAATTTAGCAATTTATGAAGAGGTTGACATGATCGTCCTGAAGGCCACACAAGACAAGGTTTTAGCGGCTCTGCAATCGGTCGCTGGCATTGTGGAGCGGCGGCACACGCTGCCCATCCTGGCAAACGTCCTGATTCGCAAGACCGGCGCTTCACTGCAACTCACCGCCAGTGATTTGGAAATCCAGATCCGCACCACGGCAGAGCTGCAAGGCGACACCGGCGACTTCACCACCACCGTGGGCGCGCGCAAGTTGATCGACATCTTGCGCACCATGCCCGCCGACCAAACTGTGTCGCTCGAATCGAACGCCAGCAAGGTCATCCTCAAGGGCGGCAAAAGCAAGTTCACGCTGCAAACCCTGCCGGCAGAGGATTTCCCGCTGGTGCAAGAAGCAGCCACCTTTGGCCCGATGTTCAGCGTGCCACAAAAAACCCTGAAGGACCTGCTGAGCCAGGTGGCGTTTGCCATGGCGGTGCACGATATCCGTTACTACCTGAATGGCATTTTGTTCGTGGCCGAGGGCAAGCAACTCAGCCTGGTCGCCACTGACGGCCACCGCCTGGCCTTTGCCTCTTCCACGCTGGACGTCGAAGTACCCCGGCAAGAAGTCATCCTGCCACGCAAGACCGTGCTGGAATTGCAGCGGCTGTTGAGCGATGCCGAAGGGGCGATTGACATGCAGTTTGCCAATAACCAGGCCAAGTTCAGCTTAGGCGGCATGGAGTTCGTCACCAAGCTGGTTGAGGGCAAGTTTCCAGACTACAACCGCGTTATCCCCAAGAACCACCGCAACAGCATCACGCTGGGCCGCGCCGCGCTGCTGGCCACGCTGCAACGCACCGCCATTCTGACCAGCGACAAGTTCAAGGGCGTGCGGCTTAGCGTCGAACCCGGTTGCCTGCGCGTGGCCTCCAACAATGCCGAGCAAGAAGAAGCGGTGGACGAGCTCGACATCGACTACGGTGGCGACACCATCGAGATCGGATTCAATGTCACTTACCTGATCGACGCCCTGAGCAACATGGGCCAGGACATGGTCAAGCTTGAGCTGTCGGACGGCAACAGCTCGGCGCTGTTCACCATCCCCGACAACGCCACGTTCAAGTATGTCGTGATGCCAATGCGCATTTGATGCCGCCAAACAGCCCGCATCACACCAAAACTCAACTTAAAGTAGCCATGACCGAAGACCAAAAGCCTCCCCAAACACCGCCCGCCGAGGCCGACGCCGTGAACACCGGCGAGGGGAGTGCCGACAGCTCCAACTTCCAGCCCACCATCGACACCAACCAGGCGGGCGCCACAGAAGCGTATGGCGAGGGCTCCATCCAGATCCTGGAAGGGCTGGAGGCCGTGCGCAAGCGCCCCGGCATGTACATCGGTGACACGTCTGACGGCACTGGCCTGCACCACCTGGTGTTTGAGGTGGTGGACAACTCGATCGACGAATCACTGGCTGGCCATTGCGACGACATCCTGGTCACCATCCACTCCGACAACTCCATCAGCGTGGTGGACAACGGCCGCGGCATCCCCACCGGCATCAAGATGGACGACAAGCACGAGCCCAAGCGCTCGGCGGCCGAGATTGCCCTGACCGAGCTGCACGCCGGCGGCAAGTTCAACCAGAACAGCTACAAGGTCTCGGGCGGCCTGCACGGCGTGGGCGTGAGCTGCGTCAACGCCCTGTCCAAGATGCTGCGCCTGACCATTCGGCGCGATGGCAAGGTGCACGCCATGGAGTTCAGCCGGGGCTTTGTGCAAAACCGCATCACCGAAGAAGTGAACGGCGTGCCAGTGTCCCCCATGAAGGTGATTGGCGAAACCGAAAAGCGCGGCACCGAGGTGCACTTTTTGCCCGATACCGACATCTTTCAGCAAAATAACGAGTTTCACTACGAGATTTTGGCCAAGCGCCTGCGCGAGCTGAGCTTTTTGAACAACGGCGTGCGCATCCGCCTCAAAGACGAGCGCACCGGCAAGGAAGACGACTTTGCCGGCGCCGGTGGCGTCAAGGGCTTTGTCAACTTCATCAACAAAGGCAAGACGGTGTTGCACCCCAACATCTTCCACGCCATGGGTGACCGGCAGAGCGACCAGGGCACCAACATCGGCGTTGAAGTGGCGATGCAGTGGAACAGCGGCTACAACGAGCAGGTGCTGTGCTTTACCAACAACATCCCGCAGCGAGACGGCGGCACCCACCTGACCGGCCTGCGCGCCGCCATGACGCGCGTCATCAACAAATACATTGACGACAGCGAGCTGGCCAAAAAAGCCAAGGTGGAAGTGACTGGCGACGACATGCGCGAGGGCCTGACCTGCGTGCTGAGCGTGAAGGTGCCCGAGCCCAAGTTCAGCAGCCAGACCAAAGACAAGCTGGTAAGCAGCGAAGTGCGCGGCCCGGTGGAAGACATTGTGAGCCGGCTGCTGTTTGACTACCTGCAAGAGCGCCCCAACGATGCCAAGATCATCGTCGGCAAAATCATTGAGGCGGCCCGCGCCCGCGAAGCCGCCCGCAAGGCGCGCGACATGACCCGGCGCAAGGGCGTGCTGGATGGCATGGGCCTACCCGGCAAGCTGGCCGACTGCCAGGAAAAAGACCCGGCGCTGTGCGAGATCTACATTGTGGAGGGCGACTCGGCCGGCGGCAGCGCCAAGCAGGGGCGCGACCGTAAGTTTCAGGCTATTTTGCCGCTGCGCGGCAAGATTTTGAACGTGGAAAAAGCCCGCTACGAAAAGCTGCTGACCAGCAACGAGATATTGACGCTGATCACCGCCCTGGGCACAGGCATCGGCAAGGCCGGCGGCAGCACCGGCAGTGATGACTTCAACGTGGCCAAGCTGCGCTACCACCGCATCATCATCATGACCGATGCCGACGTGGACGGCGCCCACATCCGCACCCTGCTGCTGACCTTCTTTTACCGGCAAATGCCCGAGCTGGTGGAGCGCGGCCACATCTACATCGCCCAGCCGCCGCTGTACAAGGTGAAGGCCGGCAAAGAAGAGCTGTACCTGAAAGACGGCAGCGCCCTTGACACCTTTTTGCTGCGCATTGCGCTGGTCAACGCCTCGGTGTTTACCGGCGGCGCGCAGGGCAGCACGTTGGCCGGCGACACCCTGGCCGAACTGGCCCGCAAACACCAGGTGGCCCAGGCCGTGATTGCCCGGCTGCGCAACTTTATGGACGCCGAAGCACTGCGCTCTGTGGCGGATGGCGTGGCACTCAACCTGGACACCGTGGCCGACGCTGAGGCGTCTGCCGCCGCGCTGCAGGCCCGCCTGCCAGACGCCGAAGTGGCGGGCGAGTTTGACGCGCGCACCGACAAACCTATTTTGCGCATCAGCCGGCGCCACCATGGCAACGTGAAAAGCAGCGTGCTGACGCAAGACTTTGTGCACGGCGCCGACTACGCCGCGCTGGCCGAAGCCGCCAACACCTTCAAGGGCCTGCTGGGCGAGGGCGCGCGGGTGATGCGCGGCGAGGGCGAGCGGCAAAAAGAAGAGCGCGTGAGCGACTTCCGCAGCGCCATGGCCTGGCTGATTGCCCAGGCCGAACACGCCACCAGCCGCCAGCGCTACAAGGGCCTGGGCGAGATGAACCCGGCCCAGCTGTGGGAAACCACCATGGACCCCACCGTGCGCCGCCTGCTGCGCGTGCAGATTGACGACGCCATCGAAGCCGACCGCGTCTTCACCATGCTGATGGGCGACGATGTCGAGCCGCGGCGCGACTTTATTGAGACCAATGCGCTGAGGGCGGGGAATATTGACGTTTGAGGCTGTAGGTTCTCAGAATTCCTGTAAAAATTCTCAATACGTGAAAAATTCAAGATAGACCTAAACCAGTGCCTGAATCCGCATACTGCCCCAGCGTCTCCCTGAGCTCCTGCGCCACCTGAGCCCGTAATTCCGGCGGCCCCAGCACCTCCACATGCCGCCCCTGGCGCAGGATGTCCATGGATAACTCCCGCAGATCGGTAAAGGGCAGCTCCATGACGAGGCGCCCATCTTCCTGCGGAGTCAGCCGCTGCTGCGGGTGCCAAAGCTCCCTGGAGACCCAGCGAGCCCGCTCCTCGGTAAAGCGCAACTTGGCCCACTGCACCTCGCTTCCCGAAAAAATGCCGTAACCCTGCCCAACAAAGCCGTCCAGTACCTTCTTGGGCATCGTCTTGCTGGCCTTGGTCAAGACTGACGCCTGCTCAATCGCGTCCATCGCAAAAGAGCGCATCGCCTCCTGCTGATGGCACCAGGCGCCCAAATACCAGTTGCCCCGGTGGTGAATCAGCAACTGGGGTGACACCTCCCGAGCGCTGGTTTCATTGCGCACCCGGCTGTAATAGCGAATCTGCAGCCGCTGGCGCCCCAGTAAAGCTGCGGCCACCACCTCAAAATTCTTGTCCGCCACTGGACGTGCCGCCACATTGAGCAACTTGACCCGGCTCTCCACATCGCCGGCCGGGTGTTTACCAGATTCGATCACGGCGCGCAGGCGCGCCTTGAGGGGTGCAATGTGCGGCCCCAGCAAACCGGGCTGCATTTCTGCCAGCAGCGCCTGCATCATCAGCAGGGCGTAGGCCTCGCTCGCGTTGAACCACAGCCCGGGCAGAGACTGCTGCTTGCCGGCCACACCAGATGTGTAGCGGTAGCCGCCGTCACCCCGATCCCATTCAATCGGCGCATTGAGCCGGTCGCGCATGTACTCAATGTCCCGCTTGAAGGTGGCCCGCGACACCTCCAGCTCGCGCAGGAAACGGGCTATGGGCACCACCGCATTCACATGCAGCAGGTTGTCGATCTTGTAAAAGCGCTCGGTCCGGTCCATGGCACCCATTCCTGGTTTGAGTGGCTCATCTCTTGAGCCACATGGCCCAAATAATAACTTGACCGGTTGGAGAAGGCGCACGGAACAGTGGGCTCTGACGGGTATTCCTTAGACCCCCATTGACCTGGAGCAAAGCCATGAACCCAACAAAGAACCCAACAAAGAACCCAATAAAGAACACAACAAAAACTTGCCTTGATGCAGAAATTATGTACACTAGTGATGTAAATAATAAGTGCATCAATCAATTCACATGGCCGAACCCACCCAGCAATTCACGCTTAGCGAGCTCTGCATCCTGGCAGACCTGCCGGTGCGCACGCTGCGTTACTACGTGCAAAACGGCTTGGTCGACCACCCTGAGGGGGAGACACGGGCTGCACGCTATGGCCCCCGGCATCTGGAGCAGGCCCTACTCCTCAAGAAGTGGACGGCCGCAGGCCTATCTCTTGAGCGAATCCGGGCACTTCTGCACGGGGAAGAACCGGCTGTCCCCCCGCAATCAAGAGCGCCTGGCTCGATTGAGGTCTGCAGCCATCTCACTGTCACGGACGGTCTGGAGGTGGTTATAGCCCCAGGCCGGGCGGGCATGAGCCCAGAGCAGGTGCGCGAGTTTGTCAAAGGGGTGATGGCGCTGTACGCCACCGTCAAGGCGGGGACCGGGGCTGGTTCTGAAGAGGGTCAGCCGCAGCCTTGAGTGAATTGAGTGAATTGAGCGAATTGAGTGAATTGAGTGAATTCAGTTTTTAGTTGTCACCGGCCACGTCATACAACCACAGGGAGAAAAGCACCATGGGTCAACAAAGTCAAGCCAATATGATCAGCCGCATTGGGACTGAGCTGATGCTGCAGGGGGTCAAGGCCAGTGGCGCCGTCAAAGGCCGTTTGCTGGTGATGAGTCTGGAGCAAAGCTACCGCAACACCAGCGACACCAACACCGAAATCACCTACACCTTCCCCCTGCCGTTCGGCGCGGTATTGCTGGAAGTCGAGGTTGAGCTCAACGACGAGTTTCTCAAAGGCGAAGTCACCGCCAAAAACACGGCAAGAGCTCGCTATGAGGCGGCCATCTCTACCGGTAACACCGGCATCCTGCTCGAGCGCAACCACGACGGCAGCTTTACCCTGGAGTTAGGCAACCTGATGGCGCGGGAGGAATGCAAGATCATGGTGCGCTATGGTCAACTCCTGGCCACAGAACACGGCCAGATTCGGCTGATGCTGCCCACCACCATCGCCCCACGCTATGGCAACCCCCTGACCGAAGGCAGACTCCAGCCACACCAGGTACCAGTGACCGACCTGACCGCACAGTACAGCTTCGGCATCGATGTCATGCTGTTCGGGGATCTTGCCCAGGCCAATCTGTCCTCCCCCAGCCACAGCACGGGTTACTACCCCGTCAGTGAGGGTCTCATGGTACGTCTGGCCCAGCGGGGTCACCTGGACCGGGACTTTGTGCTGGTGATCAGTGACCTGAAACACCCGTCCGATGCCCTGGCGGCCCCAGACCTGTACGTTGACGGACAGTACGCCGTTATGGCCAACTTCAACCCCAGCTTTGCTTTGGCGAAAAACGCCAACGCTGCAGATACAACACCGGTTGGCATCACCACCAAAATCCTGGTGGACTGCAGCGGCTCCATGAATGGCGACAGCATCGAGGCTGCCCGGCGAGCCTTGACGTACATCGTTAATGGTCTGCGCCCCGAGGATCGATTCTCGCTTTCTCGCTTTGGTAGTACCGCAGAGCATCGCAGCCGCGGGCTTTGGCAGGGCACAGTACAGGCCAGGGCATCGGCCCTGCGCTGGATTGACGCGGTGCAAGCCGACCTTGGGGGGACCGAGATGGCGCAGGCACTGGTCTCCACCATTGCCCTGGCTGCAGGCACGGCCAGCGATATCTTGCTGGTCACCGATGGTGAGATTCAAGGCATCGATGAGGTGATCCGTATCGCCAGCGGCTCACGCCACCGGGTGTTTGTGGTGGGCATTGGCGCGAGTGCCGCCGAGGTTCACCTGAGACGCCTAGCTGCAGCCACCGGCGGCATGTGTGACTTTATGGCACCGGGTGAGGCGGTGGAGCCTGCCGTGCTGCGGATGTTCAGCCGGCTCAGAGCACCTCAAGCCAAAAACGTGCGGCTGGAGTGGCCAACGGGTCTGACGGTTCGTTGGGCGCAACCCGTGCAGGACTACGCCTTTGAAAACGATGCTTTGAGCATGTGCGCCTTCGCCACGCTGTCCGCGAAAGCATTGGAAGATAGCCAGGGTTTAGGCAGCGTCAAGCTGTGGGGCCAGTTGCAGCAAGGCGGCCCCGAAGTGCTGATGGGCGAGGCTGCACTGAACCTAACCGAGTCCACCACCAATACCGTGGCGCGCATGACCGCCTTTACCCAATGCAGCCAACTAGACCGCGAGAGCGAGGCACTGGCCATCCCGTCGAGTTTGACCACCGGCCAAGACCTGGCGGTGCAGTATCGGCTGGTGACAAGCAAAACCAACTTCATCCTGGTGCACGAACGGGCAGCGGCCGAGCAGGCGCAGGAGATGCCAACAGCGCACACGGTGCCGCAGATGCTGGCAGCTGGGTGGGGCGGCACGGGGTCGGTGACAGGATCGGTGACAGGCTCAATGAAAAGCGCAGACAGGGGCATGGTCAAACGGTCTTTCAGTGACTCGTTGTCAGACGGCGATGAGAGTCCGAGTTACCTCCGGGCTCAATACAGCATGGCTCCATTGCAGGAGCAAGCGCAATCCCTGGTTCGCCCATCGGTGTGGCGCACCAGGAGCCCGGCGGTCAGCCCAGCGGTCGCGGCATCAAAGCAGAGTCTGAAAACCGGAGGGGCTGATGACTTTGAAGTCCCGGCGTTCTTGCGCAAGTCTGCAGATGACTGGGGGTCAACCGGACGTGACATCGTGCAGCAGTCGATCAACAAAAACGACCCGATGCTGTGGAGGCCGGCGCAGACTGATACCAAGCTATTCGGCAAGTCAGACCCGTTTGCCTATGTCGGCATCACGCCTGCAGGTATCACCCAATGGCTGGCCACCAACCACCCGTCACTGTGGCCCACCACCTTTGGGCAACTGCGGGAGTTGGGTCTGGGTCTGGCGATTTGTGAGTGGCTGGAGTTTGACCTTGCTCAGGGGCGGACGGAAGAAGAGGTGGTGAGAGCCTTTCTGGCGCTTGTGCTGGAATTCGACATTGACGTTCGTGGCGGATTGCGCCAAGTTGGGCGCAGTTTGAAAGCCGTGATTTCTCCACAGTCAAAGATCCAGTCACAGGCACCGGCGGCGTCGGAACTGCACAGTGCCATTCGTGAAGGGCTCAAGGGCTTGAAGGCCAAGGACTGGCCGAAGCGGCTGTTGGAGTTCCCGGCGCTAGAGCATTCAACGTAGCACCTTAAGGTTGGAGCCTAGGTAAACAACCGGCAGACTCGATTTTGAGCAGAGCTGAGGGAGCCGAGTTTGAAGACGCCCAGGCTCACGACAAGACCCTGTCGAGCTGTGAACGCATCCAGCTTTTGAAGGGTCTTACCTCCCGTTTCGGGCTCATACGGTGAGCTTGATGGTTTGCACAATGGACTGCCACTTCAACATGCCACCCAAGCACCCATGACCGTACAAGTTCCAGAAACACTGCGTTACAAGGGCGAAGCGCTCTCGCTTTACGACTACCCCCTGCAGCCTTACCTGGCATCAGGCCAGTGCGCGGTCAAGTTCCAGGCGCCCAGCACCGCTCTCCACCGTGGTTATGTGGGCACTTGGTCTATTGAGCACGCCCGGCTGTACCTCACGAAGCTCGAAGGGCATGTCGGTGAATTTGCAAACACGGTGGAGGTTGGGCTGGAGATGCTCTTTCCCGATAGCCCGGATGGCGTGTTTGCGCGTTGGTTCAGCGGCCAGATCTGCTGCCCTATGGGGGAGCTTTTGAATTATGGGCGGGGTGGTTTCACCAGCGTTTATGAAAGCGACCTCTTCATCCAGATCGAGCAGGGCGTGGTTGTGAGTGAGCGGGTGGTGATGAACGGCGAGGCATCTACGCCGGTCTCGCTTCGTGCCAAGCCTGCCAAAGACAGCAAAAGTGACTTTTTGAGCCAGTTTCGAAAAAAGCCTGGCTGATCGATTGCATTGGGTGCCGCTTTCGGCAGGCATCAAACTTAAAACTGACAGACGAAGAACAAGGGAGCACCATGGACGCTATTCCAACCAGAGTCACCATAGGGAAACGGCACTACTGGATACACCAAAAGCCAAGAAAGAAGGGTTTGCATGGACGCGTCTACTTTGGCACCCGAGCCATCGTGATCCATAACAACCCTGACAAAGCCGTCGACCGCAATACGTTTTGGCACGAAATCACGCACGCCATACTGTTCGAAATGGGAACCCCACAGTTCCGCGATGAGCGCTTTGTGACTGAGTTTGCCGACAAGCTCAGCGGTGCCATCGACAGCGCAATCTTTGAATGACGAATATGACTTTGAAAAACTCCAACTTCAACCGAACTCTGCGCCTTGTCGCCCAAACCCTGCTGGCCTGGCTCGCCCTGATCACAGTGGCCCACGCCCAGTGGGCTCCGGCTGTGACCACCGTTCGCGACTTTCAACGTTTTCATGTGCGAGCTGATGGCAGCTACACCCAATACCTGGAGCAGCAAGTACGCGTCGAGACCGAGCAGGCGGTGCAGACCCACAGTGAACTGCGCCTGTACTACAACGCCGCCCTGGAAAACTTGGAGGTAGTTGAGGCCTACACCCTCCAGCCTGATGGCAGCCGCATTACTGTTCCTCCAGACCGCATCCGCACCCAGGAGACTGTGGAAGAAGCGATGTACAGCGACGACAAGGTGCGGGTCATCATTTACCCGCAGGTGAAGCCGGGGAGCCAATTGGTGATGCGGGTCCAATCCGTGGTGCACACCCCACTGTTTCCGGGCCACTTCTTTTGGACGGAGCGTTTCAGCCCTCACCGGCGTTACGGCAACTCCACCCTTGAGCTTAGCCACGACGCCGGCATTAACATTCGCGTGGCGACTGACCGGGTGGCAGGTGGCCTGCTGGCGGCCGAACCAGGCGACGCGCCTGGGTTCAAACGCTACCGCTTTCAGTACCAACAGGCCCAGGCCCTGCCGACCGAGCGCGGTCAGGTAGACCTGTTGGACTTCACGCCCCAGTTGCTGATTAGCAGCTTTGCCAGCTACGCCGATCTGGCCCGGGCCTACCAAGACCGTGCCAAACCGATGGCCCGGGTAACACCTGAGATTGCTGCACTGGCCAAGACCCTGGTAGCTGGCGCCACCGATGACGCCACCCGGGTGCGCCGTCTCTACAACTGGGTGGCTCGCAATATTCGCTACGTGGCGGTGTACGCCGGTGCGGGTGGCTTTGTGCCGCATGACTCGCAAAGCATCCTGGATAACCGCTACGGCGACTGCAAAGACCATGTGGTGATGCTGGAGGCGCTGCTGGCGGCTGTGGGCATCGACAGCAGCCCGGCGCTGATCAACGCCAACGGGACCTTTAAGCTGCCCAGCCTGCCGGTGCCTGACCCCTTTGACCACGTCATCACCTATGTGCCCTCGCTTAACTTGTTCCTAGACTCCACTTCAAGCTTTACCCCCATGGGCAGTCTGCCCGATGGTGACCAGGACAAACCGGTGCTGCTAACGGCCACCGGCACCCTGTCGCGCACCCCGGCCAGCAGCGCCGATTGGGACCAGACCGACACCCAGGTTTGGCTGCAGCTGCAGAGCGACGGCCGGGTGAGCGGGCGCAGCGTGATGCGCATGCGCGGCTCCCCTGAGTCGGATTCACGTTATTCGCATTTTGGGTATCAGAGCCAGGAGCCAGTCGATGTCGTTAACCGGTTCCTGGCGCGCTTTGCCGAGTCGGGCACTGGCAGCATTGAGTCGGTTGACCCAACCGACTTGGACACGCCCTGGCAGGTGACAGGCAACTTTGTACTCGACCCGCTGGTGAACGTGCCGGGTCCAGCGGCTATGACAATACCGATCGGGCTGGCCTCAGGCAACATCCGCAGCCGCATGGCAATTAAACCCCTTCCAAACCGGCAGTTCCCTGGCATGTGCGCTTCGATGCAGCACAGTGAGCAGATTGAACTGGCATTTACGCCAGAGATGCAGGTAACGCGCATCCCGCCCGATGTGAGCTTTAACCGTGGGCCGCTGAGTTACCAGTCCAGCTACCGGTTCAAGGACCAGGTCTTGCAGGTTAAACGCAACTACACCGTGCGTCGCACCGCTTCAGTCTGCAATGAGAAAGACGACCAGGACTGGTTGGCTCTGAGCGAGTGGTTGCAGCGGGACTTGCGGGCGCAGGTGTTTTTTGAGACGCGGTGAGTTGCGGCCCAATTGCAGCCCTGGTCACAACGGCAGCCCCATGATGCTTTTAGCGGGTTTGTTCGCCCTCCTGCTCGGAGTGACGCCCAACACGGCACGAGCTTGGGGCAACCAGGGCCATCACAATCAACGCAATGGAACGATCACTTCCCTGTACCGAGACTCTTGCGCTGCATCGTCGGTAAATCCGGTGCAGCATCGTCTGCGCCGTGGCGCTTAGTGATCCGCTCTTTGATTTCGTCTAGCGTAGGTAGTTGGCCCAATTGAACTCAGTAAACGGCACGTCAACCTTGTCGTACGTACCGGCCTTGCGGGCCAAACCGGCCAGGCTTCGATAAGGATCGTCCACCAGGCTGCAAAGACTCAAGCTTCTGCTCTTGAGTAATCCCGTATCCAACACAGCGTGTTGACCAAACCCATCTGCTCCGGCGTCTTGCAATCAACATCGAGTAGCCTCGGATTGGCAACAACGACCGCCAGGCACTTAGCCCGCGATACAGCAACATTGAGGCGATTCTTGTTGTACAGGAACTCGATATCTCGCGGCAGGTATTCACCACTGGATGTCGTCATTGACACCAAGACTACCTCCGCTTCTTGCCCCTGGAACTTGTCAACGGTCCCCACCCTGGCTCCGGTCAGCAACTTTCGCTTGAGTAAATTCACTTGCTGATTGAACGGCGCCACCACTAGGATGTTGTCGATTCCCATTGGCGAGACGACGCCCTTCTTGTCTACAAATGTCTGCTGGAGCAAGCTCTGGAACACCTCTGCAATCAAATCAGCTTCGACTTCGCTGCGCTGCGAGCATGCATCATGCTCAACTTCATAGAAGACCACTCCAGTGGACCTTAGTGCAGGATGTGCACCGGATGTCAGCAAGAGTCGCTGGTTCGAGTTTTCCGGAACTGCCACAAGTCGGCTGTCATACACGGCGTCCGAAATGAATTGGCACACGTCGGGGTGCATGCGCCATGTGTCGGCCAGAAAAATGCCCGCATGGGGCGCGATGGTGGACTCGCCAAGCAGCAGATAGTCCAAAGCTGATAGCCCTGACTCCCCAGGGTGCACGCCTTGGATGGGTTGGCCCAACTGCATCTGGTCACCAAGAAGCACCAGGTTCCTGGCACAAGTCGACATGGCCATCAGATTTGTGACCGACACTTGTCCGGCTTCATCAACAAAAAGATAGTCAAAATGTTGGTCAAAGCCAGCCGATGAAAGCAGAAATGCAGTGCCAGCCACCAAACTGTATCGGCTAACGCCTGAGGCAATGGCTTTTGTGTCGTCACTGTCGACAATAAAGTGCCCATTCAACCGGGACTCGGCTCCTGAGGACTTCTTTACTCCCTTGAATTCAAACTTGGATTCGATGGCGACTTTCTCAACAGCCTCAAGCAAGTTGTTGATGGCCTTGTGCGAGTTAGAGGCCACCGCAACGGTTTTGCCCCGCTGCATGAGTTCGACAATGACGTGGGAGCCGGTGTAGGTCTTCCCAGCACCTGGAGGTCCTTGAACGAAAAGGTAGCTGTTCTCAAGACCTGCGACCACTCTCGTGGTTGCCTCCAGCAGACTCTCGCCAGGCCGAACCAGTGCTGTGCCTTTGCTGTGCCCACGCACCCTGGGCATCGCTCTGCGTAAGAACTCTAGGCCCGCCTGATATTTAGCGTTCTCGGCCAGGTACGAGTCGACAAATCTGCTGTAAGCCGATTGGATGCCGTAGGTCGGAATCGGTTTACCGGTCGTAATCGACAAGCCGTCCATTGGCAAGGGCTCTGACTGCTTCCAGACGAAACTAATGCGCCTGTTGTCCTCGTCGATCGCCACCTCCTCAACGTCTTTGAGGTTGCTAACCACGCAGCATGAACTTCCCGTCTTTAACTTGAATTCTTGCTCCGGATAAGTGAAGTGATGCCGGGTACCTCTGCCGGCCGAAGTAGAGGGCTTTTCAACCTCCAGGCTGGCAATCACTTCTACGTCTTCCATCAGATCGTCTTCCAGAGCGTCCTGGCGTGCAAAGAGGGCCCACCATACGGGCTTGTCGGCACGGCGCTGAAATTCGAGCATTTGAAAAAGGAGCTCACGCAGGCGCTGCTCATCTGTCCAGGTGAGCCTATCCGACGGGAGATTATCAATAAGGCGCGCTCGGTAGGCAGCCAACTTGGCTTCGGCTTGCAATGCAGCAGCACTTTTCACCTTCTCAGGATTTGCGCTTATATTTTCCTGCTCAGGTCTCTGATCAAGCGCTGGCTGGATGCTTCTCAGCCATTCCCTGAGTTCAAACGTGCTGACCACGTCATCGCGGTTGTAATCTTCAATTGCCTTTAGCAGTGCATTGTCTCCGGTGGCCTTCCACTTTTCGTAGAAAACGATGGATGCACCGGCGTTCTTGACGTCCCCTTGCCGCGCCACACTGTAAAAGTGCTCGATGTATTTGATGGAATAGCTAGGCTCACCCACTCGGATACCTTCTCTGACCACCGCGTAGAGGTCGACCAGCTTGTGGTCTCGAAGCAAGTCGTCCACCTCTTGCTCACGCGTTCCGTGGTACGACATCAGACGTTTGAGTGCGGTCGGCTCGTATGGCGCGTAATGGTAGATGTGCGAGCCTGGAAACTGCCTCAACCGGGCAACGACAAAGTCGATGAAGTCCTCGAATGCCTTTTTCTCTTGACTGCGACTGTGTGCCCAGAAGGGCTTGAAGACCGGTTTTCCCGAATCAATGAAATACAAACCAAAAAGGTACTCCAAGCCGCCATCCTCCAGCGGGTTTCCTTCCATATCAAAGTAGAGGTCACCCAAAGCTGGCTGGGGCAACCGAGCAAACCCTTTGCCTGGTGGCGCCGCGAGTAGCTCAAATATGGGCTTACCAGTCACCAGGGTCTGAATCTGCAGGCGAGCCTGCTGGGCCAAGCGGATCTTTGTGTCGGGCTGAATTCGCGCAATGGCGGTATCTGCCCCTACCTTGGCCAGATCATGCATCGTTGAGATGCCAGCAGCTTTAAGCCTCGGAATCTGGACACGAGAGATACCGGCAACCCGATTGAGGTGGTCATCTGCTTCCCATTGGCCGGTGCAAAGATCTCGCCATCGACATAAATCGCAACGGTCACGGCGCTCTGGGTAGCTGGCTCGTTCTTGAGAGCTAACCCAGGTAAGGAACCTCTGTTTAATCTGCCGGTAGTAGGGCAGGTAGTTCGCAAGTAGAAAGGTCTCCCTGCGTCCGTCTCCCAACACCACATGGATGTGCTTGGGCATGACGCCCTGAATTTGCGCGAGCATTTCGAAGTACAGACACAGTTGGAGGATGAACTTTGCGCTGGTTGTGCGTGCCAGCTTGGTGTCCTCAATCTCGTAGCTGAAATCCCCTAGATTGGAGGGTGTCTGGACTCGTACCAAAAAATCAGCATGCCCGACCCAGGGGGCGCTAAGAAACGTCGCTTGAAAAACGACCTTGGCTCCTGCCCTGAGTGCCCGAACGGTATCTCGGTATGCATCCCTGTCCGAGACATCAGCCTTTTGCAGGTTCACAACCTCACCATGACGCTTTTGAAGCTGTTCAAGGTAAGCGGCTTCATGAGCAAAGCCCTTTTCCTGAATCAGGACCGCTTCCTCTGAATCTGCTGCTTTCTCCAACGGGGTGTCGAGATTGATAAGGTCAAGATGGGTGAGGTGCGTACACGCGGCAAAATTCACCAGGTCTGAAGCTGAAAACAGTTTTCCGGCGCCTGACTTTTGCATCTGCCTTTATCCCGCTGGTGTGTTGACTATTTGCTTCCGGGGAATTATCGACCTTGGATCAATAGATGCCTTTCAAGCGGACTGATCCTCGGAACCCTATGTTTCCACCCAGGGAAACTATAGGCCGGATTGTGTTGAGAGCAATCCGAAGGAGCGGAAGGGTACGTTTGATGCTTACCAGCTGGAGTCGTCATCCGAGCCAGACCTCTTGAATGGGTCAGACTTATCGGTAAACAGTGCACCTCGCCCTGTGGCCATGCTCCCCATGCGAACACTGCCATCGGTGCTGAAGTCGCCCATTTGGGTGAAGTTTGATCCGTCAGAGCCGATTGTCATGTTGCCCACATTGGTGTAGGTGACCCCCGTGGATGAAACGCTCATCTGGTCCGACAGTCTGGTTATGGTTTCCCCCTTGTCCGAAACCGCCATATTTCCAAAAATGTTCCAGAAAGACATGCCCGAACTCCTTAAACTTGTTAATACATGTTGCACTGATAGTTACCTGCGTTTGGCAGCGCACCCGGTCCGGGACAACTATTTTTTAGCCCCGCCCGGAGATCGTCATTAGACTAACTGCTAGGCTCACCTGGTGAGCTTCTGATCTGTGAAGTTACGATGAATGGCTAGCACAGACTGCGTAGATACGGGCATTGAATCGGCCAGACACGCCCCGATAAACCAGATTGAATCTATGCCATTGGGCCTAAGGAAGCAGATTACGTCTCCAGGCTGTTTGCGTCCTTAATTTCCGCAAACTTCGCCGCCATCGTCGGATTGCCGCGCGTGAGCTTCTTGATGGTCACGTCTTGGGCCTTTTCATTGGCGAGGCGCAGGTTGTTCTCTGAGCCTAGAAGTGCTGATCTGGTTTTTTGCAGGTGATCGATGGACTTGTCAATTTCTTCAATGGCTTTTTTGAAGTGGTTGGAAGCCAGGTCGTAGTTCCGGGAGAACGCCGACTTGAATGTCTCCAGGTTGCTCTCGAAGTTGGTGATGTCGATGTTCTGCGACTTCACAAGGGCGAGCTCGGTTTTGTACTTCAGCGAATTCATCGCAGCATTGCGAAGCAGCGTGATGATGGGAATGAAAAACTGGGGCCGCACCACATACATCTTGGGGTAGCGGTGGGAAACATCGATGATCCCCGTGTTGTAGAGTTCGCTGTCGGGCTCTAGCAGTGATACCAATACCGCGTACTCACAGCCCTTATCGAGGCGGTCCTTGTCAAGCTCCTTTAGGAACTCTTCGTTCTTCTTCTTGGTAGCGGTTGCATCATTCTCATTTTTCATCTCGAACATGATGGAGACGATCTCGGTGCCCGCATCGTCCAAGTCTCGAAAGATGTAGTCGCCCTTGCTGCCACCCTTGGCGTCGTTGTCCTTCTCAAAGTAGGCTTTGGGGAAGGCAGTAGCCCGAATGCGGTTGAAATCGGTTTCGCAGTGCTGCTCAAGGGTTTCACCAACCATCTTGGTTGACAAGCGCGCCTTCAGGTCTCGTAGGCGCTCAATGGCCTCATCACGGTCTTTGATCTGTGTTTCATATTTGTCCTTGAGCGCGCTTGCGGCAAGTTGCTTTTCGATTTCAGCCCTGGCCAAGTCGTTCTTCAAGGCATCGCGCTCTTTCTCTACTTGGTGGACTGCCTCATTGATGGCCAGTTTTTGCGAGGTTTCTTTGGCATCTAACTGGGCCTTGAGGGATTGGATCTCTGCCGCCTTCGCAGCGGCAGTCTTTTGCAGCTCGTTGGTCAATTCGGCCTTGGTCAAAGCCTCAGCGGCTTGCCGGTCTTTTTGCGCTTGCAGCAGATCGTTAGCCAGGGCGTCACGCTCTTTTTCAAGGGCGTTCAGGGCTTGGGCTACAGCGAGTTCTCGGGACACCTCGGCGGATTGAAGCTGTCCTTTGAGGTCTGCAATAGCAGCATCTTTGATGGCTGACGCTTGCTGCAGCTCGTTGGCCAGTTTTGACTGTGCGAGCTCGACGGCGTTGATTTTTTCCTTTTCCGCAAGTGCCAGTCGATCATGCAACTGCTGATCGAACTCGCTGTCGCGGACTTGCTTGAGGATGTCGGCATATCCGGTCTCGTCAATCTTGAAGGCTTTGGAACAGTGGGGGCAGATGATGTCGTGCATATGAATCGTTCAATGGAAAGGTACTTGGGGGGTTTGACCTTAGTTGATGAGATCGACGTTAGGCAAAAAATCGGGCCTAAGCGGTGAGTCCCGAGGGCCGCACACATGAGCGACCGATTCCCTCCGTGGGTGATCTTGCATGTGCCCCACGACTCGACGCTCGTGCCGTCAGAGGTTCGGTAGTTGTCAATCAAGTTGTCGCATTTTTATTGGCTAGTCAGGCTGCTTTGA
>JBBAPO010000026.1:0-77823 GCA_040400795.1 Rhodoferax sp.
CCCGTTCTGCTTGGCTGGTGTGTGCAGAACGGGCTACAGAAAAGAATAGAAGCAGCGGAACGGTATTTTTCGATCCCCCCAGTAGTCTGCTGCGTCACGGAAAATGTCGAGCAGTTGTTCGCGCGCCTCCTTGTCGAAGCGGGCGTTGGCCGGGACATGCTCCAGCACCACAATAAAGCCGGGCTGAGGTCCAGATTTGTGCAGCGGATCGGTCATGCCGTCGTACAGGGCGTCAAAATTCTTCCCTACATGGGATGACAGCATGAACTGCTGACCGATCAGGTCGAGCACTTCTTGCTTGGTCTGCGCGTTCGCCAGATTGGCGTACAGGAAATGCTGGCCAAGGGTTTGCGCTGCATCTTGCAACTCTTGCACCCGAAAGGCGCGGATCGACTGCACGATGTTGCTGCGGATACCCCGCAAGGGCGTCTCAGCGGCTGCGCGATCCGGCGCGGCGTTGGCTTGACGAAGTGGCATATTCATCCCCTCCTCACTTTCTAATAAACTTAAACCAATAAAAAACTCAGGGTCCGATCTTGCGGAAGCTCGCGTAGTGGTCGGCCGTGTAGTAGCAAGCGTCCGGCGCCTTGGCCTGCCCACCACACACAATGCGCCGCTTGCCCCGGTTGCTGGCGCCAGGTGTTGGCACCGTGTATTCCCGGTAATAGCCGCGCTTTTGAGCTGGCAGCAACTGCTCACGGTTGCCAAAAACACTTCCATCCTTCCCATGGGCAAACGGACCGCCCTGCAGGATGAGCGCATGAATTTGCGCACCTTGCTTGGGCAATTCGGCCAATGAGACGGTGGTGATGGCACCGCCGGTGGCAGTGCCCTTGGCCTGTACGACCCCGGCCAAAGCTCCTAGCAAAATTCCAGCAACAACCCATTTCAGGGTTGGCGACCACACCATCGATTAACTCCCCATCACACCCCGGGTAAACCCGGAAACTCCGATGAACGAAGTGTCGCGTATTTGCCAAAATAATGCAAGTGAATGCTCAAAAATTAAGCACAAAAATAGTGTGTTTTATCAATAAGCAAGCGCACACTTGTGAATTCAGGCTTACCGGCTGGCGTTGGCGTCCGCGACAGTGAGTGCTGTCATGTTGACGATACGCCGCACGGTGGCGCTAGGGGTCAAAATATGCACCGGCTTAGCCGCACCCAGCAGCACCGGGCCAATCGCAATATTGCCGCCGGCTGCGGTTTTCAACAGGTTGTAAGAAATGTTGGCAGCGTCAATGTTGGGCAAAACCAGCAAGTTGGCATCACCAGACAGGGTACTGTTGGGCATCAGGCTCGCACGGACCTCTCCGTCCAGTGCCATATCACCGTGCATTTCGCCGTCGACCTCGAGCCAGGGCGCTTGAACCCGCAGTAGCTCCAGTGTTTGGCGCATCTTCACGGCACTTGGCTGGGTGCTGCTGCCGAAGTTGGAGTGCGATAGCAGGGCGGTTTTGGGCCGAATGCCAAAGCGCATCATTTCTTCGGCCGCCATCACGGTGATTTCGGCAAGTTGTTCAGCGGTCGGGTCGTAATTGACATGGGTGTCGACCAGAAACACCTGTCGGTCGGGCAGCAAGAGGGCGTTCATGCAGGCATAGGTGTTGACACCCGCACGCTTGCCAATGACCTGGTCCAGGTACTGCAAATGCAGGCCCGTGGTGCCCCAGGTGCCGCAGATCAGCCCGTCAACCTCGCCCTTGTGCAGCAGCATCGCCCCGATCAGGGTCAAGCGCCGACGCATTTCAATTTTTGCCGCCTGCTCCGTCACGCCTTTGCGCTCCGTCATGCGGTGGTAAGTCTGCCAGAAGTCACGGTAGCGGTGATCCGACTCCACGTTGACCACGGCATAGTCGATACCCGCGCGCAGGCGCAGGCCAAATTTCTCCACCCGTGCCGCAATCACGTTGGGCCGTCCGATCAGGGTGGGCAGGGCCAGGCCCTCATCCACCACGATTTGCGCAGCACGTAAAACCCGTTCCTCTTCGCCTTCGGCGTAGACCACCCGTTTTTTGAGCGCCTTTTTAGCGGCCGAAAAAATCGGTTTCATGGTGTTGCCGGAGGCATAGACGAAGCTTTGCAGGCGTTCGCGGTAGGCGTCCATGTCGGCAATCGGGCGCAGTGCCACGCCGCTGTCTGCCGCCGCCTTGGCCACCGCTGGCGCGATCTTCATCATCAGGCGGGGGTCAAACGGTTTGGGAATCAGGTACTCCGGGCCGAAAGCCAGTTGCTCACCGGCATAGGCGGCAGCCACCACCTCGCTTTGCTCGGCCTGGGCCAGATTGGCGATGGCGTGTACCGCCGCGATCTCCATCTCGACCGTGATGGTGGAGGCGCCGGCATCTAGGGCGCCACGGAAAATATAGGGAAAGCACAGGACGTTGTTGACCTGGTTTGGGTAGTCGGTGCGGCCGGTGGCCATCACGGCGTCACTGCGCACCGCCTTGACGTCTTCCGGGGAAATTTCTGGGTTTGGGTTGGCCAGGGCAAAAATGATGGGGTTCGCTGCCATCTTCTGAACCATGGCGGGTTTGAGCACACCACCGGCTGACAGCCCGAGAAAAATGTCGGCATCGGCAATGATGTCACTCAGGGTGCGCGCTTCGGTTTTCTGGGCGAAGACGATTTTGTCTTCGTCCATCAGTTCGGTACGCCCCTCGTACACCACCCCTGCCAGGTCGGTGACATAAATATTCTCGCGCGGTATGCCCAACTTGACCAGAAGGCTCAGGCAGGCCAGTGCCGCCGCCCCAGCGCCCGAGGTGACCAGCTTGACCTGCTTAGGGTCCTTGCCCACCACCTTCAGCGCGTTAAGCAGTGCTGCGCCAACCACGATGGCCGTGCCGTGCTGGTCGTCGTGGAAGACCGGGATCTTCATCCGTTCGCGCAGGCGGCGTTCGACATAAAAGCAGTCGGGCGCCTTGATGTCTTCCAGGTTGATACCGCCAAAGGTGGGCTCCAGCGAGGCAATGATGTCCACCAACTTGTCGAGGTCGTGTTTTTCGTTGATCTCGATGTCAAACACATCGATACCGGCGAACTTTTTGAACAGGACAGCCTTGCCCTCCATCACCGGCTTGGCCGCCAGCGGCCCGATGTCACCCAGACCGAGCACGGCGGTACCGTTGGTGATCACCGCGACCAGGTTGCCGCGGCTGGTGTACTTGAAGGCGTTGTTGGGGTCTTTGACGATCTCTTCACAGGGCGCGGCGACGCCGGGTGAGTAGGCCAGCGCTAGATCATGCTGATTCACCAACTGCTTGGTGGCCGCAATCGCGATCTTGCCCGGCGTGGGGAACTCGTGGTATTCGAGGGCGGCGCGGCGCAATTGCGCGCGTTTTTCTTCGGTATTGGGCGTGCTGTCGGGCATTTTTGTCTCCTGCTGCGACCAGTATCAACCCAAAAGTGGGGGAGGTCGTTCTCGCTGTGGGGCAATAATTGTAATGCCGACTACGGGAAAACCCTAATTTACCCGCGACAACGACAACGACAACGAGCTAGAGCACCACCAGCTTGCTTTGCGCCATGCGCTGGTTGGTCTGCGCGCCAGTCAGCACAAAGCCTCGCACCTGATTCTCTGAGTCTCTAAATTGCCAGATCCCAGCCGACATGCTCTGCCAGTCACCAGCGGTGCCTGGCGCGGGCGGGGCTACCACGATGGGCAGTGCTGGTGTCTTGATGCCCACTGGCATCAGCGGAAAGACCAGCTCGGTGCGGGTGCCGGTCAGGGTGGCGGCCAAGGCTTTGGCCGCGTTCATGATCGGCATCACATAGGGCAGGGTACGCCCGCCGCTCAACGGGGCGCTGGTCGCCAGGTTCCAGTCTTGACCGGCGTACTGGGCGTTGTCACCCAAGGCGTAAATGTGGGGCTGGCTGGAGCGCAGGCTGGCATCCACGACCACACCGCGCTCACAGTGCAGGCCGGCGGCTTGTGCCAGCGTGGTGTTGGCTCGCAGGCCGATGGCGCTTAGAACCAGGTCGGCCTCCAGGCTTTGGCCATTGGCCAGCGTGACGCGCATGGCGCCGGCGGCGGCCTGGTTGACCGCTGCCACGGTGGTGCCAAAGTGCCACAGCACACCCAAGCCTATCAGAGCAGCTTGAAGCTCGGCGCTGGCTTGGGCTGGCAATAACGCCGCGATCGGGGCAACGGCCGGATCGACCAGTTGCACCGGGTGCCCGGTGCCGGCAAGGTCATTGGCAAACTCGCAGCCGATCAGCCCGGCGCCCATGATCAGCACCCGGGCCTTGGCTGCCTCGGGCGCACGCTCAGACAACAGTCGGGCGTGGAAGGCTGCAAAGTCGTCCAGGCTGTTGACCGACAACACTTGTTCGGCCGCGTCGCCCGCCAAGGGCAGCCGAATGGCATGGGCGCCGGTGGCCAGCACCAGGTCGCGGTAATTCAATTCACCCTGCCCAGTGCGCACCAGGTTTTGGGCCGGGTCAATGGCCAGTACCTCGGTGTGCGCCAGCAGGGTCACCTTCAGCGTCTCGGCCATTCGCGCTGCTGGCGTGGTGACCAACTGCGTCGGGCCGCGTTGCTGGGCAAAGGCGTTTGAGAGCGTCGGCTTGGCATAGAAGTCTCCGCTGTCGGCGGTGATCAGCGTCACCGGCGTGTCCGGGTCAAGCTTGCGGAATTCACGGATGGTGGTCCAGCCGGCCAGGCCGGCGCCGATAACGATCAGGGGATGACTCATGGCGTGGCTGGGCCGGGGGCTCAGATTTCGATGGCTTCAAAGTCGGCCTTGGCCACGCCGCAGTCCGGGCAGGTCCAGCCGGCGGGTACATCAGCCCACAGCGTTCCGGCGGGAATGCCATCGCCCGGCAGGCCAGCCGCTTCGTCGTAAATAAAACCGCAAACAATGCAAATCCAGGTCTTCATGTCTAACTCCAAAAAATATAAGAAATCGGGCTCTAGGCCACGTGGTTATTGATGATATAGCTATTAAATTTATAGCAAATTATCAGGCGCTTATTTTGTCAAGTTGCGCCTGGTAGTGCCGGGCATGCCGTTCCTCTACCTTGGCCAAGGCTGCAAACCTTTTTTGCGCCTTTTCCAGTGTGGTCCTGAATTGTGCCGCGTGCGCCTGGGACTCGCTGATCTGCGCGTCCATCTCGGCCACTGCGGCGGCGTCGCCCTCGGCCTCGGCGGTCTGGCGAAAGCCGGGGTACATCTCGGTGTACTCATAGGTTTCGCCGTCAATGGCGATTTGCAGCGCTTTGGCCGGCGTCATGCTGGCCTTGGGGTAGAGCAGGTCCAGATGACCAAAGGCGTGCATCACCTCTTGGTCGGCGGTGGCCTCAAAAGTGCGGGCGGTCTCTTCGTCGCCTGCTTCGCGCGCCAGTTTGGCGAAATAACGGTACTTGATGTGCGCCATCGACTCGCCGGCAAAGGCAGCTTCGAGGTTGGCCAGGGTCTTGATGTCGGGGCGTGTTGGTTGGGTCATGCGAGGTTCTCCTTGGGTTAACAACAAAATTTGATAGATTAAAACTACCAAACATGAAGAAATCATAGGTGAATTAATTGGTAATGACTAATCGATTATGGCTAATTGATAGATAGTTACTATCATTACCGCGCATCATCATGGTGTTGGGTTTCAAGTCGCGCTAACGCAGGCAGGCAAGCAAAGCCGACCGAAGCTGCCCAAGCGACGCTGGCTTGCTGATAAAGTGATCCATCCCAGCGTCCAGGCAGGCGGCTCGGTCCTCGGGAAAGGCATTAGCGGTCACGGCAATGACCACAGGTTGACGGGGCAGTGGGAGCAGGCGCAGCTGTCGTGTTGCCTCCAGACCGTCCATTTCGGGCATTTGCATGTCCATCAGCACCACGTCGTAGTGCTCGCGTTGGAGCTGGCTCAAGGCCAGAAAGCCGTTCTCTGCCTCGTCAACATGATCGCAGCCGAACTGCCTGAGTTGGCTGCGCGTGACCAGCCGATTGATGGCCTGGTCGTCAACCAGCAGCACCCGCAAGTTCGCCAGGCGCTCGGTGCCTTTGGCGTCCGGCGCCTCTGCACTGAGTTCCGCGTCTCCCGTGCCGTTGCGGTGGGGGACAGGATTTGCCGTTGCGTTGATGGGCAACTCAACCTCGAACCTCGAGCCCTGGCCCTGGGCGCTGCTGACCCGCAGTTGCCCACCCATCTGAGTGATAAGGGTCTTGCAGATCACAAGCCCCAAACCGGTGCCGCCGTAGCGCCGGGCCATGGTGTTGTCTGCCTGCCGGAAGGGTTCGAACAGTCCTTTTACCGTGAGCTCCGACATGCCAATCCCGGAATCCTCTACGGAGCAGAAAAGTTGACTTCCAACAGCCGCCAGTGTCACGGTCACGCCGCCTTTCTCGGTGAACTTGATCGCGTTGCTGATCAGGTTTAACCAGACCTGGCGCAGCCGGATGGCATCCGTCATGATTCGCGCCGGAAGCATCGGCGAGCACACCATCGTCAACTGAATGCCCTTGGCGTCTGCCTGGGGCCGTAGCAGCTGCAGTGTTTCCCGCACGAGATCGACCGGGTCCACCGGGAGTGTCTCCAGCTGCAATTGGCCGGCTTCCATCTTGGAGAAATCCAGGATGTCGTTGAGCAACCTCAGCAAGGTGGATCCGGCGCGTATGACATTGGCGACGTAGTTGCTTTGTTGAGGACCAAGCTCAGTTTTACCCAGCAGTTCGGTGAGGCCAAGCACGCCATTCAGCGGGGTGCGAATTTCGTGGCTCATCAGCGCAAGGAAGCGACTTTTGGCCGCGATGGCTGACTGCGCCTCCTGCAGTGCCTGATTCAACTCGATCGTGCGCTCAGTGACACGCTTCTCAAGCGCATCGGCAACGCCTTGTAAGGACTGATTGGCCAGGTAGAGGGCCCGGCTTTTTTCTTCGAGCAGTGCCTCTGCTTGGTGACGGGCGCTTCTTTCCCGCGCAAGACGCGCTTCCAGCCGACGGATCAAATCGGCGGTTTCAGGGGGTGAAGGCTGAACTGACAATGGCCCGGGCCCGTTTTCGATGGCCCGGTTTAGGACTGCAGTGTCAGGTCAAACCGCACCGAACCGTCTGCCTGGTTCAGACGCGTCATGTCCAAATGGTCGCCAAAATGGGCTACCGCGCCCCGGATCAGCCCTTCGGCCAGATCTCCGAAGTGCCGAGGTGAACGGTAAACCATTTGCAGGCCGTCAGCAGACCGGGTGCATTCAAAGCGGGGAAGTTCAGCATCAGGGTACAGCTTGCGTACTTCGGTGTGGATGTAGCTTTCAATACCTTCCAGAAAATCCAGCGACGAGCGGATATCACCAAAGAAATCAGGGTACATGGCGTAAAACCGGCCCAGTAGGTGCTGGCCGAAAACCAGCATCAAATCAGTGACTGGCAAGGCACTGTGCTTGGACAGCGACACCACCAGCTGGACCATTTCTTGGTGGTCATAGGTGCCAACGGCTGTGTAGGCGCCGCCGCTGGCGACTTGGCTGTCTTCGATGATGTCATCGACCATCGCCGCCTAAAACTTGGTTTCGACCATGTCCAAGAATTCAGTGAATACCATTCCTTTCATAACTTTGTCTTTGCGCTAAATCAATAATTTGGTTGGAGAATCATAAGGCACAACAGGTGCAAAATCTTATTTTTGACGCGAGCCAGCACCATGACGATCACCCCTGCCCACCACACCCTGACCAGCCCGCCAGTTAGCCCGCCAGCCAGCCCCCTTTATCCGCCAATCGAGCCCTACCGCAGCGGCCGCCTCCCCGTTGACGATCTGCACAACCTGTACTGGGAGGAATGCGGTAACCCGCAGGGGGTGCCGGTGCTGTTTCTGCACGGCGGCCCGGGGGCTGGTTTGTCCAAGGCGCACCGCCAATTTTTTGACCCAGCCTATTACCGGATCGTGCTGTTTGATCAGCGCGGCGCTGGCCAGTCGACGCCGCTGGGCGAGACCCGTGACAACACCACGCCGCACCTGGTAGCCGACATTGAGCGGCTGCGGGAGATGATGGGGATTGAGCGCTGGCTGGTGTTTGGTGGCTCCTGGGGCTCGACGCTGGCGTTGGCCTATGGCCAGGCGCATCCGCAACGCTGCACCGGCTTTGTCTTGCGGGGCATCTTCTTGTGTACGCCGCCCGAGTTGGACTGGTTCCTCAATGGCATGCGCTGGTTTTTCCCGGAGGCGCACGCCCAGTTGGTGGCGCCGATCCCGCCCGAGGAGCGGGGCGATTTGCTCGGTGCCTATTCCAAACGGATGTTCGGTGCCGACCCGGCCGAAGGCCTGCAGGCGGCGCGCACCTGGAGCCGCTATGAAGGCAGTTGCCTGCACCTGCTGCCCCACCCCGAGGTGGCTGAAGAGTTTGGCAGCGACGCGGTGGCGCTGGGCGTGGGCCGACTGGAGGCACATTACTACCGCAACCAGGCGTTCTTGGCCGATGATCAGCTGATCCGTGGGGTCGACCGCATCCGGCATTTGCCAGCCGCCATCATTCAGGGCCGTTACGACGTGGTCTGTCCGCCGCTGTCGGCCTGGCGCTTGCACCAGGCCTGGCCGGAGGCCAGCTTTAAGATCGTGGAGGACGCCGGCCACGCGGCTTTCGAGCCTGGTATTGCCGCCGCACTGGTGGCGGCCACCGACCGCTTCAAGCGCAGCGGCGCCTTGTAAGCCGCGGGCTCAAACCAGCGGCAGCAGGTAGCGCCGTTCCCAGGCGCTGATCTCGGCCAGGTAACTGTCGTGCTCCAGCGCCTTGACGGCGCAAAAGCCGGTGACAAAAGTGTCACCTAGCAACTGCCGCGCTACTGGGCTGGTGGTCATTTGTGCCAGTGCCTGGGCAAAATCGCGCGGCAGGCCGCGTGCCTGGTCGTAGCCGTTGCCGCCCAGGGGCTCGGTGGCCTGTAGGTGCGCGTCCATCCCGGCCAAGCCAGCGGCCAGAGAGGCGGCGATGGCCAGGTAAGGGTTGGCATCAGCACCGGCAATGCGATTTTCCACCCGGCGTGCTGCTGGTGGGCTGTCGGGCACTCGCAGGCCGGTGGTGCGGTTGTCGTAGCCCCACTGCAGGTTCACTGGCGCCTGGCTGCCGCTCACATAGCGGCGGAACGAGTTGACAAAGGGCGCCCACAGCAACAGCAGGTCGGGCCCATGGGCTTGCAGCCCGGCCATGAACTGACGCAGCGCGGGCGCCTCGCTACCGTCGTCTTGGCTGAAAACGTTGCGACCACTGGCGTCGAGCAAACTCTGGTGCAGGTGCATCGAACTGCCGGCAGCGCCCGCGATGGGCTTGGCCATGAAGACTGCGTTCAGACCGTGTTTGAGGGCGATTTCCTTGGCGGCGTACTTGAACAAAAAGGCCTGGTCGGCCACCGCCATGGTGTCGCCATGCAGTAGGTTGATCTCGAACTGGCTGGGGCCCACTTCATGGAGCCAGGTGTCGGCGCGGATGCCCAGCGTGGCCAGCGCGGCGGCAAATTCATCCCAGAAGGGTGCGAAGGCATTGCGCAGGTTCAGGCTGAAGGCCGATTGCCCCACTTCGGGCCGGCCATGGCGCGGCTGCGGCGCCTGAAGCGGCTGGGAGGGGTCGGCGTTGGGTGCTGCCAGGTAAAACTCGATCTCGGGCGCCACCACCGGTGTCAGGCCCTGGGCCGTGTAGCGGGCCAGCACCGCTTTAAGTAGGCTGCGCGGGGCAAACAGGCAGGGCGTGCCGTCCAGCTCAACGCAGTCATGGATCACCACAGCGCGTGGCTGGCTGGCCCAGGGGCTCAAGCGCAGGGTAGCCAGGTCGGGCACCAAGCGCACGTCGGGGTCGGCGTCGGGGAAAACCGGGTCGTAGGAGTAGTCGCCCGTCACCGCCTGCATCGGGATGGCCTGGCAAATCCGCAGTTCCTGCCCGGCAGCAAAGGCTGTGGCTGGCATCAGCTTGCCACGCGGATAGCCAGATATGTCCGGGAAAACGCACTCGACCTCCTTCACGCCATGCTGTTGGAAATAGGCCTGGAGCTCGGGGGCAGTGGGGTGGGGCATGGGGAGAGCGCGTTAAACCCAGAAGCTGGGTGGAACCAGGAATTTTAGGTCAAATCGTGCGCCAGCCCTTGTAATAAAACAATAGTTAGCTATAAATAATGTAGCAAATCTGGATAGATCCACCGAATGGTTCAGCCCGGCTTCGCGTAAACCCGCATGGTCAGACCAAGTCCCTGCCCCTAAGCTGATCGGCTCAACGCCCACCAACCCTGCCGGGCTTAGCCTCGAGACCCAAGCCATGACCGCAGCCTCTGTCAGTACTGATCTTCCCTTGAAACAGCGTCTGAAAAATGGCCACGTGCCGGTTGGCACCATGGTGTTCGAGTTTTTTGTGCCTGGCATGGCGCAGATGGCACGCGCCGTGGGCGCGGATTTTCTGATGTACGACACCGAACACAGTGGCGTTGACATCGAGGCCATCAAGGCCCAGTGCGCTGCCTGCAATGGCACCGGCGTGGTGCCGCTGGTGCGGGTGCCGGGCTTTCATTACCATTTTGTGGCGCGGGCGCTGGACGCCGGTGCCCACGGCATCATGATGCCGATGGTGGCAGACGCCGAGCAGGCCAGGGCGCTGGTGTCCTGGTCGCGCTACCCGCCGCTGGGCCGGCGTGGCGCCGCTTTTGGGGTGGCGCACGACGGCTACCTGCCCGGCGCGCCGCGCGACAAGATCGCCGCCAGCGCCGAGCGCACGCTGGTGATTGCCATGATCGAAACCCCCGAGGGCGTCGCCAATGTTGACGCCATTGCTGCGGTGGACGGCGTGGATGTGCTCTGGCTGGGTCACTTTGACTTGACGAACTTCATGGGCATTGCCGGTGAGTTTGACCACCCCGACTATCTGGCCGCCGTGGATCGCATCGTGGCCGCTGCCCGTCGCCACGGCAAAACTGCCGCCGTATTGGCCGGCGACGAGGCCTGGGCGCGCCGCTACCATGGCCTGGGCTTTCGCATGTTTGCCTACGGCCTGGATGCCCAACTGTTCCAGCGCGCCCTGGCCGCCGGCATCGGCGCCGTACGAGCGCTGGGGTGATTCCAAAAAGCCCGAGTCGGAGTACCCAACCATGAGCACCCCCTTTCGCGTCGGCCTGACCCGCGACCTGCGCAATGCCGCCGGTGAGCCGACCTTTGGCGCCGAGGCGCTGGCCCGGCTCGACCAGACCCCGGGCCTGAGCTGGGAGTACATCGCCGAGCCGGTCAGCAGCATCACGCCTGAGCTGACCGCCCGCTTTGACGCGCTGTACGTCAACTCGCCCCGGGTCGGTGCTGACAGTTTTGGCGCCGAACCCCCCCGCGTCAAGCTGATCGCGCGCCATGGCGTGGGCTACGACTCGGTCGATGTCGCCGCCCTGAGTGCGCGCGGCGTGCTGCTGACCAACACGCCTGATGCTGTGCGCCGCCCGGTGGCGACCATGGCGCTGACCTTGGTGCTGGCCTTGGCGCAAAAGTTACTCATCAAAGACGGCTTGACCCGCAGCGGCCGGTGGAACGAGCGTGTCGAACACATGGGCCAAGGCCTGACTGGCAAGACGCTGGGCCTGGTGGGCGCCGGTGGCATCGGCCTGGAGACCATGGGCTTGGCCCGGGCTTTTCATTTGCGGGTGCTGGCGGCCGACCCCTATGCCGACGCGCAGGTGGTGGCAGCGCGCGGCGGCACGCTGGTGCCGCTGGACACCCTGCTGCGCGAGGCCGATTTCGTGGTGCTGGCCTGCCTGCTCAACCCCTCCACCCACCACCTGATCAACGTCGCCCGGTTGGCCCTGATGAAACCCAGCGCCTACCTGATCAACGTGGCGCGTGGCCCCATCGTCGACGAGGCGGCCTTGATCGCCTGCCTGCAGGCGCAGGGCATCGCCGGGGCCGCGCTCGACGTGTTCGAGCAGGAGCCGGTGGCACTCGACAACCCGCTGCTGGCCATGGCCAACGTGATCGTGACGCCCCATTCGCTGTGCTGGACCGACGAGTGCTTTGGCGCCATTGCCCGCAGCGGCCTAGGCGCTGTGATCGACGTCTGTGACCACAAAGTTCCAACCCATGTGGTGAACCGTGACACACTGGCGCATCCCTTGCTGAAGCAATGGTTTGCGGCATCTTGACCTCCCCCTTCTGACCCAATATGACCCGACCGCTCAATGTCCTGGTGCTGATGTCTGACGAGCACAACCCCAAGTTCTTGGGCTGTGCCGGCCATCCGTTCATCCAGACGCCGAACCTGGACCGCCTGGCCAGCCAGGGCACCCGCTTCAGCGAGGCCTACACCTGCAGCCCCATTTGCGTGCCGGCCCGCGCCGCCTTTGCCACCGGCCGCTATGTGCATGAGGTCGGTTTTTGGGACAACGCCGACGCCTACGACGGCAGCATTCCGAGTTGGCACCATGCGCTGCGCCAGGCCGGCCACCGGGCCACGTCCATTGGCAAACTGCATTTCCGGGGCCAGCCCGGCGATGACCATGGCTGGTCCGAAGAAATCCTGCCCATGCACGTGATCGATGGTATCGGCGACATCAAGGGCTTGGTGCGCAGCGACATTCCGGTGCGGCGTGGCGGCGACAAGATGGCCAAGCTGGCTGGCCCGGGCGAATCCACCTACACCCGCTATGACCGCAAGATTGGCGATGCCGCCTGCGCCTGGCTGCAGGAGCGGGCTGAGCAGCCCGACGACAAGCCCTGGGTGCTTTTTGTCTCCATGGTCGCGCCGCACTTTCCGTTGACGGCGCCCACGCCCTGGTATGAGCACTATGCGGCCCTGGACTTGCCGATGCCCAAACTTTATGACCCCGCAGTACGGCCGCACCACCCCTACACCGACGAGTACGCACGGGTGGTCGATTACGGCAGCCACTTCCACAACGAGCAGGATGTGCGGCGGGCCATCGCCGGTTACTGCGGCTTGGTCTCCTTCATGGACGAGCAGATGGGCCAGGTGCTGGCGGCGCTGGATCAAGCGGGCCTGCGTGATGACACGCTGGTGATCTACACCAGCGACCACGGCGACAACCTGGGTGCACGCGGCCTGTGGGGTAAATCAACGCTGTACGAAGAATCTGCCGGCGTACCGATGATTCTGGCGGGTCCAGGCATCCCGGCCGGGCAGCTGGTGGCAGAGCCGGTTAGCCATGTGGACTGTGCCGTCACGATCCTGCAAGCAGCCGCAGCGCCGGCGCTGGCACAGGCCAGCGGGCAATCGCTGACCGACCTGGCGCAGGGGGCCACCGCCCACCGCCCGGTGCTGTCGGAGTACCACGCCATCGGCTGCACGGGTGGCGCCACCCTGCTGAGGCACGGCAGCTTCAAATACTGCCACTATGTGGACCACCCCGCCCAGCTGTTTGATCTGGCGACTGACCCCGAAGAATTGCAAGACCTGGCCGCCAACCCGGCCCACCGCGAGACCCTGTTGGCCTGCGAGGCCGCCTTGAGGCGGGTGCTCAACCCCGACGAGGTGGACCAGCGGGCTAAGCAAAGGCAGCAAGACCTGCTGGCGGCCCACGGTGGGCGCGAAGCGGCACTGGCCCGCGGTGACCTGGGCTTTACCCCGGCCCCGGGCACCGAGGCCGCATTCAATTGATGTTGGTTTGTTAACAGACAAGGAGACCTACATGTTCAGACGCAAATTCATTGGCCTTGGTGCCACACTCGCTGGTCTTGGCGCTTTGCCGACCACTTGGGCGCAGGCCTGGCCAGCGCGGCCCATCAAGCTCATCGTGCCTTTTATTCCGGGCAGCGCGCCCGATGTGATCGCGCGCGGCCTGAGCGAGCGGCTGACCACTGCACTCGGCCAGGCCGTGGTGATTGACAACAAGCCGGGGGCCGGCGGCAACATCGGTTTGGACGCCATTGCCAAATCGGCCGGGGACGGCTACACCTTGGGGCTGGGTACCAGCAGCCTGTCCATCAACCCCCACCTGTACCGCAAGGTACCCTTTGACCCGATCAACGACTTCACGCCGATCAACTTGACCTATGCCATGCCCCATGCACTGATCGTTCAGGCTGACTCGCCCCTCAAGACGGTGTCCGATCTGGTGCGCACACTCAAAGCTGAACCGGGCAAGTACAACTACGCCTCAGGGGGCAATGGCAGCGGCGCCCACCTGTGTGCCGAACTGTTCAAGGCCATGGCCGGGGTGGAAGCTTTGCATGTGCCGTACCGAGGAGCGCCTGAGATCATCACATCGGTCATGGGTGCATCCGCCCTGTTTGGCTTTCCAACGCTGTCTACCGCCGTGCCCCTGGTCAAGGGCGGCAAGATCCGCGCGTTGGGGGTGACCGGGCCCAAGCGCAATGCAGCCCTGCCGGATGTGCCCCCGGTGGGCGACACAGTGCAGGGCTTCGAGGTGGTATCGTGGTTCGGGGTGATGGCGCCTGCCAAATTTCCGGTTGAGTTGGCACGTCGCATCGATCAGGAAATACAAAAGGCCCTGGCCGACCCGGCCTTCCGGGACAAGGTCCAGGCCGACGGCACCGAAATCGTCGGGCTTGGGCACCAGGCGTTTCCCGATTACCTGCGGCAGGACCTGCAAAAATGGAAGCGTGCAGTGGAGCTCAGCGGCGCCAAGGTCGATTGACCGATGCCGGCAGCATAGACTTAGAGGATCACTTGGAGACGACCATGACACACATTGCACGGGCTGCACGCAAGGCCCTTTTGAGCGCCACCCTGGTGAGTACCCTGGTGGGCGGCAGCGCCTTGGCCCAGACCTACCCGAACAAGCCCATCCGCTGGGTGGTCCCCAGCACGCCGGGCGACGGCTCGGACATCACTGGCCGCATCATCGCCGAGCGCCTGTCGCGCGAACTCGGCCAGCCGGTGGTCATCGACAACAAGCCCGGCGCAGGTGGGGTGCTGGGCACCGAAGCCGCAGCCCGCTCTGCACCGGACGGCTACACCATGATTGTTGGCAATGCCGGCTCGCATGGCGTCAATGCCGGCATCTACACCAAGCTGCCCTACGACGTGGTGAAAGACTTCGTGCCGGTGGCCATGATCTGCACCACGCCGAATGTGATGGTGGTCAGCCCCAGCGTCAAGGCCCGCAACGTGGCCGAGTTTGTGGCCCTGGCCAAGGCCAACCCGGGCAAGTTCAACTATGCTTCGGGCGGCGTGGGCAGTTCGGCCCATTTGTCGGCCGAGCTGTTCAAGAGCCTGACCGGCACCGACCTGACCCACATCCCCTACAAGGGCTCGGCGCCTGCCGTGGCCGGCTTGCTGGGCGATGAGGTGCAGGTGATGATCGGCAACCTGCCACCCTGGTCGGCACAGATTAAGGCCGGCCGTGTACAGGCTTTGGCGGTCAGCACGGCCCAGCGCCACCACAGCCTGCCCGATGTGCCTGCCTTGGCGGAGAGCCTGCCCGGTTTTGAGACCCTGGCCTGGTTCGGTGTGCTGGCCCCAGCCGGTACCCCGCGGGCGGTGGTGGAGCGCATCAACACCCTGGTCAACCAGGCGCTGGAGCAGCCTGACATCAAGGTCCGGCTCGCCACCCTGGCCTGCGACCCGGCTCCGTCAACGCCCGAGGCGTTTGCAAGCCGTGTCAGTGGTGATGTGGCCCGCTGGAAAAAACTCGCCACCGAGAAAAATATTCGCGCCGACTGAGCCAGGGGCACCCACAGCTTGGGCTGACATAGCCCAAAGCCGAGTGAATCCTGCGGTGCTTGTAGAACGTCATCCAGTCACTCACAGTCGCCAGCGCTTGCCGTCCACCGTTTAGTGCCGGGGTTGCATGGAACAACGATGACCAACTTCAGCGGCGTCGTTAACGGCGGGAACTTGCTGCTGATGGTCAAGTGCGGTGAATGCCGCAGTGATGTGGCACGGATGATTGAGGGCTCGTGATCAGAGCAGACAATCAATCCAGTAAGTGCCCGGTTTTGACGAGGATTAAACACCCCTCGAGACTGAACGGTTGGTGTTGGCTCAGGTGGGGACTGCGAATCCAGCTGCCTTGAGGGTAGCTTCCATGCTCGTCCGAAAATACGCCTTCGACCACATAGATCTCCTCCCCACCAAAATGGCGGTGAGGATTGAAAAAAGTGCCTGGTGCCCATCGCACCATGGCCGTGTGTGTGGTTCCAAATTCAGACAGGGGCATAACCGTCAGCCCATCGACCATGCCGCGGAACCACTGCGATTGATGGGTGTGGACCACAACCCTCTCGCTGTCATCGGGTGAGAGGTGCCGAAGTTTCACAAACAAGGTGCACCCGACTTCAGAAAAAGGTGCATGCCTGGAGCCCGGCGGGTTTTTCAAGTAGGTGCCGGGCCCGTATTCCCCAAACTCGTCGTTCAAGGTTCCACTGAGCACCAGAATTTCTTCCCCAAGCCCGTGCTCATGCCAATCGAACTTCGAACCGGCATCGTATCGAACGATGGAAGTCGCGCGTGCCACCTCACCACCATTTCGCTCCAACAGCCTGCGGTGGACCCAAGGTGACGGAGATGGCTGCCACGGCAAGGCGTTGCTATTGACAATACAGCGCTGAGACAACTCAGCGTTGAGCAAAAGGGTGTTCATCGAAAGGTCTTTCATTACGCCTATGCTAAAACAGTTTGAACGCCCAGCCAACGCAGATCGGCACCAGCGCGCTCAGCGGTTGAGCAGGGTCTCGATGCCCGGCGGCACGGCCTGGTAGGGGTGGGCTGCCAACAGGGCGGGCTGCACCGCCAGCACGCGAGCGACTTGTACAGGCACCGCCAATTGCCCGCCGACCATCGGCATGCCAGGCTCGGCCTGCAGCGCGTCATAAAGCGGGCTTTCATCAAATTGGATCTCCAGCATGTCGCAGGCTGGCGCCACTGCCGCCACCAGCAGGCTGTGCCAACTGCAGACCGGCCCGGATGGGTTGTGCGGTGAGAACTGCACGCCCTGCGCCGCCGCCCGTTCGGCAATGCGCAACATCTCCCAGGGGCCGCCGCAGTACTTCACATCGGGCATGACCACGTCGTACAGCCCCTCGTCAAACAAGGTTTGAAACGCCGCCAACCCAACCTGGGTTTCGGCCGCAGCCAACAGCACCCCCTGCGCGTTGGCGGCGGCACGCAGGCGGCGCGTGGCAGCCCAATGGGCGTGGGTTTCGGCAATCGGGCATTCCAGCCAGTGCAGCCGGGCGGGCGCCAAGTCTTGCAATACTTGCAGGGCATGGGCCTCGTCAAAGCGCCAATGGCAGTCCACCATCAGCCGGGCGTCTGGCCCCAGCGCCTCGCGCAGCGCCAGCATGCAAGCCACGCCGTGACGAATGCGGGCCTGGCCGTCGGGTGTGCCGCACAGCGCTGGTGTCAGGCCATCAAAAGGCGCGGCCTTGAAGCTGGTGAACCCCTGGGCTTGGGCTCGCTGGGCGGTGGCTACAAAACCCTCGGGCGTGCGCAGGCGGGTGGCACGGTTGATGTTGGCGTACAAAGTCACCTGGGCGCGCTGCAGCGGCCCCAGCACTGAAGTCGGCTGGACCCCTCGCGCTTGAACCAGCAGGCTGGCCACCGCCTGCAGCACCGCGCTGGTGACCGTGTTGCCCACCAGGCCGCCGGGCGACTGTGGCGACACCCGCAACTGGTTGGCGGCGTCGTCCAGTGACAGGCCGAGCCAGTCCGGCGCCAGATGCGCGGCGGCCGCCACCAGCATTGGCTCCCAGCCGCTCAGCGAGGCTTCACCCCAGCCCACAGCGCCATCGCTGTCGGTGACAGCGATGAAGACCCAATTGGTTTTGGGGGAGACGTTGAAGACATGGGTGTTTATGCGGGTCAGGGTGTTCATGGGGCCAGTCTACCCGGGGGCTGGCCTGGTGCCTTGCCAGCGCCAGTGGCTTCATCATTGGCAAAGCTGGCATTGCTACACTCTTCACTGCGAGAGACAAAAATCGGCTTCAAGCCGTGAGGTGATTCGGTTCATCCCATATCTCTCGATCCATCGTCCCGACACCCGCTCTGCTTTCCAAAGTCAGCGGGTGTTCTTTATTGAAGATGCCCTTGTTCCAGTCGGATTTCTTGCCCTTGCGTGGGGGCTCGACATCCAAGTCCAAGACCTCTAGCGTCTGCGGCCACGCAAAGTTCAGGTATCTGACTTCGCCACGCTCATAAAAGCGCTGTAGAGCCCACAGGTAGTAATCGACGGCCTGTAATCCGGCATGTTTTTTATCTCCCTGATCAGTGCTTTACTTCAAGCGAACACAACATTAACGCGGCCACTGCCTCCGCTAACGCTGGTTTTTGTTTTGCGGCGCGCTGGTTTAACCACGATGTCGATGTCGCGGCCCAAGCGGGCCAGGCAATCTAGCATTTTGGACTCGCTGATACCCCTGAACTGGCCGCGTAGCATCAGCGACACCTTGGGCTGTGGCATGGCCAGCAGTTCAGCAGCTTGTTGCTGGGTGAGCTTTTGGCGCTGGATGATCTCGGCAATTTTGCTGGCCAGTTTGGCTTTGACCAGCATTTCTTGGGCGTCGGGTAGACCAAGGTCGGCATAGGCGTTGCCGCTTCCGGCTTCTATGGCAATGGGCGTGGTGTTCATGCGATGTCCTTTCAAAAATTAAGGAGCAACCTGGCCGGCGTGGTCCAGGGCCGCTTTCAGCCTTTCACGTATCAAATCCAGGTCAGGCTTGGGAGTGGCAATGCCGGACGTGGATTTCTTCTGGAAGCAGTGCAACACATAAACCGCTGCTGCAACTTTGACGGTGTACACGGCGCGATAGGTGCTGCCCGCCTCGCTTTCCACTACCTCCAACACACCCGCAGACCCGAACCCCTTCAGTGGCTTGGCATGCGCATGCTTGGCCCCGGTTTGCGCCAGATGCAAGGCATAACCAAAGCTGTCTTGCACTTCATCCGGCATGGCCTGCAAATCTTTTTTGGATGAGCCAACCCACAGCAGGGGCTTGGGAAAATCGTGTATTGCAGGCATAAAATTATACCTATATGGTAATAAAAAAATGCAGGGAAAAACTTATTTATTTTTCAGATAACAACGATAAATCTTGGTAACTTCGATGTAAAAGCCTGAGCTGGCTCAAATCAGCTCCATCCAGGCGATGAGCTGCGGCACCACGCCAAAGAGTGCTTGCACCTGACGCAAGTAGCCGTTTTTCAGATGCTTTTCCACCTTGGCGCGCGCTTATGAAAGCTTGGTTTGCGCGATGTGGCAGTGCCTTGGCGATTCGGGCTCGCAGTGAATGACCGCATCGATCCCCGCTGCGTCATCCAGCACTTTGCCACTTTGCAGAACCAGAAGCAACCATTTGGTACGGCCTGCGGCCAGAGTCCAGGCGTCGGCTTCGATCAGCCCCGCATCAGCGCCTCAATCTCATCCGCCGCCACCGGCACACCGCGGCTGATCAGCTCGCAGCCGCTGGCGGTGACGATGGCGTCATCCTCAATGCGGATACCGATGTTGTGGAAGGCCTCGGGCACGCCAGCGGCTGGGCGCACATAGATGCCGGGCTCGATGGTCAGCACCATGCCGGGCTGCAGGATGCGCGCCGGCCGGTTGACGATGGTGTCGCCGGTGAGCGCGTCCTGGCGCACGCTGGTCTGGCCGATTTCTGAGGGCTCGGTGTAGGCGCCGCAGTCGTGCACGTCCATGCCCAGCCAGTGCCCGGTGCGGTGCATGTAGAACTGAAAGTAAGCGCGCTTTTCAATCACATCGTCCAGGGTGCCCACCTTGTTGCTGTCCAGCAGGCCAACATCAAGCATGCCCTGCGCCAGCACCTTGACGCTGGCCTCGTGCGGGTCGGTGAAGCGGGCACCGGCCCGGGTGGCCGCCACGGCAGCGTACTGGCTGGCCAGCACCAGCTCGTACAGCGTGCGCTGCGGCCCGCTGAAGCGGCCGTTGGCCGGGAAAGTGCGGGTGATGTCGCTGGCGTAGCCGTCAAGCTCGCAGCCGGCGTCAATCAGCACCAGTTCGCCGTCGCGCACCGGCGCGGTGTCGGCACGGTAGTGCAGCACGCAGGCGTTGGCGCCGGCGGCCACGATCGAGCCATAGGCCGGATGCTGCGAGCCGTGGCGGCGGAACTCGTGCAGCAGCTCGGCGTCCAGGTGGTACTCGCGCACCTCCTCGCCGGCGCGCAGCATGCGGGCTGAGAGCTGCATGGCACGAATGTGGGCGCCAGCGCTGATCTGGCCGGCGCGCCGCATCACGTCCTGCTCATGGGCATCCTTGACCAGCCGCATCTCGTCGAGCAGGCCGCACAGGTCGCGTTGCTGCTCCGGGCACAGCGTGCCGTAGCGCACGCGGGCCCGCACCTGGCCCAACCAGCCGTCAATCCGCGCTTCCAGGCCCTTGTGGGTGGCAAACGGGAACCAGACAGCGTCCCGTCCGTCCAGCAGCGCCGGCATGTGCGCATCCAGTTCGGCTGATGAATGGGCGGCTTCCATGCCGAGTTGCGCCGGCGCGTCGGCTGGCCCGAGGCGGTAGCCGTCCCAGATCTCGCGTTCCAGGTCTTTGGGCTGGCAAAACAGGGTGGTCCGGCCGTCGCCGGTTATTACCAGATAGGCCTTGGGTTCGGTAAAGCCGCTGAGGTAATAAAAGTAGCTGTCGTGCCGGTACAAAAAGTCGGCGTCGCGGTTGCGTTGCTGCTCAGGCGCGGTCGGGATGATGGCGATGCCCTTGGGCCCCAGCAGGCTGGCCAGGTGCGCGCGGCGCTGGGCGTAGGTGGCAGGGGTGGCGGCAGGGGCAGATGTCATGGGTATTCCAGCAAGTGTTGGTGTCAGGCAGCGACAGGGCAGGGATCAGGTCAGCGATGGGTCAGGGCAAGTGGCCGATCTTAATCACCCGGCTGGTTCAGCGCAGCCAGCCGCTCGGGTGTGCCCACATCAGTCCAGGGGCCGGTGTACAGCTCGGCACTGACACGCCCCTGGGCGATGGCGGCGCGCAGCAGCGGTGCCAGCGGCGCTTTCAGGCCCTGCGGGTTACCGGGCTGGATGTCGCAAAACGGTGGCGCGAAGAGCGCCTGGCGGTACAGGCCGATGGTGGAATAGGTGAAACGTTGCTCAGCCTGGTTCAAGGCCAGGCCCTCGGCGCTCAGCCCGAAATCGCCGTTTGGGTTGTGCGCCGGGTTGGGCACCAGCCACAGGTGGGCCAGCTTGTCGCCCTCCACAAACCGGGCCAGTGCGTCCGGGCTAAAGACAAAATCAGGGGTGAACACGTCACCCGCCAACACCCAGAACACCTCCGCCAGCTGCGGCAGCGCCCGCACAATGCCACCGGCGGTTTCCAGCGCACCGCCAAAGTCTCGGCCCTCATGTGAGTACCTCAGGTACAAACCTAGCAAATGCTCCGATTTATGTAGCAAACTTGTCAATAACGACGGGGGCTGAGGGCCAATTTCATCACCAAAAGCCGCCACAATTTGGTCGGCCAGCCAGTCGGTGTTGACCACCACCTCTGCCACACCGGTCCGTGCCAGCGCCTCCAGCGGCCACTGCATCAGCGGCTTGCCGCGTACGGGAAGCAGGGGCTTGGGGCAGGTGTCGGTCAGCGGCCGCATGCGCTCGCCACGGCCAGCGGCCAGCAGCATGGCGCTTGCAGGCTGTCTGGCATTAGAAGGCGGCGGGTGGGGTAGCGACGGCATGGTGGTGCGATTGACGGATTGAGTTTAGCCCTGATGGCACAGGCGAAGCCCAGTGCGCATTGCCCGTCAGTTCCCTGACGGGGAGCCCCGCTAAACTTGTACTTTCAGGCCTGATCAGGGCCGGTGGCAATCAGGGAACTCAGATGCAGCATGTTGTATTCAACCAAAAGGGTGGCGTGGGCAAGTCCACCATCACCTGCAATCTGGCGGCCATCAGCGCCTGGCAGGGTCAGCGCACCCTGGTGATCGATCTGGACTCCCAGGGCAATTCCACACGCTACCTGCTGGGCAGTGACATGACAGAAGACCAGCCCAATGTGGCCGAGTTTTTTGAGCAAAGCCTTAAGTTCACGGTGCGGGATAAACCGGCGGGCGACTACATCGTTCACACCCGCTGGGAGGGCCTGGATCTGATGCCGTCCAGCCCGCTGCTCGACGAACTGCATGGCAAGCTGGAGTCGCGCCACAAGATCTACAAACTGCGCGATGCGCTGGCGCAGTTGGCTGACGATTACGACCAGATCTACATCGACACGCCACCGGCCCTGAACTTTTACACCCGTTGCGCCCTGATCGCCGCGCAGGGCTGTCTGATTCCTTTTGACTGCGACGATTTTTCGCGCAGGGCGCTGTACACGCTGCTGGAGAACGTGGCCGAAATCAAGGCTGACCACAATCCTAACTTGGTGGTGGAAGGCATCATCGTCAACCAATTCCAGGCGCGTGCCAATCTGCCGCAGCGCATGGTGAAGGAGCTGATCGACGAAGGTCTGCCCGTGCTGCAACCCTACCTGCGGGCCTCGGTCAAGATCCGCGAATCGCATGAGCAATCCTTGCCCATGATTTTTCTGGACCCGCGCCATCCTTTGACGCAGGAGCTGGTGGCCCTTCATGACGCGCTGATGTGAGCCTGGCCGCCCGGTAAAATTACCGCGTTTCTTCTTCGCACACACCCAACTACCCCACCGGAGCCCTTACCCATGGCAGACACAGAACAGATCAGCGTCGCGAACCAGGCCCACATGGCCAACGCGATCCGCGCCCTGGCGATGGACGCGGTACAGCAGGCCAACTCGGGCCACCCCGGCGCGCCGATGGGCATGGCCGATATGGCGGTGGCCCTGTGGGGCCAGCACCTCAAGCACAACCCAGCCAACCCGCACTGGTTTGACCGCGACCGCTTCGTGCTCTCAAATGGCCATGGCTCGATGCTGATCTATGCGCTGCTGCACCTGACCGGCTACAAGCTGCCGATGAAAGAGCTGAAAAACTTCCGGCAATTGCACAGCAAGACCGCGGGTCACCCCGAGGTGGGTGTCACCCCCGGTGTCGAGACCACCACTGGCCCGCTTGGCCAGGGCATGACCAACGCCGTGGGCATGGCGCTGGCTGAAAAGCTCTTGGCGCAAGAATTCAACCGCTATGGCCATACCGTGGTCGACCACCACAGCTACGTGTTTTTGGGGGATGGCTGCCTAATGGAGGGCATCAGCCACGAAGCGGCTGCGCTGGCCGGCGCCTGGAAGCTCAACAAGCTGATTGCCCTGTACGACAGCAATGGCATCTCGATCGACGGCCAGGTGGCGCCCTGGTTCGTGGACAACAGCGCGCTGCGTTTTGTGGCCTATGGCTGGAACGTGCTGGGCCCCATCGACGGCCATGACGCCGAGCTGGTGGCTCACACGATTGTGGAGGCTAAAAAATCTACCGAACGCCCCACCCTGATCATCTGCAAGACTGCCATCGGCCAAGGCAGCCCGAACCGCGCCAATACCGCCAAGGCCCACGGCGAGCCGCTGGGGGCAGAAGAGATCAAGCTCACGCGCGAGGCGCTGGACTGGCCGCACGCACCGTTTGTCATCCCCAAGCCGGTGTATGCCGCCTGGGATGCCAAGGCCAGTGGCGCCGCTGCCGAGCAGGATTGGAACGAGCGCTTCAAGGCCTACCAGGCTGCTCACCCCGACCTGGCACGCGAGCTGGTTCGCCGCATGAAGGGCGATCTGCCGAAAAAATTCAACCAACTGGCCGTGGACACCGTGGTGGCAGCCCATACCAAGGCCGAGACTGTGGCCTCGCGCAAAGCCTCGCAGCTGGCGCTGGAAGCGTTCACAGCAGCCCTGCCCGAGTTGCTGGGCGGCTCGGCCGACCTGACCGGCTCCAACCTGACCAACACCAAGAGCACCCCCAACCTGCGCTTTGACTTTGAAGGCAAAGGCAATGGCGGGCGCCACATCAACTACGGCGTGCGCGAGTTTGGTATGGCCGCCATCATGAACGGCATTGCGCTGCACGGCGGCTATATCCCTTACGGCGGCACCTTCCTGACTTTCAGCGACTACAGCCGCAACGCCATCCGCATGGCGGCGCTGATGAAGCTGCGGGTGGTGCATGTGTTCACCCACGACTCCATCGGCCTGGGCGAAGACGGCCCCACGCATCAGTCCATCGAGCATGCGGCCAGCCTGCGCCTGATCCCCAACCTGGATGTCTGGCGCCCGGGTGACACTGCTGAGACCGCCGTGGCCTGGACCGTTGCGCTGCAAAACAAGACCAAGCCCACCGCGCTGTTGCTGTCGCGCCAGAACATCAGCTACGCCCCCAAGGCGGGCCTGGGCGACATCAGCCGTGGCGCCTATGTGCTGGCCGAGCCGAGCGAGGTTGGGCTGAAGAAAAAAGCCCAGGCAGTCATCATCGCCACCGGCTCTGAGGTGCAATTGGCGCTCAAGGCGCAAGAGCTGCTGGCCACCCGCAAGATTGCGGTGCGCGTGGTCTCGATGCCCAGCACCACCACCTTTGACCGGCAGGATGCAGCCTACAAAACCGCCGTGCTGCCCAAAGGGCTGCCGCGCGTGGCGGTGGAGATGGGTGCCACTGATGGCTGGTGGAAGTACGGCTGCGCCGCCGTGGTCGGCATTGACACCTACGGTGAATCGGCGCCGGCACCGGTGCTGTTCAAGCACTTCGGCTTCACACCCGAGAACGTGGCCGACACCGTGCAGGCGGCACTGGCCAAAAAATAGCAAACTGCGACCCCATTCATATTTTCAGGAGCTTTCCATGAGCATCAAGCTGGGTATCAACGGCTTCGGCCGCATCGGCCGCAATGTGCTGCGCGCCGCGCTGCAGAATTTTTCAGACATCGAGGTGGTGGCCATCAATGACCTGCTCGAGCCCGACTACCTGGCCTACATGCTGCAGTACGACAGCGTGCACGGCCGCTTCAAGGGCGAGGTGAGTGTCGATGGCGGCACGCTGGTGGTCAACGGCCGGCGCATCCGTCTGACGCAGGAGCGCGACCCGGCCAACCTGAAGTGGAACGAGGTCGGCGCCGACATCGTGATCGAGTCCACCGGTCTCTTCCTGGACAAGGTTACCGCCGAGAAGCATCTGGCCGCCGGTGCCAGGAAAGTCATTCTGTCGGCGCCCAGCAAGGACGACACACCGATGTTTGTGTTCGGCGTGAACCACGCCACCTATGCCGGCCAGGCCATCATCAGCAATGCCTCGTGCACCACCAACTGCCTGGCCCCAGTGGCCAAGGTGCTCAACGACAAGTGGGGCATCAAGCGCGGCCTGATGACCACCGTGCACGCGGCTACCGCCACGCAAAAAACGGTGGACAGCCCGAGCAACAAAGACTGGCGCGGCGGCCGTGGCATCCTGGAGAACATCATCCCCAGTAGCACTGGCGCCGCCAAGGCGGTGGGCGTGGTGATCCCGGCACTCAACAAAAAGCTCACCGGCATGTCCTTCCGCGTGCCGACCAGCGATGTGTCGGTGGTGGACCTCACGGTAGAGCTCAACACTGAGGCCAGCTACAAGGAGATTTGCGCCGAGATGAAGGCGCAAAGCCAGGGCGCGCTCAAGGGCGTGCTGGGCTACACCGAAGACAAGGTGGTCGCCACCGATTTCCGCGGTGAAACCTGCACCAGCGTGTTTGATGCCGACGCCGGCATTGCCCTGGACAGCACCTTTGTCAAGATTGTGGCTTGGTACGACAACGAGTGGGGCTACTCCAACAAGTGCCTGGAGATGGTGCGCGTCGTCGCCTGAGCCTGAATGTCTGAGGCCAAGACCGCCCTGCGGGCTGCGCAAGTGGCGCGGCGCGACGGTTTGACGTCTGAGCAACGGTCGGCGGCCTCGGCAGCCATTGTGGCGAGGGTGTGCAGCCTGCCGGCCTGGCAGCGGGCCCGCGGTGTGCTGAGCTACATGGCGTTTGGCTCGGAGCTTGATCTGGACGAATTGCACCGCGAACTGTTGCTGCAGGGTCGGCTGCTGGTAGCGCCACGGGTGCCGGCGCAGGGCCGGGCGCTGGAGCTGCGCCAGGTGGCTGATCTGACGCACGACCTGGCGCCCAGCCGCTGGGGCATCCCAGAGCCCCGGCCCGAGCGCTGCCCGCTGGTCGACCCGGCGCAGATTGATCTGGTGCTGGTGCCGGGTGTGGCGTTTGACCGATGGGGCAATCGGCTGGGCTACGGTGCTGGTTTTTATGATCGGCTGTTTCTGCGCCTGGCGCCGTCGGCGCTGCGGGTGGCCTGCGTGCATGACGCCCTGCTGGTTGACCGCGTGCCGGCCGAGCCGCATGACGTGCCGGTGGATCTGCTGCTGACCGAGTCGATGGCGCTGGTTTGCCAGCGTTAAACGGCGTTGTGTGCGCCGCCGCCCTGGCCACCCAAGGCCATCCGGGGCGGATCTGTCACGATCGATTTCAAGCTCTCGTTCGGCGTTTGCAGCTTTAGCATGTCAGGTTGGGGGCGAACCAATTCGGGGTTTGAGGCAAAAGCCTGTTCCAGGGCATGGGCCGCGCCCAGCATGCGCGCATCGCCATGCAGATGACCAATCACTTGCAGGCCAAACGGCATACCATGCTCATCGCGCCCGCAGGGTAATGACAGCGCTGGCTGAGTCCCCAAGGTCACCACATAGGCCAAGGCCAACCAGTGGTAGTAGTTCTTCATGACTTGCCCGTCCACGCGTTCGGCATAGAGCTGGGTCCATGGGAAGGGGCTGACCGGCGTCACTGGTGCCAGGATCACGTCGTAGTGCTGCAAGGCCTGGGCAAAACGCCGTGAAATTCGGGTTTGCTCCAAATGGGTCCAAGCCCGGTCAGCCAAGGTGATGGCCGCTGCCATCTCGACATTGCTGCGCACATTGGGGCCTAGGGTTTCAGGCGCAGTTCGGTAGACCTCAGCAAAAGCGGCCACAAAACCCTCGGCACGCAATACGTCAAAGGCGCGATCAGCGTCACCGAACTGCAGGTCCACAGGCTCACACACCGCCACCATGGGCCGAATCGCATCGACACGTTTGCGGAAAACCCGACGGATGTCTGGGTCTACGATGCACACACCAAAATCTTCGGTGGTGCCGATGCGCAAGCGCGACAGGTCCACATGAGGCAAGGGGTAAAAGGCCTGTGCGTCAACCGGGATGCTCAGTGGGTCCATCGCATGCGGCCCGACGCTGGCCGAAAAGAGCAGCGCGGTGTCCGCCACCGTTCGAGCCATGGGACCGAGCACCGACAGTACCGACCAACCCAAAGGGCGGGCATCGTTGGCGACCAGGCCGGGCGACGGTCTCAGACCGACCACGCCGCACAAGGCAGCGGGGATGCGCAGCGAGCCACCGGTGTCAGAGCCGGTGCACAAAGGCAGCATGTCGGTGGCAAGAGCGGAGGCTGAGCCTCCGGAAGAGCCGCCCGCATTCAAGTGGGGGTTAAACGGATTGCCCGTTGCACCCCAGACCGGGTTGCGGGTATTGGCGCCCGCGCCCATGTCGGGCACATTGGTTTTGGCGGTGACGATCGCCCCCATCTGGCGCAAGCGGGCCACCAAAGCGTTGTCCGCCTTGGGTACATTGCCACGCAAGCGAACATTGCCGTAGGTGGTGAGCAGGCCAGCTGTGTCTTGCAAGTCTTTGACGCCCAATGGCAAGCCATGCAAAGGCCCCAAGAACTGGCCTTTCATCACCGCCTCTTCGGCTTGTCTTGCGGCTTGCAGGGCGCGCTCAAAATCTGTGGCGCAAATGGCATTGACTGCCGGGTTGAACCGCTCGATCCGGGCGATGCAGGCCTGCATCAATTCCACCGGCGAGATCTGCTTGGCACCAATGCGCCGGCGTAGTTCGATGGCCGACAGGCTGGTTAATTCGGCCATGTCAATTGCCGGGGTGCTCTTCTCGCCCGTCCGGGTGCCGTGCAAAGCGCGCCGGGTCGCGGCCGTGCACCGGGGCGTTGTCAGGCCAGGGCCAGCCGCCAAACTGAGTGCGCTGGTAATCCTCAAACGCCTGCATGATCTCGGCCCGGGTGTTCATGACAAACGGCCCGTGCTGCGCCACCGGCTCGCCGATCGGCCGGCCTTGGAGCAGCAAAAACTCGCTCTCGCTGGCGCCATTGATCAGATCCACTGACGCGTCGCCGCGCAGCTCGATCGCGCCATGCTGCTGCACCGGGTGGCCGGCAATTTTGACCGAACCGCCCTTGAAGAAATACAAATGGCGCCGGGTGGCGGCACTGGCCGCAGGCGGCAGGGTCCAGCTAGCGCCAGGTGCCATACGCAGGGTCCAGATCGCCACATCGGCGTCGGCCTGCGCCGCCCAGGATGCGGGCGGGGCCGCCAGTGGCGTGTTGGCACTCGGCAGGTGGCCGGCAATCACCGCCACCTCAGTCTCACGGCCATCATCGTCGGCCAGGGTCGCGCGAGGAATGCGGTCGGCCCAGAACATGGTGAAGTAGGGCGCCGCCATCTTGTTCAACGCTGGCAGGTTGAGCCAGATCTGGAACAACTCCAGTGGGTTAGGCGCTGCGGTGTTGAGCAGCGGAAACATCTCCGAATGCACCACGCCCTGGCCGGCGGTCAGCCACTGCACATCGCCCTGGCCAAAACGCGCGCGGGCGCCCAAAGAGTCCGAGTGGTCTATCAGACCTTTGCGCACGATGGTCACGGTCTCAAAGCCGCGGTGCGGGTGCGATGGAAAGCCCGGCACCGAGCGGCCGTGGTACATGCTCCAGCCGTCCTTGCGGCTGAAATCCTGTCCAATGTCTCGGCCTGCCAGCGAGGCCTGTGGCGCCATCTGCGCATTGGCCACCGGGTAAGCGTCGTCGTGATAGGCGCAGAACAGGAAGGGGTCGACGGTGTCCCAGGTGAAGCCCAGGGGTTTGATGGCGATGATGGGGTGGTTGGACATGGTGGGGCTTTCGAGCAAGCACATAGGGTACCTCAAGGTGTGCCATACCGCTGGTTCATCAGTGTGTGACGCGGATTAAAATAATTTTAGCGTCAGACTATTCATCCCACCTGGTCCGGCCCCGCTGATCACAACCACGCCATTCCAACAAAGGCACAGTCACGTACCAGCACATCAAGATTCCCACCCAAGGCCACAAAATCACCGTCAACGCGGACATGTCCCTCAATGTCCCGGACGAGCCGATCATTTCCTACATTGAGGGTGACGGCACTGGGCTGGACATCACGCCTGTGATGCTCAAGGTGGTGGACGCAGCCGTGGCCAAGGCCTATGGCGGCAAAAAGAAGATCCACTGGATGGAGGTGTTTGCCGGCGAGAAATCGACCCATGTCTACGGCCCTGACATGTGGCTGCCCGAAGAAACCCTGCACGCCATACGTGACTACGTGGTCTCCATCAAGGGCCCGCTCACCACACCCGTTGGCGGCGGCATCCGTTCGCTTAACGTGGCCTTGCGCCAGGAACTGGACCTGTACGTTTGCCTGCGCCCCATTCAGTACTTTGAAGGCGTGCCCAGCCCGGTCAAGGAGCCGCACAAGACCAACATGGTGATCTTTCGCGAGAACTCGGAAGACATCTACGCCGGCATCGAGTTCGAAGCCGAGTCCGACAAGGCCAAAAAGCTCATCAAGTTCCTGCAGGACGAGATGGGCGTCAAAAAAATCCGCTTCCCCAACACCTCGAGCATCGGCATCAAGCCGGTGTCGCGCGAAGGCACCGAGCGCCTGGTGCGTAAGGCGCTGCAGTACACCATCGACAACGACAAACCCAGCTTGACCATTGTTCATAAGGGCAACATCATGAAGTTCACTGAAGGTGGCGCCCGTGACTGGGCCTATGGCCTGGCCCAGAAGGAGTTTGGCGCCGAGCTCATCGACGACGGCCCCTGGTGCAAGCTTAAAAACCCGAAGACCGGGCGCGACATCATCGTCAAGGACGTCATTGCCGACGCCTTTTTGCAGCAGATCCTGCTGCGCCCGGCCGAGTACAGCGTAATCGCCACGCTCAACCTTAATGGTGACTACGTGTCTGATGCGCTGGCGGCCCAGGTGGGCGGCATCGGTATTGCCCCGGGCGCCAATTTGAGCGACACCGTGGCCATGTTTGAAGCCACTCACGGCACCGCACCCAAGTACGCTGGCAAAGACTAAGTCAACCCGGGCTCCGAGATCCTTTCGGCCGAGATGATGCTGCGCCATATGGGCTGGACCGCCGCCGCCAACCTGATCATCAGCGCCATGGGCAAATCGATCAAGAGCAAGAAAGTCACTTACGACTTCGCCCGTCTGATGGAGGGCGCCACCCAAGTCAGCTGTTCGGGCTTCGGCCAGGTGATGATCGACCACATGTAAACCGGGCTCAGCTGGTCAGCATCAAGCAGCGCGCAAACTGCTTGAAACGAACCCCAAGTCATGGATGGACTTGGAGTTTTTTATGGGGTGGTCACAATCCGCCAAATTCGACACCGTCACCGGTGAGATTGACGTGCACGAGGTGTATGAATGACCCTTGAATTCACCCTTGGTGTTACGATGGTGTCACTCAACTGGAGAGCGCCATGACTGCCACCACCTCCCTCAAGCTGCCCGACGACCTGAAAAAAACGATTGCCAAAGTCGCTGCCTTTGAGGGCAAGACCGCCCATGCGCTGATGGTGGACACCCTGCAAGCTGCGATGGAGGACGCTTTGGTACGCCAACAGTTTTATGCTGACGGTGAAGCGGCTTACCAAGCCACTTTGCGCAGCAACTGGGTGTATGTGGGGGCTGATGTCAAAGCGTATGTCATGGCCCGGGTGAAGGGTGGCACGCCCGTCAGGCCGCAGGCGCAACCGCTGGACGCGACCCGAGCCATGAACCCGTCACGTGATTGAGCTGATCTACACCGAGCAAGCACTTCTGGATCTGGAGCGGCTGAGCGATTTCCTGCTGGAAACTGACCCGCAAGCCGCAGTTGACACAGCCGCCCTGATCTTTAACGCGTTGGAGATTTTGGTGGAACACCCAGAGATTGGCCGCAAAGTCCACTTTGGGCAGCGCCAACTGGTGATCTCCAGAGGACGAAGTGGCTATCTGGCCCTCTATCGGTTTTTGCCCCATATTGACCCATCGGCTGGCCAAGTCCTGGTGCTGGCGATACGCCATCAGCGGGAGTCTGGGTACAAAAGTGCTACTACTTAAGTAGCTAACTATTGATGTTTGACGGGGACTTCAGGCCATTTGGCTAACATTTGCCGGTGCAAGCTGCCTTTCTGTGTAATGGCTAAAATAGCAATCAATACACTCAGGAGACCTGACGTGCATGTCACCGCCACCCAAGCCCAAAACCGTTTTGGCGCCATGTGCGCCCTGGCCAAAACCGAGCCTGTGTTTGTTGAAAAAGACGGCCGTATTGATTCCGTCATCGTGTCGGCCAAGCAGTTTGCCGAGCTGCAGGGTGCCAGCCGAACTGAAACGCTGGCCCAGCGCAAAGCCCAATTCGAACTGTCGCACAGCGCCTGGATTGCAGAGCAGAACCAGCGTTTCGAGACGCATGGCCTTTGGTGGTCGAAGCACAAGACCTGCCACGCCAACTGTGCCCGGTGATCACTGTGAACGACAGGCCATTGATGCTGGTGCTTAGCGGCATCTGACAAGGTGCGGGGCATGATTAAGTGCCTCAAACCAGCCTTCTAACGATAAATCAATGGTGGTGCCCATGCGCCCCGTGCACATGGCCGTGGGCCAGTTCTTCGCTTGATGCGGCCCGCACCTCGATCACGGTGAGGCTAAAGCGCAAGGCCTTGCCAGCCCAGGGGTGGTTGCCATCCAGCAGCACCTGGGCGCCCTTGATCTTGACCACGTTGAAGACCTGCTCGGTGCCGTCAGGCGTGTGGCCGCGCAACTGGCCGCCTACCTTGACGCCTGGGGGGAACTCGCTGCGCGGAATGGTTTGCACCAGCGACTCGTCGCGCAGTCCAAAGGCATCTTCAGGTTCGAGTGCCAGCGTGGTCTGGTAGCCCTTTTCCTGGCCGTCCAGGGCCGCCTCAATGCGCGGCAGGGTGCCGCCGTAGCCGCCGTGCAGGTAGGCCATAGGCTCGTCGGCTTGTTCTAGCAGTTTGCCTTGGGCATCTGTCACTTTGTAGCGTAGGGTGACGGCGGTATCTTTCTCAATTTTCATGATGGTGTGGTGTGTTGCAGGGGCTAAGATGCCCCATTTTCGCTCAGCCACCTCCCGACATGAACCACAACCCCGCACGCGGCATTCTTTACCTGTGCCTGGGGGTGCTCGCTTTCTCATTGCAAGACGCCATCATCAAACGGGTGAGTGGTGGCTATGCGCTGACCGAGGTGGTGTTCATCCGCTCCTGTGTGGCGGCGCCGATTTTGCTGGCGCTGGTGCATCGCGAGTCGGGCTGGCGTGCAATCTTTCACTCGTCGCTGGGGCTTTTGACCTTGCGCGCGACGATCATGTTTGGCGCCTATACCGCGTACTACATGGCGTTTCCGGCCCTGCCGCTGGCCGATGCCGTAGCCTTGTATTTCACCGTGCCCCTGTTCGTGACGGCGCTAGCCGGCCCTTTTTTGGGTGAACGCACCCACTGGGGGGTTTGGCTGGCCGTGCTGCTGGGCTTCGCCGGGGTGATGGTGATGCTGCAGCCTGGCAGCGGCCTGTTTGAGCCGGCGGCGCTGCTCTCGCTGTTGGCGGCCGCCCTCTATGGCATGGCCATGCTGATGGCGCGCAAGTATGGTGACAGCCTGTCGGCGTCCGTGATGGCCTTCTACCAAAACGCGGTGTTTTTGGTGGGTGCAGGCTTGGCCGCGCTGGTCCTGCACGGCCTTGGCGTGGTGAAGGCGGAGCACCCCAGTGTGTCGTTTTTGGTGAGGCCTTGGGTGATGCCCAGCTTGACCGATGGCCTGTTGATCGCGGCCTGCGGTGTGGTGGCGGCTGTCGGCATCATGCTGCTGACCAATGCTTACCGGGTGGCCCGGGCCAGCACCGTGACGCCCTTTGAGTACACCGGCATTCTGTGGGCGCCCCTGTGGGGCTTTTTGTTTTTCAGCGAAGTGCCGCGTGCCACCACCTTGGCGGGGGCCGCCGTGATCGTGGTGGCTGGCTTGCTGGCGCTGCGGCTGGCAAAAAACTGACCTTTGAACTGATCTTGAACCCAACCTGAACTGGGAGCATTCGACATGAGCTTACTGACGACGACCACCTTACAGGCCGATGGCACCATCCTAGCCACCTGGGCCGATGGCCAAAGTGCTTCTTTTGGCGCTTATTGGTTGCGCGACAACTGCCGCTGCCCCCAATGCCGGCACCCGGGCAATGGGCAAAAGCTGTACCAGATCGTGGACCTGCCAGCCCAGCTGTCTGTGCGCACCCTAAGCCTGGTACCGGGGCCGTCGCTGGAGGTGATTTGGTCCGACGGGCATGCCTCGGCCTATGGCGGCGATTGGCTGGCGGCCCATCAGCTGGGTAGCACAGCGCGCCGCGCCCGCCAAGTCAAGCCGGTGTTGTGGGACCAGCGCATTGCCGCCGACATGCCGGTGGCCAGCTGGCCGGCCCTGCTGGCTGACCCAGCCCAGGAGCTGGCCTGGCTGGAGCGCTACACCGCACTCGGTTTTGGCTTGCTCAAAGACGTGCCGACCACGCCCGGCGCCGTGGCCGAGGTGGGCGACCGGCTGGGTTTTGTGCGCATCACCAATTACGGGCGGCTGTTTGACGTTAAATCGGTGCCCAACCCGACCAACCTGGCCTACACCGCCGTCGCCTTGGGTGTGCATTCCGACAACCCCTACCGCCACCCTTCACCGGGCGTGCAGTTGTTGCATTGCTTGGAGGCCGAGGCGCCGGGCGGTGACACCCTGCTGGTCGATGGTTTTGCCGCGGCTGAGTTGCTGCGTCAACAGGACCCAGCGGCGTTTGAGCTGCTGCGTACGGCGCCGATGAACTTTCGCTATGCCGACGCGCAGACCGATCTGCGCGCTAGGCAAACCCTGATCTCCACCGACAGCGAAGGTGTGCTCAAGGCGGTGCATTTCAACAACCGCTCGGCCGACTGGCTGGATGCACCGGCCGACGTGGCCGAGGCCTGGTACCAGGCTTATCGCCAATTCGCGCAACTGCTGCTGCGCGATGAGCTGCAACTGGTGTTCCGGCTGGCGCCCGGTGACTGTGTGGTGATGCAGAACGACCGCACCCTGCACGGCCGCACCGCGTTTGACCCGAATCTGGGCCGACGCCACCTGCAGGGCTGCTATATTGACCGCGATGCGATGGAAAGCCGGCGTTTGGTGCTGCGCCGCACACTCAATCCGGCTTGAAACCCCATGAAATCCACAGAAAGCGACAGGCTATGACCGTGATGAACGAGATTCGCGCCGCATTTGAGCGACGCGGCCATGAGACCTATGGCGAGGGCATCAGCCAGCTCGACCACGCCCTGCAATGCGCCGCGTTTGCCGAGCGCGATGGTGCCGATGCGGCACTGGTCACGGCCACGCTGCTGCACGACATCGGCCACCTGCTGCATGACCTGCCGGCCGAAGTGGCCGACAGCGGTGTCGACACCCAGCACGAAGCCAGTGGTTCGGCCTGGTTGTCGCGCCACTTTGGCCCCGAAGTGACCGAGCCGGTGCGCATGCATGTGGCAGCCAAACGCTACCTGGCCACCATGGAGCCGGGTTATTTTGAGCGCCTCTCGGAGGCCTCCGTCCTGTCGCTGCGGCTACAGGGCGGCCCGATGTCGGCGCCGCAGGCGGCAGCCTTTGCCGCCGAGCCATTCTTTGCCGATGCGATCCGTCTGCGGCGCTGGGACGAGGGAGGCAAGATCGTGGGCTACCACGGCCCCGCGCTCGACCATTTTTTACCCCGGGTACAGGCCTGTCTGGCTTGAACCCGAACTTGAACTTACCCAAGGACTGAGATGAAAACCAAAGCTGCTGTCGCCTGGAAATCCGGCGCGCCCCTGACCATTGAAACCGTCGATCTGGACGGCCCCCGCTTTGGCGAGGTGCTGGTCGAGATCAAGGCCACCGGCATTTGCCATACCGATTACTACACCCTGTCGGGTGCGGACCCGGAGGGCATCTTCCCGGCTATTTTGGGGCACGAGGGTGCCGGCATTGTGGTCGATGTGGGCCCAGGCGTGACCACCCTCAAAAAAGGTGACCACGTCATACCGCTTTATACGCCCGAATGCCGGCAATGCAAGTTTTGCCTGAGCCGCAAGACTAACCTGTGCCAGCTGATCCGCGGCACCCAGGGCAAGGGGCTGATGCCTGATGCCACCAGCCGCTTCAGCCTGGACGGCAAGCCGATCTTTCATTACATGGGCACCTCCACCTTCAGCAACTACACGGTGGCGCCAGAGATCTCGCTCGCCAAGATCCGCAAGGACGCGCCGTTTGACAAGGTTTGCTACATCGGCTGCGGCGTGACCACCGGCATTGGTGCCGTGCTGTTCACCGCCAAGGTGGAGGCGGGCGCCAATGTGGTGGTGTTTGGCCTGGGCGGCATCGGCCTGAATGTGATTCAGGGTGCCAAGATGGTGGGCGCCGACAAGATCATCGGCGTGGACATCAACCCGGCCCGTCAGGCCATGGCGCGCCAGTTTGGCATGACGCACTTCATCAACCCTAATGAGACCGAGAACGTGGTCGATGCCATTGTGCAGCTGACCGACGGCGGCGCCGACTACAGCTTTGAGTGCATTGGCAACACCAAGGTCATGCGCCAGGCGCTGGAGTGCACCCACAAGGGCTGGGGCCGCAGCATCATCATTGGCGTGGCTGAGGCCGGCGCCGAAATCAGTACCCGCCCGTTCCAGCTGGTCACCGGCCGCAAATGGGAGGGCTCGGCCTTTGGCGGCGCACGTGGCCGCACCGATGTGCCCAAAATTGTGGACTGGTACATGGAGGGCAAGATCAACATCGACGACCTCATTACCCACACCATGCCGCTTGAAGACATCAACCTGGGTTTTGATCTGATGAAACGCGGCGAGTCGATTCGCGGCGTGGTCTTGTACTAATGGCGCACTGCTAGGCCGCTCGGGGCCCAGGCCCTGAGCAACTTAGGTCCTACCTTGGGTCGCGGCAGCCTCCACAATTCTGTCGATGGCAAGGCGGATTTCCTGCTCGGAGATCACCAGGGGCGGCGAGAAACCAATGGCCATGGCATCTTTGCTCGTTGTGGACACGCCCTTTTGCATGGCTAGCTTAACCAGATCTTCGGACGACACGCCCACTGGCAATTTGTCATGCTGGAGGGTTAGAGCCAGCATCAACCCCAAGCCACGGACCCCACCTAGCGGGGACAAAGGCTGACTCTTGAGACGGTCCCGCAGGTAATTTTCTGTGTACTGCCCTAAGCGTTCCGCCTGCTCGATCAAGCGCTCATCTTCGATGATCTCGATGGTTGTCAGTGCCGCCCGCGATGTCACTGGATTTTTTTCATGCGTGTAATGGCCCAAGGTAAGTTCAGGCGCAACTGCCATGTGCTTGTGTGCGAGCACTGCTGCAATTGGCAAGATTCCGCCGCCTAATGCCTTGCCGAGGACGACCACGTCCGGTCGCACATCGTAGTGTTCGTGCGCGAAGAATCGTCCGGTTTTACCCAAGCCGGAGGGGATCTCGTCAAAGATCAGTTTTGCCCCAGCGCGCTTGCACAATCTTGACACTTCTGGCCAAAGATGAGGGGGAGGCGTTATGCAGTTGGATCGCATGGGTTCCGCAATAAAGCATGCGACGGTGTCAGGGGCTGTTGCGAATATTCTTTCGATATCGGCCAGCATCCGGTCTGCGCCTCCTGCCTCTTTGTCCCAATAAGGCGCGACATGGTGAATGTCCGGCAACTGGCTACCCAGTCTTTGATCCAGTACCGCACTGGAGAGAGCCAAACTTGCGAACCCGTGACCATGGTAGCTGCCATTGATGGCGATGATGCCCGAACGCCTTGTCGTCGCACGGGAAAGTCGTAAGGCAATCTCAATAGCGTCTGAACCACCCGTCGCAAGAAGCAGTCTGGAGTCGCCATCCCAAAAGCGGCGTGTCAACTTCTCCCCGAGCAAAACCGATGGCTCATTGGTGAATCGACGTGGTGCAAACCCCAGGGCATCAATTTGCTGCTTGATCGCCGATACCAACCTAGGATGACTGTGCCCAATGTGGTGGCAGCTATTGCCATGCAGGTCTATGAACCTGTTGCCCTGCGTATCCTCAAGCCAGATGCCCCTGGCCGTGCGAAGCGCACCCAGGCTGGGTGTCGAACCCACTTGCGGCATGAAAACCTCAGCGTCCCGCTGAGCAAGTCCACCGCAGAAAGTCACAGGCTGCTAGCTTGGCTCAAGCTCATGTCAGCGCTTTCAATGGACTGCTGACCCCCCAAGACATCGATGACCTCTGAATAAAGTTTCTGATGGCTAGCCGCAATGACACAACTTGATTGCAAAACCGGTCCGCCATCCAAGCTCGTCATGATGCCACCCGCACCCCGCACGATAGGCACCTGTGCGGCGATGTCATAAATCTCAAGTCCCGCTTCGATGACGATATCAATATGACCCTCGGCCAGCATCGCCATGCTCAGGCAGTCGCTGCCGTAACGCAATAGCTTGACCCGTTCTCCGAGCTTTTGAACGCGCTTGAACAAGTCTGGCATCGTCACGACAGTGGAGCTTACCCACACGACGGCATCGGCTAACTCGGTATCGCGACGTGCGGTCAGAATAGACTCTCCGTGTCGTCCAAAACAGAACGCCTGCTTGCCATTGCCGATAAACCGTTCTCGCAGGTAGGGTTGGTCAAGAACGCCGAGCACAGGCTTACCATGGTGTAGCAATCCGACGAGCGTTCCCCACGTGAGCATCCCCGAGATGAACGCTTTTGTGCCATCAATTGGATCAATGACCCAAACATATTCCGCATCGACCGATTCGTTTCCAAACTCTTCACCGATGATGCCGTGACCTGGGTAATGCTGTCGGATGAGCTCTCTGATCACTTTTTCGGCGCCTCTGTCAGCCTCAGTCACCGGATCAAATAACCCTGCAGCGGCTTTGCTGTCCACGGCAAGATGTGATCTGAAAAACGGCAGGATGACAGAACCTGATGCGTCAACCAACGTGCCTGCGAAGGCTGCAAACTTGTGTATCAAACCGTTCTCCGGCGCCATGTTTGTTTCTGGATGATGTAATTTCTTAAAAGCGTCTGCAGACCAGCGACAACCACGCAGACGGCCATCATCAGAACGGCCAATGCGGTAGCTTGACCGATCCGACTGCCTTCGGTCATGTTGATGACCGCTATGGCCGAGACCCTGTTCTCGGCTGTGAAGAGAAAAATCAGTGCGGAGACTGTCGTCATGGCGTTGACAAAAAAGTAACCTGCAATATCGATGAGTGTGGGTGCAAGGATTGGCAAATAAATGCGCCTTGCAGTTTGGATCGGTTCGGACTTCAGTGCAGTGCCGGCAAGGTCTAATTCGGCATCAAATCTAACCAGCGCTCCAACCGCCATCAAATGGGGTACCGTGTAGTAGTGAGCGATCGTGCACATCACCAGAAGCGCCATGGTTGCCTGAAGAAAATGCAGGGGATTTGACGGATTATTGAAGAAAAAAACGTAGCCAAGACCAAGCACAAGCCCCGGCACAGCCAGTGGCACCATGGCAAAACCGTGCAGCACTTGGTTGAGTTTGGGCTCCCCAACCTTTCTAGCCACCAACCACCCGCTGGTCATGACCAAAGCAGTCCCAACCATGGCTGCCGCGGTGGCAAGCAGCAGGCTATTGATCAGTGTTTGAAGCTCTTCCGGGTTAAAAAGTATCTTTGTATAGTTATGCAACCCAAGACTCATGTTGTAGGGCCAAAAACGGACGAGTGAACCGAAGACTGCGATCCCAATAACGGCCAGGACGGCGAACGCCACCAATAGCACCACAACAGACAGCACGATGTCTCGCGCGGGCACATAGTCTGACTCAAGTGGCACCGATCGGCCGGTCAGAGTTGACCGCTGTGTACGACGTGCCAGGGTATCGACAGCGTAGGCAATGAGTGCAGGTACAAGCAGCAGCACGCCAACGACGGCGCCTAATTCGAAGTCAAATCTGCCGATCACGAGTTTGTAAATATCGGTCGCCAAAACATTGGTGGAGCCGCCGATGACCGTCGGGATACCGAAATCGGTAAACACCAAGACAAAAACCACAGCCGCCGCGCTGATCAAAGAATATCGGCATGCTGGCAAAGTAATTTGGAAAAATGTCCGCCAAGCTGAAGACTTGAGCGCCCTGGCTGCCTCATACAAGCGCTGATCGCCACTGGCAAGCCCGGCTGACAAAATCAAAATCGCATGGGGAAGCGCGAAGAAAACATGCGCGATAACGATTCCTATGGGGCCATAAATTGAAGAGCCGAACAGCCAACTTTTCAAGAGGCCCTGATTGCCGAACAAATAAACCAAGCCGAAAGCTGGTAGAAGCGATGGCGCCAGTATCGGCAGTAAGATTAACGCTTTAAACAAGCCCTTGTAGGGCAGCCGGCTTCTGTTCAGTGCATAGGCATAGGGAAAAGCCAAAAACAATGTCAGTAGCGTTGCGATGAGGGACAGTGAAACCGAGTTCCAGATGGCGATTGATAGCCCCGGTTCGCTTACGTATCGCGAGAAGTTATCAAACCAAACAAAGGCCCCCTTGGGGTTCAAGAAGCTTTTGAGAAGCAAGGCGGCGATGGGGATGATGACGCCCAAAGACAAAAGAACCATCAGGCTTACTGGCACCGAAAAACTGACCGCTAGTGACCTGAATCTGCTGCCGGATTTTGTGCTCGTCAACATGCCTATGTCTGATCGTCCAAGAGCAGAGTGTGTTGGCCAGGTAAAGCCAAATCCATTTCATCCCCAGCCTTTGGCAATGCGCCTAAACCGATACGGGGCAGTTCAGCATCAACCTCTATCTGCGGGTATTTGAGAATTTGAAATGTCAGGCGCACTCGATCCCCTGAGTACTGAACACGCAGCACGCGCCCTTTTTGCGGCTTCTCGTGGGCGGCGGCTTCAGTGCCAACGATGACGGCAGCGGGCCGTATGCAAAGATGAGGTCGGCTTTTTCCTTTAACCGAGCCAGCATGGGGCGGCATCGAGTAGGGGCCGGCTTGGAGGTCTGGGTCTGCTCGGTGGTCGATAGCAATCGCGTTCATTTCCCCTAGGAAGCGCGCGACAAAAAGATTGGCTGGGTTTTCAAAAACCTCGTGCGGGCGACCGACTTGCTCAATCTTTCCCTGGTTCATCACAAGGATTCGGTCCGCAATGGCAAGCGCTTCGTGTTGATCGTGGGTCACCATCACGGTGGTAACGCCAATGCGGCGCTGCAGCGAAAGCAGTTCTTGGCGTAAACGTGTGCGTACATTTACATCGAGTGCGGAAAGGGGCTCGTCCAAAAGCAGTAGTCCGGGTGAAAGTGCCAGGGCTCGAGCGAGCGCAACGCGCTGTTGTTGGCCGCCCGACAACTGGCTTGGGTATTTACCGCCGTGCTCTTCCAGACCCACCAATTCGAGCAACTCCTGAACCCGACGACTGCGAGTCGCCTTGTCCACGGCCGTTGCTTCCAGGCCAAAAGCGATATTCCCCGACACACTCCGGTTTGGAAACAAGGCGTAGGACTGGAAAACGATGCCGAAATCCCGTTCCTCAGGCCTAAGCCTCGTAATATCCAACCCCGCTTGAACGATGGTTCCCGATTCCGTACGCTCAAAGCCAGCGACAAGCCGCAAGAGTGTCGTCTTGCCACAGCCTGAAGGGCCCAAAATGCATATAAATTCGCCTTTTTCAGTAGAAAAACTGACGCCATCCACGACGGTTGTCTTGCCAAACGACTTGGTTACGCCAGACAGCGAAAGATAGGGGGCTGCAGTCGCGGCAGCCCCCGCGTCGATGGACGTCATGAACTCGGTGAACAGTTTGTTGGCTGCAGTTAGTTCTTTGCGGGCACCTTGGTGCCGTAGCGACGCTGCCACTCCGCCATGATCGACTCGCGGGTGGCTGCCAACTTTGCGAAATCCATTTTCAGCAGTTTGCTGCTCTCGCCAACAGGGTAATTTTTAGGCAGTGATTTGATGTCGTCATAAGCCGTCATCGGCAGAAATTTGGATGAAATTTCAGCCGCTTCACGGGACGCAGACCATTCAGCCAGTACTTTGGCGTCTGCGAGATTTCGCGCACCTTTGACGATCGCTGTGGCTTCAATCTCCCAGCCGAGACCTTCGGTTGGCAAAATGATTTGGATAGGCGCGCCATCATTGATCAGCTTTACGCCAGGCGTCGCATAAGAAATGCCGATCAAAGCTTCACCAGAGCCCGCTAGACGACATGGCGCGCTACCGGAGTGGCCATATTGGGAAATATTCTCATGAAGTTTGTCCATGAAAGCCCAGCCTTGTTGTTCGCCAAATGCGGTCAGCCAACCATTCACGGCCAGTAAAGCAGTTCCTGACGATAGCGGGCTTGGCATGGTGATTTGACCCTTGTAGATGGGCTTGGTCAGGTCCATCCACGACGTGGGTGCAGGGATTTTTTTCTTGGCACCCTCCGCTGTGTTGAAGCAGAGCGACGACGCCCAAGCGTCAATACCAACCCACACAGGCTCGGCTCGGTTGTCACGCATCAGGGGCGCAATCTTGTCATAGCTGCTTGGTTTGTAGGGCAGCAATAAACCGCGTGCATCAGCCGCCATCAACGCAGACACTGCATTGCCCAGGATGACATCTGCTTGAGGGCTCGCTGATTCTGCGATCACTCGGGCGATGATCGGAGCAGTTGATCCAAAAATTGCATTGACTTTGATGTTCGGATGCTTGACTTCGAATGCTTTGATCAAGGCTTTGGCCTGATCTTCATCCAGGGAACTGTAGACAGTCAGTGCGCGTTGTTGAGCCTGAGATGAGAGCGGCAAGATGGCTGCCAAAGCGATGGCGATAGATGCGAATCGAAACGAAAAGGACACGGTGTTTCTCCAAAAAGCATGGTGAGTAAAAGATCAAACCGAATGCTAAGGAGCCCTTGTGACAACTTCGTGAATGACGCACTGTGCGGCTGGCGCCTTGGGGTGGGCACTTGTTGGCTGTTGGCTTTAAGGATTGTCGTAAAGGCGCGCACCAATCCGCTCGCCCCACACGTCAAGCTCGACGGCGGTTCCGGTGTGCAATTGGTTGGCGGCGTCGCCTCGCACGTAGCCCAACGCCACGCAGGCGCCGGCGGCTGGGCTCCAGCCTGCGGATGAAACTTCTCCGCTGGGCTGGCCTTGGAGCCAGATGGATTCGCCACCCCACAGGTAGTGCCCGGGTAAATCTGCCACCAGCGTCACAAGTTTTTTGCGCAGAGGCTGCCCCTGGCGCGCCAGCAGGGCATCGCGGCCGATGAAGCCGCCGGGTTTGTCCAGGTCCACCGCGGCCATCATGCCGGCTTCGAACGGCGTTTCATCCGGCCCGAGCTCGGCGCCCCAGGCGCGCCGGCCCTGCTCGATGCGCAGCGCATCCAGCGCGTAGTAGCCAGCATCGCGCAGGCCCAGGTCGCGTCCGGCTTCTTGCAGCGCCAGGTAGACATGGCGCGTCATTTCCACCGGCACGTACAGCTCATAGCCCGGTCCGCCCACGTAGCTCATGCGCGCCGCCCGCACCCGGGCATGGCCCAGGTCGATCAGGCGCGTCCAGGAAAATTTCAGGCCGGTGGCTGACAGGTCGTCTGGGCAGAGGCGCGCCAGCAGGGTCTGCGCGTTGGGGCCCATCACAGAGAGAACGCTGTACAGCGGTGAAATATCGGTCAAGATTGCGTGCTCCTGCGGTTGGATGTGGCGCGCGATCCAGTCGAAATCGCGCACGGTTTGCGCCGAGCCAGTGACGATCAGAAAGCGTTCGCCCATGGCATTGGGCTGCTGGCGGATCACGGTCACGTCGCTCTCAAAGCCGCCGCGTTCATTGAGCATCGCGGTGTAGACCATGCGGTTGACCGGCACGTCCATGTTCTTGGCGCACAAGCGTTGCAGCACCGCCAGCGCATCACGCCCGGCCAGCAGCAGTTTGGAGAACGAGCTCTGGTCGTACAACGCCACGGCCTCGCGGGTGGCGCGCTGCTCCTCGATCATCCCGGGCAGCCAGCCGGGCCGGCCCAGGGTGTGGTCCGGGCGCGTGGTGGCGGCACTGGCCTTGAAGTAGTTGGCGCGCTCCCAGCCGTTGCGGCTGCCAAACTCGGCCCCTTTGGCTGCCAGCAGGTCGTACAGCGGCGAGGTGCGCAGCGGCCGCACCGTTTCCAGCTCCTGGCGCGGCCAGCGCATGGCGTAGTGCAGGCCCAGGGTCTCGGCGGTGCGCTCGGCCAGGGCGCGTCGGTTGCCAGTGAAGGGGCCAAAGCGGCGGATGTCCACATCCCACAGGTCGGTGCTGGGCTCGCCGCCCACAATCCACTCGGCCATCAGCCGGCCGGCGCCGCCCGAGTTGGCGATGCCCGACGAGTTGAAGCCGGCGCAGACAAAGTAATTGCGCAGCTCGGGCGCCTCGCCCAGAATGAAGTTGCCGTCCGGCGTGAAGCTCTCCGGCCCATTGAGCAGCATCTTGATGTCGGCCGTCTCCAGGCACGGCGTGCGGTGGATGGCGTTTTTCATCAGGGGCTCGAACTGGTCCCAGTCCTCACCCAGCAGCTGAAACTGAAAGTCCGCCGGAATCGGGTCCACCCGCCAGGGCTTGGCCACCGGCTCAAAGCCGCCCATCAGCAGGCCGCCCACCTCTTCCTTGTAGTAGATGAAGCCGTCCGGGTCGCGCATCACCGGCAGCATCGGGTGCACGCCCTCGATATTGCCGGTGACGATGTAAAAATGCTCGGCCGGGTACAGCGGCACGTTCACCCCGGCGAGCAGGCCAAACTGGCGCGCCCATTGGCCGGCGCAGTTCACCAGCACCTCGCAGCGCACCTCGCCCTGGGCAGTGCGCACACCCTTCACCTGGCCGTTCTCGACGATGACGCCGGTGACCTCGATGCCCTCGTGCATGCGCACCCCCCGGTTGCGTGCGCCCTTGGCCAGCGACATGCACAGGTCCGCCGGGTTGGCCTTGCCGTCACCCGGCAGCCAGATGGCGCCCTGCAGGTCGTCGGTGCGCATCACCGGGTAACGCTCGCCCGCCTCTTGCGGCGAGATCAGGTGGCACTCCACCCCGAAGCTGTGCGCCATGGCTGCCTGCTTGCGCAGCACTTGCATGCGCTCTGGCGTGCTCGCCACATTGACGCTGCCGCACTGCTTCCAGCCAGTGGCCAGTCCGGTCTCAGCCTCCAGCGCGGCATACAGCTCGATGCCGTACTTGCTCATCGCCGTCATGTTGCGGTTGGGCCGCATCTGCCCGATCAGCCCGGCGGCATGCCAGGTGGTGCCGCTGGTGAGCTTGCCCTGTTCCAGCAGCAGCACGTCTGTCTTGCCGGCTTTGGCCAGGTGGTAGGCAGTGGAGCAACCGGCAATGCCGCCACCGACAATGATGATTTCGGCATGGGTGGGAAGGGTCATGGCGGTGTCCTATTGGGTTGGCGCATTAGAAAATTATGGCAGTTGCACCAGGGATCAAACCCCAGGGGCCGCTCGAAAACGGCCAAGTGTGGGTCGACCGGGCTCATGCCGGTAGCAGATGAAGCCGATTTCATGTGTGCCGATAATGCACACGTGGAAGCTCTGAAACTGTTCAATTGGTCACCTGAAAAAAATCAGTTGCTATTAAGGGAGCCGGGCATTAGTTTCGAAAGAATCGTTTTTGAAATTGCGAGTGGTAACGAACTCGCGGTGCTTGAGCACCCCAATCAGGGCAGCTACCCAGAGCAAAAAATTTCGATGGTGCAAGTCGATGCATTTGTCTACGCCGTGCCCTTTATTGAAACTGAAACAGAGCTGTTCTTGAAGACGATCATTCCGAGCCGGAAGGCGACACGTCAATACCGGAGGTAAATCATGAAGACAAAAGTGAAATACGATGAGGAAGAGCTTGAGGTTGTGCAGGCTTGGGAGGCTGGCACGCTCAAGCCTGTCAGCGGCATGGCACAGTTGCTCAAAGACCACCGCGGCATCGCTGAAGCAAGTTTCAAAAAAGACCAGCGTTTGAACATCAGGATATCTTCAAGGGACTTGAAAAGCCTGCAGGCTCGTGCACTTGAAGAGGGTATCCCGTACCAGACGTTTGCCGCGAGTTTGCTGCATAAGTTTGTGAACGGCCATCTGGTTAATCAGCGCTAATCGGTCTCGGCGCTAGCCCAGCCGCAAGGCCATCACGCCGGCAAGGATGATCAGTGTGCCCGTCAGTCGGCGCCGGTTGAAGCGCTCTTTCAAGAACCAGGCGCCCATCAGCACCGCAAACAGCACTGAGGTCTCACGCAGCGCGGCCACCATGGCCACGGGTGCCCGCGTCATGGCCCACAGCGCAATACCGTAGGAGCCGAGCGAGGCAATGGCGCCGCCCAGCGCCAGCGGCCAGCGCTGTTTGGCGTAGCTCAGGGCCGTGTCGCGCCGACGCAGGAACACCAGCAGGGCAAAGGGCCAGCCGTCCAGCAGGAACAGGGTGGCCACATATTGCGCAGCGTCGCTGGATGCGCGCACGCCAAGCGCATCGACCACGGTGTACAGCGCGATGATCACCGCATTGACCAGCGCAAAGCGCACCGCCTTGGGTGCTGCAAAAGCATGCGGGCTCAGGCCCAGAGTCAGAACGCCGGCGCTGATGCCGATCACGCCGACCCAGGCCATCGGTGTCAAGGTTTCACCCAGTGTGAATGTGGCCGAGACCGCAACCAGCAGTGGGGCTGAGCCGCGCATGAGGGGGTAGGTCAGCCCCAGGTCGCCGTGCTGGTAGGCGCCGGTGAGCGCGGTGTAGTAAGCGATGTGGATCACCAGCGAGGCGATCAGCCAGGGCCAGGCGGCGGCCGGCGGCCAACCCAGTAACAGCACCAGCGGCAGCGCGACCAACGAGCCCAGAAGGTGGATCAGCGCGGTGTCCAGCGCCTTGTCCTGGCTGGACTTGACCAGCGCATTCCAGCCAGCATGCAGCAGGGCGCCAAACAGCACCGCTGCTACCACCGGCCAGCTCAAACTCATACCCAAGGCAGCGAGTAGGTCTTGATGTTGGTGAAACTCTTGATCGCCTCCTGCACGCCTTCCTTGTAGCCCAGGCCCGAATCCTTGATGCCGCCAAACGGGGTGAGTTCGAGCCGGTAGCCGGGCACCTCGCGGATGTTGACCGAGCCCACATGCAGGTCACTGACAAAGCGGGTGATGTAGTCGAGCCGGTTGGTACAGACCGAGCTGGACAGGCCGTAGGCGGTGCCATTGGAGATGCGGATGGCGTCGTTGATGTCCTTGAAGCGGATGATGGGCGACACCGGGCCAAAGGTTTCCTCGCGCGCCACGGTCATCGTCGGGTCGACCCGGTCGAGCACGGTGGGCGCATACAGCGCGCCAAGGCGCTGGTTGCCCACCAGCAGCCGGGCACCCTGGGCCACCGCCTCGTTGACCCGGCTCTCGAACAGCATGGCGGCGGCTTCGTCGATCACCGTGCCCATCTCATTGGCCTTGTCCAGCGGGTCACCAAAGCGCCAGGCCTGCGTCTTGGCCACCACCTGCTCGACAAAGCGGTCGGCCACCGCTTCGTGCACCAGCATGCGCTTGACGGCGGTGCAGCGCTGGCCGGAATTTTTGTATGAGCCTTGCACCGCCAGCGTCGAGGCTTCGTCCAGGTCGGCGTCTTCCATCACGATGATGGGGTCATTGCCGCCCAGCTCCAGCACCACGCGCCGGTAGCCGGCCTTGGCGGCGATGTACTTGCCAATGGCGACGCCGCCGGTGAAGGTGACCAGGTCGACCTGGGGGTGGGTGATCAGCTCGTCGGCAATTTCAGCCGGGTCACCGGTGATGATGCTCAGCATCTCGGGTGGCAGCCCGGCCTGGTACAGGATGTCGGCAAAGAAGATCGCCGAGAACGGTACCTTCTCGGAGGGTTTGAGCACCATGCGGTTGTTGGTGGCAATGCTGGGCACCACCTTGTGCGCCACTTGGTTCATTGGGTGGTTGAACGGTGTGATGGCGGTGATGACGCCCAGCAGCGGCGAGCGCTGGGTATACACCCGGCGTTTCTTGCCGTGGTGGGTCAGGTCGCAGCTGAAAATCTGGCCGTCGTCCTTGAGCACCTCGTTGGCGCCGAACAGCAGCACGTCGCTGACTCGGCCGGCCTCATACAGCGCGTCCTTAATGCACAGACCGGATTCGGCCGTGATCAGTTGTGCCACGTCATTCAGGCGCTGGCTGATGAGTGCGGCGGCGCGGTTCAGGATAGCGGCGCGCTCAAATCGGCTGAGCTGGGGCACATAGGCGTGGGCGGTGGCAAAGGTCTCGCGTACCTCTTCCAATGTGGCCTTGGGCACGGTACCGATGACTTCAGCGGTGTGGGGGTTGTGTACCGCTATGACACGGTCGCCGCTGCGCTCTGCGCCGACCTGGTGCCCGACCAGGCGCATGCTGTTGAGGTGGTGGTCAAGAATGAACTGCTGGATCATGGGGGGCTTTCATTGAGTGGGCAGGCGCGAGGGCGTAGACCGGTGTCATTGGGCGTGGTTCAGGGCAAGGTCAAAGGCATCAAAATTCCGGAAACGGCGGCTGGCGTCAAGCCCGGGCAGAGGCCGGTTCAAAATTAGCGGTACCCGCTGCTCGCTGATGCCGCCATGCGAGCGCAACGGCACCTCCAGGCTGGAGAGGTCGTGCCGCGCGGCCGAGGTACCCAGCACGGTGAAGCGTTCCGACACCACCACCAGGTCGCCAATGCGGTCGGCTGGCAGCTCAAAGCGTGTGGCCGCCTGATCGCGCGGCACCACCACCTCGATGCCCAGCACCGACTGCAGGCGGGCGCAGGCGTTGGCAGAGTCAATGCTGGGCGGCAGGTAGACCGTGGCGAACGAGCCGAGTGCGCCGTGGTGCACCACATAGGGGTCGGTGATGGGCAGGATGACTCGGGCCGCTGCGGTACCCAGCCAGGCGTCGAACCAGTCTTGCAGGTAGATCACATCAGGCTTGCCGTCCATGCCCACCTTGGCGTTCATGCCGTGGTCGGCGGTGAGGGCGATCACGCAGCCCAGCGCGTCAAGCTGGGCCAGGTAGCCGTCCATCATGGTGTAGAAGGCGTTGGCGCCGGCGGTGCCGGGCGCGTGCTTGTGCTGGATGTAGTCGGTGGTGGACAGGTACATCACATCGGGTCGGCGCGTCTGCATCAGCTTGACGCCGGCGGCAAAGACAAACTCTGACAGGTCGGCGCTGTAGACGCTGGGCAGAGGCTTGCCCACCAGCGCCAGCACGTCGTCGATGCCGTTGTCCTTGAGCGTGGCCTGGTCGGCTTTTTCTGCCGAGAAGCAGATGCCGCGCATCTGGTGCCCGAGCAGGGTGCGCAATTTGTCTTTGGCCGTCACCACCGCCAGCGATAGGCCGGCATCGGCCAATGCCGCCAGCAGGGTGGGCGCGCGCAGCCACTTGGGGTCATTCATCATGACCTCCACGTTGTTGGCCACATCGTACAAGTAGTTGCCGCAAATGCCATGTACGCTGGGCGGCGCGCCGGTCACGATGGACAGGTTGTTGGGGTTGGTGAAGGTGGGCACCACGCAGTCGGCTACCAGAGCGGTGCCGTGGGCCAGCGTAGCCTGCAGCCAGGGCATCTGGCCATTGGCTACAGCTTGGGCCAGGTAGTCAGGCTCGCAACCGTCGACGCACACCACCACGGTGGGCGCGCGCGGCAGTTGGTAGGCTCTGCCGTTGACATGGACGGCGGGGGTCGGGCTTGAAGTCATCGGGTCACTTTCTTGGTTCCGGGATGGATCGATGGTGCGGCGTGGCGACGCAAATCATTGGCCTCTGTGCGTGCCTTGCTTTCCATCGCGTGGTCAAACATGACTTGGCCGGCCCGTTGCGGGTTGCCGGAGGCAATGGCCTGCACGATCTGCTGGTGCTCACTGGCGGAGGCCGGCATCAGCCAGCCGTCGGCCAGGTTGAGCCGCCTAAATAGCGACAGTTCTTTGATCAGCTTGCGGTAGATGGCGGTCAGCTTGCGGTTGCCGGTCATCTCTACCAAGCGGTCATGGAACTGCAGGTTGAGCAGGTGGTAGTGCTGCGCATCTTGCGCAGTCACGGCCTGTTCCATGGCGCTGACCATGGCCTGCATGTCGTCGCGCTGGTCGGTGGTCAGATGGGTGGCCAGTTGCCGCCCGACCAGTTCGTCCATGGCGGCGCGCAGGTCGAAGATTTCCAGCGCTTCATCCAGCGGAATGTCGCGCACGGACACGCCCCGGTTTTTTTCAGTCCGCACCAGGCCGGCCTCATCGAGCATGCGAAAGGCTTCGCGGATGGGACCGCGCGATACCCCCATTTTTTCAGCCAGGGCGGCTTCAATCAGTTTGCTGCCCGGTGGGTACTCGCCGCTCAGGATGCCGCGTTCGATTTCCTGCTGAACCACCATGCTCAGCGAGCGGCTCTGCAGCAGGGCAATGGTGGGGTGCATGGTCGCGCTCATGGAGCGGATTGAAGCAGATTTCTAAAAATTGTCAACAATTTACAAAAAACAATTGACAAGCTTGAAGGGGTGACGTCCAATAAAATTTTTGATAGGGCCGACCGGCCCGTTCCAGGAACCAACGATGGACAGAGACCGCATACTGCTGACCCCGGGTCCCTTGACCACCACCCTACGCACCAAGCTGGCCATGCTCAAGGATTGGGGCTCGTGGGACGCCGACTTCGTTGCCGTCACAGCCAGTGTGCGCCGCAGCCTGCTGGCCATCATTCAAGGCCAGGACAGCCATGTGGTGGTGCCCTTGCAGGGCAGCGGCACTTTCAGCGTGGAAGCCGCCGTCGCCACCCTGGTGCCGCATGACGGCCATGTGCTGGTGCTGGACAACGGCGCCTATTGCAAGCGAGCTGCCCGCATCACCAACATGATGGGGCGGCGTTGCAGCACCATGAGCTTTGACGAGGCCAGCCCGGTCGACCCCCAGGCACTGGCGCAACGGTTGCAAGAAGACGCCTCCATCACCCATGTGGTGCTGATCCACTGCGAAACCGGTGCGGGGGTGCTCAACCCCTTGCAAGCGGTGGCCGATGTCTGCGCCCAGTTTGACCGCGGGCTAATTGTGGATGCCATGAGCTCGTTTGCCGCGTTGGAGATCGACGCGCGAACAACCCGGTTTGACGCCCTGGTTGCGGCCAGTGGCAAGTGCCTGGAGGGCGTGCCCGGTATGGGTTTTGTCTTCATTCGCCAAGCGGTGCTGCACGGCTGCGCTGGCCGCAGCCAGTCACTGGCGATGGACCTGCACGACCAGTATGTCTATATGGAGAAGACCGGGCAGTGGCGCTTCACACCGCCCACCCATGTGGTGGTGGCCCTGCATGAGGCCATTGCCCAGTTTGAAGCCGAAGGCGGCCAGAGCGCCCGGCTGGCGCGCTACACCCGCAATTACCAAACACTGGTGGCTGGTATGGCAGCTCTGGGCTTCAAGCCTTTCCTGGACCCTGCGGTACAGGCACCCGTCATCGTCACCTTTCACGCGCCGCAGCACCCGGCCTATGAGTTCAAGCGCTTTTACGACACCGCCAAGCACTATGGCTTTTTGCTGTACCCGGGCAAGCTGACGCAGGTCGAGACCTTTCGGGTTGGCTGCATTGGCGCCATCGGCCCGGTGGAGATGCGCCAGGCGGTGGACGCGGTGGCGCAAACGCTGCGCGACATGGGCATCAGTCAGCCTGCGATAGGGGCTTGAGCTATGGCTAACGTTGCGGTCATCGGCGCCGGCTTTGTCGGCCTGTCCAGTGCCTACTGGCTGATGCAGGACGGCCACCAGGTGACGGTCTATGACCCGGCCGGGGCGGCTGGCGGTGCCTCTTTTGGCAATGCCGGCACCTTTGCCAACTACGCCTGCATCCCGGTCAATAACCCCTCGGTGTTCCGCGATCTGCCGCGCTACCTTCTGGCCGGCGACAGCCCGTTTCGTTTGCGCTGGTCTTACCTGCCGCAGCTCACGCCATGGCTGCTGCGCTTTCTGGCCAGCTCCAGCCGGCGCCGTTACACCGCCTCGGCCACAGCGCTGTCGCACTTGCTGGCACGGGCGCAGGATGGCTACACCCGTATGACGGCGCAGGCCAGCCTGGCCGCTTTTGTAAAACCCAGCGAGTGCCTGTACCTTTACTCGGACGCAGCTAACTTTGCCGCGTCCGAATCAACGCTGGCGCTACGCCGCTCGCTGGGCGTCAACTTCACGGTGCAGGGCCGCGACGACATCGCCCGCCTGGAGCCAGGGCTGGCCCCCATCTTTGACCGGGGCGTGCTCTACCAAGGCTCGTGGTTCCTGTCCAGCCCTGCGGACTTTTTAGGCGCCCTGCAGGCCTCGCTGGTGGCAGGTGGCCTGCAGATCGTCCGCAGCGCTGTCAACGGGCTGCAACCCCAATCAGGTGCGGTGCACGTCAGCACCGACGCTGGCCCAAGCGGGCATGATTGGGTGGTGGTGTGCGCTGGCGCCCATTCCAAACCGCTGGCCCGACAGTGTGGCGACGAGGTGCCTCTGGACGCCGAGCGGGGTTACCACATCATGTACCCGGGCGCCTCGGCTGCGATCTCGCGCCCTATTGGCTGGGCCGAGCGCGGCTTTTACATGACGCCGATGGAACAGGGCTTGCGGGTAGCGGGCACCGTGGAGCTGGCGGGCATGAAGCCGCAGCGCCATCAGGGCCTGCTGGATCTGCTGCATTTCGCCTCAAAACGTGCCGTGCCCGGGCTGGGCGAGCCGAATGCGCCTTGGCTGGGGTTTCGGCCCACGCTGCCCGATGGCCTGCCGGTGCTGGGCCGCTCGCGCGATTCGGCGCGGGTGATTTATGCCTTTGGCCACCAACACATTGGTGTGACGCTGGGCGGCATCAGCGGCGCCCTGGTGGCGGACCTGGTGGCAGGGCGCGCGCCGGCTGTCGACTTGGCACCGTTCGCCGCCAGCCGCTTTGCTGGCTAAGCTGACCTTCAATTGAACCGAATGAATGGACTCAACACACATGGCAACTTCCAAGAAAACCCCGGCACCTGAACACCCGGCCGTCGCGGCGGTGCGGCGCTCCAGTGCCAGCAAAGTCAAGGTGGCAGTGAGCGACATTGACGGCGTGCTGCGTGGCAAATACCTGCACCGCGACAAATTCCTGGGGGCGGCCGAGCCCTACCCGGGTGGCGGCTTCGGCTTTTGCGACGTGGTGTTGGGTTGGGACATGATGGACAACACCTACGACAACACCACGGCGACCGGTTGGCAGCACGGTTTCCCGGACGCGCTGGCGCGGCTGGACCTGGACACCGCGCGCCACGTGCCCTGGGACGACGGTGTGCCTTTCTTCCTGGGTGAGTTTGTCAATGCGGATGGCACGGCGCATGCCCAGTGCCCGCGCCAGGCGCTGAAGCGGGTGCTCAAGCGCGCCGAAAAAATGGGCTTTCAGGTCATGACCGGCATGGAGTTCGAGTGGTTCAACTTTGTCGAGACGCCGCAAAGCTGGGCTGCCAAGAAAGGCGTGGCGCCCGAGGTGTTGACCCCCGGCATGTTCGGCTACTCGCTGCTGCGCATGAACCAGAACCGGCCGTTTTTCAACGCGCTGATGGACGAGATGCTGGCCTTTGGCGTGCCGGTGGAGGGCCTGCACACCGAGACCGGACCGGGTGTTTTTGAAGCGGCGATTGGCTTCAGCGAGGCACTGGCGCAGGCCGACCGCGCGCTCTTGTTCAAAACCGGCACCAAGGAGATTGCGGCGCGCTTTGGCATCATGCCCAGCTTCATGGCCAAACCGCACCAGAACCTGCCCGGCTGCAGCGGCCACATTCACCAAAGCCTGTCGGACGGCAAAACCAACTTGTTCTATGACGCGAAAAACCCGCGCAAGATGAGCAAGCTGTTCGAGAGCTACCTGGCCGGTCAGGTGGCCTGCATGATGGACTTTGCGCCCATGATCTGGCCCACCATCAACAGCTACAAGCGGCTGGTCGACGGCTTCTGGGCGCCGGTTAAGCCGACCTGGGGCGTCGACAACCGCACCGCCAGTTTCCGGGTGATCGCCGGCAGCCCCAAGGCCACCCGGCTGGAAACCCGTTGTCCCGGTGCCGACGTCAACCCCTATCTGGCGATGGCGGCGGTGATTGCCGCTGGCCTGGACGGCGTGGAGAAGGGTCTGAAGCTGACCGCGCCACCCATCACCGGCACCAACGTCGGTGCCGAGCACATCCCCCGCGCACCGCGCACCCTGATTGAAACCACCCGCAACTTCCAGCAGTCGGCGATCGCCCGCGACTGGCTGGGCGACGGTTTTGTCGATCACTTTGCCGCCACCCGTGACTGGGAATGGCGCCAATGGCTGGACGCCGTGACCGACTGGGAAATGAAACGTTACTTTGAGATCATCTGACACCATGAGCATTACCAACTTTGCCTTTCCTACTCCCATCCGTTTCGGCGCCGGCGCGCGCAAGCTGGTGGCCGCCCATTTGCTGGAGGTGGGCTGCAAGCGCCCGCTGATCGTGACCGACCGAGCGCTGAGTGCCCTGCCGGTGCTGGCCGAATTCAAGACTCACCTGGGCGGGCTCGACGTGGCGGTGTTTGCCGGCGTCTTCGGTAACCCGACCTGCAGCCAGGTGATGGACGGCGCCGCGGCCTACAAGGCGCATGGCGCTGACTGCGTGATCGGTTTCGGCGGTGGCGCGGCGCTGGACGTGGCCAAGGTGGTCGGCATTGTGGCCACCCACCCGGGCGACATCTTGGAGTACGTGTGGGACCACCCGCAGGCGCGCCCCATCGAGCATGAGTTGCCCTACTTTGTGGCGCTACCCACCACCTCGGGCACCGGGTCTGAGGTGGGCCGCTCCAGTGTGGTGAGTGAAAACGACACACATTTGAAGCGCGTGGTGTTCAGCGCCAAGATCTTGGCCAAGGTGGTGTTTGCCGACCCGGAGCTGACCTTTGGCCTGCCGGCCGCCGTGACGGCCGCCACTGGCATGGACGCGCTGACACACAACATCGAGAGCTACCTGTCGCCGGCCTACCACCCACTGTGCGACGGCATCGCGCTTGAAGGCACCCGCATTGCGGCGGCCGCCCTGTTGACCGCTGTCCAGCAGCCCACCAACCTGCAGGCGCGCAGCGACATGATGATGTCCTCCATGATGGGGGCCATCGCCTTCCAGAAAGACCTGGGCGCGGTGCACTCCTGTGCCCATGCGCTGGGCGCCGTGTGTGACCTGCACCACGGCCTGGCCAATGCGCTGATGATTGACACCGTGCTGGCCTGGAACCTGGCGGCTGTTCCCGCCAAATTTGACGAACTGGCCCATGTTTGCCAGGTGGCGGGCGGCGGCGCGGCGTTTGTGCCTTGGTTGAAGTCGCTCAAGGCCGGTGTCGGCATCACCGGCGGCCTGGCGGCCCACGGGGTGACGCCGGCCCACCTGCCGCGGCTGGTGGCCATTGCCACCGCCGACATCTGCCACCAGACGAACCCCCGCCCCTGCACTGCGGCTGATTTCGAGGCTTTGTTCAAGGCAGCGATGTGATGGGCAGCGAGCGCCTCAAGATCGGCATCAGCGCTTGCTTCTTCCACCCGGACCCAGCGCGCACCGCCTTTGCCAGCAAAACCCTGCAGTACGTCGAACAGTCGATGGCGCACTGGCTCATGGCCGGCGGGACCCTGCCGGTGATGATCCCGTCGCCCGCAGGCGATACCGCTCGGGGCGATGTGCATGTTGACGATTACGCGCAGTGGCTCGACGGCCTGGTGCTGCACGGCGGCGCCGATGTCTGGCCTGGCAGCTATGGCGAGACCCCCTTGCAAGAGCGCTGGAGCGGCGACCGCATCCGCGACCAGTACGAGCAGGCGCTGGTGAAGGCTTTTGTGGCGGCGGGCAAGCCGGTTTTTGGTGTCTGCCGCGGCCTGCAGCTGATCAACGTGGCCTTTGGCGGCACGCTGTACCAGGACATCGCGACGCAACGGCCCGAGGCGCTGAAACACCGTGACGCCGAGGTGTATGACCATAACTTCCATGGCCTTGACTTGGTGCCAAAAACCCGGCTAAGCCGTTTACTGGCGGGCGTTTCTAGCTACAAAATAAATAGCATTCACCACCAGGGCATCAAAGACCTGGCGCCCGGCTTCGAGGTTGAGGCCCGCTGCCCTGACGATGGCATGATCGAGGCCATCCGGCACACCGGGCCCGCTTATGTGGCCGCCGTGCAATGGCACCCCGAATTTCACCGGCCCGAGCTCGGCACGCTGGACGACACGCCCCTGCTGACAGACTTTCTGCAGGCCTGCCAGGCAGCCAAAACCCCCAACTGACCCGAACCCCCACCCTATCCGCTGTATGAACCAACTTGCCATTCACAACCCTGCCACCGGCGTCCTGATCACGACCGTCGACGCCGATGATGCTGACTCTGTGGCGGCCAAAGCTGGCCGTGCCCACGCTGCCCAAGCCGCCTGGGCCGCCACGCCTTTGGCCGAGCGCAAGGCCTGCATCGAGCGCTTTGCCGCCGCGGTGCGGGCCGAGCTGGAGCCGCTGGCCGCCATCATGACCCGCGAAACCGGCAAACCGATCAAGATGTCACGCAACGAGCTCAATGGGCTGATGGGCCGCATCGACTTCTTTCTGAGCGCGGTCGACGCCAGTTTGGCGACCGAAACCGTGTTTGTTGACGGCGGCATGACCGAGCAGATCCAACCCACGCCGCTGGGCGTGGTGGCCAACATCTCGGCCTGGAACTACCCCTGGTTTGTGGGTGGCAATGTGTTTGTGCCGGCGCTCCTGACCGGCAACGCCGTGCTGTACAAGCCGTCCGAATACGCCACCCTGACCGGGCTCGCCATGGCCCGCCTGCTGCATGGCGCCGGCGTACCCCCTGACGTGTTCATCGCCCTGGTGGGCGGGGCTGAGGTGGGGGCGGCCTTGCAGGCGCAGCCGATCGACGGCCTGTTTTTCACGGGGTCGCACGCCACCGGCGCCCGCATCGCGCAGGCCCTGGGTCCGCGCATGGTCAAGCTGCAGCTCGAACTCGGCGGCAAGGACCCCACCTACGTCTGTGACGATGCGAACCCCCAGGTGGCGGCCGAGTCGCTGGCCGACGGCGCCATGTACAACACCGGCCAGAGTTGCTGCTCGGTGGAGCGCATCTATGTGCACGCCAGCATTCACGACGCCTTCGTGGCCTCGTTTTTGGCAACGGTACACAGCTTCAAAGTCGGCGACCCGGCGGCTGAGGACACCTACATTGGCGCCATCACCCGCGCGCCACAACTGGCTGTGCTGGAGGCCCAGGTGGCTGACGCCGTGGCCAAGGGCGCCACACTCCACTGCGGCGGCCATCGCCTGCCCGGCCCTGGTAATTGGTTTGCCCCCACCGTGCTGACCGGGGTGGACCACAGCATGACGATCATGCAAGAGGAGAGCTTTGGCCCGGTCATCGGCATCCAAAAGGTAAGCGGTGACGCTGAAGCCGTGGCCCTGATGAACGACACCCGCTACGGTTTGACCGCCGGCGTCTTCACCCCCAATGAAGCCCGCGCCCGCGCCTTGCTGGCGCAGGTCAAGGCCGGTACCGTCTACTGGAACTGCTGCGACCGCGTCAGCCCGCGCCTGCCCTGGAGCGGCTATGGCGACTCGGGCGTCGGCCTGACCCTGTCCACCTACGGCATCCAGACCTTCACCCGACCCAAGGCCTGGCACTTGCGGCAAGCATGAGCCAAAGCCAGCGCAGCACACGCAGTGGCAAGCGTGGGGGCAACCTCGTGTTTTTTGATCTGGACCACACGCTGCTCAGTGGTGACAGCGATGTGCTGTGGTGCGACTTCCTGATCGCGCAGGGCCTGCTGGATGCGGCGGGCTTTGGCGCCCAAAACACGGATATGGACGCCCGCTACCGGGCCGGCACCGTCGGGCTGGATGAGTTTGCCAACTTTTATGTCGGCACCCTGGCCGGGCGTTCGCCGCAAGACTGGGAGCCGCTGCGCCAGCGTTTTCTGCACGAGGAGATCGTGCCGCGCATTCCGCCGTCGGCGCTGGCGTTGGTGCAACAACATCAGGCGGCGGGCGATCTGGTGGTGATGACCACCGCCACCAACCGCTTCATCACCGAACTAACAGCCGCGCACATCGGTATCGCCCACCTTATCGCCACCGAGCCGTTGGTCGCCAATGGCATTTTTACCGGCCGCACCACCGGCACGCTCAATATGCGGGAAGGCAAGGTGGCGCGCTTGCACGCCTGGTTGCAAGCCCGGGCCCAGTCGCTGGACCAGTTCCACAGCAGCGCCTACAGTGATTCCATCAACGACCTGCCGCTGCTGTCGGCGGTGCAACGGCCCGTGGCGGTGGACCCGGATGCCCGGTTGCGCGCCCAGGCCATGCAACGCGGCTGGCAGATTCTTGAACTGACGCGCTAATGACCACCCGCCACCGCCTGTCCAACCACGCCCCCTGCCCCTGCGACAGCGGCCAGACCTACGTGGATTGCTGCGGCCCCTGGCATGCCGGGCTGTCGCAAGGCCTGCATGCCCCAACGCCCGAGGCCTTGATGCGTTCGCGCTACAGCGCCTACGTCCTGGGCCTGCCCGACTACCTGCTGGCCACCTGGCATCCGGCCACAGCGCCGGGCGAGTTGGAGCTGCCCTTGGTCAAGTGGCTGGGGCTGGAGGTGCGCCAGGCCCAGGCCTCGGCCGATGCCGGGGTGGTGGAATTTGTCGCCCGTTGCCGCGACAGTGGCCGGGCCCAGCGCATGCACGAGACCAGCCGCTTTGTGCGCGAGCAGGGCCGTTGGTACTATGTCGACGGCATCGTCGATGATCAGGCATGAAATCGCCCTCTAGACCTTGTTGCATATAGATAGTTTGCTATTGTTTTAGAAGTAATGACTGAATCGGCGAGCCCCTGGCAAACGCCTTCGCCGGAGAGCAGTGGGCGTTTTGGAAATCGGTCAGAATGGCAAAACACAGCCCATTCAACCTAGAACGGAGATCCACCATGCGTCTGTTTGCTGCTTCTATTGGTACCGAGACCAACACTTTTGCGCCCATTCCCACGGCGCTAGAGAGTTTTCATGAGGCGTTTTATGCGCCGCCTGGCCAGCACCCCGAGGATGCCAAGCTGTGCACCGCACCGCTGTGGGTGGCCAGGCGCCGGGCGCGGGCCGAGGGTTGGACCCTCATCGAAGGCTCCTGCGCCTGGGCTGAGCCCGCCGGCCTAGTGTCACGCCAGGCGTTTGAGCAGCTGCGTGACGAGGTGCTCGGCCAGCTGCGTGCCGCTCTGCCGCTGGATGGCGTGGTGCTGGGCTTGCACGGCGCCATGGTGGCTGACGGCTATGACGACTGTGAAGGCGATTTGATTGAGCATGTGCGTGCCATCGTCGGGCCGAAGGTGCCCATTGGCGTGGAATTGGACCCGCATTGCCACCTGACCCGCAAACGCGTGCGCAATGCCACCCTGATCATCTGCTTCAAAGAGTTCCCCCACACCGATTTTGTGGCCCGTGGCGAGGAGGTGGTCGAGCTCACCATGCGTGCGGCCCGTGGCGAGATCAAGCCGGTGATGTCGGTCTGCGACTGCCGCATGATTGGCAGTTTCCCGACCACCATCCAGCCGATGCGGGCCTTTGTGGACAAGTTCAGCGCGCTGGAGGGCAAGGACGGCGTGCTGTCGGTGTCGGCGGCGCATTGCTTCCCCTATGCCGACGTGCCTGAAATGGGGGCCCGCATCCTCGTCATTACCGATGATCGCCGGGCTGACGGAGACCGCTTGGCGATGGCGCTGGGCGAGGAATTTTTCGCCATGCGCGGCAAAACCCTGCCGCCGTACCACACGCCTGACGCAGTGATCGATCTGGCCCTGGCCGACCACGGGCCGGTGGTGATTGCCGACCCCTCAGACAACCCCGGTGGCGGTGCCCCGGGCGACTCGACCGTGATCCTGCGCCGCTTGATCGAGCGTGGCATCAAAGGCGCCGCGCTCGGGCCGATGTGGGACCCGATGGCGGTGCGGCTGTGTTTCATGGCGGGGGTGGGTGGCCAGCTGCGCTTGCGCTTTGGCGGCAAGACGGCCCCGACATCGGGCCAGCCGATCGATGCACTGGTGACAGTTAAATCACTGGTCCGCGAGGCCTACCAGACCTTTGTGGATGCCGCTATGCCCTTGGGCGACAGCGCCGCCATCGAATTTGACGGCATTGAGGTCGTGCTGATCACCAAACGCAACCAGGCCATGGGCGCTGACCTGTTTACCGGCATGGGCGTCACGCTGGCGGACAAGCGGCTGGTGGTGGTCAAGTCCACCAACCATTTTCATGCAGCGTTCGCACCGCTGGCCAGCCGCGTGCTGTACTGTGATTCGGGTGGCCCAATCCCGCGTGACCATCGCCAGGTGCCCTACACCCGGGTTCAGAGGCCGATCTGGCCGCTCGACGACGCCGCGCAGCCCGTGTTGCTGGAATGCTGAAATTCACCATCACTTTTTGTTTCACCAGGAGAAACCATGACACCTTATGACCGCCTGAAGCAACTCGGCCTGGAGCTGCTCACCCCGGCTGTGCCGGTTGCCAATTACGTGCCTTTTGTTTTTGCCAACGGCTTTCTTTACCTGTCGGGACAGGGCCCGCGCAAGGCCGATGGCTCGCAGCACACCGGCAAGGTGGGCGCCGAGGTGACGGTGGAACAGGCCTATCTGCATGCGCAACTCACAGGCTTGAACCTGCTCTCCGTGGCGCACCTGGCGCTGGGCGACCTGGGGCGGGTGCGCCGTGTGGTCAAGGTGCTGGGCATGGTGAACGGGATACCGACCTTTGCCGACCATCCCAAGGTCATCAACGGCTGCTCTGACCTGTTCGTCAACGTCTTTGGCGATGCGGGCAAACACGCCCGTTCTGCCGTGGGCATGGGTTCGCTACCGGGCAATATATCGGTCGAAATCGAAGTCATTTTGCAGGTCGACGGCTAGTCAAACCGGGGGGTCTCCCATGACTGCCAACACAGACCTGACGCAGACGGCGCCGCCGGACATACGTCGGCAGCTGGGGCTGCGACCCATCATCAATGCCTCGGGCACCATGACGGTGCTCGGTGCCTCGATCATGGTGCCCGAGGCCATCGCCGCGATGGCCGCCATTGCTGGCGAATTTGTTGAGATGCAGCAGTTGCATCAGCTGGCCTCTAACGCCGTGGCGAAAGCCACCGGGGCCGAGGCTGGCTTCATCACTGCCAGCTGTGCCAGCGCCATCACCCTGGCAGTGGCCGCCACGCTCACAGGCGACCGACTGCTGGCCATTGAGCGCCTGCCCGACACCACCGGCTTGAAACGCGAGGTGCTGGTGCAACTCGGCCATATGGTCGGCTACGGTGCATCACTGGAGCAGACGATTGCGATGACCGGCGCCCGCGTCGTGCCGGTTGGCACCGTCAGCATGGCGCGGGATTACCAGCTGGACGAAGCCATTACCGAAACCACCGCCTGCGCTGTATTTGTCGTCTCGCACATGACGGTGCAGTACGCCTTGCTGGGCCTGGAGCAGGTCTGTCGTATCTGCCATGCCAAGGGCGTACCGGTGATTGTGGACGCCGCCTCCGAGTACGACCTGCGCGGATTTTTGGCCCGCGGCGCTGACTTGGTGGTCTACAGCGGGCACAAATTTTTAGGTGGCCCCACCACTGGCATCGTGGCTGGCAGCAGGGCGCTGGTGCAGGCGGCCGCCTTGCAGAACCGCGGCATAGGCCGGGGCATGAAGGTTGGCAAGGAAAGCATTGCCGGCGTCATGGCTGCCTTGCAGGCCTGGGGCCGGCGCGACCATCAGGCCGTTCGGGCCCGGGAGCGGCATGCGCTTGACCTTTGGACGCAAGTGATGGCGCCTAGTGCCGATGTGCAATGCCGCCTGGTGCCTGACCCCACCGGCAACCCGCTCGACCGCCTGCGGGTCACCGTGCTGCCAACGAGCCATTGGACTGCCCGCCGCCTGGCCGATGCTCTGGCGGCGGCGGACCCGCCGGTCATGGTGCGCGACTACCAGACGGACCTGGGTTACTTTGACCTGGATCCGTGCAACTTGCATTCAGGTGAGGCGGAAAAAGTGGCCCATCAATTGGCGGCTTGCTTGCGGCTGTGATGCTGCAATGCAAGATTGTTTCGCGCGGCTGAATGTGCTTAAATGAAATCGGGCTCAACAACATGGCCTCATGGACAGCTGCAATTTGGCATGCTGAGCCACTTGGCCGATTAACAGGAGAACACTTTATGACCAGTTCACGGCGGTCCATTTTGAAAGCAGGTGCGGCAGCAGCCGCCCTGACCGGCATCGGCGCACCCCATGTGGCGCGCGCCCAGCAAAGACCCCCGCGGCAGGTGCGCATGGTCCCGCACGGCGATCTGAATGTGCTGGACCCGATCTGGACCACCCAGAACATGGCGGCCTACCACGGCGCCATGATGTACGACACGCTGTTCGGCATCGATGCCAACTTCAACCCCCAGCCGCAGATGGTTGGCAAAACCGATATCTCGGCCGACCGCAAGACCTACACCTTTGAGTTGCGCCCCGGCCTGAAGTGGCACGACGGTACCGACGTCACCGCCCGCGACTGCGTGGCGTCCATCCGGCGCTGGCAGGCCAGGGACGGTGCCGGCCAGCATTTGTTCGAGCGCGTGGCCGACACCCCGGTGGTGGACGCCAAGACCTTCCGTATCGTGCTGAAAGAGCCCTATGGCCTGTTGATCGATGCGCTGGCCAAGACCAGCACACCGCTGTGCGTGATGATGAAGGCCGAGATCGCCGCCACCGACCCCAACACCCAGATCACCAAGCACATCGGCTCGGGCCCGTTCAAGTTCATCGAATCCGAGTACCGGCCGGGCAGCCGAGTGGTCTACGAACGTAACCCGGACTACGTGCCGCGCAGCGAGCCAGCTTCCGGCATTGCTGGCGGTAAGCGGGTGCTGCTCGACAAGGTCATCTGGGACATCATCCCCGACGCTCAAACTGCAGCCTCGGCTCTGATGGCCGGCGAGGTCGATTTCTTCGAGGTTCCGCCCATTGACATCCTGCCGACCCTGATTGCCTCGCCTGGCATCAAGACAGAGGTCTTGAGCAAGCTCGGCAATGTGGGCCAGGTGCGATTGAACCACCTGCATCCGCCTTTTAACAACTTGGCGGCCCGCAAGGCAGCTCAGCTGGCGATCAACCAGGAAGACATCCAGCGAGCCGCCATTGGTAACTCGAGCTACTACCGCACCTGCGGTTCCCACTTCACCTGCGGCTCTGCAATGGGCGTCGAGGACGGCTCCGAGGCTTTGATGCTCAAGGCACCGATGGCCGAACGCCAGGCCAAGGCGCGCGAGCTGCTCAAGCAATCCGGCTATGACGGCAAGCCAATCATCTTGCTGCATGCCACCAACATCCATGTCATGAACCAGACCATGCTGGTGGTGGCGCAAAACCTGCGGCAGGTTGGCTTCAACGTGCAGTTGGCCTCCACCGACTGGGGTGCTGTGGTCACGCGCCGCTCCAACCAGAACCCGCCGGACCAGGGTGGCTGGAATGTCTTCTACACATGGAGTGGCGGCAATGCCACCTCCAGCCCGATAAGCCTGTTTGCCCACGCCGCTATTGGTAAAAAGGCCTGGTTTGGCTGGCCAGAGAACGCCGACATTGAAAAAATGCGTACCGAGTGGGCTTACGCGGCAAACCTGGAAGCGCGTAAGGGTGTGGCTAGTCGCATCAACAAGACCATGATGGACTACGTGCACGACGTCAAGACCGGGCAATGGGTACAGCCGGCCGTTTACCGGGGCGATCGAATTCGTGGCTTACTGGCCGTGCCAGAGGTGGTGCCATGGTGGAACGTGGAGCGTTACGCCTAAAGTCTGAAACGAACTTGCCACCACCCCTCGCGGGTGGTGGTAGCTACACCTGATGCTGTCCTATATTCTTCGTCGTTTGCTGGGTGTCATCCCCGTCATGGTGGTGGTGGGGGTGTTTGTGTTTTCCCTGTTGCACCTGGCCCCGGGCGACCCGGCCGCCATCATTGCGGGTGACAACGCCACCGAGGCCAGTATCGCCCGCATTCGCGCCAGTCTGGGGCTGGACCGGCCGCTGCTGGAGCAGTTTGGCAAGTGGGCCTTGGCCACCGTGCAAGGGGATCTGGGTGTCTCGATGTTTTCCAATGTGCCGGTCACAGAGCTGGTCAAACAGCGCATGGGCCCCACATTTTCTTTAGCCTTCACCACCATGGCGGTGGCGGTGATCATTGCCGTCACTTTGGGTGTGCTGGCGGCTTGGAAGGCCGGCTCCCTGCTGGACCGCGCGGTGATGGGTTTGGCCGTGACCGGTTTCTCGGTGCCGGTGTTCGTGGTCGGCTACATCATGGTTTATTTCATTGCCTTGCAGTGGCGCTGGTTGCCGGTGCAGGGCTACACCCCGATGTCCGAGGGGCTCTGGCCCTGGTTGCGGCATTTGATACTGCCCTCCTTCGCCCTGGGGCTGGCCTATGTGGCGCTGATTGCGCGCATCACCCGCGCCAGCATGCTCGAAGTGCTGGCTGAAGACTACATCCGCACCGCCAGCGCCAAAGGCGTGGCCACCCTGCCCATGTTGTTGCGCCACGCCCTCAAAAATGCAGCGGTACCCATCATCACAGTGATCGGCATCGGTGTCGCGTTACTTATATCTGGGGTGGTGATCACCGAAAGTGTGTTCAATATCCCGGGTATCGGCCGGCTGGTGGTGGATGCTATCTCGCGGCGCGACTACCCCATCATTCAGGGGGTGATGATCATTTTTGCGGCCATTTATGTGCTGATCAATCTGGTGATTGACATCAGCTACAGCTTCATCGATCCACGGATTCGCTACAGCTGATGAGCACCGAGACCATCACCATCCACAGCAAGATCGGCGACTTCATCCGCCGCAACCCAACCATTGTTGTCGGAGCCACCTTGCTGGCGCTGATCACTCTGGCGGCCCTGCTGGCGCCGTTCATTGCCCGTGACCCGATTGCCTTTGAGCCGATCAATCGCTTGAAGGGGCCCTCGGCCGAGTTCTGGCTAGGCACCGACAGCCTGGGCCGCGACGTTTATGCCCGCATGATCTACGGTGCGCGCATCTCGCTGCTGGTTGGCCTGCTGGTGGCCCTTATCTCGATCATCAGTGGCGCGGTCATTGGCCTGCTGGCCGGCTATTTTTCCAAGGTGGATGCTGTGGTGATGCGTTTGATGGACGGCATCATGGCCATTCCCTCCATCTTGCTGGCGATCGCCCTGGTGGCGCTCTTGGGCTCAAGCGTCAAGGTGGTGATCATCGCCATCGCCATTCCCGAGATCCCTCGGGTCACTCGCCTGGTGCGCGCCGTAGTCTTGTCGGTACGTGACCTGCCCTTTGTTGAGGCGGCCCGCTCCAACGGCACACGCGTGACCAAGCTGCTGCGCCGGCACATTCTGCCCAGCACCATTGCGCCCTTGATTGTGCAGGCCACCTACATTTGTGCTTCGGCCATCCTCACAGAGGCCGGGCTGAGTTTTCTGGGCGCTGGCACACCGCCAGAGTTCCCCACCTGGGGCAACATGATCGCGTCGAGCCGGCTTTACCTGCAGATTGCCCCTTGGACCATTTTTGCGCCGGGCATCTGCCTCGCGCTGGTGGTGCTGGCGGTCAACCTGTTGGGTGATGGTCTGCGTGACCGGCTTGACCCCCGAATCTCACGGCGGATGTGATGACTGCCATTCTTGAAATTGACGACCTGCACACGCATTTCCGCACGCGTGACGGTGTGGTGCGGGCGATTGAGGGCCTGTCGCTCACCGTACAAGCCGGCGAGGTGCTGGGCATCGTGGGCGAAAGCGGTTGCGGTAAATCAGTGACCGCCTTGTCGGTAATGCGGCTCATCCCTTCCAGCGCCGGCGGCATTGTGAAAGGCCAGGTGCGCTTTGAAGGCAAAGACCTCGCCAGCCTGAGCGACGCCCAGATGCGCAAAATTCGCGGCAACCAGATCGCCATGGTGTTTCAGGAGCCCATGACCTCGCTCAACCCGGTGCACACCGTGGGGGCTCAGATCGCCGAAGCAGTGCGCATTCATCAAGGTTTATCCGGCCCGGCGTCCATGGCCCGTGCTGCCGAGATGCTGAACCTGGTGCGCATCCCGGATGCGTCTAGGCGCCTGCAGGACTACCCGCACCAGTTTTCCGGCGGCATGCGCCAGCGGGTCATGATTGCCATGGCCCTGTCCTGCAACCCCAAACTGCTGATTGCGGATGAGCCGACCACGGCCTTGGACGTGACCATCCAGGCGCAGATTCTCAAGCTGATGATGGAACTCAACGGCCGAGTCGGCGCCGCCATCATGCTGATCACCCATGACCTGGGCGTCATCGCCGAAACGGCGCACCGGGTGGTGGTGATGTATGCCGGCCGCAAGGTAGAGGAAGCCACCGTCCAAGACCTGTTTGATCATCCGGTCCACCCTTACACCCGGGGTTTGATGGCGTCGATCCCGCGCGGCCGCCAGGGCGTGCGAACCCGGCGCCTGAGCGAAATCCAAGGCATCGTGCCCTCGCTCAAGGAAACTGTCCCCGGCCAGCCTGCCTTCGCCGGTTGTGCATTTGCACCACGCTGCGGATTTGCCAAAGCACGCTGCCACGAGCAAGCCCCGCCGCTGCGCGACTTCAATGCCCCAGCCGGCTCAGACCTTCAGCAAACCAAGGCCATGCCAGGGGCCCATTTGGCCGCTTGTTGGGAAATGGACAGCGTGGCCCGGTCACCCAAGGAGGCTGGCCATGGCTGACGTCCTGCGCGTAGAAAACCTGAGAAAACTATTCCCCGTGCGTCGGGGTGTGCTGCAACGCGTCGCTGGCCATGTGCGTGCGGTGGATGGTGTGTCTTTTAGCATCGCGGCGGGCGAGACCCTGTGTCTGGTCGGTGAGTCCGGTTGCGGAAAGTCCACTGTCGGCAAAACGATTCTGCGGCTGCAGGAGCCCACCGCCGGCCAGATCTGGCTCGGCGACACCGAGGTCACGCGCCTCGATGAAGAGCAGATGCGGGTGCATCGGCGGCAGGTGCAAATGGTCTTCCAGGACCCTTATTCGTCCTTGAACCCACGCATGCGTGCCGGCGAGATCATTGCCGAGCCCCTGGAGAACTTTGGTATTTCGGAGGGGGCAGAGAAAGACCGGCAGGTCGTGGCCCTGCTTGAAAAGGTGGGTTTGCGCAAAGATGCAGCCCAGCGTTTTCCCTTTGAATTTTCGGGTGGTCAACGCCAGCGCTTAGGTATTGCTCGCGCGCTGGCGCTCAATCCGAGGCTGATCGTGGCTGATGAACCGGTGTCGGCGCTCGATGTGTCGGTGCAGGCGCAAGTGCTCAATTTGCTGATGGACCTGCAGGAAGAGTTCGGCCTGTCCTACCTGTTTGTGTCGCACGACCTGGCGGTGGTGGAACATATTGGGCACCGCATTGCCGTGATGTACCTCGGGCGGATTGTGGAGCTCGCGCCCCGGGACCGAATCTTTGCCCAGCCACTGCACCCCTACACCGAAGCCTTGATGGCCGCTGCGCCTATCGCCGATCCACGGGCTCGCAGTGCCCGGCTGGTGATAGAAGGCGATGTGCCCAGCCCGATGAACCCGCCACCGGGGTGTCACTTTCACACCCGTTGCCCCTACGCCGAGGCCCGCTGCAAGGTGGACGATCCACCGCTGCAGGAAATCGCCCCCGGCCATGTGGTGGCCTGCCATTTGCGTACCCCGGCCAAGCTTGCTGCGCCAGCGCTGGCATGAGCGGCCATTCATCAATTCCCGACCCGTCTGCGCCAGTAACGGCCGCCATCTATGAGCGCCTTGGGGTGCCGCGGCGCATCAATGCCGCCGGTACCCTGACGCGGTTAGGCGGCAGTTTGATGGCGCCGGTCGTGCTGCTGGCCATGGCGCAGGCGGCCGAGGCTTCAGTCGACATTTCTGAGTTGCAGTCGGCCGCCAGCCGGGTGATCGCCGGCTGTACGGGAGCCCAAGCCGGCATCGTGACCTCGGGTGCCGCCGCCGGCCTCACGCTGGCGACGGCCGCTTGTCTGGCGGGCTGGGATGTCAACCGAATGGCGGCCTTGCCCGATACCCAGGCCATGCCCAACCGCATCCTGATGGCCCGCACCCATCGCAACAGCTACGACCATGCGGTTCGGCTGGCTGGTGCCACTATCGTCGATATCGGCCACAACGACCGCGGCACGGGTGCCGGCGTTCGCGGGCTGGAGCCCTGGGAGATCGAGGCAGCCATCGACGCCAACACCGCTGCGTTTCTGTTTGTGGCTACGGCCGAGACACTGGCTGACCTGCCAGCCGTACTTGACACTGTGCACCGCCACGGTCTGCCGGTGATTGTGGACGCCGCCGCGCAGTTGCCGCCGCGGCGCAATTTGAAAACCTTCATCGAGGCGGGTGCTGACCTGGTGGTGTTCAGTGGGGGCAAGGCCATTGGTGGCCCGCAGGCCTCCGGCATTCTGGCCGGGCGGCGTGATCTTGTCGGATCAGCCTTGGTTCAGATGATGGACATGGACGTGAGTCCGCAGACTTGGTCGCCGTCTGCCTTGATCGACCGCAACGCGCTCAAGGGCATACCGCATCACGGGATCGGACGTGGCTTCAAGGTGGGCAAGGAAGAAATCGCCGGGCTGCTGGTCGCGCTGGAGCGCTTTGTCGAACGCGATGAAGACGCCATTGCCGAGCAGTTCACGGCTCGCTTGCAGGCCATCGCTGCCGCATTGTCAGAGGCGCCTTCGCTGACAGCCCGCCTCATCGCCCGGGATGGCGTCGACCAGCATGTCCCATTGCTGGAACTGACCGTCGCGGGCTCGGCCCATGCGCTTAGCCGGCAGCTCCAACACGGCATGCCCCCGGTGCATTTGGGCGAACGCCTGGCCCACCAAAATGTTTTAACCATCAACCCCCAGACCCTGCGCCCTGGCGACGATGCCGTCCTGGTGCGCTGTCTCATTGAATCAAGTAGGAGTGCTGTATGAGCCATGACGACACAAGCCGCGACCTGCTGCTGCGCGGCGCACGGGTGATTGACCCTTCGCAGGGCCTTGACCAGGTGAGCGACGTGCTGTTTTCAAAGGGTGTTGTCGCCCAGATCGGGGTAGACCTGCCGGTACCAGTTGGGGCCGACGTTCGCGATGTAAGGGGCAAGGTGGTGACCCCGGGGCTCATCGACCTGCACACCCATGTGTATTGGGGTGGTACCTCCATCGGTGTCGATGCGGTGGCACTCGCACGCACCAGCGCGACCGCCACCTTTGTGGATGCCGGCACGGCTGGCCCGGGTAATTTCCCCGGGTTTCGCAAGCACGTGATCGAGCCGGCATTGCCGGTTCGCATCCTCCCGCTGCTCAACCTGTCGTTTGCGGGCATCTTCGCTTTTTCAGACACGGTGATGGTGGGTGAATCCGAAGACCTGCGCCTGCTCGATCTCAAGGAGTGTGTCCGGGTTGCCCGTGAAAACGCTGATCTGGTGGTCGGTATCAAGGTCCGGGTCGGCCGAGGGGCCAGCGGTAATGCGGGTATCGCACCGATGGACATGGCGTTGGAGGTGGCCGAAGCCACGGGGCTGCCCTTGATGGCTCACTTGGACCACCCACCACCGTCGCGCCTGGAGGTGATGTCGCGCCTGCGCAAAGGCGATATCCTGACCCATTGTTTCCGGCCGTTTCCCAATGCGCCCTCGCATCCGGGTGGCGGTGTGCGACCAGAGGTCATGGCGGCGCGGGAGCGGGGAGTGATTTTTGACATCGGCCATGGCGCGGGGTCTTGCGGCTTTGCCACCAGCCGGGCCATGCTGGCCGCCGGCTTCAAGCCCGACGTGATCTCATCGGACGTGCATATTCTCTCGATCAATGGACCGGCTTTTGACCTGCTGCAAACCCTGGCCAAGTTCCACGCTCTGGGTATGACGCTGCCGGAAGTGGTGGCCTGTGGCACCAGCAATGCCGCCCGTGCCATCCGTCGCCCTGACCTGGGTTCCCTCAAGCCGGGTTCGGTCGGAGATGCCAGTATTTTCGAGGTGCTGACTGAACCGACCCAGTACAAGGATGTGGTGGGCGAGGTCGTCACGGGTGAGCACCGCTTCGCCGCCCGTGGGCTGGTGCTTTCGGGTCAATGGTGGCATTAAGGTAAGCCTTTAGCCCGCCCGGCGCGATGCCGTGGCAATGTTCGACAAATCAATTTACAGGAGCTGGGCCATGGCCAATACCAGCCTGATCTTTACCGATATCGACTATGACCGCCAAGGCAAGCAGGTGGGCTGGTTGCACTTGCCGCACTCGGTCACCCGCTCCGCTTATGGCGCTCTTGCCATCCCCATCGCGGTGATTAGCAATGGCCCCGGACCCACCGTGTTCCTGATGGCCGGCAACCATGGCGACGAGTACGAAGGCCAAATTGTCCTGGCCAAATTGATCCGTGAGCTTGAACCCGAGCACGTCAAGGGCCGGGTCATCATCCTGCCCGCCGCCAATTTGCCGGCTGCCATGGCAGGAACCCGGGTCTCGCCGATTGACCAGGGCAACCTCAATCGCGCCTTCCCGGGCGACCCCCAGGGCACCCCCACCTTTGCCATTGCGCATTACATTGACAGCGTGCTGTACCCGATGGCTGACTTCCACCATGACCTGCATTCGGGCGGCTCGTCGCTGCGCTACGTGCCGTTTTGCTCGATGCGCAACAGTGATGACCCTGCGCTGGACGCGCGGGCGCTGGCTGCCCTGAAAGCTTTTGGCGCCCCGCTGAGCCTGATCTGGGCCTACAACCCCGAAGGCCGTCTGGCCAGTGCAGCCGCGGTCAAGCGCGGGCTGCTGTCGCTGGGCGGTGAATTTGGCGGAGGCGGCGACGTCAACCGAAGCAGCCTTGCCATGCTCGACCGTGGTGTGCACAACTTTTTACGCTTTGCAGGTGTGCTGACCGCTATCGTCAGTGAGACGACCGGTCCGCAGGTTATTCGGTATGTCGAGGTGTCCAGTCGAGAGCACTATGTGTATGCCACAGAGGCTGGCTTGCTCGAGCCCCTGGTGGACCTGGGTGCCGAAGTCGAGGAAGGTCAGTTGGCGGGACAAATTCATTTTGTGGATAACCCGGCGCGGGCCCCCGTGCCTTGCCACTTCCGACGTGCTGGCATGGTGGTTTGCCAGCGCCATTTTGGTCGTGTCGAGCGTGGCGACTGTGTGGCCCATTTGGCGACAGACATCGCCCCAGGCCATTTAGGGGGCTGAGCATGGGCCGTCATCTCGTCATTGCTGCTGCCCAAATGGGGCCGATCGCGCGCACTGAAAGTAGGGCGGCTGTGGTGCGCCGTATGATTGACTTGTTGCGCCAGGCCAAGGCCTTGGGTGCCGAGGTGGTGGCCTACCCCGAAGCCACCCTGACAGCATTTTTTCCGCACTGGTTTACCGAAGAAGAAGACGAGGTCGATGCCTGGTTCGAACGCGACATGCCCGGGCCACAGACGCAAGCGCTGTTTGACGAGGCTCGCCGGCTCGGTGTCGGTTTTCACTTGGGCTACTGCGAACTGGACATGTCCAGCGGTCGCAAACGGCGTTTCAACACCTCGATTTTGGTCGATGCCAGCGGCCGCATCATCGGCAAGTACCGCAAGATCCACCTGCCGGGGCATTCCGATCACCGGCCTGAGACCCCGTTCCAAAACCTTGAGAAGCGCTATTTCGAGGTAGGCGACCTGGGCTTCGGCGCCTGGCAGGCCTGGGGCGGTGTTGCCGGCATGATCATCTGTAACGACCGGCGCTGGCCGGAATCCTACCGGGTGCTGGGCTTGCAGGGTGTTGACATGATTTTTTGTGGCTACAACACGCCAGTGCACCATCCGGCAGCCCCTGACCACGACCGTTTGGGCCAGTTCCACAATGAGTTGTCCATGCAATCGGGTGCCTACCAGAACAGCGCTTGGGTGATTGGTATAGCCAAGGCCGGGATGGAAGAGGGCGTGGACATGATTGCCGGCAGTTGCATCATCACGCCAACCGGTGAGATAGCGGCGCGTTGCAGCAGCGCCGAGGACGAGGTCATTGTCAGCCGCTGCGACCTGGATCTGGGCCGCTCGTACCGTGACACCACCTTCAATTTTGCCCGCCATCGCCGAACTGAGCATTACCAAATGATTGTCGAGCGGACTGGCCCGATCCCCCCTTGATGCCCTACGGCGCCAGCACACCCGACACCTGGTGGCAGCCGCTGGGCCGAGCCAGTTGTAGCCCGACCCTGCGATGTCCCTGTTAGATACCTTTAGCGTCCCGAACGAGCTTGAGCCGGCGGTGCGAAATTCCTTTCGACGCGAGCAATGGACCGAGCTGAGTATGCCGGTGGCCACGGGCCTGCTAGAGGGCGGCTTCGTGGCGGTGCTGGCGGCCAAGGCTTTTGACGCCCAGCCCTGGATGATTGCCGTGATTTCGGCTGCTTCGATGTTTGGCAATCTGTCGAGTTTTTTCTGGAACCGGTTGGCCATGGGCCGGGCCAAGGTGCCCTTGGTCACCGCCTTGCAGGTGATGGTTCTGGTGTGTGTGGCCGCCATCGCGCTCAGTCCGAGGTCTCTACTTGGTGGCTGGATTCTGATGGGTGCGGTAGTGGTCAGCCGGTTGTTGATTGCCGGCATCATCACCTTGCGCAGCATTGCTTGGAGCCTGAACTATGACCGCAGTCTGCGGGCCCGTATCACTGGGCGTTTGCAGGCCATCACCAGCCTGATGATTGTGCTTGCCACCGGGCTGGGCAGCCTGCTGCTCGACTCCCACCCGGAGAGTTTCCGCTGGCTTTATGCGGCGGGTCTGTTGGCCGGGAGCGTCGGGATATGGGCCTACTCCGGCGTCAGCCTGGAAGGGGAAAAACGGCACCAGGTGATGGAGCGTCGCAGCGGCCGAGACAACCTAGGGCGGAATAATTTCTTGGCGATTTTGCGGTCAGATCCGCATTACGCCCGCTACCAGTGGTTTCAATTCATATCGGGTCTGGGGGCCATGATGATGGAGCCGCCCCTGGTGTACCTGATTTCCAAACAAATCGGCGCCAACTACGCCACCAGCATCGGCATTGTGCTGATCATTCCGTTCTTGTTGAATTTCACGACCATCCATTTGTGGGCCCGCTATTTTGACCGGGTGCATGTCAGCGAGTTTCGCGCACGGCAAAACGCGCTTTGGGTGATCGGCACACTGGTGATGTTCTGGGGAGCGTTTAGCCTCTCACTGGTCTGGCTGGCCGTGGGCCGCTTTCTGACCAGCCTGGTCAATGCCGGGGGCACCCTGGCATGGCAACTCGGCCACAATGACTTTGCACCCCAGGAACAGTTGTCGGCCTACATGGGTGTTCACGTGACCCTGACCGGCGTGCGCGGCGCGATTGCACCCTTCGCTGGCATGGCACTTTACCTGGGCTGGGATGCCAACGGTCATCTGCCAGGAAGCACGGGCCTGGGTGTCTGGCTGTTCTTTCTGTCAGCCATTCTCGGGATGGTGGCCTGGCGCGGGTTTGCCCGGCTGCAGCGGGATATGGAAAAACTGGGCCTGGCCGACGGGCACCGTGCATCGTCGTGAAGAGCCCTGACCAACTGTTACTTTGACTGGAGCGTTGTATGAAACTTGCAATGGTGTCCCGCCCACTGGCGGATTCTGATCTCCGCCTGGCCCGACAAATGGGCATGAGTGATGTTGTCAGCACTGTCGCCGGCTTGTCGATGGCTCCGCAGCGCGAGCAGGGCCCGCCCCTAGCTTACGAGGACCTCTTGGCCATGCGCCTGCAGGTGGAAGCTCAGGGGATGACTTTGTCGGTGATCGAGGGCTACCAGCTGTCGGATCGCATTACCCTCGGTATGCCGGGAAGAGATGAAGACATCGCCAGCGTGTGCCAGAGCATCGTCAATATGGGACGCGCTGGCATCCCGGTGTACTGCTACAACTTCATGGCCGTGTTCAACTGGCTGCGCACCGCTTTTGACATGCCTGGGCGTGGGGGTGCGCTGGTCACTCAGTTTGATGCGCGTGACCCTGCCGCTCGTGCCTTGACTTATGCAGGCGAGACCACTGATGAGCAAATGTGGGGCAACCTGGCTTATTTTTTACATCGGGTCATGCCCGTGGCCGAGGCTGCCGGTGTGAAGTTAGCCTTGCACCCCGATGATCCGCCTATGTCTCCAGTGCGTGGTCTGGCGAGGATTCTGCGCGACGTGGCGGCGTTTGACCGGGTGCTGGAGATGGCGCCCAGCTCCAGCAATGGCATCACCTTGTGCCAGGGCAACTTTGCCGCTATGCCTGGGGTGAATATTCCTGACGCGATTCGGCATTTCGGGCGTCGCAACAAAATCTTCTTTGCCCACTTCCGCGACATCCGGGGTAGCGTGCCGTTGTTTGAAGAAACCTTTCATGACGAAGGCAAGACCGATATGTTCGAAGCTATGAAGGCTTACCATGATATTGGCTACGACGGCCCCTTGCGGCCAGACCATAACCCGACCATGGAGGGTGAGCGCAACGACGAGCCCGGGTACATGATTCGCGGGCAGATTTTTGCCGTGGGTTATATGAAAGGCCTGATTCAGGCGGTGCGGTCTCAGACTCAAGCGATGTGATGTGATGTGAATGGTAATGATCGCTAGTTATGACTAATGTTGTTCATTCCGAACACATGCTTAGGTCAGTGGGCCTTAGTTGGCCACATGTCGCTTTCCGGTGCGGCTCCAGTCTCTGCTGTGCGAATCAGGCGGCGCGCTTTCTGGCTTTGCCGGACCCTGCGTTCGAGAGCGATCGGATCCCAGTGGGAAAATAATCTACTTCTAAAGTCGTCTAGGATTTCTCTGTAAGCCGGATCACTCGCGAGATCGTTTAACTCACCCGGATCTTCAACAAGGTCATAGAGTTCAGGAGGGTCATCCAAGCTGTAATTAAACTTGTATCGGCCACGCCGTAGCATCGCCATTGGCCGTGAGATACCGTTAGCGTGAAGTTCTGAAAAAGCTTCATCTTTCCAGTTTGCACTATCTCCGCGGATCAAAGGTAGCAACGAATTCCCGTCAAGTAAATCAACTGGCTCGGCCCCGGCTACATCAACCAGGGTGGCGACCAGGTCAACCAGCGATACCACTTGAGGGACCCGAGTTGTTACGGGAAACACTCCCGGCCAAGAAACGATAAGCGGGATAAGACTGGCGTGTTCATAAAAATTTGACTTCCGCCACATGCCGTGTTCGCCAGCCATTTCTCCATGGTCGGCGCAGTAGACGATCATCGTGTTGTCACGTTGTCCAGTTTCTTCAAGCTTGGCGAGGAGGCGACCAATTTTTTCATCAAGGTAGGTGATCAGGCCGTAATACCCTCTGCGTGCACTGCGCACTAGCGCCTCGGGGAATTCAGGCAGACCGAAATTAGAGCGAATTCGCTGGTACACCGGATGTTGATTTTTTAGATGACCTGGCGGTATGAATGGCAAATCAACTGTGTCGTGCGGGTACATGTCCCAGTAAGACTGTGGAACGATAAAAGGAAAATGGGGCGCGATGAAAGATACATTGAGAACCCATGGGGCGGCACGGGAAGTCGTGGTGTCCAGGTACGCAAGTGCCGCAGCCTCGACGCTATCATCGACCTCAATTTCGGTGGTTATGCCGGGCCCCGCTTGCGACAAGGCCGGCCAGGTTTGGGTTGCTGGCGGCGTCCCGTCCGCCCAGTTATAGATGGGGTGGTGCAGTTCGGCGTGCAGGTCGCGGGCCAGTTGCTTGCGAAAGCCATGTAGCTGGTCTGGCCCCACAAAATGCTGCTTGCCAGCCAGGACGGCGTCGTACCCGACGGCACGCAACAGATGGGCCCAGGTAGGCACGTCGGACGGCAGTGGCGTGCCGTTGTCCCAGCTACCGATTTGGTGTACAAAACGACCCGTCATGAAAGACATCCGCGATGGAACACAAAGTGGCGAATTGCAGTAAGCGCGTTCGAATAGCACGCCGCTGCGAGCCAAGGCATCCAAGTGCGGGGTCTTGACGATGGAGTGCCCGTATGCACCGGTGAACTGCGGTGCATGCTCATCCGCCATGATGATGAGAATATTCGGCTTGTCGGCAGTTCGATCCATCATTCGGGGACCTTGTTAATCATAGGGTTCAGCGAGTCTGCGCGACATCAGCGTAGTCTTTGTGGAGTCGTGGCGCAATCGCGGAACGTACCATGGTCGTTAATTTGATTCCTGTGGTGTCACTGATGCGTGTGGCCTCTGCCTCCATTTGATCGCAAAGGGTATTAATCACCGGCGCCTGATCCGGCAAATGTTTGTATCTTTCGAATCCTGGGTCTGGGCGCGGCGTTAAAAAGATATTCAGTTCTTCTTCTGGGTCAGTGAGCAGATCGAACAGTTGGTGTTCGCCGTTTTCAGCGGCGATAAGCTTCCACTCCTGCGTTCTTATGCAACGCTGAACAATTGCGCTGACATGCGTAATATTTTGCACATAGTATCCTTCGCGCCAAGGCACCGTTTGGCCCTCGAGTAATGGTCGCAAGCTCATGCCATGCATATCTGGCGACGGCGAAATGCCGGCGTAGTCCAGGATCGTTGGAGAAATATCCTGGAGGCCTATGTGCTCATCACGGATGGCACCGGAGACCACATTTGGACCGCGTACCAGAAATGGAATCCGTATCGCATCGTCGAAGCATACGAATTTGTGCTCCCCTTCCTTACGATACCAAAAGGTGTCACCGTGGTCGGTGAAATAGATCACGATCGTATTCTCGCGATGACCGGCTCGATCCAAGGTGTCCAAAATCTTCCCAGTGCAGACGTCTAGCGCAGTAACAGCTGCGTAATACCCGGCAAACGGGACGCCTTTACCCCGGTAGGGCTCGTAGTACTCGGCCGGAGCTGTATGGGGTCATGGGGAGGGTAATAGCTTTGAATCATTAGAAACGGTTGGGTTCCCCCCTGCTGTGACTCTAGAAATCTGACGCAAGCGTCGGTTTGCTGATCTGGCCGATAAATTCCTTCACGGAGTCCGTCGATCCAATGCCCCTGCCTTGAGTTGAAGCTTTCTTCCCATATGTCGAATGAAGCAGGTTGTCGGTCGCCAAGATGCCATTTGCCAAAATGAGCCGTTAGATACCCTGCTTCATGAATCGCATCAATCGCCGTCGCCTTTATCTTGGAGTGGCTTGCAAACGCGTCGTCAACGCCGTACACATTGTCGATGACGCCATGCAGGTGTGGATATACCCCAGTCCACATCGTTGCCCTTGCAGGTGTGCACACAGGCCATGGTGTGAAAGCATGCGAGAACCGGGTTGCACCTTTGGCGAATCGGTCAATGTTGGGACTTTTCACGAACTGATTGCCATAGCAAGCAAGAGAATCCATGCGCTGCTGATCTGTGCATATGAGAACTATATTTGGACGTTTATTCATTTTCGGCTCAAGCGAATCCGACATCTTGATCAAAATTACCCAAAATGGGTTCTATCCTTAATGGGTTTTATGTGCGTAGCGTTCAGTCAACCCAAACCCCCCACATACGCGGTATACGGTAGGGTTTGAAATTTTTCAATTTCGCACTTGCAACTTGAAACATTCCGTAGTTACCTAGGTTGAGCGCGATAGCCTGGTCATCCATACGGTTTTCGAATTCGGCATACGTCTTTTTTCGCGCATCGAGGCTCATTTCGCCACTGAGCCTTTCGAATAGCGTGTCAACAATCGGGTCGGCACGCCGCTGACCTGCCCCCTTGATCCAGTTGGCCATGACGGAGCCGGGCCCTTCATAGGGGTTGATGCCTACGCCATGAGTCCAAAAGTGCCAACCCTGATCGCTGCTGAGTCCCATCTTTGAAGCGGTCGGCCAGTCCAACACTTTCAATTCGATGTTTACGCCAATCTGCGTCATTTGTTGCTGAAAAACGGTAGCTGTATCGACGTTGGGCCGATCGTTGTCAAAGATGAAAATCAATTTCTCGCCCTTGTAACTTGATTTCGCTAGCATTGCCTTTGCCGCCGCAAGGTCGAGTTTTGGCATTGGTCGGTTGCTGTGGTAGGGCGAGCCGGCAAATATCCAACTTGAGTCAAGGCGGTAAATATCTGGATACGCCACGGCAAGCATCTCCTCGCGCTCGATCGCGAGAGCGACAGCGCGTCGGAAATTGACATCCGATCCTGGGGCTAGCGCGTGATTGAACTTGATCACCTGCTGCGCGAAAGGCAGCATCTGGAGGATCTGAAAATTCTGGTTGCTTTTTAATCGCTTGGCTGTGGCGCCATCTGTTGTCTCATTCAGTTGGACCTGACCGGATTCAACGGCAGCATTTCTTGCACCTGCCTCTGGCATGAAACGAAACGTCAGACTATCTAGGTAAGCAATTTTGGCGCCGGCGAATCCATCCCTTTCTTTGTAGGCAGGGTTTGGCTTGTAGTCGTCGAATCTCACCAGCTTGACGTGGCTATCTGGCTTATATTCTGCGAAACGGTAAGGACCGGTGCCAATGGGCTCAGCTTTGCCCATGGCCTTTGCAGCTTCTTCTGACGGCATGATGGCGATTGGCGCGCGCGGGCTAGATAAATTATCGAGAAAGGCCGATTGCACTGTCTTTAACTTTATCGTGACTCGATTCGAACCGGTAGCTGTAATGCTGTCGATGGATTGGATCAGGTTGGCAGACGCCCCTGCCTTGCGATAACGCTCTCTAGATGCCACAACATCAATCGGCATCATGGCTTTGCCATTGTGGAATTTGACGTTAGGCCGTAGCGTAAAAATATAGGTCAGTCCATCTGTTGAAATGTCTACCCCCTCAGCGAGGTCAGGCACCGCCCTGGCATTTTCGTCACGCGCGTACAGCGTTTCAAAGACATGCAGGTTGATGTTGCGTGCGACTTGAGCTGATGTCGCTTGAGCATCCACCTGAATCCGTGAGCCGATTCCCCGCCCGCCCATTATTTTTTTGATTTTCTCGT
>JBBAPO010000027.1:0-28973 GCA_040400795.1 Rhodoferax sp.
CGGCGGGACTACCTGGATCTGGTGCAAGACTGATGGGCCCGACAGTAAGATTCGTCAAAACCTGCCACACCATCTCAAGATGCTAGCGGTAGGCCAAAAATCCCCGCTAGCAGGGTTGTTTTTACCTCGAAATGCTCCAAAGCATCTCGATTTCAACCGTTTCCGCCGATAGCCAGCTGATGTATGAAATGAATAGTATCGTCCCGCAAGCCTCGCCCACTATAGGCATTTGTCGAAGTAGCCGGTTTTCACACGAATCTCACCAGGAGCCCTAAATTGCATCAAGGCCAACGCATCAATCCACTTTGCTTCCGACGTGGCAATCTCCCAGACTGTTCCGTGCGCCGCATCCATCAGAACCAAGGCGTAACTGTTGTTGATCGAAATCCACTTGGTAACCCATCGCCCGATAACCTCGACGCCGCTTTTCCCAGATCCTTTAGAGTTGCGGATGATGCTGTTTGACATAGTCGTAAATCAAGATGTCGCTGTTGTCAGCATGATCGCGGCGCAGGCGCCTGGCGACCATGCAGCAAAAAGCAAGGGAACTTGATATTTGCCAGTTGCGCGTGCAACAGGTCAAGGGCGCGGCCGCGAAGCATGTTGACGGAGATCTCGGCCAACCCCAGAGCGGCAAAGCGCAAGATAAGCAACGGAGTTGGCAGGGATTAACCGCCTACCTTCAGGCGGAGCACGGGCACGTGGGCTTCCAGCGCGGCCATCGTGTAGTCCTCGATGAACTTGCGCACCAGCAGGGGCTGCGCCTTGATATCGCGCAAAACTATCTCGGAGTTGACCTCAAAGGTGAGGCTTTCGCTGCAGACACGCCGCATCTCGCCTGATGCGACGCGGGCCGCAACGAAATGGTCTGGCAGAAACCCGAGGAAGCGACCCGACAGCACCAGCAGCGCGCGTGCTTCCTGCGTCGAAGCGATGGCACGCGGCTTGATCGCGCGCATCTGAGGCGGAAAGTAGTCGGCCGGCGTCGCCGTTCGAAACACGAAATCGAAATGGACGATCTGCTCCATGGACAAGGAAGCGCCTGCAGCCCGAAACAGGGGGTGGCCTCGGCTGCAATACAGCGAGACGGTTTCCTTGTGCGAGTCGTAGAAGATCAAACCTTGCTGCTTAACCGGGAAGTGTCCGAACCCGACATGGACATGGCCTGCGGCAACCTCGCTGAGGATGCGTTCGTGGTTCGCGTTCTCCAGGCTGATCTCCGCATGGTTGTCCCTGCGCGACAAGAATCGGTCTATTGCCTGCGGCAACACGAACTCGCGGTGCATGATGTCGCCGATGGTTGCGATTCGCAGGCATCCCGTCAGCGAGCCGTGCATTGACGACAACTCCGACTCAAGCGATGAAAACTTCTCCAGAATGCTCGCGGAGGACTCATAAACGCGCTTGCCGTCCTCGGTTAACGCAAAGCCAGAGCGGCCACGCTCGCACAGTTTCACGCCGAAGCGCTTCTCGAAGCCGTTGAGAATCGCGGAAATTTGGGAGAGACTGCAATGCAGCTTCCCCTGAGCTGCAGAGAGTCCACCACTTTCGGCCACGGCCATGAACACCTGCAACGATTTCAAATCGGTCAGTTGGACCCGCATCGCGCCTTTTGCCGCACCCATTTTGACGAGTCTCCTGTTGCACGCGTACGCGCTCCTAAAATTATAGTGTCATGCACCCCGCACTGGCGGCTTGTGCGCGGGGGCGTGTTCTCAGCTCCAAAAACTCCACAGTTCACTTCTGAAATCCGAGGCGCCACGCACCGTGTTTTGTTCTTAGACTGCACGGACCCGACAGGGAACAAGTACCCCGCCCCGCGCGCCCCGCCATCAGGAGAAGCTGCTTGAACGTCGACTCGGAACGGCAAACACCGACAGCCCATGGCAAATTGAGCGGACACTGGCTGGTGGCGATCGAAGCCATCGCTGACGCATAAAACCGACCAAAGTACGATGAACAGCCTAATGATCGATCCCGTTGCTGACTTGGAACTCGCCCGTGAGTTCATGCGCAACCCACTCGGCCGCCACAGTCCCAATCTCGCACGGCTCATGCGTTTCATGCGCTCACACGAAACGGTGGCTGAGAAGCCGTGCGTGCTAGCGCTCGAGCCCAATCGTCGCTGGGCGCTAATCCGTCTGGGAGGACCGCGTCATGACCCGGTCGTCCCGCTGGGGCCAGTCTTCACGGACCTGCTGGACGCCGAACGGGCCGTCTTTCGCCTGCGGTGGAAAAATGCCACCGGGCAAGAGCTTGAACTGGAGTCGCAGCCATGAACCCACCGATTCCCGAACTCACGATCTGTGGATACCCAAGCAGTATCTCTGTTGCACCAGGCGAAACTGTCCGGTTTATGGTCAGCGAGGAAGGCGACGCTAAGCAGTACAACGTACGCCTCATGCGCCTGTATTCAGCGGACGACAACCCTGCAGGCCCTGGCTTGATTGAAGAGGAAGTGCAGACGCCTTTTAATGGTCAGTATCCCGCGCGGCGCCAACTGGTGCACCCGGGCTCGTGTGTCGAATTCAAACCGGAGCACTGGGCACGGGACCTATCCAGTTTTACAGTGCAAGCCTACCTGTGGCCGACCACTCCGGGACGCAGGGGTGTGCAGACCGTGCTGGCTCACTGGGATGGCCACCAGGGCTTTTGCGTGGAACTGGACCAGACTGGCGCACTGACGCTCGTGATAAAACGGGGTAGCCAAAGTTGGCGTGCCAGCACCGGCGTGCCATTGCGCTCCCGGGAATGGGTGCTGGCGGTGGCAAGCTTCGACGCGAACACGGGCCGCATGCACGTCCAACAGCAGCCACTGATACGCTGGCCGGTCGAGGACACGGCCGCCGAGGCGGAGGCCCTAGGGCCGGTCAACAGCCACTGCTTCCCGGTCTGCCCGCTGTCCATAGCTGCACGTGCGATGGACCCGCAGGGTGATCTCTACACGGGCTTCTACAACGGCAAGCTCGACCGTGTCCGGTTGATCGAGGGCGTATGCTCGCCGTCGGATACGATGGCACTTGCGGGGCCGGCCGTGCCGCGGTCTCTGGCCGGACGTGTATTAGGTTTCTGGGACTTTGCTTGCGACACCGGCACACAGCGCATTGCAGACGTCGGGCCATGGCGGCGCGATGGGCGGACGGTACACCTGCCCACGCGTGCGATGGCCGGGTTCAACTGGTCGGGAGAAGTGCACGACTTCAAGCAAGCGCCAGAGCAATACGGCGCTATCCATTTCCATGACGACGACATCTACGACGCTGGATGGGAGGCGGACTTTGCATGGACCGTACCGCCAGATTGCCCGAGTGGCTGCTATAGCGTAAAACTGGACGACGGCAACTATCCCGGCTATATCGTATTCTTCGTGCGGCCACCTCGGGGTGCGACGAGCGGAAGCAGGCCGCGCATCGCCTTCCTTGCCTCGACGGCGACCTACCAGGCATACGCCAACTTCCGGGTGACCGAGCGCGGGTCTGGCAGTGAAGCGCACCGCGGACGCCTGTGGGCTTTCAATCCAGAAAGCATCCTGCTACACAAACGACCTGAGTTTGGGACGTCTACCTACGACCCGCATTCTGATGGCAGCGGCACCTGCATCTCCTCACTGTTGCGCCCTGTTCTCGACCTGCGTCCCAACTCGAAGTTGTCGGGCTTCAGCGGGGATGCTTACGTGCTCGCGTTTCTACACCACTTAGGCCTGGATGTGGATGTCGTCACAGACCACGACTTGCACCGCGAGGGCGCTGGTGTGCTTGAGCCCTATCAACTCGTGATGACAGGCGGTCACCCCGAGTACCACTCGCGCCAGATGCTCGATGGCCTGTCCGCATTCCTGCGCCGCGGAGGCCGCATGATGTATCTGGGCGGCAACGGCTTCTATTGGCGCATCGCTTTTAACGACATGCTTCCTGGCGTAATGGAGATACGGCGCGGCGAGGACGGTACACGCGCCTGGACGCCGGACGCGGGCGAGTACTTCATGGGTTTAACGGGTGAATATAGCGGCCTGTGGCGGCGCAATGGCATCACGCCCAACGCACTTGTAGGCGTTGGCTTCACGGCGCAAGGCTTTGACTCCGGAAGCTTCTACCGCCGCAACCCTGGCAGCCATGATCCGCGTGCCCAGTTCATATTTGAGGGCGTGGACGATGAGATCATCGGCGACTTCGGCCTCGTGTACGGCGGCGCAGCTAGTCAGGAGATCGACCGCTACGACCCTGCCCTTGGCTCACCGCCCCATGCCCTCGTGCTCGCTTCGTCGGAAGGTCACACGGACAACATGATCCTCGTCAATGAAGAGATTGGCATCAATAGCCTGCGCATTGGCGGAACCGAGTCGCCGCTCGTGCGTGCCGACATGGTGTTCTTCGAAACGGGCTACGGCGGCGCTGTTTTCTCCACGGGTTCCATCGGGTGGATGCTCTCAGCTGTCTGCTTTGGTTTCGACAACAACGTCGCCGCCATCACGCGCAATGTGGTCCTACGTTTCATCGAAGCAGCGCCCTTCGCGAGATTCGATTGCCCCGACGACACCGCTGCTCCGTAACAAGTACGTTTGCCCCATTGGCAAGTTCACGCGCCCTACAGTTTATCGACTCTCCACCGGCTTTATTTTGAAAGGTACTCCATGATCTCTCGACGCCAGCTTCTCAACGCTCTCTCCATCGGAACCGCTGCCAGTGTGGCAGCGCCTTGGGCGCGTGCCCAGACAACCAACGCAGACTGGCCAACCCGCCCGATCCGCTTTATCGTTGGCTCGGGCGCGGGCGGAGGACCGGACGTCTTCAGTCGCAAGATGGTGGAGAGTATGGCGCCTCGCCTCGGGCAGCCAATCGTCGTGGACAACAAGGCCGGTGGAAACGGCGTCCTCGGCATGCAGGCGCTGTTGCAGGCGCCTGCGGACGGCTACAGTTTTCTGTACGGCTTCTCCGCGGGCTTTGCGTTGAGCCCACACATCGTGCCAAATTTCCCGGTGAACACTCGGCAGGACTTCGCACCAGTGGCCAAGCTTGTGGAGAGCCCGGGTACCTTTGTCGTGCGCAGCTCGCTGGGTATCTCAAACCTTAAAGAACTAATGGCGCTGGCGAAGAGGCAGAAGCTCAGCTTTGCGTCCGCGGGCAATGGATCGATGTCACATCTGAACATCACCATGCTGAGCCATCTCGGGGGCGTAGAGTTGCTGCATGTGCCCTATAAGACGGCACCGGCGCCGCTATTGGATCTCGCCGCTGGTCGCGTCGACATGTACGTGAGCGACTACGTGGTCACCTCAGCACTCATTCAACGTGGCGACCTGCGTGCGCTGGCCATTACCGGCACGAAGCGCATGCCCTACTTGCCCGATGTGCCAACCTTCGCCGAGCAGGGCTTCCCTTTCACTAACATCGGCTGGGGCGGAATTTTTGCGCGGCGCGGTACACCAGAGCCAATCATTGAGCGTATGTCAATTGAGCTACGCGAGTACGTGCAGAGTGCCGCCGGGCGTGATTTCATCTTGAATACCATCGGTGCGAACCCCACCTGGGCGGGCCCGAAGGAATTTGGCGCGACGATCGAGAAGGATTACACCATGTGGGGTGATTTGATCCGCAAGGCTGGCATCAAGAGTGACGGTTAGAACTCCGTACCCATCTTGATGAGTCTCCTTTTGCGCGCGTACGCGCTCCTAAAACTCTACAGTTCACTTCTGAAATCCGAGGCGCCACGCACCGTGTTTTATTCTTAGACTGCACGGACCCCGACAGAGAACAAATACCCCGCCCCGCGCGCCCCGCCATCAGGAGAAGCTGCTTGAACGTCGATTCGGAACTGCATACACCGACAGCCACTGGTAAATCGAGCGGGCACTGGCTGCAACACAAACGCTCAGGCGTATGGCTCACCGACGAGTCGGGTCGCGAAGTGATCTCTGCCTTCTGCTCTGGTGGTGTCTTCAACTTCGGCTTCAACGCAGAAGACGTGCGTGCTGAAATGCTTGCCATCGTCTCCACGCACGATGCGGGTCTTTGGGCGATTCCTTCCGAGCGTCGCAATGAGGGCGAACAACAATTCGCCAGGCTGCTGCCGCCCCCGCTTTCACGCACTTTCTTCACCAGCTGCGCAGGCGAGGCTTTCGAGGTCGCATGCAAGCTGGCCAAGCGCATCACCGGCCGCGGTGGTCTCGTGTCCGCGACGCAGGGCTATCACGGCCACATCGGCTTCGCGCTGGCCATGGACGACGACACCATGGGACCCCAGGAGTTTGCGCCGTTGGCGGGCGGGGTGCGCCGCGCGGTCTTTGGGTCGATTGACAGCCTTGCGGCGACGATGGACGAGACCACCGCCGCAGTGTGCCTTGAGACGATCCAGGCGCCGGCCGGCATCAACGTGGCGCCAGTGGGCTACCTTGCAGAGGTGCGCCGACTGTGCGACGAGCGCGGTGCATTGCTGCTCCTCGACGAGGTACAGGCTGGCCTGTGCCGCAGTGGACGAATCTGGGCGTTCGAACACCACGGCATCGTGCCGGACCTGCTCGTCACGGGCAAAGGACTGACCGGCGGCTTCTATCCACTGGGCGCGCTCAGCTACGCCGAGCGGCACCACCGGTATGTCGTCAAGCCTACGTCGATTCATATTTCTAGCTACGCTGGCAACGAGATCGGCGCAAGCCTGGCGGGAGCGCTAGCTCGCCGTTATGCCGATCCGGCGCTGTGCCAGCATGTGCTGGCCGTGGGCGGAATGCTGGCCCTGGGCCTGCGCGACATCGCCCAGCGCCATCCCGACGTGCTGCACGCGGAGGTCCGCGGCCAGGGCCTGATATATGCGGTAGATGCCCGCGACAAGAGCTTATCCTCCCGATTGATTGCGGCGAGTCTGGATGCAGGCCTGCTGGTGCGCGGCTCGAGAATGCATCCTCCGGCGGTGGTGTTCCAGCCCCCGTTGGTCATCAGCGCGGCGGAGGTAGACGAAATGCTCAAGCGCTTCGAAGCGGGCGTGTTGACGCTGCGCACGAAGAACTGACGGGCTCGGCCCATCGACCCCGGCACGGCTGCGCGGCTTTGAGGACGTGGGCGCGAGCGCGGGCTGCCCTACGTGCTGGTGCGCGCAACCTTGCGGTGATCGACACCAGTCAATGAATGAGAAAGGCCCCTACACCATGAACATCGCCCACAATCCTTCCACCGTCCCCCTACCTACAAGCCGCTTTAGTCAAGGCATGGAGGTTTCCGCCGGCTCGCAGATGCTGTTTGTGTCGGGGCAGGTCGGCACTGATGCGCACGGGAACACGCCAACGGACGCCGCAGGTCAAGCCAGAGTCATCTGGCGCAACATCTCTGCGATCCTGGCTTCAGCTTCCATGGCGCCAACGGACATCATCAAGATCAACACCTATCTTCTCGACGAGTGCGACGCAGCCGCTGCAGCTGCCGCACGCCGCGAGGAGATCGGTGAGCATGCGCCGGCCGCCACACTTGTTGTAGTCAGCAAGCTGATGCGGCCGGAATGGTGCATGGAGATTGAAGTCGTCGCCGCACGAGCGGCCTGACGCGGTAGCAGCAACAAAAGAGACAGCTCCTTGCCCAGGCCGGCTATTCCAGGCAGTTGCGCATCAATCATGGTCACATTGGTGCCGTCGGCAACGGAAAGGGGCTGGGTCCGGCTAGGTCGCTGCGCTACAACAAAAGGAGCTAGAACCCCAATAAGGACGTGGCCTAGAGGGCGATTTGGCTCAAATTCGCTACACGCCCGCTGTCACACCCGCTCAATGATCAGCGCAATGCCCTGACCCACGCCGATGCACATGGTGCACAGCGCGTAGCGGCCACCGCTGCGTTGCAGCTGGTTCACCGCTGTCGTCACCAAACGGGCGCCGCTGGCGCCCAGCGGGTGACCCAGCGCAATGGCGCCGCCCCAGGGGTTGACGCGCAGGTCGTCGTCCTGCAGGCCAAGCTCACGCAGAACGGCCAAGCCTTGCGCGGCAAAGGCTTCATTAAGCTCGATCACATCGAGCTGGGCCAGGCTCAGGCCGGTCAGGGCCAGCACCTTTTGCGTAGCCGGCGCAGGGCCTATGCCCATGATGCGGGGCGGCACGCCGGCGGTGGCCATACCGACCACCCGCGCCCGGGGGGTGAGGCCATGCCGGGCGGCGCTGGCCTCGTCGGCGAGCAGCAGGGCGCAGGCGCCGTCGTTCACGCCGCTGGCGTTGCCCGCCGTCACGGTGCCGTCGGGCCGCACAATGCCCTTGAGCCGGGCCAGCGCCTCCAGGCTGGTTTCACGTGGGTGCTCGTCGCGGCTGACCAGGATCGCATCGCCCTTTTTCTGGGCAATGCTGACAGGCGTGATCTCGGTCTCAAAACAGCCACTTTGCTGGGCCTTGATGGCGTTGCATTGCGAGCGCAGCGCCATGAGGTCCTGCGCCTCACGCCCAATTCCGAAATCGGCGGCGACGTTCTCAGCCGTCTCGGGCATGGCGTCCACGCCGTACTGCTCTTTCATCAGTTTATTGATGAAGCGCCAGCCGATGGTGGTGTCGTAGACCGCGTTGCTGCGGCTGAAGGCGCTGTCCATCTTGGGCATGACAAACGGGGCCCGGCTCATGCTCTCCACGCCGCCGGCGATCATCAGACCGGCCTCGCCCGAGCGGATAGCGCGGGCAGCGGTGCCAACCGCGTCCAGCCCCGAGCCACACAGGCGGTTGATGGTGGCCCCCGGCACATCAATCGGCAGGCCAGCCAGCAGGCTGCTCATGTGCGCCACATTGCGGTTGTCTTCGCCGGCCTGGTTGGCACAGCCAAACAGCACATCACTGACAGCCGCCCAGTCCACCTGCGGGTTGCGCGCCATCAAGGCCTTGATGGGGATGGCCCCCAGGTCGTCGGTGCGCACGCTGCTCAGAGCCCCCCCATAGCGGCCGATGGGGGTGCGAATCGCGTCGCAAATGTAGGCGTGTTTCATGGCGGTGGGCTTGCGCAGTTGGAGTGGGGACCGGACAGGGTCAGTAGGTTTCCAGGTGCAGGCGACCTTCGGTGCGCAGGGAATCGGACAGCGCGTTCCAGTTTAGCCCAGCCTGCTGCGCCACATCGCGCAGGGCCAGCATCACGCCTTCTTCCATGCTTTTGAGTCCACACACGTAAAAGTAAGCGTTGCCATCGGCCAGCAGGGCGGCCAGGTCAGCAGCACGCTCACGCATCACGTCTTGTACATAACGTTTGGGGGCGCCTGGCGTGCGCGAAAAAGCCAAGTTGATGTCGATGAAGTCCTTGGGCAGGTTCTGCAAGGGGCCAAAGTAGGGCAGCTCCTGCTGGGTGCGAGCGCCAAAGAAAAGCATGAGTTTGCCACCCTCAAACTTGCCCGAGGCGCGCTGGCGCCGGCGCCACTCGGTCATGGCGCGCATGGGTGCACTGCCGGTACCGGTGCAGATCATCACGAGGTGGCTGCGCGGGTGGTTGGGCATCAGGAAGCTGGCGCCAAACGGGCCGATGACTTGCACCGTGTCACCCACCTGCAAATCACACATGTAGTTGGAGCCGACGCCGCGCAGGGGCTGGCCCTGGTGGTCTTCCAGCACCCGCTTGATGGTCAACGACAGGTTGTTGTAGCCGGGGCGCTCACCATTGCGCGGGCTGGCAATCGAGTACTGCCGGGCATGGTGCGCCCGGCCATTCGCGTCGGTCCCGGGCGGGATGATGCCGACCGACTGGCCCTCCAGCACCGGGAACGGCATCTGACCGAAGTCGAGCACGATGTGGTGGGTGTCGTACTGGTGGCCGGCATCGGTCACCCGCACATTGCCGGTCACCGTGGCGGTGATATTGGTTTGCACCGCTTTGGGGCCGTACAGGTTGGTGTAGGCGTGCGCCGCCGACCAGGGCGGCAGGCTGGCGCCTTGCTGGGCGCTGCTGATGGCCCCGCCCTGCGGGGTGGAGGCCAGAGTGTCGGAGATGGCTTCGGTCAAGACCTCGGTCGCCACGCCCACATCAGCCAGGGCCTCGGCACTGAGCTCGACCGGCAGTTCGTCCCAGGTCAGTTGCTCAGTGGTGCTGTAGGCCTGTACCCGCGGCATGACCCGCCAGTTGTCGATAGACCCTGTGGGGCAGGGCGGGACGCAGGCCATGCAAAAGTTGCACTTGTCGGCATCGACCACGTAGTTGCGGTCGTCATGCGTGACGGCACCCACCGGGCAGGTGGCCTCGCAAGTGTTGCAGCGGATGCAGATTTCGGGGTCGATCAGGTGCTGCCTGATCACGGCCACCGTTGTCATGTCAGTTGAAGCGGACGTAGTCAAAGTCAGCCGGCTGGCGGTTGATGCCCATCACCGGCGGCGCAATCCAGTTGGCAAACTTGCCGGGTTCGACCACGCGGCCCATCAGGCTGGCCACATAGGCGCGGTCATCACCGGTGGGCAGCCACTCGTTGACGCGGGCCTGCCACTCGGCATCGGACAGCACGCGCCCGTCGGGCGATACCTTGATGCCCGACAGCGCACCGATGTTACGGTGGAAGGCCTTGTGCGGCACCTTAAGTTTGACCGGGATGCCGGCTTTGTCCAGAACCCGGTTCCAGCGCTCCACGCCAGCGACAGAGTCCTTGATGTAGTCGTCACGCAGCACCTCATTCAGAGCGTTGAGCATGGGCACTTCTTTGTCTACTAACTGGCCGCCACGCGACTCAAGTACCTTGTAGGTTTGGCCCTTGAGCACGTGGTCGTCCAGACGCTTGCCTTCCTCATACCGGCCCTTGAGGCCAGAGCTGTAAAAGATGGCAGCGTTGCTGGACTCGTCGGAGCCAAACAGGTCGATGGTGACGCTGAAGTGGAAGTTGATGTAGCGCTGGATGGTGGGCAGATCGATCACACCAGCCGCACGCAACTGGCCGACATCGTCGGTTTTGAGCTCGTTCATCTTCTGCGCCGTGCGCGAGATGATGCGGGAAATGCCCGATTCGCCCACAAACATGTGGTGCGCCTCTTCGGTCAGCATGAACTTGGTGGTGCGGGCCAGCGGGTCAAACGCGCTCTCGGCCAGTGCACACAACTGGTACTTGCCGTCGCGGTCGGTGAAGTAGGTGAACATGAAGAAGCTCAGCCAGTCGGGCGTGGCTTCATTGAAGGCGCCCAGGATGCGCGGGTTGTTCTGGTCGCCGCTGCGCCGCTCGAGCAGAGCGTCGGCCTCTTCGCGGCCATCACGCCCAAAATGCTTGTGCAGCAGGTAGACCATGGCCCAGAGGTGGCGGCCTTCTTCGACGTTGATCTGGAACAGGTTGCGCAGGTCGTACATGCTGGGCGCGGTCAGGCCCAGGTGGCGCTGCTGCTCCACCGAGGCCGGCTCGGTGTCGCCTTGTGTGACGATGATGCGGCGCAGATTGGCGCGGTGCTCGCCGGGCACGTCTTGCCAAGCCTTCTCGCCCTTGTGGTCGCCAAAGTGGATGGTGCGCTCGGCGTCACCGGGGTTAAGGAAGATGCCCCAGCGGTAGTCGCGCATCTTGACGTGGCCGAACTGGGCCCAGCCCTGTGGGTCCACGCTGACGGCGGTGCGCAGGTAGACGTCCATGTCGGTCGAACCTTCAGGGCCGACGTCGTCCCACCAATTGATGAAGTTGGGCTGCCACTGCTCCAGCGCCCGCTGCAGGGTGCGGTCGTCGCTGAGGTTGACGTTGTTGGGGATTTTTTCGCTGTAGTTGATGCCGGACATGGGGAACTCCAATTAAAAACAAATGGGCTGATGTGGTGCAGGGGCTTAGACGCGGTTCCAATCGAACTGGGCCTTGTCGCCCTTGCCGTAAACCTTGAGTGCGCCCTTGTCGCCGACGGCGTTGGGCCGCTGGAAGATCCAGTTCTGCCAGGCGGTCAGGCGGCCGAAGACGCGGGTGAACATATTCTCGGGGCCGTTGAAGCGCAGGTTGGCCTCCAGCCCGGTCAGGGCGTCGGGCGACATCGCCACACGCTCCTCGACGGCGATACGAATTTCGTCAGCCCAGTCGATGTCGTCCGGGTTGGCGGTGACCAGGCCCAGGGCATAGGCGGCGGCGGCGTCCAGCGGCTGGCCGGCGCGGGCGCGCACGGCGTCCAGCGCCGGCTGCTCGTCGTAAAAGCGACGTTGCAGGCGGCTCTGGCCGGTGATCATCGGGTAAAGGCCGAAATTGGTCTCGCCCACAGCGATCTTGGGTGCGGCCGCGGCGTCGTCTGGCAGCGCCAGGTGGTAACTGCGGTCGCAGGCCAATGCCAGCTCCAACAGGGTGCCGGCAAAACAGGAGCCGGATTCGATCAGCGCGAACAGGCTGCGCGAGGACACATCAAGCCGCGAAAAGGTGCGGCGCAGCAGGCCAATGGTTTCGCGCACCAGCCAGTGCTTCTGGTACGCCACCAGGGTGGCGTCCATCGCCATCACCGTCGCAGCGTCGCCTTCTGTCTTGATCAGCCACACGCCAATATCAAGCTCGTTGGTGCGCATCTGCAGAATGGCGTCTTCAAGTTCACGCGCCATGGCCAGCGGGTACCAGGCAGCGCCAGCGGCCTCAATGCCGGCAATGTCGTCGGGCTGCGGCGCTACAGGCGCCTTCACAGTCCAGGTGGCAGTCCGCTTGGCGCGGTCGATCTGCACAGACACATGGTTGTAGTGCAAGGCATCGGCCTCGGTCACACGCTGGAGCGGGGTCAGCGCCACGCCACGGCCATCAGCGGGGCGGTCGCTCTGCGCGGCCAGTTCAAGGGCGCGCTGCTGCACGGTCTGTGCAAACACCTGGGGTTTGGCGATGTGATCGACCAGGCGCCAGTCCTTGGCCTTTTGGCCGCGCACGCCTTCCACGCTGGTGCAAAAAATGTCGGCCAGGTCATGGCGCACATGCTTTTTGTCGGTCACGCGGGTCAGGCCGCCGGTGCCGGGCAGCACACCCAGCAGCGGTACCTCGGGCAGGCTCACCGCGCTGGCGCGGTCGTCCACCAAAATGATTTCGTCGCAGGCCAGCGCCAGCTCGTAGCCGCCGCCGGCGCAGGCGCCGTTCACCGCCGCCAGAAACTTCAGGCCGCTGTGTGTGGAAGAGTCTTCAAGGCCGTTGCGGGTTTCGTTGGTGAACTTGCAGAAGTTCACTTTCCAGGCGTGGCTGCTGACGCCCAACATGAAGATGTTGGCGCCCGAGCAGAACACCTTCTCTTTGGCGCTGGTCACCACCACGGTGCGCACCTCCGGGTGCTCAAAGCGGATGCGCTGGACGGCGTCGTTAAGTTCGATGTCCACGCCCAGGTCATAGCTGTTGAGCTTGAGCTTGTAGCCTGGACGCAAGCCGGCGTTTTCGTCGAAGTCAGCCTTCAGGGTGGCGACTGGGCCAGCAATGCTCAGCTGCCAGTGCTTGTACTGTGAAGGGTTGGTCTGGTACTCGACACGGCTGGGATGGGTCATGGTCTGGTCACTTCAATGGGGCGCAGCCAAAAGCAGGCGCAGACAATAGAACAAGGATCATTCTGAATTATATTGCTTGTGATTACGTCGTCAAGCACTTTAATGCATTTCTACGGCATCAGCAGTTGCCGCACCCTGTCGCGCAGCAGCAAGAAGGTAGCGTCCAGCGGCTGCGCGCTGGTGTCGATCTGCAGCTGGGCTTTCGAATAAAAGGGCGCTCGCCCGGCCAAAATGCCCTTCAGGTCTTCCATAGCTTCACGGCTAGCTGCCATGGGCCGGGTGTCACCCTGCGCCACCACGCGATTCATATGGTCCTCGGGCGCTGCCTGCAACCAGACCGTGCTGCAATGGGCCAGCAGCGCATTGAAATTGGTGGGGTCAGACACCAGCCCGCCCGGGGTGGCGATCACCGCCTCCGGGTAAATTTGGATCGCCTCCTCCAAGGCGCGCCGCTCATAGCGGCGGTAGGCGTTAGCGCCGTAAAGGGCCTGGATTTCCGCCACGCTGCAGCCGGCCAGCTTTTCGATCTCGCGGCTGAGCTCGACAAAGGGAAATCCGAGGTCAGCTGCCAGCATCTGGCCCAGGGTGGACTTGCCGGCGCCTCGCAAGCCGATCAACGCCACCCGCGCACTGGCCTGGGTACCAGCGCCATGGCCAACACCCAACATGGCGGCCAGGCCAACGCGCACCCGACGCAAGGCTGCCTCGTCTTGCTGGGCCAGCAGGTCGCGAATCAGCAGCCATTCGGGGGACAGCGTGGTGACATCACCAATCAACTCGGCCAGGGCGCACTGCAAAGCGCCGGCCACCTGCAGCAGCACCAAAATGGACGCATTGCCTTCACCATATTCCAGGTTAGCTAAGTGCCGCTCCGACACACCGGCCGCCACCGCGACCGCCTTGCGCGTCATGCCGCGGCGGGCCCGAAGGGCGCGGGTTCGCTCGCCAAGCGCGACCAGGAAAGGGTTTTTAGGCACCCCTTCCGGCTTGGGCGCGTCAATGGCAGTTGGGTTCATGGGCTTCATTTTATGCAATATAGTGCTTGACAGCGCTTGGGGCGGCAATTAAGCTTCAATGCGCACAATAATGCATATTCACCAAGATCACAAGCCGGTTCATTAACACAACCCCAGACTCGGGCCGTCCCTCAATGACGACAAGGGCTAGCGTATGAAAACATCACCAGAAGCAGCCGAGCCAGGTACGCCCTTCAACTTTGCCCAGCACCTGATCACCCGCAACGCCGAGCGGCCCGACAAGACCGCCTTCATAGACGACCAGGGGCCCTTGAGCTACGGTGAACTGGCCAAGCAGCAGCGCCAACTGGCCGCCGCCCTGCTGGCGCTGGGCCTGCGCCGCGAAGAGCGGGTGCTGCTGTTGATGCACGACTGCTGCGACTGGCCGGTTAGTTTTCTAGGTGCTCTTTACGCCGGCATCGTGCCGGTGGCGGTCAATACGCTTCTTACTGCCGAGGATTACGCCTACATGCTGGGCCACAGCCGGGCGCAGGCGGTGCTGGTCTCCGCAGCATTGCTGCCCCTGCTGCGCCAGGCCTTGGCGCTGGCACCGCACGAGGTCAAGCAGGTGCTGGTGTCACGCCCTGCACAGCCGCTGCTGGCGGGTGAGCAGGCTTTCGACGCCTTGCTGCGCCAACACGCGCCACTGGCCGCGCCGGCTGGCACTGGCCCCGATGACCCGGGCTTCTGGCTGTATTCATCGGGCTCCACGGGCCGGCCCAAGGGCACGCTGCACAGCCAGGCTAACCCCTACTGGACCGCCGAGCTTTACGGCACGGCGGTGCTGGGCCTGACCGAACAGGACGTTTGCTTTTTAGCCGCCAAGCTGTTTTTTGCCTACGGCCTGGGCAACGCACTGAGCTTTCCCTTGAGCGTGGGCGCCACCACCCTGCTGATGGCCGAGCGGCCCACGCCCGAGGCCACCTTCCGGCGCTGGCGCGGTGAGGTCGGCGGCGTCAAGCCCACGGTGTTTTTTGGCGCGCCAACCGGCTTTGCCGGCATGTTGGCGTCGCCAGTCCTGCCCGAGCGCTCGGCCGTGGCCTTGCGGCTGGCCTCATCGGCAGGCGAGGCACTGCCCGCCGAGCTGGGCGAACGTTTCAAGGCGCGGATGGGCGTTGACGTGATTGACGGCATCGGCTCGACCGAAATGCTCCACATCTACCTGTCCAACCAGCCCGGGCGGGTGCGCTACGGCAGCACCGGCTGGCCGGTGCCGGGTTACCTGATTGAGCTGCGAGGCGACGACGGCGCCCCAGTGGCCGACGGGGAGACTGGCGACCTCTACATCCAGGGGCCCAGCGCGGCGCTGATGTACTGGGGCAACCGGGCCAAATCACGCGAGACCTTTCAGGGCGCCTGGACCCAAAGCGGCGACAAGTACGTGCGCAATGCCGATGGCAGCTACACCTATGCTGGCCGCAGCGACGACATGCTCAAAGTCAGCGGCATCTATGTGTCGCCGTTCGAGGTCGAATCCACCCTGGTGCAGCATGAGGCGGTGCTAGAGGCCGCCGTGATCGGCGTGCCCGACGAGCAGGGCCTGACCAAGACCAAGGCTTTTGTGGTGCTCAAAGCCGGGCAAGAGGTGAGCGAGGAGGCCTTGCAGGCCTTTGTGAAAACACGGCTGGCCCCCTACAAATACCCGCGCAGCATCGCTTTTCTGGCCGAGCTGCCCAAGACCGCCACCGGTAAGATTCAGCGCTTCAAACTGCGCGACCTGGAGCGCGGCAAGGCATGAGCCCAGCCCACACCCGGGCCGACATCGTCTGGCGCGGCCAGCCGGTTCAACTAGAGTACCAGTGGGTCGGTGCGGATAGGCCTGACGTACCACTGGTGGTGTTTTTGCATGAAGGCCTGGGCTCGGTGGCGATGTGGCGCGACTTCCCATCCGCCCTGTGCGCCGCCACCGGCTGCCGGGGACTGGTTTATTCGCGCCCGGGCTACGGCCACTCCACGCCGCGCGCGCCCGACGAACACTGGGGCCCCGATTTTTTGCACAGGCAAGCCCATGAGGTGCTGCCAGCGCTGCTGCGGGCGCTGAGCCTGGACACCCTGGCCACGCGGCTCTGGCTGTTTGGCCACAGCGACGGCGGCTCGATTGCCCTGCTGCATGCGGCACGCTTCCCCGAGCAGGTGGCCGGCGCCATCGTGCTGGCGCCGCATATTTTTGTAGAAGACCTGTCCATTCGCAGCATTGCCCAGGCGCGCGAGGCTTACCTGCACGCCGACCTGCGCCAGCGCCTGGCCCGCTACCACGGCCACCCCGACTCAGCCTTCTGGGGCTGGAACGACATCTGGCTAGACCCCGCCTTTCGAAACTGGCGCATTGATACCGAACTGAGCGCCATCCGCTGCCCGGTGCTGGCGGTGCAGGGACTGGACGACGAATACGGCACACTGGCCCAGATCGAGGGCATTGCCGCCGCCCTGCCTGGCACCGAATTGTTTACGCTGCCCTACTGCGGCCACTCGCCGCAGCGGGACCAGCCGGGCGCCCTGACCCACGCCGTCGCAGCTTTCATCACCCGGCTGCGGACGGCGCGGCAAGCCGTGGGCAACAACGGGCCCTAAAATTCGCCAGCCAAACGACGGCCCCGCCGCGCCGAGCCAACGTCATCCCCAACTTGAACACCCTCCCCCTCGTCCGCTGGCTGGTTCTCATCACGCTGTTGGTCAACGCCATCGGCCTGATCACGCCCATCATCAACGCCGGTGACTCCGTCACCTACGCCGCGCTGTCGCAGCACATGGTTCGCCACGGCGACTGGGTCAACCTGGTGCTGGACGGGCAAGACTGGCTGGACAAGCCGCATTTTCCGTTCTGGGTGACAGCGCTGTTTTTCAAGCTGGGCGGGGTCAACGCCATCAGCTACAACCTGCCGGGTTTTCTGTTTCACCTGCTCGGTACCTACTACACCTACCGCTTGGCTCGCCTTTTCTACGGGCGCGAGGCGGCCTGGCTGGCGGTGCTGGTGTTTGTGTCGGCTTTCCAGGTGATGCTGACCTCCACCGACGTGCGTGCCGAGACCTACCTCACGGGCAGCATCATGGGCGCCAGCTATTACTGGTTGCGCCTCGACACCAGCCCAAGGCTTAAGTACCTGCTGCTGGGTGCCTTGTTCAGTGCCACTGCGGTGATGACCAAGGGCATCTTCACCCTGATCACCATCAGCAGCGGCCTGGTGGCGCTGTGGCTGTACCAGGGCCGCTGGCGCGTGCTGTGGCAGGGTCGCTGGTGGTTGGCGCTGGCGCTGACGCTGCTGTTCACTGCGCCCGAGCTGCTGACCCTGTACCTGCAGTTTGACGCCCAGCCCGACAAACTGGTGTTTGGCCGCACGGGCGTCTCGGGCATCCGCTTTTTTGTGTGGGACAGCCAGTTTGGTCGGTTTTTCAACACCGGGCCTATCCGAAACACCGATGGCAACCCAGCCTTCTTTCTGCACGTGTTCCTGTGGGCTTTCCTGCCCTGGGTGGCCGTCGCTGTTGCCGCCGTGGCGCAGTCTTGGCGCGGCTGGCGCAGCAGCGACGCGAGCGCGCGGGGCCAGTTGGTGGTCCTGGGCGCCTCCTTTGCCGTGACTTTTGGCTTGTTCAGCCTAACCAGCTTCCAGCTGGATTACTACACCGTGATCGTGTTCCCGTTTGCCGCCATCCTGTGCGGCCAGTATCTGGCCACAGTACTGGCCCAGCCCGACGGCCGGCGCGGGCTGGAATTGGCCCAGCTTGGCACGGCGGCACTGACGGCGGTACTGGCCTTGGCCCTGGCCCTTTACGTGGGCCAACCGACGGTGACCGGCATGGTGCTGCTGTTGCTGCTGGCCGGGCTGGCGCTGGGCAGGCTGTGGCGTGCGCCCTGGCGAGCCCGAGCCTTGCTGCTGCTCCCGGTATTCGGCGTAAGCCTGTTGTACAGCTTTATCACTGTATTGATGACCCTGACCTACCTGTCGGTCGGACTGGCCTACAACGCCAACCGGGTGCTGGCCACGCAGCCCCCTGGTGACATTTATGTTTGGAAGATGGACCTGGTGGCCCGGGAGCTGGGGCTTTACAACCCGGCGCCCACCGTCTCTGTGAGTGAGCGTCCGCGCTTGCCTGCGGCGGGGCAGCCCTATTACCTTGTGATCCGGGCGGCAGAGCTGGCGCAAGTTGACCATTTGCCGGGACAGGTGGAGCCCGTGGCGCAAGGTCGCTGGGTGGTCGACAAGACCGGCCTGCTGCCGCGCATGCTGCAGTTGGCCCGGGGCACGGAGCCGCCAGACGATATCCGGATTTTGCGCGTCGACCCCGTACCGCGCTAGAAGCTGCTGCAGCCAGAGGGGGCGCCTACGCCAGGCACGGCACACACCATTGATATAAATCAAGCGACACCGCAGGGTGCTGTTCATAATGAACTTGATTTTTTCAAGGACCTGACCATGGCCAACAACGCCGGGCATTATGAAGCGCTGGATGCGTGCCACCTTGACATCGCGCAGCACATTAAGGCGCCGGAAGAGCGATTGATCGATCCACAGGCCAAGGCCCTTTGGGCGCAAGGGCTGCCACAAAGCCCCAGCCTTTAGGCACTGCCGCCTCACATTTCACCTTGCTTGTTATCATGGCTAAGCGTCTGCTTTGGCTGCGTCTGCCGCCGCCCTTGCCATGCAACCCTTTACTGACGCCTCAGCCGTTGGCAAAATCACCTGCTGCCCTTGGTTCAGTTGATGCTTTGCCAGCGCCATTGTCAGGCAAGGTTTTGGCCGCTAGCCCTTTACCAGCGGAGTTTTTGTGCTACGAACTTGATAGCGTAATAATGACCACGAGTGACCGTAAGCCTTTTGAAATTGCACGCGATGCGTTGAAGCAGATCTCAACCCGCAAAATGCTGCCCACGCCGGCCAATTACCAGGCGATTTACAACGAGATTGCCGGCACCCCCAATGACCCCCCTTTCCCGATAGAGCGTCTGCGCGACATCGCACGGGCCCTGCCGGCCAAGACCCCCGGCCAACTGAAGCAGCGTGCGCTGTTCGAATCCGCCATCGGGCAACTGAGTTGGTCCGGAGTCAAAAACGCCTTGGTCGCTTATGGTGGCTTCACCCCGGCGGCGGCTCCCGGCAGCGCCGGCGCCCCCCTAACCCCGGGTGCGGTCGCTCCGATCCCCGCCCAGAGTGCACCAGCGCTCACGGCAGAATTTCTGGGCCAGATCGCCCGCATGATCGAGTTCATGCTGCCTGCCTTGGGCGACGAGGACGAGCGCTTTGGGGAACAAGCCCAGACCCTGCTGGCGGCCATGCGTCGCCCGGCTGCCGAGACCGATATCGGCGGCGTGAAGCTGATGCTGGCCAATTTCAGCCACCGTGTCTCATTTGCCGCCGAGGAGCAGCTTGAGGTCAAGTCCACCCTGCTCAAGCTATTGCAACTGATCATTCAGAACATCGGCGCGCTGTGCGTGGATGACCGTTGGCTCAAAGGTCAGACCGACGCGCTGATGGAGGCGGCCATGCCGCCCCTAACCCTGCGCCGGTTGGACGACGTGGAGCGCCGGCTCAAAGATGTGATCCTCAAGCAGTCTGAGGCCAAGGAACGGCTGCTGGATGCGCAGACTGAAATGCGACACATGCTGGCCGTGTTTGTCGAGCGGCTGTCGCACATGACCGAGTCCACCAGCGCCTACCACGGCAAACTGGAAGAAACTGCACGCCTGATCGAGCAGGCCAAGTCCTTCGCCGAGATCACGCCGGTCTTGAAGGGCATTGTTGGTACCACCCGAACCTTGGCCAACGACACGCTTTCGGCACGCGATCAGCTGCGCGACATGCAGGATCGGGTGGACGCCTCCGAGGTCGAGCTTGCCAAACTGCATCAGCAACTCGACCGCATCAGTGCCCAAGCCCGGCACGACCCGCTCACCGGCGCGCTGAACCGCAAGGGCCTGGATGAGGCCTTGGAGCGGGAGGTGTCGAATGTGCGCCGAAAAGGGCTGCCGCTGTGCATGGGCATGCTTGACATCGACAACTTTAAACTGCTGAACGACCGTCTGGGTCATGCTTCGGGGGACTCGGCGCTGACCCACTTGGCCAATGTGGCCCGCGAGGTCATGCGTCCTCAGGACTCTCTGGCCCGCTACGGCGGCGAGGAGTTCGTGCTGCTGCTGCCCGACACCGCGCTTGACCACGGCATTGAGGCCATGACCCGCCTGCAGCGTGAGCTGACCAAACGGTTCTTCATGGCAGGCAGCGAAAAGATCTTGATCACCTTCAGTGCCGGTGTGGCCCAACTGGGCGAAGACGAGAGCGGCAATGAGGCGATCAGGCGTGCCGATCAGGCCATGTATTTGGCCAAACGGGCCGGGAAAAACCGGGTGTTGGGCGCCTGAGCGCCAAACTTTAAAAGGGGTGTCTCCATGCTTTATTTGTTGCTAGGCCTTGTGGTGTTTCTAGGCGTGCATTCTGTGCGCATCTTTGCCGAGGACTGGCGCAACCAGGTCCGGGCGCGCCTTGGCGAGCCGGCCTGGAAAGGGCTTTACAGCCTAGTTTCTCTCGCTGGCCTGGCCCTGCTGATATGGGGCTTTGGCCAGGCCCGGCAACAGCCTGTGCAGCTCTGGAACCCGCCCACTGGCATGCGGCACCTGGCCTCTGTGCTGATGCTCGCGTCGTTCGTGCTGCTGGCAGCCAGCTACGTGCCAGGCAACCGCATCAAGGCCCGCCTGCACCACCCCATGGTGCTGGGGGTGAAGTTCTGGGCACTGGCTCACCTGCTGGCCAATGGCACGGCGGCGCATGTGCTGCTGTTCGGCGCCTTCCTGGTCTGGGCCGCACTGGATTTTCGGGCCGCCCGGCAACGTGACCGCCGTGAACACACCCGTTATCCTGAGGGCACCACGGGCGCGACCGGTGTGACCGTGGCCATTGGCGTGGCGGCATGGATTGGCTTCACCCTGTGGTTGCATGGTCTGCTGATCGGGGTCCGTCCGCTGGGTTAGCCATGAGCATTCGCAACCTGGACTCGCTGTTTGAGCCCAGCTCAATCGCGGTGTTTGGTGCTTCGCAGCGCGCGGGCAGCGTGGGCGCCACGGTCTGGCGCAACCTGAGTGGGGGTGCTTACGCCGGCCCGCTGTACGCCGTCAACTCACGTCCGGGCGCACTGGGGGAGCAATTAGCCTATACACGGGCCGCCGATTTGCCCACGGTGCCTGAGCTGGCCGTGATCTGCACCCCGCCGGCCACCGTGGTGGGGCTGATCGATCAACTGGCCCGACTCGGCACCCGCGCTGCCGTGGTTATGACCGCCGGCATGGATGGGCAGCAAAAACAGGCGATGCTCGATGCAGCACGGCCGCACCTGCTGCGCATCATCGGGCCAAACTGCATCGGTTTGCTGGCGCCGCACAAGGGCCTGAATGCCAGCTTTGCCCACGTCAATGCGCAACCGGGGGAGCTGGCGTTTGTGTCGCAGTCGGGGGCGCTGGTCACGGCCATGCTGGACTGGGCACGGGGCCAGGCCATCGGCTTCTCGCATTTTGTGTCGCTGGGTGAGCATACCGACGTCGATTTTGGCGACATGCTGGACTTCCTGGCCAACGACCCGAAAACCCGCGCCATCTTGCTCTATGCCGAGTCCATCGAGTCGCCACGTAAATTCATGTCGGCGGCCCGCGCTGCAGCGCGCAACAAGCCGGTGATCGTCGTCAAGGCCGGCCGCTCGGCCCAGGGCCAGTTGGCGGCGGCCTCTCACACCGGGGCGATGGCGGGTTCAGACCTGGTGTTTGACGCGGCCATCGCCCGGGCGGGCATGCTGCGCGTCAACGCGCTGCAAGAGCTGTTTCTGGCCGCAACGACCCTATCACGCTTTCGGACCAACACCAGTGACAGCCTGACCATCCTGACGAATGGCGGTGGCGCCGGCGTCATGGCGGCTGACGCAGCGGCCTTTGCAGACGTGCCACTGGCCACCTTGAGTGAGGCAACGCGGCACAAACTCGATGCCGTTCTGCCCGCCAACTGGTCACACAGCAACCCGGTGGACATCATTGGTGACGCACCGGTATCACGCTACCAACAGGCCCTGGCCATTCTGAATAGCGACCCCAACACCGGTGCGCTGTTGTTCATTCACGCCCCCACCGCGATCGTGCCAAGCGCCGATATTGCCCAAGCCCTGCTGCCACTGGCGCAGCACGACGCCCACGTGGCGCCGAGGCTGATGAGCTGCTGGCTGGGTGATGCTGCCGTCGCGCAGGCACGCAAAATCTTTCAGGGTGCTGGCGTGGCCGGCTATGACACGCCAGAGCAGGCGGTACGCGCCTTCTCTATGCTGCTGCGCTACCGCCACAACCAGAACGAGTTGTCGCAAGCGCCACCCGCCATGCTGGCCAAGCAGCGCCCGGACAGCGCCAGCATTCGACACATTGTGCAGGCCGCGCTGGCCGCCGGCCGCACCCTGTTGAGCGAGCCCGAGGCGAAAGCAGTGCTGCAAGCCTGTGGCATCCCGGTAGTGGCCACACAGCGGGTGGCGCCCACCGCTGACGCCGCCGCGCTGGCCGCCACCGCCTTGGGGTTTCCGGTAGTTTTGAAAATTTTGTCTGATGACATTTCGCACAAGTCCGACGTCGGCGGTGTCGCCCTGAACCTGGCGGATGAGCCCGCCCTGCGACACGCTGCGCACGCCATGCTGGCGCGGGTACAGCAGCAATTGCCGCAAGCACGGGTACAGGGATTTACCGTGCAAAGCATGGTGCGCCGCCGCCACGCCCAAGAGCTGATTGTGGGCAGCGCCATTGACCCGGTGTTTGGGCCAGTCATCCTGTTCGGACAGGGCGGCACCGCGGTCGAACTCATGGCCGACCGGGCCGTGGCCTTGCCGCCGCTGAACGTGCCACTGGCTCGTGCGCTTGTGGCGCGCACCCGGGTGGCCCGCCTCCTGGCGGGCTGGCGAGATACCCCGGCCGTTGACGCCGACGCCCTGCACGGCGTGCTGATAGCGGTGTCGCAGCTGCTGGCCGAGATCCCGGAAATTGCCGAACTTGACATCAACCCGCTGATCGTCAATTTTGAAGGCGCGATTGCACTGGATGCTCGCATCCGGGTCAGCGCGGCCGGTCCGTCCGGCGCCGATCATTTCGCCATTCGGCCCTACCCAGCAGAACTTGAAGAGCAGTTGCTGTGGCAGGGCCGTTCCGTCTGCCTGCGCCCGATCCGCCCGGAAGACGAAGCACAGCACATGGCCTTCCTGCAAGCGCTTGATCCTGAAGACGTGCGGATGCGGGTGTTTTACAGCCGGCGCAGCATAGCGCGCAGTGAGCTGGCCCGCTTGGTGCAGATTGACTACGCGCGCGAAATGGCGTTTGTGGCCCTGGCCGACGGCCCGGATGGGCAGGTGCAGACCCTGGGCGTGGTGCGCGCCATGACCGACCCCGACAACATCGAGGCCGAATTTGGCGTGATCGTCCGCTCTGACCACAAAGGCAGCGGACTGGGCTTGTTGCTGATGCAAAAAATGATCGCCTACCTGCGCAGCCGGGGGACACAACGCTTAGTTGCCACCGTACTTGATTACAACGACCGGATGCTTAAGCTGGCCCGTGAACTGGGCTTTGAGGAAGGGGCCATCGGCACCACGGGCGACGGCGTGCGTGGCATTCTGCTCAAGCTCACTTGATCCCAATCGCCCATTGGATCAGCATCTTGGCAACAAAGCCAGTCATGCCAAAGGCCAGCCCCAGAAAAATCACAAAGGTGCCAAACTTGCCCGCCTTGGATTCCCAGGCCAGCTGACCAATGATGAACAGCATGTAGAGCATGAACGCCCCCACGCCAAAGGTCAATCCAAAGCCGGCAATCTGCTCTTCGGTATAGCCCCACATCAGCCCGGCTCTCGCGGCGGCAGGCCAGACACATCCACCAGGTCGCGGTAAGCATGCCAGCTGGCGTGGCCCAGCATCGGCACCACGGCAATCAAGCCCAGCAGCAGCGAGCCCAGACCCAACAGCGTAAAGCCCATGATCAGCGCGGCCCAGAGCGCCAAGGGCAGCGGGTTGACCAGTACCGCCCGCCAACTGGTCAGCACTGCGGTGAGCAGCGTCACGCGCCGGTCCAGCAGCAAGGGCATGGCAATGACGGTTGAAGCAAAAATCGGTGCCGCCAGCACACCGCCGACGACCAGCCACAATTCAAACAAAAAGCCCTGGCGCGCCAACACCACGTGCCGAATGAAGTCGATCGGGGTCTGAATCGGCAGCGGCGCCAGCAGGGTAATCAAAGCGGCCGAGGTCACCACCCAGCCCGTGCCGGCCAGCGCCAGCAAGGCGCCAAACTGCACTAGGCACCAGTAATCGTTGCCCCACTTGTTGAAGTGGCTGTTCTGCCAGTTCAACCAGGTCTTGAGCACCAAGCCGACATTGGCTGGTTCACCGCGCTCCAACGCACGGCTCAAGGCATACAGGCTGGTGGCCAGCACCGGCGCCACCACCAAAAACCCCGACAGGGCGCCCGCCATCAACCAAAACCGGTCGTGTGCCACCGCCAAAATACCCATGCCGAACAGGGCGAGCACCAGGCCGTGGGCAAAGCTGATCCAGCCGCAACGCGCCATGTCGCGCCAGGCCAACGCCAACCAATGCATGGGGCGCAAAAGGTCCAGACTGCGGACCGCCGGTAAAAGCGCTGGAGGGGTGGTCATGACCGGGTCAAGTGTAGAGATTGATCACACGGCCGGGCTTGATCTGCGTCAAGCAGGCAGCAGCAGGGGCCACTGCATAATCAAACGCTTTACTGTCGTCAGGACCTGAACATGCCCCGTCCCATTCTTGCCGAAGCCCAGATTCACCCCGCCATCAGGGAACAAATCGCTCGCCACGAACACGCCATCGTGAGTGAAGTTCAGGCGGCGGTGGCACAGCACGCCGTGGTGGTGATCGGCATGGCCTCAAACCCCTACCCCAAAAAAGCACGCAAAGCGCTCGACGCCGCCGGGGTGGCCCACCATGACCTCGACTACGGCAGCTATTTCAGCATGTGGCGCCAGCGCAATGCGCTCAAGCTATGGACCGGCTGGCCCACCTTTCCCATGGTCTTCGTCAAGGGCACCCTGGTCGGCGGTGCCGGTGACCTGGCCAAACTGATTGCCAGCGGCGAGCTGAAAAATCTCTTGTCTTGAGTCAAATACGGCTCTAAGCCTTGCCCTTATTGGGGTTGTAGCTACTTTTTTCGTAGCAATTATTGCGTTGGATAGGTTTGGAGCAATGGTCAGGTGGTGGCCCTCGCAAGCCAAGCGCCGTCGTCCCCGGCTCGACCGGGGACCCATGACGTCCTGGGTTTCCGTTCGTGGCCGGGAATGACACCCGGCCCAAGCTCAAGGCTTGGCTTTGGGCTGCTCCGCCCGATCCATGTGTCCGGCGCGCCCTTGTTTTGGCGTGGCGGTGGCGTCAAACACCTTTTGCTGCTCGGGCGTCAGCGTCGCATAGAAGACCTTGGTCGCCTCGTCACGCTGGTCCATCGCCGTCATGTGCTGGCGGCGCAGCGCCTTCATGCGCTCGAGCCGCTCGGGTGTTGACAGTTTTTCCATCGCAGCGGGGTCAGGCCGTTTAGCCATCATGTCAGCCGGCATCTTGTGTGCTGCAACAAGTGTGGTCCAGGCGCCTTCTTGGGCGGGTGTGAGCTTGAGCCGGGCCTTGAGTTCGGCGGCGTGCTTGTCCATGCGGGCCTGCATCCGGGCCGGGTCCCTATGGCGCATGCCCTCGTGCATACCGTCGGCAGGGCCAGCCATCATGGCAGCGTGACCGCCCGATGAGGGCATCTGCGCCAGCGCGGCGACGCCCGACAGGGCCAGCAGACCGGCCAACAAGGTGGGTTTGAATCGTGAAGTCATGGTGATGTCCTTTGGATTGGGCCAGATGCTCAGGGATTGACATCAGGCTGAAGGGCAGTGTGGCCGGCCTGTGTAAGCGCAGCATGCGCCAGCGCTAAGCCTGTGTAAAGTTTCATGAAAAAGCCAGCGTGAATTGGTGGGATGATCGGCGCGAGATCGCTCAAATCAATTGTCAAGAAGGATGCTTGTGTTCAAAAATGTGATCGTTTACCGGATCGGGGCCGACTGGTCCGCCACGCTGGCGGACATGGAAGAAAGGCTGGCTGCCACGCGCTTTGTCGCCTGCGGCCCCAGCCAGGAAAAGTCATCCGGCTGGGTCGAGCCGCGTGGCGTGGCACAGGGGCCACTGGTGGAGTCGGTGGGAGGGCAATGGGCGCTCAAGATGATGATCGAAACCCGAGCCCTGCCGGCCTCGGTGGTGAACCGCAAAGCCGAGGAGCGGGTGGCTCAGATCGAGGCCAGCACTGGCCGCAAACCAGGCAAAAAAGAAATGCGCGACCTCAAAGACGACATCCGTCTGACGCTGTTGCCCATGGCCTTCACCAAATTGGCCAGTATCACCGTCTGGATCGACCGCGAGACCCGTTGGCTGGTGATCGATGCGGCCAGCCTAAGTCGGGCGGAAGAAGTTGTGGCGGCATTGGTGGCGGTATTGGATGGCTTCGCCATCACCCTGCTCAATACGCAGATCTCACCCACCGCCGCCATGGCCCAGTGGCTGGATACCCAAGAGCCGCCGGCCGGCTTCAGTGTGGACCGCGAATGCGAGTTAAAGGCCGCGGATGAATCGCGTGCCGTGGTGCGCTATGCCCGCCATGCGCTTGACACCGAAGAGGTCCGTCAGCATGTGGCCACTGGCAAGCTGCCCACCCGGCTGGCACTCACCTGGGAGGGCCGGGTGTCGTTTGTTCTGACGGAGAGCCTGCAACTGAAAAAACTGGCCTTTTTGGAGGGCGTCTTTGAAACCTCTGGCGCCGAACGGGCCGACGGCTTCGACACCGATACCGCCATCGCCACCGGCGAATTGCGCAAGCTGCTGCCGGATTTGCTGGAAGCGCTGGGGGGCGAGGTGGTCGTCGGCTAAGGCTCGCCTCAGACCGCTGGCAACCCCAGGCCGGTCATCTCTGCCGACACCTGCTGCCAACGCACGTCAAAGTGGCCGCTCCCCTTGCCAGGGCCGGCATTAGCCGCCAACAGGGCCTGACGGGTGCCCGCCAGCACGCTGTCAATCACCGGTACGCTGACATCGGCCTGAATCAGCTGCGCCAGACCGGCTAGGCCGGCGCCGCCCAGAATGACCGCATCGGCCCTGAAGTCTTGAACCGCAGCCTGACAAGCCGCCGCCAGCAGCGCCTGTGCCGCTACCGGGTCAGCAGCGAGCTGGGCGCCCGTTGGCGCAACCGTGTGAATACCAGCAAGTTGGTCGCCGTAACCCAGCATCTGGGCCAGCCGCGCCAGCATCGGCTGCCACCGCACACCCCCGGTGACGATGGCAAAGCGGCCATGAGCGGCCGCTTCGACAAAGGCAGCCTCGGCCAGCCCGGTCACCGGAACAGCGCTGCTGTCCCGCAAGGCCAGCAGACCCGGGTCGCCAAAACAGCCAATCAGCACCGCATCGGGCGCGGGTTGGTCCTCATCAGCCAGTGCCGCGGCCCAAGAGTCCAGTACCGCATGGCCGGCCACCGCATAGCTGGCTTCACAGGCGATGTAAGGCGCACCAAAACGGGCGGTCACCGTCCGCACACGGACATCGGGTCCGGCAGCGCGCTGCGCATGGGTCTGTAGCAACGCACTGACAGCGCTCGAGGTGTTGGGGTTGATAATCAGGAGGTGACGCATGCGCTTGAGTTTAAGCTGCGGGCGCTCCCTGACAAGCAAGAACGACTCGATACCAACTATCGCCGCCATTTTCAACGGATTTACGTCGCGGCTAAGAATACTGGGCAATCCCTTTGGCATTCAGCATCGAGGTGCTCGTTTTGCCGTTTCAAACCACGCCCGGTATCAATACCGGGCGATCCGCTGGTTTGGTTGCTGCTTCAACTGCAAGTTTCTGGTTTCAATCCACGCCCGGCATTAATACCGGGCGATCCCAAGCTGCAGCATGAAAGAACCACGTTCTTCGAAGTTTCAATCCACGCCCGGCATTAATACCGGGCGATCCTTCCCGCCACTGCCCTACACGTAAGGCAGTAGCTGGTTTCAATCCACGCCCGGCATTAATACCGGGCGATCCGGCTGCGCCTTGTGGGTCTGGGAGGTTCCCTTTTGTTTCAATCCACGCCCGGCATTAATACCGGGCGATCCTGGGCTGCTTGCCGTCCTGGCCCTTGCGGCCATAAGAGTTTCAATCCACGCCCGGCATTAATACCGGGCGATCCCTTTATGACGGCGCCAGGTTTGTCGCCAGCTATCGTTTCAATCCACGCCCGGCATTAATACCGGGCGATCCCACAGAATCTATTGCATGGTGTCTACATGCCCTAGTTTCAATCCACGCCCGGCATTAATACCGGGCGATCCTTGCATCACCCTTAAGGGTGTGATGCGATTCAATACGTTTCAATCCACGCCCGGCATTAATACCGGGCGATCCAATGTGTTTCGGCACGCTGGTTTTGTGCCGGCTTGTTTCAATCCACGCCCGGCATTAATACCGGGCGATCCCTCGCATGGCCCAAGCTGATGTGCTATTTGACCGTTTCAATCCACGCCCGGCATTAATACCGGGCGATCC
>JBBAPO010000027.1:29073-77593 GCA_040400795.1 Rhodoferax sp.
CTGATGTGCTATTTGACCGTTTCAATCCACGCCCGGCATTAATACCGGGCGATCCGATGCGCACCGCCAAAGGCCCAATCCTGCTCTATATGTTTCAATCCACGCCCGGCATTAATACCGGGCGATCCCCGACCAGATCGCACAGGTCAAGCTGGCTGAGATTGTTTCAATCCACGCCCGGCATTAATACCGGGCGATCCCCCACGCATTCAAAGCGCTGTCAACAATGGCTTTTATGCCGGTGAAATGCGAACCACGCTTTTCAACGCGAGTCGCAGCTGCACTTTGCATCAAAAAATCGAAAAACATCATTGAAATCAATAGGTTGCGTAGAGCGCGAACCCTACAGCAAAGACATCTTCACTTGGGGTTCGCGGGTTTGACGGTACCACAACCAAACCCGCGGTGGGGCAGGTACATTCAAGATCAAAGCACCAGGGGACCGTCAAAATCCACGGCCTTGAAAACACCATGTTCCAGGACTTCGAACCCGCGCGTACCGGGTACACGGTACAGGCGCAGACAATCTTGCTGAGGGTCAATTTCCGCCAACAGCGCACGCTCCAGCGCTTCAAACTGTCCCACGTCCAACTGGCATTCAAACACCGACTTTTGCACTCGCTGCCCTGTCCTTTCACAAACCTTGGCAACCCGGCGCAGGCGGCGTCGGCCTTCCCTGGTCTCAGTGCTCACGTCGTAACAGACAAGTACCAGCATGCAAGCCCCATCATTTCGCGACAAAGGGCACATAAGGCGCGCCGTCATCGCGGACGGCTCGCGCCATCAGCCGCGCCTGCACCAGGGGCACCAGACCCAAGGGCAAAGACTGCGCCAACAGGGAATGATTGATTTCGTCCTTCTTTCGCTCCTGATACGCCACCACCACGGTCTTGCGGGCATCCGGCTCCAGCAACACCCCACCGCCTTCGCGCAACACGAAGTCACCTGCCGTCAACTGCCCTCGGTTGATGAGCGTCAGCGCCAAACGATCAGCCCAGGGGCGAAACTCTTCCATCAAATCCAGTGCCAATGCGGCACGACCGGGGCGCAGGGCGTGCAAAAAGCCTACTTGCGGATCAAGCCCCACGGCCTCCAACGCGCTGCGGCAATCGTTCATCCACATCGCATACAAGAAGGACAACATGGCGTTGAAGCGGTCGCGCGGTGGGCGGCGGGTGCGGCCATCCATGGCAAATGCGGTACGCTGATCTGGGCGCAGCAGCAGATTCAGGCCGCTGAAGTATTGGCGGGCGGCGGCACCCTCCACACCGCGCAAACTGTCCAGGTCTTTGGCATCGGGCAGTGCCCGCAGGGCAGCGGCCAAATCATCTGCAAGACGCGTCAGCACCTTAGCCTCATCCTCCACCTTCGCCTCGCGGGCACCGCGCTGCAAGACTTGTCGGGTATTTTTGATCTTGCCCGCCACGCTGGCGCGGGCCATGTCAAGCGTAAAGATGGGGTCAGCCACACGCTTGAACTGCGCCTGGCGCAGCAGCACGTTGCCGCTGACCGCACCCTCCAGCCGGGCTTTGAAGCGGCCGTTGTCATCCAGCAGCACCAGCGCAATGCCGCTTTCAGCCAACCTGTGCATGAGCGGTGCGGACAAGCCGGTGTGACCAAAACACACCACCGAGTTCAAGTGATGCAAGGGTACACGCAGCCGGGTTTCATGCTCTACCTCAACCCGCAGGGTGTCGTTATCCAGCCGCAAATAGGTCTCTGGCGTGGTGATATAGAGCGTGTTGAGGAGTTGCATGGTCATACCCATTCACAAAAGGCTACGCATCGGGGTCAAACAAGGCGGCGCGGGCGGCCAGCACGCCCGCGTGCGTGGCTTGCGGCTGACAACGATCTTGCAATGAACAGCCCTTGCAGCGCTTGGCCGCATGCTCAGCTGCCAAGGGCGGGGGCAACACGCCGCTGGTCAACATTTGACGAATAGCCTCTGCGGTTTGCACCACATCCGCACGCAGTTGGTCAGTAATGGGCACCACCCGGCGGCGTTTGGAGGTGGCGTAATACAGGGCGCCCTCGTTGACGGGCTTGCCGGTCATGGCCTCCAGACACAAAGCCTGCGCAGCCAGTTGGAGGTCATCACACTCGGCAATGTCGGCAGCCTTGTTGCGGCTGCCATGTTTGTATTCAACCGGGTAAGGCACACCACCTGCCAAAAACTCCACCACATCCGTCTTACCCACCAAGCCGATTTCGTCATGCCACAGCGGCAGGGCACGCTCCACCAGGACGCCTTTGGCAGTTTCCACGCCGGGCTTGTCCACCTTGGCATGCACGGCCTGACCACGCAGGGTATGCACGTTGTCGTCAAACACCTGCTCCAGGTGAATCAAGCCGCACTGGCGCGGGCAGTAGCGCCAGTGTTGCAGGGCAGACAAGGGGACTTGTTCTGGCGTTTCCATGGTCTTTTATGCCGCTAGCGCTTGCCTAGCGTGCGCGACGAGCTATCTTTTTGGTAGCGGTTGGAAAAAAACTCTCGCCGGTCACCACGGATTTTCCGGTTTGACTCTCCAACTGGTTGCGCGCTTGCCGGGCAATGCGCCCACCTGCCTTGGCAGCGGTTTTGTTGTCGGCCATGCCGGTGGCTTCCACACTCTGTGCAATCTGGCGGGTAGACAGCTCCGCCAGGGCGGTAAAAATCAGCTCGGCTTCGCTCATATGGTCGCGCAGGTTGTGGCTGGATAGGCCCTTCATGTCCTTGTGATCTTTGACGCTCACACCGGCCCATTCCTGGTGAATGATGTTGGTGAGGATGGCAAATTCGCTGCCCTGCTTGATGTCGTGTTCGCTCCAATAGTCGGTGAGCTTGTTTCGCGTTTCCTGCCCGGTCATGCGCTGCGCAATCCACTTGTCGCTGCGGCCATGCTGCTGCCAGGTTTCGCGGGCACGGTTCAGCGACAAGGCTGGGTCAGCCATCTCCTGCATACGCTCGTAGCCGACCTTGGCCAACCAGAGCTTGATCGGTTCGGCTTTGGGGCTTGGGATAGATTGAACGATGCGAAGCAACCTTTCGGCGTTGGCCACATCGGTAAGCCTCTGCTTGCCATCTGCAGCGGGCAATTTCAACTGTCGACAAAATGTCGACAGTTCAGCCCCGTCTTCAGACTTGACCCGGATCTTCATCTTGAACCAGTAATCGCGGGCGTTGTCGCTGTCCGTCAGCACCTGCACCACGTCAATCACTGAAAACCACCAGATTTCAGTGGCTTCATCGTACACGCGGCGAATGGTTTGGCCAGCGAATTCGGTGGGGAAGATTTTCATCGCCTACTCCCAACGCCCATCAGCATTTGCGGGTCAAAGTCACCCCGGGGGCAGGTGCTACCGACTCACTCACTTGCAATGCTTTGCCGTCAAACGCCACCTGGTAGGCATCAAAGCTGCGCGCCACTTCGCCGGGATTGGTTTGCGCCACTTTGAGCTTGTCAAACAAAGCATGCGATGGCGCATTGCCCAGTTCGCAGTCGTGCTTGAACACGTACAGCCCGCGTGTGGACATTTCGCCGCGTGCGGCAGAGCGGTCATGTTCAAACATTTGTGACAAGGCTTGCCAAAGCAGTTCCAAATCATCTTCGCCAAACCCGGTTTGCTTGGCGAGAAAGGAGGACACAAAGCCGTGCGCCACGTACACGCCATACGGCACCGTGTGTTTGCGGCCCATGGTGCGGTTGTCGCCATCTTGCTTTTCCGCTTCCCCTTCGGTGGTCACCGCCATGCGGGTAATTGTGTGCTCCAGCGCCACGACCGGCTCAACCGAGCGGGCAAACGTGATCTGCACCGGGCCGCGCACCTGGCCGCAGTTGGTGCCGGTGGACATGACTGCGCCAAAGGTACGCACGTCAAAGAAGTTCTGGCACATCCAGTCACGGGCAAGGCCTACCTCGTCGGCGCTGCCTTTGCGCTTTTCTTTCTTGGCGGGTTTCTTTTTTACATCGGCAGTCAGTGCCACTTCCGCTATGTTTTCAATAGCTTCCTGCGCTTGTTCTTCGGGGGCTACAGCCAGTTTTAATGCGGAATAAGCGCGCTCATGCTGAAGGTTCAGCACCGCTTTTTCGCGCACGTAGATTTCAAAGCGCTTCTCACCCTCCACCGGGTCGCGCTGGTCTTGGTCTTTCACCAGGCCGACAAAATTGCGCACTTTGCGCTTGAGCGATACGTCCGTCACCAAGCCGTGACCGGATTCAGCATCCAGGCGGGGCATGTTGCCGGCATCCGGATCGCCATTGGGGTTGCCGTCTTTCACGTCGAAGACGAGAACAAAGTCGTAGCGGTTTGCGAGTGGCTGGGTGGTGGTCATACGGATGCTCCTTCGGTGGGGGATGGGGTTACGGGTGGCGTACTGGTATCGTCAATTACTTTTGGTGGTCGGTCTTGGCGCTGGTGGTAATAGCCAAGCGCAAAGCGGCCTTGGTCTGGCAGCGAAAGTTGTCGCGGGATGTCGGGGAGGTCACTCAATATTTCTCCAAGTAACTTATCAAACCACTCCTTCTGGCCCCAAGGAAGCTTCTTTAAGTGGGCAGTTTTCAGTTTGTCCAAAGTCGGGAAAACTATCCCAGGCGAGCTAGCCATTGCACCGTAGTATTTGTCTCGAATGGTGGAGTTCAGCTTTCCACCTCCACCAGCCGCGGTTTCCTGGATGCGCTCAAGTACGGCAAACAGCCGACCCAACAGGTATCCGGGATTGATATTTGTGCGATCAAGCATAGGTAAAAACTCCTTTTCAAGTAAGTGTTCTGGCGCTGAAAGATTTGCTCTGCGTATCTGCCGATTGAGACAGGCCTTAATCACAGCAGCGCGGGCGTAGGGGACGTTTTTTGCCTGTGTGCCCTGCTGCGTTTTCTTAGCTTGCTCTGCACGGCAACGCGCCACTGCGGCGTTGAGCCAGAGGGCCGGATAAGGCACGTTCTCGCCTGTAAAGATCGCATCCACAATCGAACCGCCCAAATTCGGCGGTAGGCGGTCAATATCGCCAAAAGGCTGACTGCTGGTTGACAGGCATACCGTTTGAAGCAGCCTCTTCAGGCTTGGGTATTGCGGGTCATATCCATGCGAACCGCGCTGCATTTCAAGGTCTTTAAAGTGCTGCTCAATGCGCTTGCCCAACTCCGGCAAACGCAGGCAGTAGTAAAACCGGATGCTGATGCGGGCGGCATTGGGGGCCAGTCCAAGGATGTGGAAGCGGTTGGCGTCATCCTGCGTGGATGGCCCGTGTTCTTTATGCACCGCAGTAAGTAGCGCTTGCACTGCCCGAGTGCCCGCATCCGGGTCGTCTTGGGGTGCCTCACCAAAAATATCGGGCACCGCGGTTTCCAGGTCGGAGGCTTGATCGGCCCAGAACACTGTAGATGCATCACCAATCTGGATGCGCTGGGGTGAGTCTTTGCGCAACAGGTGGTTTAGCGCGGTGGTGTAGGCAAAAGCGGCGGGCCTTCCTACTGGAAAAATGAACCCCTGATCTTTCCCATATGAAGAGTAGGCTTGTGCTTCCTTGGAATTAGCTGAAGCAAGCGCTGTTGGCTTTGAGCAGACGCGGTAGATTTTTGGATGCAACCGAGCAATTTCTACGACATCACCAGTGACAAGACACATTGCTGACTTTGTCACACCGCCTGCATCAGGGTCAACATCATCATCGTCAGTGGCACCTGTAGAAACAATGTCTTGCACCCACTCTTCATGAATAACTGGCTCGGCCGCATCCACAAGCCGAAACGTCATATTTGCGCCAGCGATCTTTACCATTTGAAGAGCATCCGGTCTTGCAAAGACACGTTTGTATTCGCCGCTTGCATAAAACCTGGCAATCGACGCCAACCCTTTTGAATGAGGGTACTGCACCAATAATGTTTGAATCCGCTCAATAAATGCACCGAGTTGTCTTGCGGCCTTCTCAGATGAATCTGTTGGGTCAACGTCGCCGTTAGGTTTTCTCTTGGGCTCTCCCAAGATAAATCCGTAGTGATCCCAAAGCAGATTGGGCTGCGCCCAAGCATTTTTCCCAGATCGGATCTCAGATTGAGGTACAAGAACTTGACTGCCACGTGGATTGGCTTGGTCAATGCGCGATTCAACGCTAACCACTTGGCCGTCCGATGCCAAGACAATAAAAAATGGTAGCGCCTTTAACTCCCACCCTGGCGGTGAAAGTTTCGCGCGGCGATAGTAGTCATTGAGTGCTTGAAGAATCATCCCACTGCCTCCTCAAACGGGGGTACTGCAATCACCCCCATGTTCATCTGCGCCCTGAAAAAACGCGGTTGTGGGTTGGACTCGTGGGTGTAGTCCATGTCGTGCAACATCCAACCCAAATCGCGGGTGTCGGCAATGGGCTGTGCTGGTGGCGTATCGATGGTGACCAGGCGGAAGTCGGCTGAAAACTCGCGGCAACCCAAATACGGCTGGTTCACGCACTGGCCTTTGCTGGCGCGGCGGGTGAACATTTCGGTGTACTTGATGAGCGGGTCATTGCCCTTGCCAGTTAGTGACAACTCGGCGTGGATGCGGTAGGCGACGTCACGTAAAAAGTAGCCGGCGCGTTGCTGGCGTTCATCTTCAATGTACAAAGCCAGCATGCCGCTGCCCGCGTTCATAGCCTGCTGCACATTGCGGGTGGACACCACGGCGCTGACTTCATTGCGTCGCAAGTTCACCCATCGAACAGGCTTGAGCACCTCAATGCGAAAAATTTGCCATCGCATTTGCGGCTTCCACAAAATTGCCTCAAAAACCGCACGCGCCGCCGAGGGTGTCATCACGTCATACGACACGCGCTCCACCTTCATCTCCGGTCGGGTAAAACAGGCGAACGGGCCTGAGACTTCAAGACAAAAACTGGGCATGGTTTTCCTTCAAACAGTAAAGCCGCCAGGGTTGTAAATATCATCGTCCAGCTTCAGGCCGAGGACCGGGTCATAAAGGTTGTCCGTATCCACCTGCACACAAAGTCCCGGCATGGGCAGCATCAGGTCGCCCCGCGCCAGCATCTTGTCTGCCATACCTTTGTGGATACTGACGGTGTAGCGCTGCAGTTTTCGCATGAGCCAGCGCGCCGGGCCTTCTGCGGCCAGCATTCCGAGCAATTTTTCAATCTCTGGACCCTGCGCGGCGTAGCGCACCACGACCATGGCAGAGTCTTTATCGTCAATCAGACGAAACGCATCTGCTGCAGATCGAAACTGCACGCCCAACGTCTTGGGCTCCACCTGGAGCATGGGGACAATCTTTTTGGCGTCCAAATCCACAGCGCTGTAAAACTGCGTGAAGTAGGTGGCAAACAACGCGCGTGCCAGCGGGTCTGCACGCTGGCCATGCAAGGTGCTGGTGCAAGCCTGCACCGCCTTGCGCAAGTGCCCTGCCGGGGCGGGCTCGGGTGGCACAAACACCACCACGCGTCCTTTCTTTGGCAAGCCGTTTTCCAGCAAACGCCCTTCGCGGTTGCATCGCCCGGCGGCCTGGGCGATGGAGTCCAGCCCGGCCAAGGCACGAAACACCACGGGGAAATCAATGTCCACGCCCGCCTCGACCAGCTGCGTGCTGACCACACGGAGTGGTTGAAGGTCAACACCATCGCGCTTGGCTTGCTGGCGGGCTTTGATTTGGTCGATGACCACTTTGCGGTGTGCGCCACACATCAAGGCGGACAGGTGCAATGTGTTTTTAGGTAGCAGCCTGTGCAGTTCGCGTGCGGCTTTGCGGGTGCTGACGATGGCGAGCACGCAATCGTCCTGTTCGATTTGCGCGGCAATGTCCGCCCATGGCGTGGTGGCGTTCAAGTCCGGTGGCAACTCCACGTTGACACGGTCGAGGGCCGTAAACAGTGCATCAGGGTCGTCCATGATTTCACGCACCTTCTCTAACCCATGCAGGTTGTTGCTTTTGTCGAAATAGTCAGTGCTGTTGAGGGCAGGCTGTGTGGCGGTACACAGCACCACAGTCAAGCCGTAGTGCTTTACCAGCAGGTTTAGCCCATCCAGAATGGGCTGCAAAAACTCCGGGGGCAGTTGCTGCGCTTCGTCCAGCACAATGATGCTGTTCACGATGTTGTGCAACTTGCGGCAACGCGACGTTCTGGCGGCAAACAGGGACTCGAACAACTGCACATTGGTGGTGACGACCAGCGGCGCATCCCAGTTTTCGCATGCCAGACGGCTGCGGGCTGTCTCATCCCGGTCAGCGGCGTCGGCCTGGCTGTGGTGCTCTATCAAGACTTCATCGCCCAGCGTTTTGAACACGTTGCGAAAAACGTCGGCGGTTTGCTCAATGATGCTGGTGTACGGAATGGCGTAGATCACGCGGCGCTTGCCGTGGGTCTGCGCGTGACTCAAGGCAAACGCCAGACTGGACAAGGTCTTGCCTCCGCCGGTGGGTACTGTGAGCGAGAAGAATCCGGGCGACATTGCCGCCTTGTCACGGCACTGGCGCAGGATGCCCGCACGCAGGGTGTTGACCAGCGTGTCGTCGACCGGCAACGCAGCCATGTGGGCATCAAACGCCGATCGCATTTGATCCAGCGTCGGAAAGCCTTCACGCCGGGCGGGCTTGCCTGCGTCAAAGTGTGCTTCAGTGTCTAGAAAATCGGCGTCAACCAGGCAGGAGAACAGCATTCGGACCCAAAGAGAAAAACCAGCAGAACCAGCGGGAATTTGACGCAGGTCCGGCACAAAGTCGCCCGTCTCAAGGATGCTGGCCGGGGGCTTGGCGTCTTTGGCTTCCTGCAGTTCAGTCTGGCAATCGGCTTGCGCCAGCCGCTGATTGAGACCACCGTCCCAGTCATCCAACCCCGCATGGTGACCCGCAATCAGGTAAGCCAGCACGCGGGCAGCCAGTTTCCCATTTGCACCATGCGACTTTTCAAGCGTTTCTATCGCCCAAAGCGCGCCTGCCGCAGAGTGTGTTTTTTCACGTCCCGCCACTTTGCCCTCGATATGCGCATCCGGGTTGTCCGACTGCCTCAAGTAGCGCTGAAATCCGGGCCGGTATTTGCCGAGGTCATGCCATATCCCCGCCATATAGGCCCAGCGTTGGGTATTGGCGGTGGCATCAAACTGCTGCGAAAAAGCGCCAGCCATGCTTGCAACGGCCTGCAGATGGTCTAGAAGCAAATGTCCCCCGGAGTGGGCCAATGGCTCTGGCATGTCGCTCGCCCTGTGAATCTTGCAATGCTATGGAGCTTACTCTTTACCCAAGCTCACAGAGTGATCCTGGGCGAGTCTTTCTACCAAATGGCACAGACGTTCGCGCCGGAGAACGGCGACTGGTGCATCGCGGCGCTTGCATCCATGCATCAGTCAGCGGCGTCCGCTCGCTTGGTGTATGAGGCTGCCAGGTTTTGAGCTGGGCCTGGGTTACCGCTTGGGCTTGCACAAAATCTTGCGTGCTTAGTCCGCTTTGCACTATCGCAATAAGCACGCCCAGCTCATGGTGACGCCGAACATGCCGACCCGGTGGAGCCTGTCTCCTTAGCTGCGGAACTGGCGGGCACCAAGCGGCCTTAAACGGTTCTAGGCGGCCGCAGGTGGCGCGGTTACTGCGTACCCCTCTTCACCAATCACTTCCGCCAAAGCCGTCCAGGTCTGTTCTGAATTGACTTCAACCCGACCCGCGGGGCGATCTATGTTGACGGTGGCGTTATCGTCAAGCGTAAGCACGGCGCTCTTGACCGCTTTTTCGCAGTGACCACAGGTCATCCCACTGACAGAAAATAGGTGTTGCAAAATAAGTTCCTCGTCTTCGGTTTAGCGCCCAAGAAGTTCTTAGCTTCCCTGCGCAGAGTCAAGCACGTTTGTAGCAGAATTGGCGCGCCTTGCTGGAAAAGGTTTAGGCTAGGGCCCATGACCCCACTTTCTTCTTTGGCGCCCGAGGCGCCGGCAGTACCCCCCGACAGTCTGGATATCGGCATCGGTGGCATGACCTGCGCCTCCTGCGTGGCAAGGGTAGAAAAAGCCCTGCTGAATGTGCCTGGCGTGAAAACAGCTGGTGTCAACCTGGCCACCGAGTCTGCGCGTGTGCTGGTTTCTGCCGATGGGCCCACTGAGGCACGTTTGCGCCGTGCCGTTCGGGATGCCGGCTACGAACCCCGCGCTGCCGACACAGTGATGCAAGCCACCGATGACTCTGCATGGGCTGGTTTTGCACCGGTGGGGGTTGGCATCGCCCTGTCCCTGCCGCTGGTGCTGCCGATGCTGCTGGACGCCCTCCCCGAGGCGTTACTGAAACAAGTGGGCATGCACCTGATGTTGCCAGCCTGGTTGCAATGCCTGTTAGCCACGCCGGTTCAGTTTGTTCTTGGTGCCCGTTTTTACCGGGCTGGGTGGCACGCACTGCGGGCCGGAAGCGGCAACATGGATTTGTTGGTGGCCATTGGGACCAGTGCCGGTTGGGCTTTGTCGATGTGGTTGTGGCTGAGCGCGCCTTCGGGTGCCATGGTGCATCTCTATTTTGAGAGTTCTGCCGTCGTCGTCACGCTGGTTTTGCTGGGCAAGTGGTTGGAAACACGGGCCAAACAACACACCACGGCGGCGATCCGCGCCCTGCATGGGCTGCGGCCAGCCGTGGCCCATTTGCTGGGTCGCGATGGCGAGGTCGATGTGCCGATTGAGGAGGTGCTGGTCGGTGACCGGCTCGCGATCAAACCAGGCGAACGGGTTCCGGTAGACGGCCTGGTGCTGGAGGGACAAACCGAGGTTGATGAGTCCATGCTCACCGGCGAACCCCTGCCAGTCCACAAGACGGCCGATACCACTCTGACGGGAGGCTCTATCAACGGCGATAGTCGGGTCGTGATGCGGGTCACCGCAGTCGGTCAGGAAACAGTGCTGTCTCGCATCATCAGGCTGGTGGAGGATGCGCAAGCCGCCAAGGCACCCATCCAGCGCTTGGTCGATCGGGTCAGCAGTGTGTTTGTTCCGGTGGTTATTGTGCTGGCGGCGATGACGCTGTGCGCTTGGTGGCTGACGGGTCATCCCTTTGAGCAGGCCTTGATCCACGCCGTAGCGGTGCTGGTGATTGCCTGCCCCTGTGCGCTCGGTCTTGCAACGCCGGCGGCGATCATGGCTGGCACGGGCGTGGCCGCCAAACATGGCATTTTGATCAAGGATGCTCAGGCTCTGGAACTCGCCCACCGGGTCGACGTGATCGCTTTCGACAAAACCGGTACCCTGACGGTCGGTCAACCCAGGTTGCTGGCAATTTATATAAAACCTGAAGCGCTGGGCTCGGCCACTCAAGCTCCTGATGCGAGGTTTTTGCACATTGCTGCTGCAATTCAGAGTGGAAGTGAGCACCCGCTCGCTGGCTCTGTTATGTCGGCTGCGCGAGCGGCTGGTTTGAGCATCACCACCGCCAGTCAAGTGAGCGCGGTGCCTGGACGCGGTACCCTGGGCACCGTGGATGGCCAAGCGTACAAAATTGGCAGCTTGCGCTGGATGGATTCCCTTGGGCTTGATCTGGGGCCTTGGTTGCCACTGTCGAACCAATTGCATGTGCAGGGTGCCACCGTATCCGCCCTGGTGAGCGAAAGCCCCTTTGGCCTGGAACTGTGCGCCCTGTTGTCTTTTGGCGATGAGCCCAAACCCGGCGCCAAAGAAGCCTTGGCAGCTTTGCGTAAACGCGGTATCCGAACCGTCATGATTTCTGGCGACAACCAGGGCGCTGCCGAGGTGATGGCCCTGCGCCTTGGTCTGCGACCTGAAGAAGGCGAAGTGATGGCCAACGTACTGCCGGGTGAAAAAGCAGATCGCGTTCAGGCGCTGAAGGCGGGCGGTCACACCGTGGCCATGGTCGGCGACGGCATCAATGATGCGCCGGCCCTGGCGGCAGCTGATGTGGGTATGGCCATGGGCAACGGCACCGATGTTGCCATGCATGCTGCTGGCATTACGCTGATGCGTGGTGACCCTGCATTGGTGGCTGCCGCACTGGCAATTTCAGACCGTACCGTTCGCAAAATCCGTCAAAACCTGTTTTGGGCCTTTGTTTACAACGTGGCTGGCATCCCTTTGGCTGCACTGGGTTTTCTTAACCCGGTATTCGCTGGTGCTGCCATGGCCATGAGTTCTGTCAGCGTGATGGGCAATGCCCTGTTGCTCAAACGCTGGAAACCCTGAAACCATAGCGGTTTCAGCTTGATTTAACGAGCATCAGGCAGCTCGATTTTTACTTCCAGCACTTCAAGATTGTCCTGCCGCTCTAGGTTGACCTTGATGTCTGCAGGATTGATTTTGATGTATTTGCTGATGACGGCAACCAAATCACGCTGCAAATCTTGCAGGTAATCAGGCTCTGCCGCATTTCGTCCACTGCGCTCATGGGCCAGGATGATCTGCAACCGTTCTTTCGCAACGCTGGCAGTTTTCTTTTTTTCACCCAGGAAAAAAGAGAGAAATGACATGGTCTTACTTTCCCCCAAAAAGCCGCTTCAACAGACTCTGTTTGGGCGCTTCCGTGAACCTCATTGGTTTGTCGGTACCCAGAAAACGATCGATGACGTCTTTGTAGGCCTCTGACACATCACTGCCCTGCATGTGCACAGCCGGTACGCCCTGGTTTGAGGCCTGTAGCACCGATTCACTTTCCGGAATGACGCCAATCAGCTTGATGCGCAAGATGTCCTGAATATCTTCTAAGGACAGCATCTGGCCCTGGTTGACGCGTGCGGGGTTGTACCGGGTAATCAGCAAATGCTCCTTGACCGGCTCCAAGCCTTCAATCGCCCGTTTGGTCTTGCTCGCCAACATGCCCAGAATGCGATCTGAATCCCGCACCGATGAGACTTCAGGGTTGGTCACCACCAGCGCCTCATCGGCAAAGTGCATGGCCATCAAAGCGCCAGTTTCAATGCCTGCCGGTGAATCACAAACAATGTACTCAAAGTCCATGGCGGCCAGATCGTTAAGAACCCGTTCTACGCCCTCTTGTGTCAAGGCATCCTTGTCACGGGTTTGCGAGGCCGCCAGCACAAACAGCCCCTCGCACTGCTTATCCTTGATCAGAGCCTGATGCAGATTGGCTTCATTGTTAATGACATTGATGAAGTCATAAACGACGCGCCGCTCGCAACCCATGATGAGATCAAGATTACGCAAACCAACATCGAAATCAATCACCGCCGTTTTATGGCCGCGCATGGCCAGGCCAGTTGCAAAACTGGCACTGGTTGTGGTTTTGCCGACACCACCCTTACCCGACGTGATCACAATAATTTTTGCCATGAATATGCTGTCTTTCAATAAGAAATGGTCAGGGCGTTGATCAACAACTTGTCTTGGCCGTCATTGCTCAATTGCACTTGCGCCGGCTTGCCGTGAACATTGGCTGGCAAGGGGTTTTCGCTAGTACGGTACACACCAGCGATCGATATCAGTTCTGGTTCCAGAGACAAGGAAAAAATACGCGCATTCACATTGCCACTGGCCCCTGCCATGGCCTTGCCCCGCAGCGGTGCGTAAACATGAATATTGCCATCGGCCACCACCTCGGCACCTTGGTTCACCATGGCCAACACCACCAGATCACAACCCCGGGCATACACTTTTTGTCCGGAGCGCAAAGGTTTGTCGATGACCATTGTGGAAGTGGCTACAGGCCGCGAGACGGCGCTGGCCACGGTTTGCACTGATGGCGGTGCTACGGGTGCCTGCTCTAGACTTGGCCGAGCTGGTTCTGGTTCAGCCCAGGCCAAGCCTAGTTTCTGTGCCATGACCTGCCAGGTTTCATGCGCAGCGCGCATGGCAACCGGCACCAATCGGCAGTCCTTCAAGACAGTCAGCAAAGAGGACAAATCTGCAACTGGAACCTCTGGCGACCATTGCGATACGTCTATCACGACCGGATCCTGATCAAAAAATTCAGGGTTTTCGCCGGCTTGGCCATACTGCTGGCGCAAGTCCTGGCACAGTTGGGTCAGATTGCTGGTCTTGACCATTAATGCAAGCGCAGCCAGGCGCGTACTTTTGATTTCAAAGCTTGGAATAGGTGCGTCAGTCGCGGCGCTGGCAGAGGAAGAAGGCATGCGTCTGAATGAAGAATCGGTGGCTACAACACGGGGCGACATTGGCCGGTACCAGCTCTGAAGGACAGAGCTGCCAAGTTTACTTGATGCATGCTGTCAGTTCACTGTTCAGCTGTTTTTCTTTGGCCAACTGGTCGCAGATCAAGAAGCACAGTTTCTTGATCTGCAAAGGGTGAATCTGTATTCCTTATTTAAATCTCTTTTTAGAAGATAGTAGTAGTAGATAAGGGGCCTCGCGTGCTGTTGACAAGCCATTCAATCCCTTAGTAATCAAACACTTGGAACGCTACAAACCATGTGCATTCAAGCCTGGTTTGCGTCATCGTCGCCATGAACAACTTGGTCAAGCTGGCCTGTGCTGTGGATAAGTGCCCAGTTGTTGAGACTTTATTCACAGACTTGTGCCTTGACAGGTAGCAAGCAATTGCCTAAGCGATGGTGCAGCTACGGGTACAGGCAAAGGTACAGACACAAGCCTTGGGTCTGGTTGACTTCAGTCAAAGTGCTGATGCTGAGCAACTGGCATGCTGTTGGTCAACCGGAGACTGACCATGGTGCATGAAAGTATGCGAATAATCATTGATGAACACAGTGCATTGAGCGCCATGCTGCGTTCTTTGATCATGATGATGGACCGTGGCCCTGTCAAAGACAGTGATCAATTTTTTGACGTTCTGCGTGCGATGTTGTTCTACGTGGATGAATTTCCAGAGCGTTTGCACCACCCAAAAGAATCGGCGCTGCTGTTCCCCAGAGTGGCTCAATTGGCGCCGCAAACCCAAGAGACCATCCGACAGCTTGACAACGACCACGCCAAAGGAGAGTCTTCGGTAAGGGAACTGCAGCATTTGCTTCTGGCCTGGGAGTTGTTGGGTGAATCACGGCGGTTTGCTTTCGATCACGCTTTGCGTGCTTATTGTTCGTTTTACCTGGAACACATGCGACTGGAAGAAACAGTGGTCTTGCCGGCGGCGCAAAAAATGTTAACGGAAGCAGACTGGCAAGCTTTAGATGAAGCCTTTGTCCTGAATACTGATCCTTTGGGGCAGAAGAGCATGCGAGACCCAAGTTTTGACCTGCTGTTTAGCCGAATCGTGATGCAAGCGCCCTCGCCCATCGGTCTGGCGGATGCTTGATGCTGACGTCTCTGGCGTTATCTCCAATCTTTGAAATAGTTTTGATTGGAGCAGGTAGCTGAGCTTGCAGACAACGCAAAATAGGGGCGCTTATGACATCGCCCCCCTCTCAACCGCCATGGTCTGAGCAGCATGTGCTGCGCTTGGCATTGGCATTGTCGGCCGGCGCGGCCTTGTCTTTGGGTATAACCAGGTTTGCCTATGGCCTGTTACTGCCCACCATGCGGGCTGATCTGGGTTGGTCCTACACCTTGGCGGGCGCCATGAATACCGTGAATGCGCTGGGTTACCTGTTAGGTGCTCTCCTCATGCCGCGCCTGATGCGGGTATACGATCCGTCTCGCCTGCTGTGGCTGGGGGCGGTGTTAGCCAGTAGCTTCATGGGTTTGAGTGGTTTTTTCACCGACGCGGGGGCCTTGTTATTGCAACGCTTGCTGGCAGGTGCGGCCAGTGCCCTGGTCTTCATAGCGGGAGGCTTGCTGGCGGCGCGTCTGGGTACGGTACAGCCACAGCGCAGCGGGCTGGTTATCGGTTTGTATTACGGGGGCACTGGTTTTGGTATCGTGGTTTCTGCCCTGCTGGTGCCACAGATGCTGAGCTGGGCTGGCCAACAAGCACACAGCTGGGCATGGGCCTGGTGGGCGCTGGCCTTGGTCTGCATGATGGCCACACTGCTGCTGCTGTGGCCGGCTCGTGTGCTGCAGTGCCTGGCGCCGCCGGTGTCGACGGGCTTTAACCCCACAAACTTATTTCGGTGGCGTTGGTTTGCGTTTGCCCTGGCTGGTTACGGCATGTTCGGGGTGGGTTACATCGGCTACATGACCTTTGTGATTGCTTTGCTGCGGGAGCAGGGCGCCGGGGCGACGTCCATCACGGTGTTTTACGCGCTGTTGGGGCTGGCGGTGGTAGCCTCGTCGCGCATTTGGGCCAGTCTGTTGGACCGTTACAGGGGTGGTCAGGTGCTGGCACTGCTCAATGCCTTGCTGGGTTTGGCCACGCTGTTGCCAACCTTGAGCGCCCATTGGGCCGTGATTTTGGCGTCCGGACTGCTGTTTGGCGCTGTGTTTTTGTCTTTGGTGGCGTCCACCACTGCGTTGGTTCGACACAATTTGCCGCCGGCTGCTTGGGGCAATGGCATCAGCGCCTTCACCATCGTGTTTGCGTTTGGCCAGATCGTCGGACCGACCGTGGTGGGCTGGATCGCCGATGGGCCGGGTGGGCTCCCACGTGGGATGGTGTTCTCCGCTCTGGCGCTGTGGTTGGGCGCCATTCTGGCCTGGCGCCAGCGTCCCCTAGTCAGTTCAGCAGCCCCTCAGTGCGCAGTGCCGCCTGTACCGCCGGGCGCGCCCGCATCCTCGCCATGAACTCCCCCAGGCGGGGCAAAACGGAAATATCTACACCAACCAGGCGGCACCAGCCGACCACGGTGAACAGATAAGCATCGGCTACGCTGAACTGTTGCCCCACCAAGTACGCATGCTCAACGAGTTGGCCCTCTACCCACTGCAGACGTCCGCCTAGCCGGGTGCGGGCGGCGGTCTTAACCTCTTCCGGCATGCCGGGGGTGAAAAGGGGGAAAAGCCCTTGTGCAACTCGGTGCCAATGAAGGTCAGCCACTCTTGTAGCTTGTAACGCTCAAAGGTACCTGCTGCGGGCGCCAGTTGTTTTTCAGGCACGTGGTCTGCAATGTATTGCACGATCGCCGGCCCTTCGCGCAGTTGGCTGCCGTCGTCAAGCACAAGTAGTGGCACATAGCCCAGCGGGTTGATGCTGTAGTAGTCGGTGCTGTCGGCCAGCTTGTGGGTCTTGGTCGGCGCGGCAATTGCCTCGAAGGCCAGGCCGGCTTCGTGCAGGGCAATATGGGGGGATAGGGAACAGGCGCCAGCGGAGTAGTAGAGCTTCATGGGCGGATGCTACCGGATTTTGCGCGGACGCTGAGATAATCAAGCCCCTGTAGCCCAACCATTGACCGCCTTCGGCAGATTGCATCCATGACCCCGTCCATCCCCCCCGCCCCGACCCGAATCGAATCCTCCACCCTCAGTCAGTTGTGGCGCCCGCTGGTCGCCATGACCCTGGTGATCGTGGTGTCCAACATCGCGGTGCAGTTCCCCATCAATGAGTGGCTGACCTGGGGTGCTTTTACCTATCCCTTTGTGTTCCTGGTGGCTGACCTGACCAACCGGGCCGTGGGCGCCCAGGCGGCACGGCGGGTGGCTTGGCTTGGCCTGTTGCCGGCCTTGTTGCTGTCGGCCTGGTTTGCCAACTGGCACATCGCGCTGGCTTCGGGCACCGCTTTCATGTTGTCGCAGTGGATGGACATCGCTGTTTTCAACCGCTGGCGCAGCCAGTCGTGGTGGAAGGCGCCTTTTATGGGTTCGGTGGTGGCCTCGGTGGTCGACACCTTGGTGTTTTTCTCCATCGCCTTTTATGCCAGCGAGATGAACTGGCTGATGCTGGCCGCTGGTGACCTGGCCATGAAGTGGCTGATGGCGGTGCTGTTGCTCGCACCTTACCGGCTGATGCTGCCACGCATCAGTCTTTGGGTTCCGCAGGCGCGCTGAGCGAGCCATTGGGCTTCAGGCGTTGCGGCTCAGGATCAGATCTACCGCCTTTTCAGCAATCATGATGGTGGGCGCGTTGGTGTTGCCTGTGGTGACCCGTGGCATGACCGAGGCATCCACCACACGCAGTCGGTCTACGCCGTGCACGCGCAGTGCGCTGTCTACCACCGCCAGCGGGTCGCTCGCAGGCCCCATTTTGCAGCTGCCGCAGGGGTGGTACTCGGTGTCAGAGTGCTGGCGCAGGAACTGGGTTACGGCCTTGGTGTCATCGCGCATAAACGGGTAGAGCATGTTGCCCCGGTAGGGCGCCAGCGCCGGGCTTTGCATGATGTCATAGCCCAAGCGCGCCCCCTGGGCCAGGGTGGCGATATCTTGTGGATCTGCCAGAAATTGCGGGTCGATCAAGGGGGCATCCTGTGCATGGGTGCTTTGCAGGGTGACCTGGCCGCGGCTTTTGGGTCGCATCAGGGTCACGTGCAGGGTGTAGCCGTGGCCCAGATGGTTTTTGCGGGTGTGGTCGTCCACGATGCCGGTGCACAGCGCTAACTGAATATCCGGCGCAGGTGCCGCCGGGTCCGTTTGTAAAAAGCCCTGGGTTTCGGCCACATTGCTGGTGATCAGACCGCTGCGCTGGCGGCGCCATTCAAAAATGCCGCGCACGATGGCACCAAAACCGGCCGCCGACAGCCCGAAAGTGGCCTCCTGGCGCGGGGTGCGGTAGATCAGCACTGTGGTGAGGTGGTCATGCAGGTTTTGCCCCACCCCGTTCAGGCCGTGCACCACCGGCAGGCCCAGCGCCTGCAGCGGCGCCGCCGGCCCGATGCCTGACAGCATCAATAACTGCGGGGAGCCAAAGGCGCCACCGGCCAGCAGCACCTCGCGACGGGCCCGCACCTGCCGCAGCGTGCCGCCCTTCAGGTATTCAGCGCCGACGGCCTGGCGGCCCTCGAACAGCAGGCGTTGGGTATGGGCTCGGGTGATGACCTGCAGGTTGGTCCTGCCCAGGTGAGGCGTCAAGTAGGCCCGGGCGGCGTTCCAGCGCTCGCCGCCCTTTTGGGTCACCTGCGCTGGGCCGTAGCCGAGTTGTTGGGCACCGTTGTAGTCCGGTGTGGCCGGCAGGCCCTGTTCGGCACAGGCGGCCTCGAAAGCCTTGTTCAGCACACTTGGGCTGCGCAGGTAGCTGATGTTGAGCGGGCCGCCGCTGCCGTGGTAGTCGGTGCCGCCAAAACACTCGCTGTGCTCGGCGCGTTTGAAGTAGGGCAGCACGGCGTCAAAGCCCCAGCCCGGGTTGCCGAGTGAGGCCCAGTGGTCGTAATCAAAACGGTTGCCGCGGGTGTAGACCATGGCGTTCACCGAGCTGCTGCCGCCCAGCACCTTGCCGCGCGGCTGGTAGCCCCGGCGGCCGTTTAGCCCAGCCTGCGGCACGGTCTGGTAGCGCCAGTTGTGCAGCCCCACAGCAGCGGTGGCTGCAAAGCCCAGGGGGGCACGGATCAGCACCGAGTCGTCCGAGCCACCGGCCTCTAGCAGGCAGACGCTGACGCCGGGGTCTTCGGACAGTCGCCCGGCCAGTACGCAGCCGGCGGAGCCACCGCCAACAATGATGTAGTCAAACTCTGTCATGGTGCAGCTCAGGTGCGGTAGCTGGGGTCAGTGCGCTCCAGCTTGCGCAACAGCGCCGGCCAGACCAGCGCCGCGCCTAGCCCAGCAGTGGCGACTTTCATCACACTGCCAATGCCCGTCACGATGGCCGGGTTAACGTAAGTCAGCTCCCCGCCGGCCTGCGCGTCAATTTGGATGCGGCAGGTGTTCTCAAACGTGTACATCGCCAGAAAGGCATCGGCGATGGTCTTGCCCACCGTCAGCAGGCCGTGGTTGCGCAGCATCAGGAAGTTGGCCTCGCCCAGGTCGGCTTGCAGGCGCGGTTTCTCGTCGTCGCGCAGCGCCACGCCCTCGTAATCATGGTAGGCCAGGGAGCCGAGGACAAAGGTGGATTGCTGGCTGATCGGCAAAACGCCGCATTTTTGGGCGCTGACCGCGATGCCGGCGCGGGTATGTGTGTGCAGCACACAGCCCGCGTCTTCGCGCACCTGGTGGATGCAACTGTGGATGGTGAAACCGGCCGGATTGACCGGGAACGGCGAGTCACTGAGTTTGTTGCAGTGCTGATCAACTTTGACCAGGCTGGAGGCGTTGATCTCATCGAACATCAGCCCATAAGGGTTGATCAAAAAGTGATGTTCCTGACCTGGGATGCGTGCGCTGACATGGGTGAACACCAGGTCGCTCCAGCCGTAGGCCGCCACCAGTCGGTAGCAGGCCGCCAGATCACAACGCAGTTGCCATTCTTCGGCGCTGACCTGGTCGTGCAGGGATGGGATGTGCATGGTGGTGTCCTCGTTGTTCGTGGCAGATTTAGTGCCTAAGCATTCATGGTCGCAGAATACGCGAGTACTGGTTGGACAAGAGTCAAACAGATGACAGGTCAGTTGGAGCTGACGGTCTCTCGTTCTCTTTGGGTGCGGTGCTTTCCTTTGGCTTTTTGCGATGGCGTTGGCGGGGCTGGGCAAGGCTTCACGCTGGCCGGCCTCTCGTTGTTTCCGCTGCTGCCCATCATGCTCGCTTATTACTCGTCATTCCCGGCTGCGACCGGGAATCCAGGAAGTCATGTATCCCCAGTCGAGCTGAGGATGACGGGGGGGATGACGGAGCTCGTGTGCGAGGGTCGTCAAGGTGGCGCCGGGCTGAGCGGCGGAGCGAGGTAAAAGGGGGAAAGACGCAGGGGCCCGCAGGGCCACAGCGTCTGGAGGACACGAGCGCAGCCGCTCAGCCCGGCGCCACCTTGACCGGTGCGGTAAGAGCCAGCGCAATCACCCCGACCAGGCTACGACAATTGCTACAAAAAGCATAGCAATAACCCTAATAAAGACGTGGCCTAGAGCCCAATTTGTTCCGCATCGTAAAATAATCAGACTTGGTCCTTCGACAAGCGCTGGGCGCGCGCTCTGGTTTTGCGCCCGATGAAAAGACCTATAGCAATGCTTTACCCACAACACTTTGACGTGATCGTCGTCGGCGGCGGCCATGCTGGCACGGAGGCGGCGTTGGCTTCGGCGCGCATGGGCTGCAAGACCCTGCTGCTGACGCACAACATTGAAACTTTGGGTCAGATGAGCTGCAACCCGTCGATTGGTGGCATCGGCAAGGGGCACTTGGTTAAAGAAATCGATGCGTTGGGTGGCGCCATGGCGGCGGCTACCGATGAGGCCGGCATTCAGTTTCGAATTCTTAACTCGTCCAAGGGACCGGCCGTGCGGGCCACCCGTGCTCAAGCTGACCGGGTGTTGTACAGGGCGGCCATTCGGCAACGGTTGGAGAACCAAGCTAATTTGTGGTTGTTCCAGCAGGCGGTGGATGACCTGCTGGTGGTGGGTGACCGGGTGGTGGGCGCCGTGACTCAGGTGGGCATTCGTTTTTCGGCCAGTACCGTGGTGCTGACCGCGGGCACGTTTCTGGACGGAAAGATTCACGTTGGCTTGAACAACTACGCGGCCGGCCGGGCAGGCGACCCGCCGGCGGTAACGCTCAGCGCTCGGCTTAAGGAGCTCAAGCTGGGCCAGGGTCGCCTTAAGACCGGTACGCCGCCGCGGTTGGATGGCCGCTCGATCGACTTCAGCCGCTGTGAGGAGCAGCCGGGTGATGGCATGCCGGGCGGCATGAGCGCTCAGATGCCAGTTTTCAGTTTTCTCGGCAGGGCGGCACAGCACCCAGCCCAGATGTCATGCTGGATGACCCACACCAACGCCCGTACGCACGAGATCATCCGCAGCGGTTTTGATCGCAGCCCGATGTTCACCGGCAAGATTGAAGGTGTGGGGCCACGCTACTGCCCGAGCGTTGAGGACAAGATCAATCGCTTTGCGGACAAGGAGAGCCACCAAATCTTTTTAGAGCCTGAGGGCTTGACCACCCACGAGTATTACCCTAATGGCATTTCCACCAGCTTGCCGTTCGATATTCAGTACCAGTTGGTGCGCTCTATGGCTGGTCTGGAAAACGCGCACATCCTGCGGCCCGGCTATGCCATTGAGTACGATTACTTTGATCCGCAACAACTCAAAAGCACCTTTGAAACTCGGGGTCTGGGCGGGCTGTTTTTTGCCGGTCAGATCAACGGCACCACCGGCTATGAGGAGGCTGCGGCGCAGGGCCTGTTTGCAGGTGTCAATGCCGCGCTGCAGGCGGGTGCGCACACTGCATGGGCAGGGGACCACTGGCTGCCAGGGCGTGACGAGGCCTACCTGGGCGTGCTGGTGGATGACCTGATCACCAAAGGTGTGACCGAGCCTTACCGCATGTTTACCAGCCGCGCCGAGTTTCGGCTGCAGCTGCGCGAAGACAATGCGGATAGCCGGCTGACCGAAACCGGTCGGCAACTGGGCTTGGTGGATGATGTTCGTTGGGATACCTTTTGCCGCAAGCGTGACGCGGTTTCACGTGAAACAGAGCGCCTGCGCGGGCTGTGGGTCAGTCCAAAAAACCTCCTCGCTAGCGAGTCCGAGCGTGTTTTGGGCAAGGCCATTGACCATGAGTACAGCTTGGCTGAGTTGTTGCGTCGGCCGGGCATCCGCCACGCAGACCTGATGTCGCTTGATGGCGGGCGTTTCAGTGACACTTTGGCGCCCATGGTTCCACGTGAAACGTCGGGCGACGATCAAGCACTGTTTCAAGCCGCTGTGATTGAGCAGGTTGAGATAGCGGCCAAGTACTCTGGCTACATAGATCGTCAAAAAGGGGAGGTGGACCGCGCCGCCCATTTTGAGAGCCTGCGTTTGCCAGCAAGCTTGGACTATTTGCAAGTCACTGCGCTCAGCTATGAGGTCAGACAGCAGTTGACGCGGCACCGGCCAGAGACGCTGGGCCAGGCCTCGCGCATGTCCGGCGTCACGCCAGCGGCGATTTCTCTGCTGCTGATCCACCTGAAGAAAAGCAACTTTAAGGGCTTTGCTGCCGCCCGTGATGCCGGCATGTCTCCAGCTGATGCTAACCCCTTGGTGGCCTGATGCGTGAGTTGGAGGTGCCGCTGAGAAGCGGCCTGGGTCTGCTGGGCTTGAGCCTGAGCGATGAGCAGGTTCAGATGCTGCTCGATTACTTGGCGTTATTGGCCAAATGGGGCCGTGTCTACAACCTGACAGCCCGACTCGAACCCACGGAGATGCTGACCCACCACTTGTTGGACAGTTTGGCCGTTGTTATGCCACTGCGACGCCAACGTCCCAGTGCACCGCTGCGTGTGCTCGATGTGGGCGCTGGCGCTGGGCTTCCTGGGGTGGTTCTGGCCATTTGTTGCCCCGACTGGCAGGTGGATTGTGTGGATGCCGTGGCTAAGAAAGCCGCCTTCATCCAGCAGGTGGCAGTCAGTTTGCGGCTGCCTAATTTGCGCGGACGCCATGCCCGGGTGGAGCAACTGACGGACCGCTATCCCTTGGTGACGTCTCGCGCCTTTGCCTCCTTGGCCGACTTCACCCAATGGTCTGCCCAAGCACTGGCCGAAGGCGGGGTATGGGCGGCAATGAAGGGCAAGCACCCTGCTGATGAGATCGCTCAGTTGGCGCCGCCTGTGCATGTGTTTCACGTGGAACCGTTGGCCGTGCCTGGCCTGAATGCTGAGCGCTGCCTGGTCTGGCTCAAGCTGCAATGAGCGGTTTTGCCGGGCGAGATTGGTGTCCTCGGGTTCCGGCAAAGGCGTCACGTAAACTCAGGCCCTCGCCTGAAAGAAGTCTCCCATGTTTTTTGGTATTGCCGACTATCCCGCCTTTGCGGCCGCCATCCTGATTTTTTTGCTGATCCCGGGCCCAGGCAACCTGGCCTTGGTCACCTCCACAGGCAAAGGCGGCGTGCGTGGCGGCTTGGCTGCGGGCTTGGGGATTATTCTGGGTGATCAGATTTTGTTATGGCTTGCGGTGGCTGGGGTCGCCACCGTGTTGGCCACTTACCCGACTGCGTTTGCTGCCATACAGTGGCTGGGTGCAGCTTATCTGGCCTGGTTGGGCTGGCGCATGCTCACCGCCAAGCCGGGTGCGCCACCGGTGCTCAACATCAAGCCGCGTCATTACTTGCGACAGGCCATGGGCATCACCTTGCTCAATCCCAAAGCCATCGTGTTTTACATGGCCTTCTTTCCCTTGTTTGTCGATCCGGTGCACCATCAGGGCTTTCTCACCTTTGCTGTCATGGCGCTAACCATTGCTGTTTTAGGCTTCTCATACTGTCTGGTGCTGGTGACTTTGACGCACACCCTGGCAGAACGCCTGCGCGCTAACCCACTCATCACCACAGCGTTGGAGAAACTGGCCGGCATTTTTTTAATAGGCTTTGGTATCAAGCTGGTGGTTTCTCGCTAAAGGCTTGAGCCCACGTCCACCCTTTTCCCCTCAGAGATCTGCTTATGGCCAAAATATTCTGTGTCGCCAACCAAAAGGGTGGGGTAGGCAAGACCACCACCACTGTCAACTTGGCGGCCGGGCTGGCCAAGGTTGGCCAGCGGGTGCTGATGGTTGACCTTGACCCACAGGGCAATGCCACCATGGGCTCGGGTGTGGACAAGCGCCAACTTGAGCTGTCGATCTACGACGTGCTGTTGGAATCGGCTACCGTGGCCGAGGCCCGGGTCAAAAGTGACAAGCTGGCGGCCGCCGGTTGCAGCTATGACATCCTGGGCGCCAACCGCGAACTGGCCGGGGCCGAGGTCGAGTTGGTGGACGTTGAACGCCGGGAAAAGCGGCTCAAGCAAGCCTTGGGCGCCGTGGGCGACGATTACGACTTCATTCTGATCGATTGCCCGCCCTCGCTGTCCATGCTCACCCTCAACGGCCTGTGCTGTGCGCATGGGGTGATCGTGCCCATGCAGTGCGAGTATTTTGCGCTGGAGGGGCTGGCCGACCTGGTCAACACCATCAAGCAGGTGCACGCCAACATGAACCGCGACCTGGCCATCATTGGTCTGTTGCGCGTCATGTTTGACCCCCGCATCATGCTGCAGCAGCAGGTCAGCGAGCAACTCAAGACCCGCTTTGGCAACAAGGTGTTCGACACCGTCATCCCACGCAATGTGCGCTTGGCCGAGGCGCCGAGTTATGGCCTGCCCGGCGTGGTGTTTGACCCGTCTAGCAAAGGTGCGCAGGCCTTTGTCAGCTTTGCCCAGGAGATGGTGGCGCGCATCAAAACCATGTAGTCAAATCAGGCTCTAGCCCTTGTGCTACGTGCCTGTTGCGCTATCAAAAATATAGTGATTACATATTCTGACGTCCTGATCCTGCCCGGCTGGCAAAACTCTGGCCCGCAGCATTGGCAGAGCCGCTGGGAGGCCCTTTACGGTTACCAGCGGGTGGAACAGCACGACTGGATGCGGCCCCTGCGTGGTGACTGGATCGCCCGGCTTGAAGAGGTGTTGCTGGCGCGCGCCGCGCCCGTGTGGCTGGTCGGGCACAGCCTGGGCTGCCTGCTGGTGGCCGCTTGGGCCGCCCATTCACAACAGACCACTCGGGTGGCCGGCGCTTTGTTGGTGGCGCCTGGTGACCCCGAGTTACCGGCGCTGCGTGCTGCGCTGCGCAGCTGGGCGCCAGTGCAGCAGGTGCGCCTTCCTTTTCCAGCGCTGCTGGTGGGCAGCAGCAATGACCCCTATTGCAGTCTGGCCCGTGCCCAGCAGTTTGGCCGCGACTGGGGCGCCAGCTTTGTGTCGCTGGGCGCGCGTGGCCACCTCAATGCCGATTCTGGCCTGGGCGACTGGCCCGAAGGCCACCGATGGCTGGGTGAGCTTCAGGCTGAACCGGCAGGCGCAGTATTCCCCACCTCCACACCCACCCTCATCTTCGACAAGGAACGCGTCCATGGCAACTAAGAAACTCAAAGGTCTGGGCCGCGGCCTGGAGGCTTTGCTCGGCCCCAAGGTCAGCGAAAACGCGGCCGATGACTCTGCCACCAGCAGCGCCAGCCCGGGCTTGCCGGCCTCATTGCGACTGGTCGATCTGGTGCCGGGCATGTACCAGCCGCGCACCCACATGGACGAAGGCGCCTTGTACGAGCTGGCCGAGTCGATCAAGGCCCAGGGCATCATGCAGCCCATCCTGGTACGCCAGCTCAAAGAAGGCGCCAATCAGGGCCTGTACGAAATCATCGCGGGTGAACGGCGGTTTCGTGCCGCGCGTCTGGCTGGGCTGGACAGCGTGCCGGTACTGGTGCGGGATGTGCCCAATGAGGCCGCTGCCGCCATGGCGCTGATCGAGAACATCCAGCGCGAAGACCTCAACCCGCTGGAGGAGGCCCAGGGCCTGCAACGCCTGATCAAAGAGTTTGGGCTCACTCACGAACTGGCAGCCCAAGCGGTTGGCCGCTCGCGCAGCGCGGCGTCGAACCTGCTGCGCCTGCTCAACTTGGCCGAGCCGGTGCAGACCATGCTCATGGCTGGCGACCTGGACATGGGCCATGCGCGCGCGCTTTTGGCGTTGGACCGCGCGACCCAGATCACCGCCGCCAGCCAGATCAGCGCGCGCAAGATGTCGGTGCGCGAGGCCGAGAGCCTGGTGAAAAAACTCAGTGCCGAGTTCACCCTGACCTCGGCCAAACCCAAAAAAGAAAAGTCGCGCGACCTTAAACGTGTGGAAGACGAGTTGTCAGACCTGCTGGCTGCGCAGGTTGAGGTGCGGGTGAAAAAGCGTGTCAAACGCGCCGGCCGCATGGAGGAGATGGGCGAACTCAGCATCCAGTTTGGCTCACTCGATGAGCTCAATGGGCTGATTGATCGTCTGCGTGGGAGCCGCGCGGCGTGAGTCTGCGTTGGCCCCTGCCAGCCTTGCTGGCTTGGGGCGCGGCCTGGGCCCTGTTCCTCGGCCTGCGAGCCGCCGGTAGTCCGGTGCTGCTGGCCTTGCTGGGCGGCACGCTCTTGGGGGTGCTTGGCAGCGTTTGGGGTGGCAGCTGGTGGCGCCGCGGCCTGATCGGCCTGGGTTTTCCGCTGTCATTGGCGCTGTCGGGCGTGCTGGCGGTGCCGGCCTGGGTGTGGTTGCTGCCGCTGGCGATGTTGCTGCTGGTGTATCCTCTCAATGCCTGGCGCGATGCGCCGCTGTTTCCCACGCCCGAGGGCGCCCTCGATGATTTGCCTGAGCTGGCGCCCTTAATGCCCGGCGCCCGCGTGCTCGATGCCGGTTGCGGTCTGGGCCAGGGCCTGGAGGCGCTGCGTCGCGCTTACCCGTTGGCCGAGATGCATGGCCTCGAGTGGAGCCGGCCCCTGCGTCTGCTGTGCGCCTGGCGCTGCCCCTGGGCGCAGGTGAACCAGGGTGACATCTGGCGTGCGGACTGGTCTGGCTACCAACTGGTCTACCTGTTCCAGCGGCCTGAGAGCATGGCGCGCGCGCTGGCCAAGGCGCGCGCTGAGCTCCAGCCCGGCGCCTGGCTGGTGAGCCTGGAGTTTGCGGTGGACGGTGTGCCGCCGACCGGGCGTCTTGAGGGCGTGCAGGGCCGGCCGGTCTGGCTGTACCAGATGGGCTGAGCCTCGTGTACGCATGCTTCTAAAACAATAGCGCAGTAACCAATAGCAACAGGGCTTGCAGCCTGTTTTCATCCTGGGTATTGCGCTGCATCAGGCCGGTATGGGGCCGACCATCGCACGCCTGCACCGCTTCATTGCCGAGGCTTGCTGCCAGCCGGCTGGCAAACACCATGAAATCTACCTGAGCGACATCCGCAGGGCGGCGCCGGCGCTGTGAACAATCAGTAGTTAGTGAAACCCTTGCGGCGCTTGCGCTGCCCGTCAATGTGCGAGCGGGCTCCGGCCAGCACGCGATCAATGGTTGCCGCGCTGACTTGCATGATCTTTGACTTGATGAGAAGGTCCAAATCGAGGTGGCCGTGGCGCTCCATGGAGTCCACCAGCATCGGGATCAACGCTTTCAACCGTTTGCCGCAAAGCCGATCAGCCGCCTCCCACAGCACCGTCAGCGCTTGTCGGACTGCCTCGTCATACAAACGGTTGCGCTTCGGTATAGCCTTCCCCGCAGTCCCTTCACCTCCCAAGAGACGGATAGCGCGCTTGCGGTGATAGCCGGTTAGAGCTGCAAACTCGTCCAAAATTTTCACTCTGTCACCGTAGGTCGCGCCGCGATACCGCACTCGCAGCGCTTCTACCAACTCCTTGCGTGTTGTCATGCTAATTTGCCTCATCGCGCTGTTCCGATCCCGCCGGACCATCCGACGGGTAGCAGATTACGTGAGGCAACGGGTCAGCAACGGTAGCAAAACAGCTGAGTCAATGCGGCACTCACGATAATTGTCGTCCGCCACGCATATCAGACGCCCGGCAGGCTTCCAGCAGGGCAGCGGCATCGGCCGCATCGGTCTTGTTGCGCTTGACGTAGGCGCGTACGTACTGGGCTGGCAGCAGTCGCACTTCGATGCCCAGGTCATTGAGCCAGCGCGCCCGGTGGTGGGCCAACCCACAGGCATCCATGATGACCAGGGAAACATCGCGATTGACGAACCAGCGCTCGAACTGGGTGCGGGTGAGCCTATGGGTTTCCACCACGCGCCAGGACGGGTCGGCCACGGCCAGCTGGAAGACGGACTTTGGAAAACCAGGACGCCAATTTGGCGCAAAAAACACGGGGAGCCCATCCCATCACTCAACCGGACCGCCCACAGCCGGCTTTGCCGTCTGTGGGTATCCAGTCAGCGGCAGCGTTAAGAATCAGAACAACCCTCCTCTCAGCGTCCCCGGGTAAACTCGGTGCCCGAGGTGTTCATGGACGCAACCCTTGTCAGCCGAGACCCCGAGATCATGAGCGGAGCGCTGTGCTTCACAAGTACGCGTGTGCCTGTGAAGAACCTCTTCGACTACCTCGAAGGTTCATCCTCGCTCGAAGAGTTCCTGGAGGACTTCCCTTCAATTTCTCGCGAGAGAGCTGTGGCCGTCCTTGAGGCTGCCCGCCAGCGCCTTGTTGCCGATGCGCCTGCTGCTTGACGAATGTGTACCGACGCGCCTTCGTAAGTCGTTGCCCACGCACCAAGTGTCAACGGTCATTTACGAAAGCAGAACTCACTTGCCTTGCCGGTTGCGGTAATTGTGCTGGATGCGGTGTCGAACGAATTAGCTTTCCTCTTGCCATTGGTCCCAGCGCTGGAGCGAGAACTGCGTTCACTCCAAGGGGGAACTTATCTACTCATCACCGCTAATGCCTAACCTTAGTCATCAAACCTAAAGAGCCGCCCATGTGTCGCAGCATCAAGACCCTTTTCAACTTTGAGCGACCAGCCACCAAACTCGAGATCCGCGACGCGTCCTTGTAGTTTGTGCGCAAGCTCAGCGGGTTCTCGGTGCCATCCCGGACCAACGAAGTCGCCTTCGAGTGAGCGGTATCAGAGGTGGCCGACGGGGCGGCAACCCGGCTTCAGCCCGCGTTGTGCACCATGGCTCCCACGCGAGACGCCGCATTGGCGCGCACCAGGTCGTTCAGCAGCGCATCGACCCAGCCCGAAAACTCCAGGCTGGCGAAGTGCTGCTGGTAGATGCGGGCAAAGTAGGGCGTGGTGCGGGCCCAGTGGATCAGGTCGTCGCGGTCCACAGTCTGCAACTCCAGCAGCTTGAACTTCAGCAAGACCTTGACGCCATGGCGCAGATGCTTGGCCGGGTCGGCCATAAAGCTGTCAAGCCGTGACCGGGCGTAGGCCAGCGCGGCGGCCGGGTCAGCAAACACCGCGCCATGGCCCGGGATCACCACGGCCGGCTTCAGCGCCTCGATCACATCCAAGGTGCGGGCCACGGCATCAAAGGCCTGCTCGCCTTCGAGTTCAGGAAAGACCACGCCAAAACCGCGCTCCCACAGGGCATCGGCCGACAGCAGCACGCGCGCTGTAGGCTCAAACAGCACCACGGAATGGGTGTCATGCCCGGGCGCGGCGTGCACCTGCCACAGCCGATCGCCCAGCCGGATCTCGGTGCCCGGCTGCAGCAGCGCGTCAAAGCGGAAGGGTGGGCAGGTTTGGCCGGTGGGCGCGTAGGTCAGCGCATCTGGATCCCAGTGCCGCACCGACTCGGCCAGCCCAGGCGGTATGGTGGTGCGCAGCGCCGGGTAATGGCCTTGCAAGGCGGCGTTGCCGCCGCAGTGGTCGCTGTGCAAATGGGTGTTGACCAACTGGTCCAGCGGCCGCTCGCCCAGCGCCGACGCCACCAGGGCCAGCGTTTGCGGCGCATGGCTAGCGTAGCCGCTGTCGACCAGCGCGGTGCTGTCTTGGCCCAGTAACAGGATGTTGTTGGACGACAGCCAGCCGCGTTCGAACACCCGGATGTCGTCGGGCAGCAAGGATGATGGCATGGGGTTTACAGCGTAAAAATCTTGCCCGGGTTCATGATGTTGTGCGGGTCCAGCGCCTGCTTGATGGTGCGCATCATGGCCACGGCGCCGCTGCCGGCTTCGGTCAGCAAAAAATCCATCTTGTGCAGGCCCACGCCGTGTTCGCCGCTGCAGGTGCCTTCCAGGCGCAGGGCGCGCGCTACCAGCGCATGGTTGAGCTGTTCGGCGGTGATGCGTTCGCTCGGAATATTGGGGTCCAGCAGGTAGCCAAAGTGAAAGTTGCCATCCCCCACGTGACCGACCAAAAAATAGGCCAGGCCGCTGGCGTCGGCTTCGGCCACGGAATCAAGCAGGCAATCGGCCAACCGGCTGATCGGTACACAGGTGTCAGTCGAGATGGCGCGGCAGCCGGGCTTGGACTGGATGGCGGCAAAGTAGGCGTTGTGTCGCGCCGTCCAGAGCCGGGTGCGCTCCTCGGGTGTGGTGGCCCATTCAAAGGCGTTGCCGCCCTGCTCGGCCGCAATCTCCTGCACCACTTCGGCCTGCTCCTTGACCGAGGCTGGCGAGCCATGAAACTCCATCAGCAGCTGAGGTTCTTCGCGCAGGCCCAGCTTTGAGTGGGCGTTGACCATGCGCACCGTGTTGGCGTCGATCAGCTCCACCCGGGCAATCGGGATGCCCATCTGGATGATTTGGATGGTGGTGCGAACTGCCGCCTCAATGCTCGGGAACGAGCAGACCGCCGCCGAGATGGCCTCGGGCAATGGGTAGAGCTTGACGGTGACCTCGGTGATCACGCCCAGCGTGCCTTCGCTGCCCACCATCAGGCGCGTCAGGTCGTAGCCGGCGGATGACTTCTTGGCCCGGGTGCCGGTGCGGATCACCTCGCCGCTGGCGGTCACGACTTCGAGCGCCAGCACGTTCTCACGCATGGTGCCGTAGCGCACGGCGTTGGTGCCGCTGGCACGGGTGGCGCTCATGCCGCCCAGGGTGGCGTCGGCTCCGGGGTCGATCGGGAAAAACAGCCCAGTGCTCTTGACGGCTTCATTGAGCTGCTTGCGCGTCACGCCCGGCTGCACCGTTACCGTCAGGTCTTCGGCGTTGATGGCTAGCACCTGGTTCATACGACTCACATCGATGCTGATGCCGCCCTGTACCGCCAGCAGGTGGCCTTCCAGTGAGGAGCCCACGCCAAACGGGATCACCGGCACCCGGTACTGGCTGGCCAGGGTCACCACCTCGGCCACCTCTTGGGTACTCAGGGCGAACACCACGGCCGCAGGCGGCGGCACGGTGGTGAAGGCCGACTCATCGCGCCCGTGCTGTTCGCGCACCACCAGTGCTGTGGAGCAGCGCTCGGCAAAGCGCGCCTTCAGGGTTGTCAGCAGGGCGTCGGGCACCTCACGCTGCAGAATCGCGGGGGCCAGGTGGGTGGAGGGTGTGGGGGCGTTCATGGGGGTGGGCTTTCAAAAGCGTAAGGTTTGCATTTTGCTGCAACAATCGCCTGACTCAAAGGAAAACCATCATGGGACAACGACTGACACAAATTGCCACCCGTACCGGCGACGGCGGCACCACCGGCTTGGGCGACAACACCCGGGTCTCGAAAAACAGCCTGCGCGTGCACGCCATGGGCGACGTGGACGAGCTCAACTCCAACCTGGGCGTGCTGCTGTGCGAGGACATGCCCGCCGGTGTGCGGGTGTTGCTGGTGGAGATCCAGCACCAGCTGTTTAACCTGGGCGGCGAGTTGTCGATCCCCGGGTTTGAGCTGCTCAAGCCCGAGGCGGTGCTGGCGCTTGACGAGGCGCTGGCCGAGTACAACGCCACCTTACCGCCATTGGCCGAATTCATCTTGCCCGCCGGCACCCGCGCCGCCTCGGTGGCCCACGTCTGCCGCACCGTGGCGCGCCGCGCCGAGCGCGCGGTGGTGGCTTTGGGCAATGAAGAAGCGCTGAAAGACACACCGCGCCAGTACCTCAACCGCCTGTCCGACCTGATGTTTGTGCTGGCCCGCGTGCTCAACCGGCATCGTGGCGATGGCTCGGTGGGTGATGACGTTTACTGGAAGAGTGAGCGCATGGCCAAGGCGGCCGACCACTAGGCTCAGCCCCTTGGCCCCAGCGGCCGGCTTAGCTCTGGGCTGACTGAAAGAAGCGCACCGTATTGCGCCCGGCGCTTTTGGCCTGGTACATCGCGTGATCGGCCTGGCGCAGGATTTCATCCATGCCCAGGCGTTGATCGGCAAAGAGCGTGACGCCGACACTGGGCGAGCTGCGGACACTGTAGCCCTTGATGCTGTAGGGTTGGTTCAGGCTACTGATCAATTTTTCGGCGACCGTGTTGGCCTTTTGCCTGGCTTCAGCCAGGTCGGCATTCAGGTCCGACAGCATCACCACGAACTCATCGCCGCCCAAGCGTGCTGCCGTGTCGCTAAGACGCATACTTTGCAACAGCCGGTCAGCCACCTGCTTCAAGAGCAGGTCGCCCACCTCGTGGCCATGGGTGTCGTTGATGGTCTTGAAATTGTCGAGATCAATGTACATCAAGGCCCCTTGGCGTTGATGTCGGGCACAGTTTGCCAAAACCTTGTCCAGCTGGAGGTGCAGAAATCGGCGGTTAGGTAGGCCCGTTAGCGCATCGTGGAGGGCTTGGTGCTGAACTTGCGCCTCGGCTGCCTTGCGCGCACTGATGTCGGCGATAAATGCCGTGAAATGCTGAATGGCACCGATTTGCAGAGGGATGATCGCCACCTCCACCGGAAACGCCTCGCCGTTGCGCCTGGCAGCCTGCAACTCCATCCGATCCATCGGTGTGGCCGTGTTGACAAAATCTGGCTGCCAAGCGTTCAGGACCGGGTCGTCTAGCTGGTTTGTCGCAAATACGGTCTGCGCAAACGACAGGCCGCAGGCAGCGGCACTCGACAGCCCAAACAGTGCCTGGGCGCGAGGGTTCCACGAGGTGATCAGACCTTGGGCATCGAACTCGATCACCGCATCCAGCGAGCGATCCAGCACGCTGCTCAACCTGGCCTGGGTTGACACTAGGGCCAGTTTCGTCTGACAGGCCTTATGCCCCATGACCAGCAGCGCCGGGATGAAGCACAGCAGCATGAAGGCCGTGGCCTGGCCCAGCGCTGTGTGGAGAAACGCCGCCGTGATCGTCGGCGGTAGCAGGGCGGCCACAATAAACACGGCCAAGGCTTTCTGTTGTGAGGACAGTGTGCTGGTGGCCACGCCACACACACACAGCAGCAGGCCGAGGAACAGGGTCAGTTCGGGTGTGGCGGCGGTGTAGGGCATGAACAGGCTGGGGCCCGTGCCCCAGGCCACCCCGGCCAGCAACGACTGCCCAACAAACAGCCGTTGCCAATGGGTATGGCTCGCCGGGGTATGTCTGGCGCGTTCAAACGCGCGCCACAGCAGGTAGGCGCTGACCACACAGGCCCAACACGTCAGACACCAGATCAGCAGCAACTGATGCGGAAGCACGCGCCACCAGATCAGGGATGCAAGCACGGGGATCAGGGTGGTCATGACCAGGATCAGCGGCAGTTGCTGGTAGCCCGCCCGCAGCAGCTGCCCCTCGACGTCGACCGCCAGATGCGGCCAACTGGTGTCTTCAGACCGCGCGGCGGCGCTTGGTGAAATCAATGGCATGGGCTGCAATTGTCAACGAGGCGCCAGCACCGCCATGGTGATGCGCGAGACGCAGGTCAGCTCGCCGGCCTCGTTGTGCATGTCAATCTGCCAGACCTGGGTGGTGCGGCCAATATGCACCGGGCGTGCCACGCCGGTGACCCAGCCGCTGGTGGCACTTTTCAGGTGGTTGGCATTGATGTCCAGGCCCACGGCGCGGTGGCCCTCAGGGCTGCTGAAAGCGGCACCGCAAGAGCCCAGGGTTTCGGCCAGCACCACGCTCACACCGCCATGCAGCAGGCCGTAGGGCTGTTTGGTGCGGGTGTCGACCGGTACACGCGCGCTGATGAAGTCGTCGCCAACCTCTAGGAACTCGATGCCCAAGTGGGCCACCGCCGTGTCGTGGTGAATAGCGGTCAGTTCCGCGACAGAGACCGGTTTTTTCCAGATGCTCATTAATTGTCCGAGAAGTCAAATTGGCCTTCACTATAAGGGCAGGTCAACCCACACGCCGGACTCAGGGTTCGCACGAGTTGAAGAGCAGCGGCGCTTCATGCCATCATGGCGCCCATGCAAGCCCCCTTCATTCCACAGATCACTTTGTATCGGCAATGGTTGGCGCGTGAGCGCGGCCTGTCTTTTGACAACTACGACGCGTTGTGGCGCTGGTCCACCACCGACCTGGATGCCTTCTGGCAAAGCGCCTGGGACTACTTTGACTTGCAGTCACCTACCCCTCACACGCGGGTCTGTGACGGTGTGGCCATGCCCCACACCCGCTGGTTTACCGGCGCACAGGTGAACTATGCCCGCCAGGTTATGCGCCATGTGGTGCCGGCCGCCGCTGCCGGCTTGCCGGCCATCGTCAGCCACAACGAGGACAGCCTGGGCCAGCGCGATGCCAGCGAGCTGTCCTGGCCGCAATTGCAGCAGCAGGTGGCCGCGCTGGCCCTGCACCTGCGCGCGCAAGGGGTGCAGCCTGGTGACCGGGTAGCGGCCTACCTGCCCAACATCCCCGAGGCGATGGTGGCCTTTTTGGCTACTGTCAGCATTGGCGGCGTCTGGAGCATCTGCGCCCCCGACATGGGCACCCAGGCCGTGTTGGACCGCTTCAAGCAGATCGAGCCGCGTGTGCTGATTGCCTGTGACGGCGTGCGCTACGGCGGCCGTGCGATGGACCGCAGCGCCGTGGTGGCCGAGCTGCTGGCGGCTTTGCCCACGGTGCAGCATGTCTTGGTACACCGGTCTGGCCTGGCAGATACTACTGAAACAATAGCAAACTATCTAGACCTGGCACGGGTTACAGCCCGAAATGATTCTGAAGTTGCGCAATTTGAGCCGCTCTGGTTGCCGTTTGACCACCCGCTGTGGATTGTTTATTCCAGTGGCACCACGGGTCTTCCCAAGCCCATCGTGCACGGCCATGGCGGCACCGTCATCGTGGCGCTGGCGCTCAAGGTGCTGCACAACGACATTGGCAGCAGCTACGCTGCCAACTCGCGGGGCGAGCGCTACCACTGGTACAGCTCCACCGGCTGGGTGATGTGGAACGCCCAGATGAGTGGCCTGCTCAACGGCACCACCTGCTGCATCTACGACGGCAACCCGGCCGGCCGTACCGTGGACGAAGCCGGTAACAAGATGGCGCCGGACTGGGGCACGCTGTGGCGTTTTGGTGCCGATGTGGGCGCCACCTTTTTCGGCGCCGGCGCCGCCTTCTTTGCCAACTGCCAAAAAGCCGCGCTGGACCTGAGCACCTGTGGCGAACTGCGCCAGGTGCGCGCCCTGGGCACCACCGGCTCGCCCTTGAGCGCAGACGCCCAAAACTGGGGCACCCGCCAGTTCCGGAAACTGCACGCCCCGCCCCCTCCCTCGTCATTCCCGCTCCCTCCCTCGTCATTCCCGCGGAGGCGGGAATCCACGCCCCCCTGGATTCCCGCCTCCGCGGGAATGACGGAGCAGGGCAGCGACCGACACGAAGTGCGGGAGCGTGGGGGTGACATCTGGTGGTGCAACATCTCTGGTGGCACCGACTTTGCTGGCGCTTTCATCGGTGGCAACCGCGAGCTGCCGCAGGTCTCGGGCGAGATGCAGTGCCGACTGCTGGGCTGCGCGGTAGAGGCCTGGAACGAGCAGGGCGAGCCGGTGATTGGTGAGGTGGGCGAGCTGGTGTGCAGCCAGCCCATCCCCAGCATGCCGCTGTATTTTTGGGGCGATTCCGGCCACCAGCGCTACCTGTCGAGCTACTTTGACATGTACCCTGGCGTCTGGCGCCATGGCGACTGGCTCAAGGTGGGCCCCAATGGCGGCTGCATCATTTACGGCCGCTCGGACGCCACCATCAACCGCCACGGCCTGCGCATGGGCACCAGCGAGCTGTACAGTGCGGTCGAGGCGCTGCCCGAGGTGCTGGACTCGATGGTGGTCGATCTGGAATACCTGGGCCGTGACAGCTACATGCCGCTGTTTGTGGTGTTGCGCGACGGTCTTACCTTGGATGCCACGCTGCATAAAAGGCTGGTGGACGCCATCAAGACCGCCCTGTCACCGCGCTTTGTGCCCAACGAGATTTTTCAAGTGGCCGAGATCCCGCGCACCCTGTCGGGCAAGAAGCAGGAGTTGCCGATCAAGAAGCTGCTGCTGGGTCAGCCGCTGGCCAAGGTGGTGAACCGCGAGGCCATGGCCAACCCGGCTTGCCTGGACTGGTATGTGGCCTTGGCCGCGCGTCGGGCTGGTAGCCCGGACAAACCCTGAGAAAGCCTGACAAAAATCATGGCACGAAACTGGCTTGCTTGGCTAGAATAAGTTGACCATTCGGTTAACTTCCCCGGGGCTTTGGCGCAAATCTGGTGCAGCCCCACTGATCACTGCCCGCCCATGAGCTCTTCTACCGCATCGCCCGCCTCTTCTGCTGCCACGCCCAGCGGCGATCGGCTGGCCGTGCAGGTGCGCCAGGCCAGTGTGGTCTACCAGACCGCCGACACGCCGGTGCAGGCCCTCAGCGGCGTTGATCTTGACATCCGCGAAGGCGAATTTATCGCCCTGATCGGCCCCTCGGGCTGCGGCAAAACCACACTGATGCGGGTTATCGCCGACCTGGAGCACATCAGCGCCGGTGAGGTGCTGGTGAACGGCGTTAGCCCGCACCAGGCGCGGCTGGACCGCGCCTATGGCTATGTGTTCCAGGCGCCGGCGCTGTTTCCGTGGCGCACCGTGTTGGCCAATGTGACCCTGCCGCTGCAAATTCAGGGCCGAGCGCCGGTTGAATGTCGGCGTATCGCGCTGGAGCAACTGGCCCGCGTTGGCCTGACCGGATTTGAGGGCAAGTACCCCTGGCAGCTGTCGGGCGGTATGCAGCAGCGGGTGTCGATCGCCCGTGCCCTGTCTTTTGAGCCGCGCATTCTGATGATGGACGAGCCTTTTGGCGCGCTCGATGAGATCACCCGCGACCGGCTCAATGAGCAGCTGCAGCAGCTGTGGCAACGCGAACGCCGCACCGTGGTGTTTGTGACCCACTCGATTGCCGAGGCGGTGTATTTGTCGACCCGCATTGTGGTGATGTCGCCACGCCCGGGGCGCATCGTGCAGGTGATTGACTCCACCCTGCCCGATGAGCGCCACCTGGGCCTGCGCGACAGCCCTGAGTTCATTGCGCTGGCGCATTCGGTTCGGCTGGCGTTGGCCGACGGCCACCATGGCTGACACCCTGCCACCGCCACTGGGCGCACGGCTTCGGCTGCGCGGCCTGCCCGTGGCGTCCATAGTTCTGTTGGTGCTGCTGATCTGGTATGGCGGCGCCTGGCTGCTCAATGCGCCGGGTGCGATAGAGCGGGTGTTGCGCGACCAGCTCTGGGGCTGGCAGGACCTTTTCACCGCCACCATGGCCATGGAGCGCCCGGTGTTGCCCGCCCCGCACCAAGTGGCGGCAGATTTTTGGTCTAGCTTGGTGGACTGGCCACTTGATTCGCCTCGCAACCTGCTGTTTCATGTGGCCGTCACCGCCGAGTCCACCCTGTGGGGCTTTGTGCTGGGCAGTCTACTGGGCCTGCTGCTGGCGGTCTGCATCGTGCACTCGCGCACGCTGGACCGCGCACTGCTGCCTTGGATCGTGGCCTCGCAAAGTGTGCCGGTGCTGGCGATTGCGCCGATTGTGCTGGTCATTTTGGGCAGCCTGGGCTTTGCCGGCGTGGCGCCCAAGGCGGTGATCGCGATGTACCTGTGTTTTTTCCCGGTGACGGTGGCCATGGTGCAGGGCCTGCGCTCCCCCCTGCGCATCGAGACCGAAATGCTGCACACCTATGCTGCTAGCCGCTGGCAGGCCCTGTGGTTGTTGCGGCTGCCCGCCTCGTTGCCGTTTTTGTTCCCGGCGCTGAGGGTGGGTATCGCTGCCGGCCTAGTGGGCGCCATGGTGGCTGAGTTGCCAACCGGCGCCCAGGCCGGCTTGGGCGCACGCCTGCTGACCGGCTCTTACTATGGCAACACGGTGCAGATCTGGTCTGCGTTGTTGATGTCGGCGTTACTTGGCCTGGTGCTGACCAGTGTGGTGGCTGCCCTGGAGCACCTGGCCCTGCGCCAGCGAAGGCAGGCATGACAACCCAGGTCAAATCCGCTGTAGCCATGGTTGGCGCTGCTTTGCTGGGGGCACTGTTGCTGGTGCAGCTGCCCGCGGCCCAGGGTGCCGCGCCCCCAACGCCGCTGTTTTGGCTGGCCACGTCGGCGCAGGCGTTGCTGGCGGTGCAGTCGGTTCGCAGTCTGGCGGCGTTTAACCGCCCACGCTGGATGGGCACGTTGACCGCGGCCCTGTTTGGCTTGTGGTTGCTGTACTTCTGGCAATTGCTGGTGGTGGCTTTTCAGGTGCCGCGTGTGCTGTTGCCGCCACCGGTCATGATCTTGCAGTCCATGCTGGAGCACTGGCCGACGCTGTGGCGCGACTTCACTCAGACTGTGCTGAAGGCCGTTGTGCTGGGCTGGGTACTGGGCTCGGCCCTGGGCTTTGGCGTGGCGCTGGCCATTGACCGGCAGCCCTTTTTGCAGCGCGGTCTGCTGCCCTTGGCCTCGCTCACCAGCACCATTCCACTGGTGGCCGTGGCGCCCATTGCCGTGATGTGGTTTGGCTTTGAGTGGCCATCCAAAGCGGCGGTGGTGGTGTTGATGACGTTTTTCCCGATGCTGGTGTCCACCCTGGCCGGGCTGCAGGCCTCGGGCAAGCTGGAGCGGGAGCTGATGCACAGCTATGCCGCCACTTACGGTGGCACCCTGTTGGCGCTGCGGCTGCCGGTGGCGCTGCCTTTCATGTTTGGCGCGCTCAAGATCAATGCATCGCTGGCCCTGATTGGCGCCATCGTCGCCGAATTTTTTGGCTCGCCCACCTCTGGCCTGGGCTTTCGCATTTCCACCGAGGCGTCTCGCATGAACATGCCCCTGGTGTGGGGCGCGATTGTGGTGGCCGCGGTGACAGGCTCACTGGCCTACACGCTGCTGTTGCGGCTTGAACGGCGGTTTGCGTTTTGGCACCCCTCGGTGCGCGAGGCCGTGGGCACTTGACATCATGAGCCCCTTTGCCAAAGCCCAGTTTGTTCCCCTGTCCCGTACGAGGCCGTTGCTGGCCGACTTTTTTTCTTCAACCCCAAAGGAGCTTTTGATGACCCGTTCTTCCAAACTTACCCACGGCCTGTTGGCCGCGGTGCTCGTCGTGTGCGGCGCCACTGCGCAGGCAGCCGACAAGGTCACGGTGCAGCTGAAGTGGCTGCCGCAAGCCCAGTTTGCCGGCTACTACGTGGCCCAGAGCAAGGGCTACTACAAGGCCGAAGGCCTGGACGTGACTATCAAACCCGGCGGCCCCGACGTGGCGCCTGCTCAGGTGATTGCCGGTAACGGCGCCGATGTGGTGGTGGACTGGATGCCCTCAGCGCTCGCCTCCCGCGAGGCCGGCGTGCCGCTGGTCAACATCGCCCAGGTGTTCAACCAGTCGGGCCTGATGCTGACCTGCAAAAAAGCCAGCGGCGTGGCCAGCCCCAAAGACTTCAAGGGCAAGACCCTGGGCGTCTGGTACGGCGGCAATGAGTACCCCTTCCTCAACTGGATGACCAAGCTCGGCTACAAAACCGACTCTGACATCAAGATCCTGAAACAGGGCTTCAACGTCGACCCACTGCTGCAAAACCAGGCCGCCTGCATCTCGACCATGATCTACAACGAGTACTGGCAGGTGGTGGATGCAGGTGTCAAAGAGAGCGACCTGATCACCTTCTTCTATGAAAAAGAAGGCGTGGCCACGCTGGAAGACGGTCTGTACGTGATGGAAGCCAAGCTCAAAGACCCAGCCTTTGTGGCGCGCATGGGCAAGTTTTTGAAGGCCACCCTCAAAGGCTGGAACGACGCAGTCAAAAACCCAGAAGAAGCCGCCAAACTGGTGGTGGCCGCCGACGCCTCGGGAAGCGCCACACTCAAGGTGCAAAAGCGCCAGATGGAGAACGTGGCCAAGCTGATCACCAACGCTGGCACGCCAAAGGTCGGCTACCTGGAGCCCGCCGCCTATGAGCGCACTGTCAAGGTGCTGCTGGCCGGCGGCAGCTCGCCGGTGATCAAGAAAGACCCGGGCAAGGCTGCCTACACCCACGCTGTCTGGGAAGCTGCCAGCAAGAAGTAAACACGCTGCCGCGCCCCTGGCGCGCCGGGGCCTTATCCTCAAGGGTAGGGCCCCTTTTTTATGGCTGACATGACGCACTCCCCCTCTTCCTCCTCGTTGGCGCCGGCCGACGACCTGGCCAAAGGCCAGATCCGGCAGAACAACGAAGCCCAGATCGTGGCTGCCGCCGAGCGGGTGTTTGCCGGTGCCGGCTTTGGCGGCGCCACCATGGCGGCCATTGCCGAGGCCGCTGGCCTGCCCAAGGCCAACCTGCACTATTACTTTGGCAGCAAAGAGGTGCTTTACCGCACGGTGCTGGCGCGCATCCTGAGCGACTGGTTGCAGCCCACCCTCGGCATCGTGCCCGAGGCTGACCCGCGCACGGCGATCGAGCGTTACATCCGCGACAAAATGGCGCTGTCGGCCCAGCGCCCTCATGCCTCCAAGGTATTTGCCAACGAGCTGCTGCACGGCGCACCGGTGCTAAAGACCCTGCTGGCCACCGAGCTGCACGACCTGGTGCACGCCAAGGCGGCCGTGATTAAGGGCTGGATCGCCGCCGGGCGCATGGCCTCGGTCGACCCTGTGCACCTGTTTTTCACCATCTGGGCTGCCACCCAAACCTATGCCGACTTTGATGTGCAGGTCTGCGCCGTGCTGGGCCGCCCCGAACTGGGCGCCGCCGACCAGGCCCGCGCCACCGAGCATGTGGTGGCGCTGCTGCTGCGGGGGTGTGGTTTGCTGACGGCCCTTCCCCATGGGCAAGAACCTTCGGAGTGACACGACGATGAGCACAACTGTTTCAAGTACACCGCAGCAGGCCCCGCAATCCGTGACAGAGTTCCTTGGACAGTTCCCGCGCGTGGAGACCTTTGCCGAGATTGACGAAATCCTGCGCTCTGCAGACTTTCACCAAGGCTCTCACAGGGAGAGCGGTCCGGTGTATGGCGGCTCCCTGGTGACCATCGACGGCCAGGAACATCGGCAGCGTCGACGCGCACTCATGACCCTGTTTTCGCACGAGGCACTCAAGCGCAATGAACGCGATGCACTCCTTCCCGCTATTGCACGTACGTTGGATGCATTGGCGGGTACGCGTGACCAGGACGGCTTGGTCCGTGCAGATCTGGTGCCATTGCTGCGTGGCTTTCTGATTGGCGTTTCTGCGGGTGTGACCGGCGTCGATGATGTGGATGACCCTGTCCAGCGAACCCGCTTGCAAGCCCTGGTGGCCAAGCTTGAGGCGGCCTCGGGGGTGGAGTGGTCAACCCGAAATCATGCTGAGGTCCTTGAAGAGGGCATACTGGCGCGCCGCGAATTGATCCGTGACTTTCTCCAACCGGCGCTTGAGCGTCGGCAGGTGCTGGCCTCTCGATGCAAAGCGGGTGAGCTGCAAAAGTCGGATCTGCCGATGGACTTGTTGAGTGTGCTGGCCCAGCTCGGTGAGGAGGGTCGTGACGGCGAAGACGCCTATGTCTGGCGCGAGTGCGCCCTGTTTCTGGTGGCGGGGACGCAGACCACTGCGCATGCGCTGCCCCATGTGCTTTGGCACCTTGACCAGTGGTGGGCAGCACACCCGGAGGACCGTGAACGCGCCACAGACATTGAGTTCCTGCGCGCGGCAGCCAGCGAGTCCTTGCGCCTGCACCAACCTGTGCCCGCCTTGCTGCGCATCGCCCTGAAGGATGTCACTCTGGCCAGCAGCGGGCGCTTTTTCTGCAAGGATGATCGCATCGCCCTGTTCTTTTCAGAAGCCAATCGTGATCCCGCCCTGTTCGGGTCGGACGTCTTGCAGTTCAATCCGCATCGGCCGTTCAGCAGGCGGCCACCGCCCTGGGGCCTGACTTTTGGCGCCGGCGTGCACACCTGCATTGGCCGTGCACTGGTGACTGGGCTGTCAAACAGCTACGACGACACCGATCCGACGCTGGGCACCATCCTTGGGGTACTGACAGCGCTGTACCGCGCCGGCGCCGAACTGGACCCGACTAACGCGCCAAAGCGCAATACAGACAGCTACCACGACGCCTTTGCCAGCCTGCCGATTGTGTTCCGGCGCCTCTGACGGACAGACACCGCCTTCGGCGTCACGGTAAGTCCGCCGCCTGGCCATAGCGCTTGACCAGGGCTGGTTTTACTTCAACAATCGTCCGGACAGACAGGCGCGAGTGTTGCACCAACTGGAGGATACTGCATGAAGAAACTGATCATTGAGGCACGCATCAACGAGTACATGATGCGTGAAGCGGGCAACATCAATGTGCCCTACACCCCCGAGGAGATCGCCAACGAGAGCGTGGCCTGTCGGGATGCGGGGGCCGCGATTGTGCACTTCCATGCCCGCAAGCCTGACGGCGCGCCAGAGCACAGCGCCGAGGTGTACTCGGACATCATCCGCCGCATCCGCCGCGCATCTGACATCCTGGTGCATCCCACACTGGGGTACAACACCATGGATGACCACAGCGCAGAGGGTCGCTTACGTCACATTGTGGAACTGGCGAAGGACAAGTCGGTGGCGCCGCACTTCGTGCCCATGGACATGGGGTCGATCAATGTCGACCGTTACAACCCGGCCTCCAAGCAGTTTGAAACCACGACACAGGTCTACGCCAACCCGACGGGCGACCTAATGTACTTTGCCAAGCGCATCAGGGAGGCTGGTCTCAAGCCCTATCTGACCTGCTTCAACATTGGCTTTCTGCGTTATGTGAATGCCTTCGCCGACATGGGTCTGCTTGATGAGCCGCTCTACATGTGCTTGGTGATGACCGACAACGTGTACCTGGGCGGACATCCGGGCACGCTCAAGGGCTTGCAGGCCCACCTTGACTTTCTGCCGCCAGGCAAGCGCGTGGAATGGACGGCCATGAGCTATGGCGGTAATTTGTTCGGGCTGGCCGCGGCGATCATTTCCCAGGGCGGGCATATTTCCATCGGGCTGGGTGACCACCCCTACAACGAACTCGGGATGCCGACCAATGCCGACCTGATTCGGCGCATTGTGTCGATTGCCCATGAGTGCGGCCGGGAGGTGGCTACACCGGCCGAATCCTGGCAGTTGCTCAACCCACGCGAGGGTGCAAGGCAGATCAAGTGAGCGCGAGGATCGGTCTCAACCTGGTCGAACACCCAAGCCGTGCTCATTGACGGCTTGTACCCATTGCGCCAGCGCGTCGCGCCTGACCCAAGCTGATGGGCTTGGCGGGCAAAGTTTTCCGGGTCTAGCGCCGCATAAGCGTAGAGCTGAGGCAGGGCTCAGTCCACCACCCGGACTACATCACCGCGCCCTGGATGCCGGCGCCGTGACGCAAGTGAAACTTTGGGACAGCCAGGTACTGCGCCACTTGGGCGGCCCCGGCCGCCAAGGCGTCATGCCGATGCCGGGTATCCGGTCCGTAGGGGATGTCACGTCTAACCGTCGTGTCTCCAATAGATTGGCTTTGCAATAGGTAACACCAGGTGCTACACTGAACAATGGAATTCAATCCGTTAAATCGTGCATTCAAGACGGGTAGATTTGCCAAGGATGCAAAGAAGGCCAAGATCAAAGACGTTGAGCTGTGTGTGGCTATTCAACAGGTTTTGTTGGGGCAAGTGGATGATCTGGGTGGCGGTGTTTTCAAGAAGCGGCTCAATAACAACCTTCACCGATCAATCCTTTTGGTCAAAGGCGGCAAATATTGGATTTATGAGTATCTCTTCGCCAAGAAAGACCGGGAGAACATCGAGAACGATGAGTTACTTGCGTTTCGCATGCTGGCCAGCAGTTATGCAAGCTTGAGGGACCATCAAGTGGGACAGTTGCTGATCAACAGAGATTTTGTGGAGATTTGCTTTGACAACAAAACAGAAATTTAAAAGTGACGCCTTGGCTGCGATTCATGCCTCTGCGACCGCGTTGCAAAAGGTAGGTGCTCTTGACCAGACGACCATGCGTCAATTTGATGCGTCCTGCCTGGCCGTGCCGACCACGCTGGCTCCTGGCCAGATCAAAAACATTCGGGAGCAAGCGCATGTCAGCCAGCCTGTTTTTGCAAGGTACCTCAATACGAGTGAGTCCACCGTTCAAAAGTGGGAGTCTGGCAGCAAACAGCCCAGCGGCATGGCGCTCAGGCTGTTGGCAGTGGTCCAGAAACATGGGCTGGGTGTTCTGGCGTAAATTCGTGAAGCTTCAGAACAAAATTCGGCTCTAGCCCTTGTCCTGCCTAAGTAGTTTGCTATTAAAAATATAGCATAAGATTAACCCAGACCGTCTAAACACCATCGGCGCATAGCCTGATACGGTTTCATCAACGGCTGGCCGATTATCGCGATCACAAAGCACAATAACAGCTTGCCAAACGCATCATCTGCCGTGTTGATTGCGTAAACCTCAGACAGATGGCGATGCCTGTTGAGCTGGTAGACGGCCTGCGCCTTGCCAGCCGCCCGCCTGGCCGTGGCCATTTGATGGGCTTGCCGGGCAAAGTCTCCCGGGTCCAGCGCCGCATCATCGCCAAAGTAGGCGCGCAGTTGCGGGTTCGGGACGGCCGTGGTCGGAATCATGCCATTGCCACCACCGCATGCCGTACAGTGCACCGATGACCCCCGCTGCCTTCTCGCTCCGGCAAATTGCTCTCACCGCCTTCGGGCCTTCCCTGCTGTTTGGACTGGGCGAGGGCGCGATTCTGCCGGTGATTCCGCTCACGGCCCGGGCGATGGGCGCCTCGGTGTCGGTGACCGCCCTGCTGGTGGGCCTGATTGGCATCGGATCGTTGCTGAGCAACATCCCGGCGTCGCTGATCACGATGCGCCATGGGGAGCGCTGGACTATTGTTGCTGGCGCCATCTGGTGCGCCATAGCGATGGCGCTGTGTGGATGGTCTGGCCACATTGGCGTGTTTGCGATCGGAGCGCTCATGATCGGCATGTCACAGGCGGTCTTCTCCCTGGCGAGGCAAAGCTACCTCACCGAGGTGGTGCCGGTCGAATACCGGGCAAGGGCCATGTCCACACTGGGTGGCAGCATGCGCATTGGCATGTTCATCGGCCCTTTCGTTGCCGCAGCAGCCATTCACTTCTACGGGCTGGCTGGCGCTTATGGCGTTGGCATGGTGGCGCTGCTGGCCTCTGGTGCCTTGGCCGCACGCATGCCCGATCTGGGTCTGCACGCTGTCGGTGAGCGTCGGGATGCCACCAGCGCCACGCCGAGGACGGCGACAATTTTGTCGACCTTGCGTGCCAATCGGCATGTCTTCGTCACGCTTGGCTTGGGCATGTTGCTGGTCAGCGCGGTGCGGACGACCAGGCAAACCGTGATCCCGCTCTGGGCCGATCACCTTGCACTCGAAGCCTCAGTGATATCCGTGATTTACGGCTTGGCGAGCGGTGTCGAAATGTTGCTTTTTTACCCGGCCGGCAAAGTCATGGACCAGATGGGTCGGCGTTGGGTGGTGGTGCCGTCCTTGGTCATCATGGGCGCCGGGTTGCTGGCGTTGCCGCTCACGCACAACGCACAGACTCTGCTGCTGGTGGCCATGGCCATCGCATTTGGTAACGGTATCGGTTCGGGGATGATGATGACGCTCGGGGCCGATCACTCACCGCGCCAGGGGCGTGCGCATTTCCTGGGCCTATGGCGCCTGATGGCGGACGTCGGCGCCTCGTTCGGCCCGGTACTGCTGTCGCTGCTGGCGGCCACGTTGACGCTGGGCGCAGGTATCGCAGTGACCGGCGTGCTGTCTTTTCTTGCAGCGGGGCACTTGGCCTATTGGATTCCGCGGGCTCAGGCGCGCGCCGGCGAATTAGAGCGCCGCTAAGAGTCCACAGCGCCCTCAAGCCCCCGGGTTGTCCCAAAGGTTACATCTGGCGGTGACGCCTTTAACGGCGCACGGGTAAGCTGCCACCCGCAGTGTGCAGATTCTTATTTTTAAGGGACAAACCATGTTCAAACACGCCATCGCCACGGGGCTGACCGCCCTGTTGGCCCTCTCAGGCGCCGTCCAGGCGCAAGACAACCGTATCGATACCATCCGCTCCGACGCGCCTGAGCTGGCGCCCTACGGCAAGCTGAATGTGGGTGTCAAAACCCTCAAGTTGGTCAACCCGGGGCAGCAGGACATTGTCAAATTCAAGGCCGGCCAGCCCATGCCCATGTATGACCGGCCGCTGACGGTAGAGGTCTGGTACCCCGCCAAGCTGGCGGCAGGCCAGGCGCCGGCCGGCCAGTACAAGGTGCTGCCGCGCGACGGCAAGACTGAGGTCACGTTGGTCGGCCGCGCTGTGCGGGATGCCCTGCCCGATGCCAGCACCGGCCCTTACCCGCTGCTGATCATCTCGCACGGCTACCCGGGCAACCGCTTTCTGATGAGCCACCTGGGCGAAAACCTCGCCAGCAAGGGCTATGTGGTGGCGTCGATCGACCATACCGACAGCACGTACGACAACCAGACCGCTTTTGGCAGCACCCTGCTCAACCGCCCGCTGGACCAGCTGTTTGTGCTCAATGAAATGGCACGCCTGGGCGCCAGTGACCCGGCCGGCACGCTCAAAGGCATGGTCAATGCAGACCAAACTGGCCTGATTGGTTACTCGATGGGCGGCTACGGCGTGGTCAACACCATTGGTGGCGGGTTTACCGCAGCCAGCGTCGGTTTCAGCTGGGGCACGCCCAACGGTGCCCTGGCCGTGCGCCAGGCTGGCAACCCAGCCCATGCTGCGTCCATGGACCCGCGCGTCAAGGCGGCCGTGGCCTTTGCCCCCTGGGGCTGGAACGCCGGCTTTTGGGACGCCGCCGGTCTGGCTGCCATCAAGACACCGGTGTTCTTTGTGGCCGGCAGTGTGGACAGCACCTCGGGCTATGCACCGGGCGTGCGCAACATTTATGAGGGCAGCGTTAATGCGCCCCGCTACCTGCTGACCTACGATAACGCCGGCCACAATGCGGCTGCGCCCATGCCTGCCCCCAAAGAAATGCAGTCACTCAAGTGTGGCGATGGCTCCTGGGGCTGCGGCGAGCATTACACCGATGCGGTGTGGGACAACGTTCGCATGAACAACATTGCGCAGCACTTTGTCACCGCCTTTCTGGCCAAGCACCTCAAGAGCGACGCCACCATGGACAGCTACCTGAATCTTGTGGAGAGTGCGCAAGATGGCAAATGGTCGGCCGAGGCCAATGGCGCGCTGAAAAGCGACCACACCTACTGGAAAGGTTTTCGCCGCAGTACCGCTGTGGGCCTGAAGCTGGAGCAGCGCAAGCCCTAAAGCTCGGGTCAGGCGCGGTCAGGGGGTCAGGGTCGCGCAGGGTCGTTCAACGCCCCCCGACCGACACCTGGCCAAACACCGACTGCGCCTCGCGCGGCAGGCAACGCCAGTAGGCCGAGGTGGCCTTCACGGTGCCGCCCAGCGCAGCGGCGGCCTGCCAGCCCCAGCGTGGCTGGTACAAAAAGGCCCGCGCCAGCGCAATCAGGTCGGCATCGCCGGCTTGCAGGATGGCCTCAGCCTGTGCGGCCTCGGTGATCATCCCAACCGCGGTGGTCACCATGCCACTGTTCTGGCGGATGGCCCGGGCAAAAGGCACTTGGTAGCCAGCGCCGAGCGCAATTTTTTGTTGCGGCGACACGCCACCCGATGACACGTGAATGAAGTCGCAACCAGCGGTCTTCAGGCGCGCTGCAAACTCGCTGCTTTGTGTCAGGTCCCAGCCGCCTTCAATCCAGTCTGAGGCAGAAATGCGAATGCCGAGCACGCCGTCAAACGCCTGACGCACGGCGGTAAACAGCTCCAGTGGAAAACGGATGCGGTTCTCGAAACAGCCGCCGTAGGCGTCGGTGCGCTGGTTGGCAATGGGTGACAGGAACTCGTGCAGCAGGTAGCCGTGGGCGCCGTGCAGCTCGATCGCCTCGATACCCATGGCTGCCGAGCGCCGAGCAGCTGCCACAAACGCCGTGCGGATGTCGGCCATGGCCTCAAGGCTGAGCTCGGTCGGTGGTGGCTCATTGGGCAATTGAGGCAGCGCCGACGGGCCAGCGGTTTGCCAACCGCCCTGGGCCGGGCTGAGCAACTGCCCACCCTGCCACGGTAAGGCGCTGGAGGCCTTGCGGCCGGCGTGCGCCAGCTGAATACAGACCGGTGTGGGCGGTGCCAGCCGGCGCGCCCGCTGCAGGGTGTCTGCCAGCGCGGCCTCGGTGCGCTCATCCCAAAGCCCCA
>JBBAPO010000028.1:0-77207 GCA_040400795.1 Rhodoferax sp.
CCGCTGACCTCTTGCATGCCATGCAAGCGCTCTCCCAGCTGAGCTATACCCCCTTCTACCCGAGCTACCCGTGACCTGAGTCACACTGGCAATTCCGTTTTCCGAGCCTTAAATTATAGCGTCAATTTTCAGGTAGCTTGGAGCCGCTGCAGCACTTTTTCTCGGTCGCACAGTTCCAGCACCGCATCCAGCGATGGCGTCTGGGCCGTGCCCATCACAAGTACTCGCACCGGCATGGCCAGCTGTGGCATCTTTAGGGCGCAGGCGGCCAGCACCTCTTTGATGGCGGCGGCAATGGCGGCGCGCTGCCAGTCGCAGCTGGCCAGCTTGCTTGCCAGCAGCGCCAGCGCCGGACGCACCGCGTCCGTCACGTGCTGGGCCACTTCCTCTGACGACGGGCGCACGTCGGCATAAAAGGCCTGGGCCCAGTCGGCCAGCACCAGCAGGGTGTCGCAGCGGTCTTTAAACAGGGCGCAGATGCGGGGCAGGCGCTCGTCCACCGGCACGGCGCGGCGCTGCAACTGCTGCGCCACCAGCGGGGCCAGCACCTCATCCGCCGTGGCCTTGAGGTGCTGGGCGTTGACCCAGCGCAGCTTGGCTTCGTCAAACTGGGCGGCGCTGCGGCCCAGGTGGTCCAGGTTGAACCACTGCAAAAATTGCTCGCGGCTGAAGATTTCGTCGTCGCCATGGCTCCAGCCCAGGCGGGCCAGGTAGTTCACCATGGCATCTGGCAGGTAGCCTTCGTCGCGGTACTGGGTGACAGGTTTGGCGCCGTTGCGCTTACTCATCTTCTCGCCCTGCTCATTGAGCACAGTGGGCAGGTGCGCATACACCGGCGGCACATGGCCCAGGGCTTCAAAGATGTTGATCTGGCGCGGCGTGTTGTTGACGTGGTCGTCGCCCCGGATCACGTGGGTGATGGCCATGTCGATGTCGTCCACCACCACGCAAAAGTTGTAGGTGGGCGTGCCCACCGGCTCACCAGGGCCGGCTGGTCGGGCAATGACCAGGTCGTCAAGCTCGTCGTTGCTGATCTCGATGCGGCCCTTGACCTTGTCGTCCCAGGCCACCACGCCGTGCAGCGGGTTCTTGAAGCGCAGCACTGGTGCCACACCGGCCGGCACCGGTGGCAGGGTTTTGCCGGGCTCGGGGCGCCAGGTGCCGTCGTAGCGCGGCTTTTGTTTGGCGGCCATCTGGCCCTCACGCAGGGCGTCCAGCTCGGCCACACTCTTATAGCAGGGGTACACATGACCGGCGGCCTGCAGCTCGGCCAGCACCGCCTTGTAGCGGTCCATGCGCTGCATTTGGTAAAACGGGCCTTCGTCGTAGTTCAGCCCCAGCCAGGCCATGCCTTCGATGATGACGTCTACTGCGGCCTGGGTGGAGCGGTCCAGATCAGTGTCTTCAATGCGCAGAATAAAGTCGCCGCCAGTAGCGCGGGCAAAGGCCCAGGGGTACAGCGCCGAGCGAATGTTGCCCAGGTGGATGAAGCCGGTGGGCGACGGGGCGAAGCGGGTGCGGGTTTTGCTCATGACAAAGTATCCAGGCCAAGGGCCAGGTCGGCCTTGATGTCGTCGATGTGTTCCAGACCTACCGCCACGCGGATCAGGCCCTGGCCGATGCCGGCGTCCTGGCGTTGCGGCTCGGTCAAGCGGCCATGCGAGGTGCTGGCCGGGTGGGCGGCCAAGGTTTTGGTGTCGCCCAGGTTGGTGGACAGCGACAGCACCTGCATCGCGTCCAGCACGGCAAAGGCACGCGCGCGGGCCTGCTCGGGGTCGGCAGCTTTCACGTCAAACGACAGCACCGCACCGCCCACGCCCGATTGCTGCGCCATGGCCAACGCATGCTGCGGGTGGCTGGCCAGCCCAGGGTAGTGCACCCGGCTCACGGCCGGGTGGTCTTGCAGCCACTGTGCCAGGGCCAGCGCCTGGTCAGATTGGGCGCGCATGCGCAGGTCCAGCGTTTCCAGGCCCTTGAGCACCACCCAGGCGTTGAAAGGCGCCAGCGACATGCCGCCGCTTTTAAGCACCGGCAAAAACTTTTCGGTGACCATCGCCTGGCTGGCGCACAGGGCACCCGCCATCACGCGGCCCTGGCCGTCCAGGTACTTGGTTCCTGAGTGCATGATGATGTCGGCCCCAAACAGCACCGGGCGCTGAAGCGCCGGCGTGGCAAAGCAGTTGTCCAGCGCCAGCAGGGCGCCGGCATTGTGGGCAATATCGGCCAGAGCCTGGATGTCGCACACCTCGGTCAGGGGGTTGGTGGGCGTCTCGGCAAACAGCAGCCGGGTGTTGCTGCGCATCGCGGCCTGCCAGGCGGCGGTGTCGGTTTGCGACACAAAGGTGGATTCCACGCCAAAGCGGGCCAGATCAGTGCCAATGAGCCGGATGGTGGAGCCGAACATCGAACGCGAGCACACGATGTGGTCACCGGCCTTGAGCAGGGCCAAACACATCATCAAAATGGCGGACATGCCCGAGGCGGTGCCAATGGCGGCCTCAGTGCCTTCCAGCGCGGCCAGGCGCTGCTCGAAGCTGCTCACGGTGGGGTTGCCGTAGCGGCCGTAGGTGTAGCCTTCTTCCTCACCGGCAAAGCGGTGCGCAGCGGCCTCGGCTGTGGGCTGCACATAGCCGCTGGTCAGGTACAGGGCTTCCGAGTTTTCGCCGTACTGGCTGCGCGCCACGGCCTCGCGCACGGCCAGCGTGTCGCGGTGCAGGGGGCGGGGTGGTGTGGGCTGGGTCATGGCTCAGTCTTCATGGTTGGGCAAAGCCAAGCGCGAGTTGTCCTCCAAGGGCTCCTCGTGCTGGGGGCGGTCGGCATTGAGCCGGGCGATGTCAGTGGCGGTGATGTCGCCGGTCACGTAAACGCCGTCAAAACACGAGGCGTCAAAGCCCTGGATGCCCGGGTTGAGCGAGCCGATGGCGCGCTTCATGGCGTCCACGTCCTGGTAGATCAGGGCGTCGCAGCCGATGATCTCGCGAATCTGCTCCACCGTGCGGTCGTGCGCCACCAGCTCATGGCTGGTGGGCATGTCGATGCCGTACACATTGGGGTAGCGCACCGGCGGCGCGGCGCTGGCCATGTAAACCTTGCGGGCGCCGGCATCGCGCGCCATTTGCACAATCTCGCGGCTGGTGGTGCCGCGCACGATGGAGTCGTCCACCAGCAGCACGTTGCGGCCCTTGAACTCGCTGGCGATCGCATTGAGCTTTTGCCGCACGGATTTTTTGCGCACGGCCTGCCCCGGCATGATGAAGGTGCGCCCCACGTAGCGGTTTTTAACAAAGCCCTCCCGGTAGGGCAGGCCCAGCAGCTGCGCCAGTTGGGCGGCACTGGGGCGGCTGGATTCGGGGATGGGGATGACCACGTCAATCTCGTTCGGCGGCACCGTGGAGATCACCCGCTTGGCCAGGGTCTCGCCCAGGTTCAGCCGTGCCTGGTAGACAGAGATGCCGTCCATGACCGAATCCGGCCGGGCCAGGTAGACAAACTCAAAGATGCAGGGGTTCAGCACCGGGTGTTCGGCGCACTGCTGCGCATGGACGGTGCCATTCAGGTCAATAAAGATGGCCTCGCCCGGGGCTACGTTGCGCTCAAAGCGGTGCGCTGTGCCCTCCAAAGCCACCGATTCGCTGGCCACCACCACGGTGCCCTCGCTGCGTCCCAGGCACAGCGGCCGAATGCCAAAGGGGTCACGAAATGCCAGCACGCCGTGCCCGGCGATCAGGGCAATCACGGCATAAGAGCCGCGGACCCGGCTGTGTACCTTACGCACGGCGTCAAACACGTCGGCCGGCTGCAGCGGCAGGCCCCGCGTGGTTTTGTCGATTTCGTGCGCCAGCACGTTGAGCAGCACCTCGGAGTCGCTCTCGGTGTTGATGTGCCGGTGGTCGGTGCTGAACAGCTCGGCCTTGAGCGCCTTGGCGTTGGTGAGGTTGCCGTTGTGCACCAGCACGATGCCAAAGGGCGCATTCACGTAAAAAGGCTGGGCTTCTTCCTCGCTGTAGGCGTTTCCAGCGGTGGGGTAGCGCACCTGGCCCAGGCCGCAGTTTCCCGGCAGCGAGCGCATGTTGCGGGTGCGGAACACATCGCGGACCATGCCCTTGGCCTTGTGCATGAAGAACTTGCGCTCCTGCTGCGTGACGATGCCGGCCGCGTCCTGGCCCCGGTGCTGCAGGAGCAGCAAGGCGTCATAGATCAGCTGATTGACAGGAGCGTTGCTGACAACACCAACAATTCCACACATAGGTTTCCAATCCGCCCGGGGTGCGTGTTTGACGCAGCCTCAGGGCAAGTACTTTCCAAATTCTTTCGGCAGCAGAGGCTTCAGGCCTTTGACGGCCGCGCTGGCGATGCCCGCGCCCAAAGAGTCGCGCCACCAGTCGCTGGTCTTCAGAGGGGTCATGGTGACGACCACTGCCGCCGCCAGCACCAGCACGGTGCCACGCACCAGGCCAAAAATTGCGCCCAGAATGCGGTCGACAGGCTGCAACCCGACCATTGAAAACAGGGTTTTGGCCAGCCGAGCCAGCAACGCAGCAACAAAAACAGAGAGCACAAAAACCAACACAAAGCCGGCGGCGTAGCGCACCGCCTCGCCAGCCCCGCGCATGGGCAGTAGCTGGGCCATATCGGGCGCGAACCATTGCGCCAAAATAAATGCCGCCGCCCAACCCAACACCGACAACACCTCGTAGACCAGGCCGCGCCAAGCACCCAACAGCATCGACAAGGTCAATGCTGCCAGGATGATCCAGTCAAGAACCTGCATAACGAGGAACGGGCAAACTCAAAGCGTCAGGATGTTCGCCGGCAACTCAAGCCGACGGATTTTTTCGACAACCCGGTCTGCTTCCGCTTTGGTCGCAAACGGGCCTACTCTGACCCGGGTGCGGCGCCCCTCTTTGGTTTCAGCAACATGGGTATAGGTCTTGAGCCCGGCCCGCTCGACCTTCAGGCGCACCTCTTGGGCCCGTGCAGCGTCGGCAAAAGCGCCAACCTGAACAACATAACGGCTGGCCACGTCGCCGCCAGGCTTTGGCGGCTCTTGTCCATCCAGCAACGCTTGTGCCTTGGCAGCCTGGTCCACCTTCGGCGCGGACATTGGCACAGGTTTGGGCGCGGAGACCGCGACGGCAGCGGGTGCAGTAGGCAGGATCTCTTCAATGTCCTGCGCCGGGGCAGCGGGCGGGGCAGGCGGCGGGGCAGTCACCACTGCCTCGGCTACCACTGCAGGGGGCGCAGCAGCCGGGAAACTCAAGGGTTTGACCTTGTTACGGTCGGGTATTTCGATCGGTATATCCACCGAAACGGGTCGCGGCTGCTGGTCAAACAGCAAGGGAAACACGATGACACCCGCCAGTACCAGCACAGCAGAGCCGATCAGTCGATGTTTGGCGCGCCTGCGAACCGCCTCGACACTTTCGGGCGGGATCGGTGCGGTGGCGGATTCATCGCCACTGCTGCGGGACTTGAAAAAGGCCATAGGGTCCGGGTCAGGGGTCAGGGTTTCAGGTATCAACCATGTGCCGCGCCTGCAGGCGGGGAATACCGTCTTTCAGAATGCCGCCCACGGTGTAGAACGATCCGAACACCACAATTCTATCAGCGGGGTCAGCTGCGGCCATGGCCGCTTGAAGCGCCGACAACGGGTCGCCATAGGTCGTTGCCACGGCGTCCTTACGTTGGTTTTGCGCCAGCCATTTGGCAGCCAGGCCATGGGCTGAGTCGGCTCTTGGCGTGGGCAGGTCCGTGAAATACCACCTGTCGATCAACGGGTTGACCTTGGCCAGCATGGGCGCAAGATCCTTGTCGGCCATGGCACCAAAGATCGCATGCGTCGTCGGAAAGTAGCCCATCACATCCAAATTGGCCGCCAAGGCAGCCACCGAATGCGGGTTATGCGACACATCCAGCACCAGCGTGGGTTGGCCTGGGACAATCTGGAACCGCCCCGTCAGCTCGACCTGGCCCAAACCGCTGCGCACTGCCTGCGCCGTCACCGGCAGTCGCTCACGCAGCGCAGCCAATGCCGCCAGGACACCAGCCGCGTTAACGAGTTGGTTAGCGCCGCGCAAGGCCGGGTAAGCCAGGCCGCTGTAGCGACGGTTACCACGTGCGGCCGAGGTGCTCCAGCCCCACTGCTGCTTGTCGCCGGCCACTTGAAAATCAACACCGGCACGCCACAGATCAGCATCAATGTCACGAGCGCGATCTAGCACGCTTTGGGGTGGCATCGGGTCGCTCACCACCACCGGGCGTCCTGTGCGCATGATGCCGGCTTTCTCAAAGCCGATGCTTTCGCGGTCGGGGCCGAGCAGCTCCATGTGGTCAAGGTCGATGCTGGTGATGATGGCGCAATCTGGGTCAATGATGTTGACAGCATCGAGTCGGCCGCCCAAACCCACCTCCAGAATCGCCACGTCTAGCTGCTGGCGCGCCATCACATCCAAAATAGCCAAAGTGGAAAACTCAAAATAAGTGAGGGAGATTTCCTCGTCATTTTGGCACCTAGCCCTCTCCACGCTTGAGAATGATGCTACTAATTCAGTAGCATTCACTGGCTCACCCTGCAGGCGCAGCCTCTCCTCAAAATGCACCAGGTGGGGTGAGGTGTAAACCCCAGTGCGGTAGCCGGCGTGCCGTAAAACCGACTCCAGCATGGCGCAGGTGGAGCCTTTGCCATTGGTGCCGGCGACGGTGAAGACGGGGCAACTCAGGCGCAGGCCCATGCGCCTGGCCACGGTGTGCACCCGCTCCAGGCCCATGTCAATGGTTTTGGGGTGCAGCTGCTCGCAGTAGCTGAGCCATTCGTCCAGGGTTTGGGGTGCCGTATTCATAGGTGGGCACATTGTCGCCGAGTGCGGCATGATGGCGGTATGAACCAAGCAGCCAACAACCCCACAATTTTCGGCATCCCCAACTGCGACACAGTGAAAGCCGCCCGCGCCTGGCTCGCCGCGCACGGCTTGGCCCATGCCTTTGTCGACTTCAAGAAACAAGGGGTGGACGAGGCCGCCCTGGCGCGCTGGCTGGCGCAGCTTGGCTGGCAGGCCCTGCTCAACACCCGCGGCACGACCTGGCGTAAGCTCAGTGACGCTGAGCGGGCAGGCGTGACTGACGCCACCAGTGCCAGCGCGCTGATGCGGTCCCAACCCAGCGTGATACGGCGGCCAGTGGTGCAGTGGCTGGGGGGTGAGGTCAGCGTGGGCTTTGATCCGGCCGACTGGCAGGCCAGGCTGAACAGGGGTACCGCGGCAGGGGTCGCCTAAAATTGACGATTTTCTCAACGAACGCCCCACACCACCATGGCCACGATTCTCCAAAACTTGCCGCTCGGTCAAAAAGTTGGCATTGCCTTCTCTGGCGGCCTAGACACCAGCGCTGCGCTGCACTGGATGAAACTCAAGGGCGCCCTGCCCTATGCCTACACCGCCAACCTGGGTCAGCCTGACGAACCCGACTATGACGAGATCCCGCGCAAAGCCATGCAGTACGGCGCAAAGTTGGCGCGCCTGGTCGATTGCCGCACCCAATTGGCGGCTGAGGGCATCGCCGCCCTGCAAAGCGGCGCCTTCCATATTTCCACCAGCGGCCTCACCTACTTCAACACCACCCCGATAGGGCGCGCTGTGACCGGCACCATGCTGGTGGCGGCCATGAAGGAAGACGACGTCAACATCTGGGGCGACGGCAGCACCTTCAAGGGCAATGACATCGAGCGCTTTTACCGTTACGGCCTGCTGACCAACCCGTCGCTAAAGATCTACAAACCCTGGCTGGACCAATTGTTCATCGACGAGTTGGGTGGCCGGGCCGAGATGTCAGCGTTCATGACGCAGGCCGGATTTGGCTACAAGATGTCGGCTGAAAAAGCCTACTCCACAGATTCCAATATGCTGGGCGCCACCCACGAGGCGAAAGACCTGGAGCACCTGAGCAGCGGCATGACCATCGTCAATCCGATTATGGGCGTGGCCTTCTGGCGCGAAGACGTGGCCATTGCCCGTGAGACTGTGCGCGTACGCTTTGAAGAGGGTCGTCCGGTGGCACTCAACGGGGTCGAATACTCGGACCTGGTGGCCTTGATCATGGAGGCCAACCGCATCGGCGGCCGTCATGGCCTGGGCATGAGCGATCAGATCGAAAACCGCATTATTGAGGCCAAGAGCCGCGGCATTTACGAGGCGCCTGGCATGGCGCTGCTGTTCATCGCCTATGAGCGACTGCTGACAGGCATCCACAACGAAGACACCATCGAGCAGTACCGTGACAACGGCCGCCGCTTGGGCCGGCTGTTGTACCAAGGCCGCTGGTTCGACCCGCAGGCGATCATGCTCAGAGAAACCGCACAGCGCTGGGTGGCGCGGGCGATCACCGGCGAGGTGACCCTTGAGCTGCGACGCGGCAATGACTACTCACTGCTCAACACCGAGTCCGCGAACCTCACCTACCATCCGGAACGCCTCACCATGGAAAAAGGTGAGTCGATGTTCTCGCCTGCCGACCGTATTGGCCAACTGACCATGCGGAACTTGGACATTGTGGATACTCGAGCCAAACTTGGCATTTACGCTCAGAGCGGGCTGCTCGGTGGGGACGTGGGAACCGACATGTTGAGTTTGACCGACAAGCCAGCAGCCTGACCCCGGAGCTGCGTTAGCGACCGCTGGCGCGTTTACGCAGGCCGAGAAGGCCCTGCCCTGGCTGGTTTTGCGTCAGATACGCCTGAGCCACTGGCCGCAGCGCCGCAGGTGTGATACCCAGGGAGTCCAAGCCGGGCAGCTTGCCACTGGCCACGTTGGGCTGGCGCATCGAATCCAGGTTGTCGCGACTCATCAGAGGCTCGCCGGGTGCCAGTGACATCAGTGCTGCCTGAAGGTGGCCCAGCCAATTCGGTAGGCCGAAGACCGGCCGGCCACGCCCCTCCCGAACGCCGCTGAGCTGGCCCGCCAGCTGAACCAGTTGTTTCAAAGTGAAGATCTCGGGGCCACACAGCTCCAGCACCTGAGGCGTTTGTTCAGCGGACATGCCGAGCGGACGCGCCAAGCAACAGACTACCGCTTTGGCCACGTCTTCTACCCAGACCGGCTGAAACTGTGCGTCTGCGCCGGCCAGCGGCACAAAAGGTGCCACCTTTAGCAGCCCTGCAAACAGGTTCATGAACTTATCTTCAGCACCAAAAATCACGCTGGGGCGCAGTATGGACAACGCGAATGGCGCCAGGGCGCCGCTGGCGGCTGCCTGAATCAAGGCGGCTTCACCGTGGCTTTTGCTGCGCAGGTACATGGATGGCGCCACCTGCGGCTGCAGGGCATCGGCACCCAGCGCGCTCAGATGAACCACCTGCCGTACCCCTGCCGACCGGCTGGCACGTGCCAATTTTTGTGGCAAAGCGACATGAACCTTGTCAAAAGCAGTCTGGCTGCCATGCAGGATCGCGACCAGGTTGATGACCGCATCGTGGCCTGCCAAAGCTGCGGCAAGGGCTGCTTCGTCGTGCACGTTGCACTCCAGCACAGTGAGCAGCGGCAGATGAAGCAGGTGCCGCGCGTTGGCTCGCCGTCGGGTCGGTACTGTCACCCGCCAGCCCTCTCGGACCAGTTTTTCGCAGACATGCGCTCCGACAAAGCCGGTTCCACCCAACGCCATGATTTTTTTCATGAGACCGATTTTGCACTGTGGCCCCGCACGACTTGGCGACTGAGGTCAATCAGTGCGTTAAATCAAGCCATCCAGGCGCTAATATGGCGGCTTTTTTGGATATTAGAAGGATCCCATGACCACCAATAGCCTCAGCAACGTGACCGTCACCACCCAGGCCAGCGTGTACTTTGACGGCAAATGCGTCAGCCACAGCCTCACACTGGCGGATGGCACCCGCAAATCAATCGGCGTGGTGCTGCCAGCCAGCCTGACCTTCAGCACAGGTGCGCCCGAAATCATGGAATGCGTGGCGGGCAGTTGCGACTACCGCCTGGCAGGCAGCGAAGTTTGGCAGACCTCAAACGCGGGAGACCGGTTCAGCGTTCCGGCAAATGCGTCGTTCGACATCAGGGTTAGCGAGTCTTACCACTACATCTGCCATTACGGTTGAAGGGCCCTGGGCGGTCAGACCACCACAGGCTCAGTTTCAAGCATGATGCCAAAGCGCTCGTAGACACTGGTCTGGATGGCGTAGGCCAGGGTCATGACCTCGCCGCCGGTGGCGCCGCCGCGGTTCACCAGCACCAAGGCCTGCTTGTCGTAGACGCCAGCATTGCCGACTGACTTGCCCTTCCAACCGCAAGCGTCAATCAACCAGCCGGCGGCCAGTTTGACCGAGCCGTCGACCAAGTGGTAGTAGACGATTTTGGGATCGCGCGCGATGATGTCCACGCATTGCTCCGCCGTGACTGTGGGGTTCTTGAAAAAGCTCCCGGCGTTGCCGATCAGCGCCGGGTCGGGCAACTTGGCTCTGCGGATCTCGCACACCCAGTCAAAAATTTGTTTCGGCGTCGGGTGGGACACCTGAGACTGCGCCATCTTCTTTTCCAGATCGGCATAACCGAGCACGGCGCGCCAGGGCTTGGGCAGGGCAAAGCGCACCCGGGTGATCAGTGCCCGCCCGGCCAACCCCAGCGACTGTGAAGCATGCTTGAAGACCGAATCACGGTAGCCAAAGCCGCATTGGGCAGCATCCAGGGTGAAGGTTTGGCCTGTTTGCAGGTCAATCGCGTCCAGCGACTCAAACCGGTCTTGCAGCTCGACGCCGTAAGCGCCCACGTTTTGAACCGGCGATGCCCCTACCGTGCCCGGTATAAGGGCCATGTTTTCGAGCCCTGGGTAACCCTGGTCCAAGGTCCACGCGACGAATTCATGCCAATTTTCTCCAGCCCCGGCCTCGACCACCCAGGCGCGAGGGGTATCGCGCAGCAGCCGCCGGCCCTTGATGTCGACTTTGAGCACCAAGGGCTTGACGTCGCCGGTCAGCACGATGTTGCTGCCACCACCCAGAATGAACTTGGGCGCCTTGCCCCAGTCCGGATCCGCCAACACAGCCAGTACATCGGCTTCGCTGCCAATCCGCACCAGCGCATGGGCTCGCGCCACAATGTGAAAGGTGTTACTAGGCTGAAGCGGGACGTTTTTCTCGACTAACATTGCCTTATTCTCGCATCTGCTCCTCCTGCCTGACCCTTTTCGGAACCCCGCCATGCCCTCTTTTGACACCATCTGCGAAGCCAATCTGGTCGAAGTAAAAAATGCGGTCGAGAACACAGCCAAGGAAATCGCCACCCGCTTCGACTTCAAGGGCACGCCAGCCGCCGTCGAGATCAAGGACAAAGAGATCACCCTGATCGGCAATGCCGACTTCCAACTGGCCCAGATTGAGGAAATCCTCCGCAACAAACTGACCAAACGCAGTGTCGATGTCCGCTTTCTTGACATTGGCGACGCGCAGAAAATGGGTGGTGACAAGGTCAAGCAAGTGATCAAAGTCCGCAACGGCATCGAGACCGAAGCTTCCAAAAAGATCCAGCGCCTGATCAAGGACAGCAAACTCAAGGTGCAGGCTGCGATTCAAGGCGACGCAGTGCGGGTCACGGGCGCCAAGCGAGATGACCTGCAGGCGGCCATGGCTCTGATCAAAAAAGAAATCGCGGACCTGCCCTTGAGCTTTAACAACTTCCGCGACTGATGAGGCCCTGGGCTTTGGCCCTGATGCCATGACAGTACAAAACGAAAACGAGTACGAGGACCTGCTGGGGCTGTGGTCCGACCTGGAATCTGGCCTGGGCGTGTTGCTGGGTAGTCCGACGAGCATCCAGGAGTTTGAAAAGCGGATACGCCAGTACGACCGGTGGATGCAGGACCTGCTGCGCCGGGACACCGATGTTGGCCTGTACCTGTTATTTCAATTGGCCAGCAACTCGTCGGTGGGCTACAGCGCCTCGCACGCGCTGGTCTGTGCGGTGCTGTGCCATCTGATCGGCACTGAACTCGGCATTGAACCAGAAGAGCGTGAGGGCCTGGTCAACGCGGCACTGACGATGAACATCGCCATGACAGCGTTGCAAGATGAATTGGCCCAGCAATTGGAACGTCCCAACGCCCGGCAAACTGACGCCATCCGCAGCCATGCAGTGCGTGGGCAAGAGATTTTGGTCCAGTTGGGCGTGTCCAACCCCTTGTGGCTCGGCACTTTGTTGCTGCACCACGACGACAGCACGAGCAAAGGCGAATTCCGGACCATCGCACCAGCGCACAGATTGGCCAGGATTTTGCGGGTGGTAGACCGCTACGCTGCCATGATCAGCCCGCGGAAATCACGAGAGGGCCGCAGCAGCACCGACTCGCTGCGCTCCATCATCAGCGGGTCTGACCCAAAAGGCGATGAAGTTGGCCACACCTTGGTGCGCGCAGTTGGGCTTTGTCCGCCCGGCACCTTCGTCAGGCTGGATGACCAGCAGGTGGCGGTGGTGATCCGACGCAGTCAGCAAGCCAACCGACCGTTTGTCGCCATCGTCTTGGACGATAGCGGCACACTTTTGAAACCTCCCCGCCTGCACCGGACCGCCAACGGCAACCCGGGCATTCGGGCCGCACTCAGTGCCTCTACGGTCAACGAGCGCCTGAACCACCACCTGATCCTGCAACTGGGCGCCTATGCGGCTCAGCAGGGCTAAGGGCAGGCCCTGTCAGGACTTGGCTTTCTTGCCCCCCAACCGGGACTCAGTGCCACGCGCCAGGCGTCCGATATTCTCGGCATGCCGATAAATTAGCAACAAAGACATCACCGACAGTGACAGGAGCACGCTTTTGTTGAAGTACCAGGCCAGTCCGTCGGCCAGCACATAACAAATCGGCGCGGCGATCGCGGCGGTCAAGGACGCCAATGAGGAATAGCGAAAGAACCAGGCCATCGCCAGCCAGGTGCCTGCCACGGCCAGTCCCAACAGCGGGCTGATGCCCAGCAACACGCCAAGCGCGGTCGCAACACCTTTACCCCCCACAAACCGGAAAAACACCGGGTACAGATGCCCAACAAAGGCCGCCAGCCCGGTCACGGCCATCGTGCCCTCGCCCAAGCCGTAGGGCTGACCAAACCAATGAACCAGCGCCACCGGCAGCCAACCCTTGGCCGCATCCAGCAGGAGCGTGACGACCGCAGCCGCCTTGCTACCAGAGCGCAACACATTGGTCGCACCTGGATTCTTGCTGCCATAAGTGCGCGGATCATTCAGGCCCATGACCCGGCTGACGATCACTGCGAACGAGAGCGAGCCGACCAGGTAGCCCAGCAGAGCGGCGGCGACAGGTAAAAAAGCTTGAATTGAATTCATACACGGCCTTCAGCTGTTGCGGGTCGGCCAGCGTGGCAAGCCCAAGGAGCCCATTCTGCCAGCCCCACGAGGCCAGGGCTCTGGGCTCAGCCCGGCGGCACCGCACAGGGCTTGAAGATCCGGACATGGCACCGGTCACAAACGGCTCGGTCAAGTCGGCCATAGAGCGTGCCCAGCACATCATCGCCCAAGTTAAAGAAGTTTTCCGGCCCGATCTCTTCCAATACGCCGCAGCGCCTCAGCGTCTGCATAGGCTCGTCTTTCATGTGGAAGACATACAGGCCACCCCCAAGCGCACGCCGGCGACGGGCCTCCTGCGCCAGCAACTGCGCACCCGCCAGGTCAAGGAAATTGATGCCTGAGGCCACCAACAGCAGGTGCCGGTGCAACGGCTCACGCGCATCAATCTGTTGCAGGGCCTCTTGCAGGTGGTTAACCGCCCCAAAGAAGATCGAGCCGTTGATACGCACGATCTTGAGTTGCGGGCAGTCTGGCAGACCGGTAGCCGCACTGAACGCTGGCGGCCACTGCCCCGGAAAGGGCTTGACGTCTTCCAGCCCGGGCCGGGAGGTACGGTTCAGGTACAGCAGCAAGGACAGCAGTACGCCCGCGTAGATGGCAAATTCAAGTTGCAGCGTCAGGGTCGCCACAAAAGTCACAGCCAATACCGCCGTTTCCTGCCGACTGGCGCGCAGGATCTCGGCGATATGGTGAAAGTCGATCAAACCCCAAGCCACCACGAACAAGATTCCGGCCATCGCCGCAGTCGGTAAATACGCCGCCAACGGCGCCAGAAAGAGCAATATCAGCAACAGGCACACCGCCGAGAAAACCGTTGACAAGGGCGTCTGAGCCCCTGCAGCATAGTTCAGCCCACTGCGATTGAACGAACCGCTGGAGGCATAGCCCGAGAAAAAACTGCCCGCTAAGTTGGACAGACCCTGCCCGATGAACTCCTGGTTACCGTCAATCCGCTGCCCGCTTTTGATGGCCATGGCACGGGCAATGGACACCGCCTCGGTCAGGGCCAGCAAGGCGACCGCCATCGCCACTGGCACCAACTTCTCAAGAGCCGCCCATGAAAAGTCTGGGCTGGACAAGGGCGGCATGCCGATGCGCAGGGCCCCGATGCTGCCGATACCCGTATGCGCTGCGCCCCAGTGCTGATTGAACAGCATAGCCAACAGGCTGCCCACCAGCAAGGCCACAATCATGTGCGGCCAGCGCGGCCACCAGCGCCTGGCTGCCACACTGGCCAACACAGTCACAACAGCAACGGCGGTAATGAACGGATTGACCTCCCCCAGGTTTTGCAACAAACCCTGCATCACCACATAGGGCGATGCACCACGGGCAATCGGTAGCCCAAAGAAATTTTTCACCTGGCTCACAGCGATCAAAATGGCGGCACCCGCCGTGAAACCAACCACCACCGTGTGCGAAACGAAATTAACCAGCGTCCCCAGGCGAAGCACACCCAACAGTAACTGGAACAGCCCTACCAAAAAGGTCAAGGTCAGCACCAGCGTCACGTACTCTGGGCTACCGGCGGCGGCCAGCGGGCTCATAGTTGCAAACACCACAATCGAAATGGCAGTGGTCGGGCCCGACACCAAGTGCCAGGAGGATCCCCACAATGCCGCGACGATCGCCGGCCACATGGCCGCGTACAAGCCGTATTCGGGCGGCATACCGGCAATCGTTGCAAAAGCCACGCCCTGTGGCACCAGAATAAGGCCTCCGGTCAGTCCAGCGATCAAGTCGGCACGAAGGGTTTGCCGGTTGACTCGCGGCCACCAGCGCAAAAAGGGCAACATGGATTTCAAAGACTAGCTCCTGGTCGGCCCGTTGTAATCACTTAGATTTTCGCCCAATTCAAAGCACCACTCCGGTGCGTTTCGGATCACGCCACTGGCTCCATCATTGGCGGCAACTGGCTCTACTCCAAAAAAGCGCAAGCAGCCAAACTTCGCATTAGGCGCAACACCTCCTCGCTAAGGAGGTCTCGCCGATGCGCATGCGCACTGTTCTTATTGTCAACTCAAGGAAATTTATGGAACACAAATTGTTATCCGTGCTGGCCAAGAGCACATTGGGTCTGGCGCTTGCCGTCGTCGCAGCCAGCTCATTTGCCCAGGCCAAGAAAGAAGTCACCTTTGCCCACCAGGACATGGTCTTCCCCTACCGCACCGTCATGGAGTCGGGCGAGTTGGAAAAATCCACTGGTTACAAAATCAACTGGCGCATGTTCGGCGGTGGCGGCGACGTGATCAAAGCCATGGCATCGGGTGATGTACAAATTGGCGAAGTTGGCTCCAGCCCGCTGGCGGCCGCTGCCAGCCAGGGCCAGGACATCAAATTGGTCTGGATCCTTGACGACATCGCCAGCTCTGACGTGCTGGTAGCCCGCAATGGCTCTGGCGTCAACAGTTGGAAAGACCTGGCCGGCAAGAAAGTGGCAACGCCCTTTGTTTCCACCGCACATTACTCGCTGATGGTCGGCATGAAGCTCAACGGCGTTGACACCAAGGGCGTGAACGTAATGAACATGCGCCCACCGGAGATTGCGGCCGCCTGGGAGCGCGGCGATATCGACGCGGCGTTCATTTGGGACCCTGTCATGTCCAAGATCAAACGCAACGGCAAGGCCGTGGCGACATCGGGCGATGTTGGCAAACTGGGCTACCCCACGTTTGACGGCCTGGTGGTCAATGCCAAATGGGCTGCCGAGCACAAGGGCTTCGTCGTGGCGCTGATCAAGGCCATCTCCAAAGCCGATGCCGACTACCGCGCCAATGCCGCCAAATGGACGGTCACATCGCCCCAGGTGAAAGCCGTGGCCAAGTGGACCAAGGCCGACGAGAAGGACGTGCCTGAAGCCATGGCCCAATTCATCTTCCCGGACAACGCAGCACAAGCATCTGCAACCTGGCTGGGCGGCGGCGCGGCCAAAACCCTGGCCAACACCTCGGCCTTCTTGAAGGAGCAGGGTCGCCTGCAGGAAGTCAAGCCTGACTACAACGCCTTCATCGACATGAGCTACCTTCGGGAAGCGATGAAATAATCGTCGTCATAACGGCCAAACGACAGGGGGGCGACCTGGCCACAGGTCAGCCCCTTTTCTTTGATTACCCAGCACCTGGAGCCTTTGATCCATGCCCACTCTTGAAGTCAAAGACCTCACCGTCAATTACGCCATCAAAGGCGGCACCCTGCAAGCGCTCGCGCCAGTCAACTTGACCATGCACGGTGGCGACTTTGTCGTAGCACTTGGCGCATCAGGTTGCGGCAAGACCACCTTGCTGAACTGCATTGCTGGTTTTCTTCCACCGTCTACCGGCGAGATTTTGCTGGAGGGCAGAGCCGTGGCCGGTCCGGGGGCTGACCGTGGCGTGGTGTTTCAAAAGCACGCGCTCATGCCCTGGCTGACCGTGCGGGACAACGTGGCACTGGGTATGAGAATGCGTGGCATCGACACGGTGACACGCAACCGCGTGGCGATGGAAAAGCTGGCCCTGGTGGGGCTGGAAAAATACGCTGACCGAGCCGTGTACGAGCTATCGGGCGGCATGCAGCAACGCGTCGGAATCGCGCGTGCCCTGGCCAGTGATCCAGCTGTGTTGCTGATGGATGAACCCATGGGCGCACTTGATGCCTTTACCCGGGAAACGGTTCAAGAGATCTTGCTGCAGGCGTGGTCCAAGTCCAACAAGATGGTGTTTTTCATCACCCACTCGGTCGAAGAGGCGCTGTTTCTGGCCACTCGGCTGATCTTGATGAGTCCAAGCCCAGGCCGAATTACCCATACCTACGACAACGTGCCCTTCTCGCGCGAATTTTTGTCTCATGGTGATGCCCGTAAGGTCAAATCTGAGCCAGAGTTCATCCGCATGCGGGAAGAGGTGCTGTCCATCATCCACCATCGTGAGCCAGCCCATGTCTGAAGCCAGCCAACCTTTGAAAACCAGTGCTTTCAAAGTGCCCGGTGAGGGCAGTAGCGCGACCATCAGTGTGGTCACCGTCATCCTTATTTTGTCGGCCTGGACCCTGGTGACCAACATGGGCTGGATCAAGCCGATCTTCCTACCCTCGCCTCAGGCCACCTACCAGCAGTTCTATGAGTACCTGACAGGTGCCGCCAATGACAAGCCACTTTGGCAGCACTTCGCTGCCAGCATGTTGCGGGTATTTGCTGCCTTCTTTCTGGCTTGCCTGCTGGCCATACCGATTGGCATTGCCATGGGCATGTCACGCGTCTGGCGGGGCATCTTTGACCCCCCGATCGAGCTTTACCGGCCATTGCCGCCGCTGGCCTATCTCCCGCTCATCATCATCTGGTTTGGCATTGACGAGTTGCCCAAGGTGCTCCTGATCTTTTTAAGCTGCTTTGCGCCACTGGCCATGGCCGCACGATCGGGCATGCGCAGCGCCTCGCAAGAGCAAATGAATGCCGCCTACTCCATGGGCGCCAGCTACACCCAGGTGATTCGCCATGTGGTACTGCCCGCCGCCATGCCCGAAATCTTGGTGGGCATGCGGGTGTCTATTGGGTTTGGATGGAGCACGCTGGTTGCAGCCGAGATGGTGGCCGCCAATGTGGGGCTTGGGCAAATGGTGCTGAATGCATCCAACTTCTTACGCACCGACATTGTGGTAATGGGCATCATCGTCATTGGCGTTGTCGCCTACATGTTTGACCTGCTGATGCGCTGGATCGAAGACAAACTGGTACCCTGGAAAGGACGTGTCTGATGAAACCTAATTTTTTTGCGCCCATCACGGGCTCTGTCATGCCTCGCTTTGCCGGCCTGGCCACGCTGATGCGCCTGCCCTACCTTGACTTCGACCACGAAGCTTTTCCCCTGGTCGATATTGGTCTCGTCGGCATTCCCTGGGACGGCGGCACCACCAACCGCGCCGGCGCGCGCCACGGGCCTCGTCAGGTGCGAGATCTCTCCACCATGATCCGCAACGTCAACCGGGCCAGCGGCATCAATCCCTTTGCCATGTGCAATTGCGCCGACCTGGGCGATACACCAGTCAACCCAGTGGATGTGATGGACTCGATGGCCCGCATCAAGGCTTTTTTTGACCGGGTCTGTGATGCCGGCGTGGCGCCATTGGCGGTCGGCGGCGACCACCTGTCCACGCTCCCCGTCATGCGGGCTTTGGCCAAAAATGGGCCAGTCGGCATGGTGCATTTCGACGCTCACACTGACACCTGGGACGGCTATTTTGGCGGTTTCAAGTACACGCATGGGACGCCATTCCGCCGGGCGGTAGAAGAAGGTTTGCTGGACCCGAAGCGGACGGTGCAAATCGGCATTCGCGGCGCGCTCTACAACGATGCTGAAGATACCTGGGGACAACAACAGGGAATCCGGGTGATTGACATTGACGAATTCCATGCCATGGGTATTGAGGCCGTGATGCAGGAAGCCCGTCGCGTGGTGGGCGACGGGCCCACCTACGTCAGTTTTGATGTGGATGCACTGGACCCGGTCTACGCACCAGGCACCGGAACACCAGAGATTGGCGGCATGACCACGCTGGAAGCGCAATGGGCGGTCCGCGCACTGCGGGGGTTGAACCTGGTGGGGGGCGATGTGGTGGAGGTGTCGCCACCCTTTGACACCAGCGGCAACACGGCCATGGTCGGTGCGACCATGCTGTTTGAGATCCTGTGCGTCCTGGCAGACAGCGTGAACAGCCGCAAGGGTGCGAAGCTGGGCGTCAAGTCCTAGCCAGCAAGGCGCTGCGCCGGCGCGTCCCACGTGCCTGTGCCAACTCATCCACCGCCATGCCCAGGGCGCGAATACCTTCGCCGATCTGGTCAGCAGCAATGGACGACAAACGCAGGCGAAAGTAAGGGCAGGGATAGGGTGGGCTGATAAAGAACACCTCGCCTGCCTCGATCAGGACGCCATGGCTGCGCGCCATCAGGGCGAGTTCGGATGAATCAATCCAGTCGGGCGCGCGCACCCACACCGAAGCACCTCCCGAGGGTAATTGAAACTCGAAATCCGGCAGGTACTGCGCCAAGGCCCGGGCCACCAAAGCCATGCGCTCCTGCATCGCCTGATTGACTTTGCGCGCGTGTGCATCATGGTGCCCCAGAGAAAGAAACAGGGCAAGGGCATGCTGCAAAAAGGCGCTTGGGTGGCGGACCATGGCGTGGCGCAATTCACGCAGTTCAGCAATCAAGGCACGTGGCGCAACGATGTAACCCAGCCTCAGCGACGGCGACAGGCTTTTGGACACCGAGCCCACATAAATCACCCGACCCGATTTATCCATGCTCTTGAGCGCGGGCATCGGCTCGCCCTCGTACAGATTTTCGGCTTCGTAGTCGTCCTCGATCACCACAAAATCTTGCTGCTCCGCCAGGTTCAGCAGCAAGGCCCGACGGCGCATGCTCAGAGTCGCGGTGGTGGGGCTCTGGTGCGATGGGGTGACAAAAACATAGTCCAGTGCGGGCAGTGCCTCCACGACCAATCCCTCAGCATCGACTGTCACCGGCACACAGCGCGGCTTGCGCAGAGAGAAACTGTTGCGGGCATGTGGATGCCCGGGTTCTTCAAGCCCTACCCGCTGGGTCTCGTCGAACAGCGCTTCAGCCAGCAGGTAATAGGCGTGCTGGGCACCGACGGTGATCAGGATCTCCTCCTGCAGCGCAAACACGCCTCGCTTCGGCAACAGGCGCAGCCGAATCTGCTGAATCAGATCGGGTACATCGTTGACTTCCAAATCAGGCGTCCAGTGTGGCAAATGCGAGCGCGCCAGGCTGTGCACGCAGCACTCTCGGAAGGCCTCGGTGGGAAACAGTTGCGGGTCATAGGTGCCATACACAAAAGGATAGGGGTAGGCACTCCAACGATCCGGCTTGGACAAAGTCCTCTGATCGACCAAGGATCGCAACACCCGGCCAGACCAATCGGGCGGGAGGCCCGTGGGCTTGGCACCCTGGCGCCCCGGCTCGTTTTGCCGGACCTCGGTGGTCCGTGCATTCATGGTGACGAATACGCCACTGCGGGGCCGCGCATCCAAAAAACCGTCGTCCACCAGTTGGACATAGGCTGCCGTCACCGTGTTACGACTCAAGCCTAGCACTTTGGCCAGCTCGCGCGACGAGGGTAAGGGGGCGCCGAGCGGAAGTCGACCGTCAAGAATGGCCTGCACCACGGAGAGGCGCAGCCGCTGTTGGAGAGGCAAGGCGGGGCCGTCCTGCAGGCAGAACAGGCTTTCCCACTGGGCATGTCTGGGTCGTTGAATATTGGACACGGCGCTCGGCAGTATACGCAGCCGCTCGGCTGCCTGGTCCGCTGCCTGGTCAACTGCCTGGTGCGCTGGCTCGCTCGAATCAAGGCATCTGGCTCTATATGTGCAGGCCAATAATGCCTATGCTCATCAACTAAACCGAATCTCTAGGAGCGCCCTTTGTCATTGTCCCCCTACCACGTCACCATTGACACGCTCACCGCTTTCAGTGAAGCCTGGAACCGTCATGACATCGACGCCTTGATGTCCTTCATGACCGACGACTGTGTGTTCATGACTGCTGGCGGCCCAGACGCCTGTGGTGCCCGACATGCTGGCACCGAGGCCGTGCGCAAAGCTTTCGCCGGCGCATGGGCCACCTTACCCGACGCCCAATGGCTCAATGGCCAGCACTTTGTGCAGGGTGACTTCGGCGTGTCGCAATGGACCTTCACAGGTACCGCGGCCGATGGCAGCCGGGTCGAGACCGATGGCGTGGACATCTTCACCTTTCGCGATGGCAAGATTTCCGTCAAAAACGCCTTTCGTAAGGCAAGACCCAATCTGCCAGCTGCTCAATAAGCAGGTAGGCGCATGAGCATGATGCAAACAATGCAATTCACCAGTGGCGCGCCATCCACAGACCGGCGCTATGACCCGCAGTACGACCCGCTGGTCTCGGCGAACCCGGGCGCGGGGCGGGCCTATGCCCCGACCTATTGGGTGGCCAGTGCAGGCACTCCACCCGAGGACGACGGCCCGATCACCACCGATACCGACGTCGATGTGGCCGTGATCGGCTCCGGCTCGACCGGCATGTCCACCGCGCTCTATCTAGCGCAAGAGCACGGCATTCAGGCCGTGGTGCTGGAGGCCAACCAGACGGCCTGGGGCTGCTCCAGCCGCAGCGGCGGTCAGGGCCAGAATGCCAGTGGCCGCTTAACGCGCTCGCAATGGATCGAGCGCTGGGGCCTAGATGTCGCCAAAAAGCTCGACCGCGAAATCCGCACCGGTTTTGAGAACTTCAAGGCGCTCACACAAGAGATTGACTGCGATGCCACCGACGGCGGCCACCTCTACCTGGCACACCGGCCCGAGAAAATGGCTTACCTGCGCAACGAGCACCGTGTGCGCAATGAAACTTTTGGCTACAAGACTCGCATATTGAGCGCCGAAGAGGTGCGGCGCGACTACTGCGATGAGCGCGACACCTCGGGCGCCATGCTCGAAGCCGAGGGCGTGGGCGTTCACCCGCTCAAATTCACCTTCGGGCTGATGCGCAAGGCGCGCGCGCTAGGCGTCAAGGTCCACACGGCCAGCCCAGTGCAAGGTTGGACCACGGTTAACGGCGTGCACCACCTGCGCACTCCGGGTGGCGTGGTGCGGGCCAAGCGGGTGGCGGTTTGCACCGGTGGCTACACTGGGCAGGAACTCAACCCCATGCTGAAGAACAAGCTGCTGCCCATCTTGTCAAATTCGGTGGTCACGCGGCCCCTGACGCAAGCCGAACTGGAAGCAACGAACTTCAAGTCGCACACCTTCCTGACCGACACCCGTACGCTGCGTTTTTACTACCGGCTGCTCAAAGATAACCGGCTGCAGTTGGGTAGCCGCAGTTCCATCACCGGGGCCGATGCGCAAGACCCGGTGCACCTGAAACTGCTGACAGACGCCATCGCACGCAAGTTCCCACCCTTGGCCGGCATCCAGATCGACTACTCATGGTGGGGCTGGGTGGATGTGAGCCACGACATGATGCCGCGCATCAGTCGGCCTGACCCGGCGCAGACGGTTTGGCATGCGGTGGGCTATGGTGGCAATGGTGTGTCGTTTTCCACATGGGCCGGTAAACGGCTGGCCGAACGTGTGGCTGGCAAGGACGGGGGCAACGAGGTGTTTCAGCTGCCCATCTACAGTTCACCTCTGGAATACCCCAACCTGTTTGGTTTGGTGCGGTCTGAGGCGTTCGCACCATTTCGGCGCTTTGGCCAGTATTTTCTGTACAAATGGTATTGGTTAAGGGATGAGAAATAATGTAAATAAAGCATGGCAAACCTGCCGCAGATTGGCCATTTACTTATAAGCTGGTGATTGTTGGAACCGTGGATTTTCGTATTTTTACTATCAGGAGCAGACAATGAGCACAATTGACCGTAGACACCTTTTGCAAGCGGGCGCCGCCCTCACAGCCGGGAGTATTTTTGGTATCCCGCTCGACGTTGCGGCCCAGGCCGCCAAGGGTGGTGTGCTGGTGGTTGGCAGCACTCAAGCGCCTCGCCACCTGAACGCGGCAGTGCAAAGTGGCCTCGCCACCATGATGCCAGCGGCCCAGCTGTTTGCCTCGCCGATCCGCATGGACAAGAACTGGAAACCCCAGCCCTATCTGGCTGAGAGCTGGACGCTGTCGCCAGACAACCGAAGTATCACCCTCGTGCTTCGCAAGAATGCTGTTTTCCATGACGGCAAGCCAATCACGGCGGAAGACGTCAAGTTCTCTATCGAGACCATCCGCGACAACCACCCGTTCAAGACCATGTATGGCCCGGTCAACGCAGTCACCATCAACGACACTCACACCGCCGTCATCCGGCTCGCCGAACCGCACCCCGCTGTACTACTGGCCCTGTCAACCTCCCTCACCCCGATCATTCCCAAGCATATTTTCGGTGATGGGACGGATGTCAAGATTCACCCGCGCAACGCCAACCCGGTGGGCTCTGGTGCTTTCAAACTCGTTGAGTTCAAACCAGGTGAGCACATCATCATGGACCGCTTCGACCGATTCTTTATGAAGGACGAGCCCAAGCTAGAGCGAATCATTGTCCGATTGTTTAAGGATCCGACCAGCCTCTTGCTGGCCTTCGAGCGTGGCGAAGTCGATGTCCACCAAGCGCTGACCGACCCACGCGAAATTGAACGGGTGCGTAAGATCCCCTCAGCCCAAGTGTATAAAGCTGCGCCTGCCGTCGGCCCGCTGACCTGGCTGGCTTTCAACACCAAGAGCCCGAAACTGGCCGACAAGCGGGTTCGACAGGCCATCAATTTCGCCATCGATAAAAAATACATCTTGGAGGCGATGCTCGGTAACATGAACGCGCGTGCCACGGGCCCCATCGCCATGGGCAGCCCGTACTACAGCGCCGATGTCGAGAAATATGATTTCAATCTCGGGCGCGCCACCAAATTACTTGATGATGCAGGCCTTAAACCCGGAACCAATGGCGTTCGAATGACCCTCGACATTGACGCCATTCCCGGCAGCGCCGATTTCAAAGCCATTCAGGAGTACATGAAGCCGGCGCTTGCCAAGATCGGCATCGAGGCCAACGTCCGGCTCTCGCCTGACTTCCCCACCTGGGCACGCCGCGTGTCGTCGCTGCAATTCGAAGCAACTTTGGACTCGGTCTACAACTGGGGTGATCCGGTGATCGGCGTTCACCGCACCTGGCTCAGCTCCAACATCAAACCAGGGGTGATCTGGTCCAACACACAGAGCTACAGCAACCCGAAAGTCGACGAGTGGCTGGCCTCTGCCGGGCAAGAAATGAATCTGGCCAAGCGCAAAGAACTGTACAAGCAGATTCAAAAGGCCGTGGTCGACGACTGCCCGGTCGCCTTTCTATACGAACAGGCCTTCTATGAGGCCTACCTGGGCAAGGTTCAGAACCCACCGAAGGGCATTTGGGGGTTAATGGATGCCGTCAACGAGAGCACGATCAAGGCTTGACCACCCGTCCGATTCACAAGCCAGAAATACGCCAGCCAAAAAGCGCTTAGATGCTAAAAGTCGGTCTGGCCTTGTTACGCCGTCTCGCTTGGGCGGCGGGCTTGTTGGTCGCCGTGCTGGCCATCAATTTCATGCTGATCCACGCTGCGCCGGGCGACCCGGCCAGTGTGATTGCGGGTGAAATGGGTGGCGGTGACGAGGCTGTGATGGCCAGCATCAAAAAGGCCTATGGGCTGGACCAGCCGCTGCCGGTTCAGTTCGTCACCTACATCGGCAAGAGCCTGCAGGGTGACCTGGGCCAGTCTTACACCTACAGCAGACCCGTGTCAGGCCTTATTCTGGATCGTATCGGCCCGACCATCCTGCTGGTGCTCACAGCGCTGGTGTTTGCGATTGTGGTGGGCACCTTGCTGGGTGTCTTCGCCTCCCGGCGGCCTGACAGCTTCGCCAGCAGTGCGGTCACCCTACTGTCGCTGGTGGGCTATGCCATGCCAGTATTCTGGACCGGGATCCTGCTGGTCATTCTGTTTGGCAAGGTCTGGCCCATCATGCCCATTGCCGGCATGCGCGACGTGCGCCAGTTCGGCGTAGGTGGCTGGAGTGCGGTGGTCGATGTGCTGCACCATCTGGTGCTGCCGGCCCTCACACTGACCATCATCTATCTGGCGCAGTACAGCCGGCTCGCGCGCGCCAGCATGCTTGAAGTGCTGGGTTCGGACTACATTCGCACTGCACGGGCCAAGGGGCTGAACGAGTGGGTGGTGACCTTCAAACATGCTTTGCGCAATGCATTGATGCCCGTGGTGACGATCGCGGGGCTCCAGTTTGGCAACCTGATCTCGGGCGCGGTGCTGGTCGAGACCGTGTTCAGTTGGCCCGGACTGGGTACGCTGGCGCTAGAGGCCATCTTGGGTCGCGACTACCCCACCCTGCTGGGGGTGCTGACCTTCTCATCGTTGCTGGTCATTGCGGCCAACCTTGTAACCGACCTGAGCTACCGCTGGATCGACCCGCGGCTGCGTGGCAAATGAACACGACGAGACCTACTGTCAAAGTGCTTTCCCCCGCACGGGAGGCTTGGCGTGTATTCAGTCGCAACAAGGCCGCCATGCTGGGCTTGCTGCTGCTGGTCTGCATCACGCTGGTGATGTTGCTGGGGCCAGACCTGTATGGCGTCAAGCCCTTTGACATCATGGGCGCGCCGTTTACCGAGCCCTTCACAGACCGAAAGTTGTGGCTGGGTACCGACTACCTGGGCCGCGACCTCCTGGCGGGCATGTTGGTTGGTGGCCGCGCCACGGTGATGGTTGGGCTGGCTGCGGCCTTTATCACAGTGTCCATTGGCGTCACCATCGGCTCCTTGGCGGGCTACTTCGGCGGCTGGATTGACAGCATGCTGTCGCGCCTGACCGAATTGTTCCAAGTGCTGCCGGCACTGCTGTTTGCCATGGTGCTGGTCACCCTGTTCGAGCCCTCGCTGGGGGTGGTGATCGTCGCCATCGGCATGGTCAGTTGGACGGGTACCGCGCGGCTGGCTCGGGCCGAATTCATGCGCCTGCGTGGTTTGGAGTACGTGAGCGCTGCGCGTGCTATGGGGGCCAGCCATCTGCGCCTGATGCTGCGCGAGATTCTGCCCAATGCACTGCCGCCGCTTATTGTGTCGGCAACGCTGATCATCGGTGTGGCCATCCTGTTTGAAGCGGGCTTGAGCTTCCTGGGCTTGTCAGACCCCAACGTCATGAGTTGGGGTCTGATGATCGGCTCAAACCGGCGCAACATTTTGGAGTGCTGGTGGGCAGTGAGCTTCCCTGGCGCGGCGATTTTCCTCACGGTGTTGTCGGTCAGCCTGGTGGGCGATGGTCTCAACGACGCTCTTAACCCCAAGCTACACCTGCGCTGATGAACCCCATCCTCATGCCATGAGCACCATTGCCGAAGCCGCCCCCACGCTGTTGGAAGTCAGTCAGCTCGGCGTCGAATTTCAGACCCGAGGTGGCGTTGCGCGGGTGCTTGACGATGTCAGTTTTAGCGTGCACCGGGGTGAAACGTTGGGCTTGGTGGGCGAGTCTGGCTGCGGCAAGAGCATGACCGCGCTGGCCATGATGCGCCTGATCCCGACCCCACCGGGGCGCATTACCTCGGGGCGCATAGCGCTCGACGGGCGCGACCTGCTGACCCTTAGCGAGCCCGAGATGCGCCAGTACCGGGGCAACCGCATCTCCATGATCTTCCAGGAGCCCATGACCTCGCTGAACCCCGCTTACACGGTGGGTGACCAGATCGGCGAGGCTGTGCGCCTCCATCAGGGGCTGGATCGCAAAGCTGCACTGATGCGGGCCACAGAGATGCTGGAGGCGGTGGGCATCCCAGCTGCCAAGAGCCGGGTGCATGAATACCCGCACCAGTTCTCTGGCGGCATGCGCCAGCGAGTCATGATCGCCATGGCCTTGGCCTGCAAACCCGATGTGCTGATTGCCGATGAGCCGACCACTGCACTGGACGTGACCGTGCAGGCGCAGATCTTTGACCTGATTGCCGAATTGCGCGAACGCACCGGCACCGCCGTGCTGCTGATCACGCATGACATGGGCGCCATCGCCGAAATGGCCGACCGGGTGGCGGTGATGTATGCGGGCCGCATTGTGGAGGAAGGCTCGGCGGCCGAGGTGCTGCAAGCGCCGATGCACCCCTATACCCAGGGCTTGATTGCCTGCGCGCCCGGGCAGCGCACCGCCGGCTTTGGCGAGCCCCTGCTGGAAATACCGGGCACCGTGCCCTCCCTGCTGGAACGCGGCAGCGGCTGCGCCTTTGCCGATCGCTGCAGCGAGGTGCAGCCACGGTGCCACCAACAGTTACCCCCCGAGACCCGACTGGACGGCGGGCGCCGGCGCGTCTTGTGCTGGCTGCACGTGCCCGGAGGTTCAGCATGACCGAGAACACCCAGGCGCTGTTGCGGGTGCGCGACCTTAAGGTGCATTTCCCACTTGGCAGCGGTCTGTTTGGCAGCAAGTCGGTGGTCAAGGCAGTTGACGGCGTGAGCTTTGACATCCCCAAGGGCACCACCTTTGGCATCGTGGGCGAGAGCGGCTCGGGCAAAAGCACCACCGCGCTGGCCGTGATGCGCCTGGTGCAGCTCACCTCGGGCAGCATGTGGCTGGGCGAGGACGACATCGGCAGCCTCGAAGGCGAGGCATTGCGCCGGGTGCGCAGGCGCTTCCAGATGGTGTTTCAGGACCCGTTTGCCTCGCTGAACCCGCGTAAACGTGCCGGCGACGCCATTTTGGAGGCGCTGGAGCTGATGGACGTGGGCGAACCGGCGGCCCGGCCTGACCTGGCGCGCCAGTTGTTCCTGCAAACCGGCCTGCGTCCCGAGCAGTTGCAGCTGTTTCCGCACCAGTTCTCTGGCGGGCAACGCCAGCGCATCGTGCTGGCACGGGCCCTGGCGGCCAACCCTGAGCTGGTGGTGTGCGACGAGCCGGTGTCGGCGCTCGATGTGGCCATACAGGCGCAGATCCTGAACTTGATGCAGCGCCTGCAGCGCGAGCTGGGCCTGACCTACCTGTTCATCTCGCACGATCTCGGTGTGATCCGCCACATGTGCGATGAGATCGGCGTGATGTACCTGGGCCAGATCGTCGAGCAGGCCGACCGCCAATCGCTGTTTGAGCGGCCGCTGCATCCCTACACGCTGGCACTGTGGTCGGCTGCACCGTCGTTCAACCCCGGCACGCGCAGCCGACGGGACCGGATCCGGCTGCAGGGCGACCCACCCAGCCCGATCAACGTGCCGCCGGGCTGCCGCTTTGCCGGGCGCTGCCCGTTTGCCGAAGCCCGTTGCCACACCGAACCACCGGCCCTGCGCACTGTGCTGCCGGGCCACCAGGTGGCCTGCCACCGTGTGTCTGACAGTGGCGCTCCGCACTACGCCGTTTCTGTCCGACCCGTCTGAACACCATGCACACCACCATTTATTCTGCGCGCAAGATCATCACAATGAATGCGTCGCATCCGTCCGCCACACACGTGGCGGTGCGCGACGGCCGCATTCTGGGCGTCGGCTCGCTCGACGAACTCAAGGGCTGGGGCCCGCATGATTTTGATGACCGCTTCGCCAACAAGGTGCTGATGCCCGGGCTGGTCGAAGCCCATGCCCACCTGATGGCCGGTGGCCTGTGGCGCTACACCTACTGCGGCTATTTTGACCTGCGTGACCCGGATGGTCGTAATTGGCCGGGCGGCCGCACGCTGGAGGCCGTGATCGGCCAATTGAGCAGCGCCAGCGCCCGGCAGGCCGATGGCCCCCTTTTGGGCTGGGGCTTTGACCCAATCTACTTTGGCGACCAAAGGGTCAGCCGGCATGATCTCGACCGCGTCAGCACGGCCCGGGCTGTGGGCGTGCTGCACGCCAGCGGCCACATCCTGAACGTCAACAGTTTTGTGCTGGAAAAAGCCGGCCTGCTGCGGGCTGGCGTCGAACATCCCGGCATGCCGCTAGGCGCCGATGGCCTGCCCACCGGCGAACTCAAGGGACCGGATGCGATGACCGCTGCCTTTGCCATTGTGGGGCTGGACCGTTCCTTTCTGTCAGGCGACGAGTTCGGCGTCCGGGCCTTCGCCAAACTGGCGGTGCGCGCCGGTGTCACCACCTCCACTGACCTGGCCGCCACCCTGCTGGAGCCCGAACTGGACAGCCTGCTGAGCATCACCGCGGAGGACGATTACCCACTGCGTCTGGTCCCGCTGCTGCGCCTGATCGGCATGACACCGACGCAAGCCGTGGAGCGCTCCGTGGCCCTGAGCAGCCGCAGCACCGAGCGGCTGCGCTTGGGCCGAATCAAGGTGGTGGCCGATGGCTCCATCCAAGGTTTTTCGGCGCGCATGCGCTGGCCAGGTTACTTCAATGGGGCGCCTAATGGCCTTTGGTACACCGCGCCAGAAACCATCCGCGATTGCTACACCCTGGCGCTGCAAAGCGGCGTACAGGTGCACACCCACACCAACGGCGATGAGGCTACCGAGCTGGCGCTGGACTGCCTGGCCGCGGCCCTGAAGGCGGCGCCCATGCGTGACCACCGCTTCAATCTGCAACACTGCCAGTTGGCCGATGCCGCGCAGTTCCGTCGCATGAAAGCGTTGGACATGTGCGTCAACCTGTTTGCCAACCACCACTTCTACTGGGGCGACCAGCACTACAGCACCACAGTCGGGCCGGAGCGGGCAGAACGCATGAACGCCTGTGCCACCGCCCAACGCAGCGGTGTGCCCTTCACCATCCACAGCGATGCGCCGGTCACGCCGCTGGGCCCGCTGTTTACCGCCTGGTGCGCCGTGAACCGGTTGACTGCCTCTGGCCGAGTGCTGGGCGCCCATGAACGCATCTCGGTGGCCGACGCGCTGCAAGCCATCACGCTGGGCGCGGCCTACACCCTCAAGCTCGACCATGAGATTGGCTCCATCGAGTGCGGCAAGCGGGCTGACTTCTGCGTGCTCGACGACGACCCCACCGAGGTGCCGCCCGAGCAGCTCAAAGACGTGCGTGTGTGGGGCACCGTTCAGGGTGGCCGGGTGTTCCAGGCGCCGCAGCCTGTGTGATATCCGGTTTGATGTCCGGTGTGATTCCGACCCTGATCGTCGGCGGCTACCTGGGCGCCGGCAAGACCACGCTGGTGAACCACCTGCTCCGCCACGCCGACGGCCGGCGCATTGCGGTCATGGTGAATGATTTTGGCGAACTCACCATCGATGCCGATCTGATCGAGGGCGCTGAGGGCAGCGTGCTGGCCCTGGCCGGCGGCTGCGTCTGCTGCAGTTTTGGCTCTGACCTGCTGGGTGCCTTACAAGACGTGCTGCAGCGCCAACCGCCGCCCGACCTGATCCTGATCGAGACCAGCGGCGTCGCCCTGCCGGCGGCCGTGGCGCGTTCCGCCCGGCTGCTGCCGGGACTGTGCATCGAAGGTATTGTGCTGCTGCTGGATGCCGAAACTGTGCGTCAGCGCAGCGCCGACCCCTACGTCGGCGACCTGGTGCGCCAGCAGTTGCTGGACGCCGACCTGCTGATCCTGAACAAAACCGAACTCTGCACGCCCACGGCGCTGGCTGAGCTGAACGCATGGCTGCCCGGCATGACCACCGCCGGTACGCCGGTGGTGCCGGCCAACCAGGCCCGCGTGCCTCCGGAATTGGTGCTGGGTTTTCACGCCGGTTGGGATGCCGACCCGGAAGGCGCCACCGGTGCCACGGACGCTGCACTGGCGCGCTGGGCAGCGCAACCGATCGGCCAGCCCTCGGCGCCGGCATCAGACCGCTTTGTCAATGAGCTGCTGGTGCTGGCCGCACCGATGGACCCGAAGCAACTGCTGGCTGCCCTGACCGCGCCGGATGCCGGCGTGGTCCGCGCCAAAGGCTGGCTGACCGACCTGGCCGGCCAACGCCACCTGCTGCAACTGGTCGGCCGCCGCGCCGAGCTGCTGCCGCTTGCGTCAGACGCCGGCCCGACAGGAGCGGACCGCCTGCTGGTGATCGGGCTGGCTGGCGTTTACCAATGCGGGCAATTGCTACTAAATAGATAGCTATAACCCCAATAAGGACGGGGGCTAGAGGCCAATTTTAGTCATGGATTCCCGGTCGTAGCCGGGAATGACGACGCTCCGTCATCATCGCGCAAGCGGGGATCCAGGCCCCCTGGATTCCCGGGCGTAGCCGGGAATGACGGGACGCCGTGTCATCCTCGCGCAAGCGGGGATCCAGGTCAGCCCAAAAGCTTGCCGAAACTTCAGGATACGTTCTGGTAGCGCAGGTTCTGCGGGTGCTTGGCCTGGGCCGAGGACTTATCGGGTCCTAGTCCCCTAAACACCCAAATTACTCTGGGTCGCGCCATATCATTCATCCCAATTAAAGCCCGACGGCACAGAGAGAAGCCGGATACGGAAACAATAGCGGGTTTTTTTAATCAAATCGGGGCGCCAATGCAGGGCACTTTGACGCCTGATCTTCAACGTTGGCAGAGGTGACCCTATGCGGTGGATGCGTTTCGACAACCAAGGTTCAATCGGATTTGGCGTGCTGGAGGGTGATCGGGTCCGTTGTTACGAGGGTGATATGTTTGGCACAGCGGAGGCCACAGAGACTTTTTTGGCGGTGACTGACCTGCGATGGTTACCGCCCTGCCAACCGGGCAAGATCGTCGGCTTATGGAACAACTTTCGGGCTGCAGCCGAGAAAAACGGTTGGGCGGCGCCGGCAGAGCCGCTGTACTTTCTGAAATCGCCCGGCAGTGCGGCGGGGCACTTACAGCACATTGCAGTGCCCACAAGCTACAGCGGCAGGGTGGTGTACGAGGGCGAGTTGGTGGTGGTGATCGGCAAGACGGCCCGGTCGGTCGAAGTGCAGCATGCTGCGGAACATGTTTTTGGTTACACCTGCGGCAATGACCTTACGGCGCTTGAACTGCTGCACCGCGATGCCTCCTTTGCCCATTGGACACGGGCCAAGAGTTTTGATGGCTTTGCGGCTTTCGGCCCTGTCATAGACACGGATGTCAACCCGGCAACCAGCCACCTGCGCACCTTGGTCGGCGGCCGTGAACGGCAGAGCTATGCCCTGTCCGACATGTTCTTCAGCCCTCTGGAACTGGTGTCAAGGATTTCGCACGACATGACGCTGGAGCCTGGCGACCTCATCTACTGCGGTACATCCTTGGGTGTCCTTCCAATGAAAGCCGGCACCACAGTGGATGTGGTGGTCGACGACATTGGGACCCTGTCCAACCTGTACGGTTGAGCCCCTAGCTGGCGACCTGCAGGCGTCCCTTGTGGCTGGCCAGGGTATGGGCCAGCAACTGGGCGGCTGCAAAGATGGCGTCAATGGTGGGAGTTGGCGTTTCAGTGATGCGGCCGAGCTCAACCACAGAGCCCACCAGGGCGTCCAGCTCTAGCGCACGGCCATGCTCGACGTCTTGCAGCATGGACGTTTTGTGCGCACCCACCGCCTGGGCACCTGCGATGCGCTTGTCCAGTGAAATCTTGAACACCACACCCAGCTTTTCGGCCACCGTTTGTGCTACGGCCATCATGTTGGCCGCCAGCAAACGGGAAGGCCCAAAGGTGCATATAGCTTCCAAGGTGGCGTGCGTCAGGGCGGAGATCGGGTTGAAGCTGAGGTTACCCCACAGCTTGAGCCATATCTCGCCCCGGATGTCGCGGGATACCGGGGCCTTGAATCCTGCACGCATCATGGCCTGGGACAGTGACTCGATGCGTTCACTGCGGCTGCCATCGAGTTCACCCGGCGTGAACCGATTGCCTTCGATCACGCGCACCACGCCCGGCGCAACCAGCTCCGCCGCCGGGTACACCACGCTGCCGATGATGCGCTCGCTTTGGATGCATGCTGCAATGCGGCTACCTGGGTCAACACTCTCCAGGCCACGGCCCTCGTGGGCACCGGGCAGCCGGTGGAAGTACCACCAGGGAATGCCATTGATCATGGTGACCACCATGGTTTTTGGCCCCAGAAGCGCCTGCAGATCGGGCAGCAAATCGCCGACCTGGTGCGCCTTGACGGTCAGAAGGACGGCGTCTTGTGGGCCAGCATCTGCCATGCGCTGGACAGCGCGCACATTGGGCGCGTGCTCCTCGCGACCATCTTCAAGAATCAGCCGAAACCCATTTTTTTCAATGGCAGCGAGGTTTTGGTTACGTGCAATGAACGTGACCGCTTCACCCGCGTTGGAAAGCTTGGCGCCCAAGTAGCCCCCGATAGCCCCCGCGCCGACGATGGCAATTTTCATGTCTGAACCTCTCCTCAGCCCGCTTCGCGCTTTGGCGAACGTCTTTTGAATGACGACAGAAGTGGCCAAACCAGCATCACGATGGCCAACCCGGCGATGGAGCCCACCAAGGGGTTGGACCAGAATATCGCCAGCGAACCCTGGGACAGCAGCATGGATTGCCGGAAACTCGCTTCGGCCATATCGCCCAGAACCAAGGCCAGGACCAATGGCGCCATCGGGTATTTCAGCTTCTTGAAAAGGTAACCTACCACGCCAAACACCAGCATCATCACGACATCAAACATCGAGCTATGCACCGTGTAGGCGCCAACCGCGCAAATCACCACAATCACTGGTGCAATTACGGAGAATGGAATCCGCAAAAATGCCGCCCAAAATGGCACGGTGGTCAGCACAACCAACAGGCCCACCACGTTGCCCAGGTACATCGAGGCGATCAGGCCCCAGACAAAGTCTTTATGTTCCACAAAGAGCATGGGACCGGGCTGCAGGCCCCAGATCATCAACCCGCCCAGCAGCACAGCCGCTGTTGGTGATCCCGGGATGCCCAAGGTCAACATGGGCAACAAGGCCGAGGTGCCAGCAGCATGGGCTGCGGTCTCGGGTGCCAACACGCCTTCGATCTGACCCTTGCCAAATGAGTCAGGTTCTTTCGACATCCGGCGGGCAATACCGTAGCTCATGAATGAAGCCGGTGTGGCGCCACCCGGTGTGATTCCCATCCAGCAGCCCACAGCCGTGGAGCGCAGAAATGTCAGCCAATATTGGGGCAACAGTTTCCAAGTCTGCAGGACGACCCGCAAGTTGAGTCTGGCACTCTTGCCCTTGAAGGCGAGCCCTTCTTCCATGGTCAGAAGGATCTCTCCGATACCAAACAGCCCAATCACCGCGATTAGGAAGTCAAAGCCCTTGAGCAGTTCTGGAAATCCGAAGGTCATGCGTAACTGTCCCGTCACCGCGTCCATACCGACAGCCGCCAGGGCAAAGCCCAGCATCATGGAGGCAATTACCTTGGCCGCTGGCTCTTTGCTCATGCCCACAAAGCTGCAAAATGTCAGCAACTGCACTGCGAAATATTCCGCAGGGCCAAAGCGCAATGCAAATTTCGCCAACAGAGGCGCCAGAAACGTGATCAGCGCAACAGCGATCAAGGCACCCACAAAGGACGAGGTAAACGCGGCGGTCAGAGCCTGGGCTGCGCGACCCTGCTGGGCCATGGGGTAGCCGTCAAAGGTGGTTGCTACCGACCAAGGCTCTCCTGGGATGTTGAACAAAATCGATGTGATAGCTCCACCAAACAGTGCGCCCCAGTAAATGCAGGACAGCATGATGACGGCCGATGTCGGGTTCATCGAGAAAGTGAGGGGCAGCAGGATGGCAATGCCGTTGGCCCCGCCGAGCCCGGGCAACACACCAATCAAAATACCCAGGGTGATTCCGATCAGCATGTAGGCCAGGTTCGGCAGCGTCATGGCGACGCTGAACCCTTGCATGAGATTGTTGATTTCGTCCATCAGAAGCCCAGCCAAGTTTCGATGGGACCCTTGGGCAAGGGGACCAGGAACCAGCGCTCAAAAACGATAAAAAAAGCCAATGGCACGGCAATGGAAACGCTGCTTGTGGGCAACCATCCAAACTTGCCGTAGCGCCGCATAAAGTAGCCAATGAGCAAGGCTGAAGGCAGGTAGATGCCCAGCCAGACCATCGCCAGGATATACACGGTCATCGGGACCAGCATGGCATAGACCGTGGCCAACTGCTCCCTCTCTGCGAATATGGCTGCTTTGGTACGCCACTTCAGCAAGGTCGACAGAAAGACAGTCCCACTGGAGCCCAGCAACAGCAGCCCAATGTAGAACGGGAAATAACCTGAGCGGGGGCCGTCGTCAGCCCAGCCGATACCCACACGCAAGCTGTCCTTGATGACCAGGCAAGCTACGACCATCAGCAAGGCAGCCACCACCAACTCTGGACCGCGCTCCTTCAAAGGAGGCTTTCCAGAGCTGGCCTGGGGATTGGGTTGATTGCTCATGCCGCTCTTTAGTTGGCCAAAAAGCCGGCTTCACGCATCAGCACCCGATGTGCCTGCTCGTTCTGGCCCAGCCAGTTGAAATACTCGTCGCCGCTCATGAAGGTCTGCTTGAAAGCGCCCTTTTCCATGAAATCCTTCCACTCTGGCAGGGCCCGCACTTTCTTGAACAGGTCCAAGTAGTACTTCACCTGGTCTGGTGTCACACCCGGCGGCATGAAAATGCCGCGCAACATGAGGTACTCCACGGGCAGGCCGGCCGACGCGCAGGTTGGGACGTCGTTCCAAGACTGGGTTGTGGTTAGCTTGCCTTTGTAGGGTAGACGCTCTTTGTCCATGACACACAGTGGCCGCAGCGCGCCGGAGCGCCAGTGAGACTCGGCTTCAATGGGGTTGTTAACAGTCGAATCGATATGCTTGCCCACCAGTTGAACGGCGACATCGCCCCCGCCTTTGAGTGGGATAAAGATCATTTTCTTGCCGAGCGCTTTTTCCATCAACACCGTGATGATCTGGTCCTCTTGTTTTGAGCCTGTCCCGCCCATCTTGAAAGCCTTGTCAGGCTGAGCCTTGATGGCCGTGAGGTAATCCTTGGTGGTCTTGAACGCTGTGTCATGGTGCACCCAAAGAATGAACTGGTCCAGTGCAAGCATGGACACTGGCGTCAAGTCGCGCCAGTTAAAAGGCACCCCTGTGGCCAGTGGTGTGGTGAACAGGTTTGACAGGGTAATGACAATCTTGTGCCCGTTACCTTTGTCCCCCTTGACATCCAGGAAGCCCTCAGCCCCTGCGCCACCGGATTTGTTCACGACGATGATGGGTTGCGGGCTGAGTTTGTTTTTGGCCACAACGCCCTGCAGAAAGCGGGCCATTTGGTCGGCGCCACCACCGGTTCCAGCAGGAACCACAAATTCAATCGGTTTCGTCGGCTCCCAGGCATGGGCGGGCCATGTGGCCAATGCGCAAAAGCCTATGAGGATGCTGGAGAGTGCCTCAACACGGGTTCGTAGATTCATGGTGCGTCTTCCTAGTTACTGATAAAACTTTCAAAATATATTTCGGTCTCTTGGGGTTGGAATGTCCCTAAGCGATACCGAGCTTTGCTGCCAGTCCAATGCGCTGCAGCTTGCCGGTCGCCCCTTTTGGGATTTCATCCATGAAGAGAATTTTCTTGGGCACCTTGTACTCAGCAGCGCGGCTGCTGACAAATGCCTGAAGTTCGCGTTCAGTGACTTGCTGACCTTCGCGCAAAACCACCACGGCCGCCACTTCCTCGCCCAACTTGGGGTGCGGCATGCCAAAACAGACGACCTGGGCCACAGCGGCATGGTCCATCAAAATCTCGTCGACTTCCCTGGGACTGACCTTCTCACCGCCACGATTGATGATTTCTTTGAGGCGCCCAGTGATGCTGATATAGCCTTCCTCATCCATGACGCCTTGGTCCCCGGTACGGAACCAGCCGTTCTCAAAGGCTTCTTCATTGGCCTTGGGGTTGTTTTCGTAGCCTGCAGTGACATTAGCGCCGCGGATCACGATTTCGCCGGTTCCACCGCGCGGCAGGAGCGAGCCGTCGTTGTCCATGATGGCAATTTCCGGCCCGGCAGCAATGCCCACCTTGCCCGGCTTGCGCACGGCTGGGGGCATGGGGTTACACGCCATCTGGTGGGTTGCCTCAGTCATACCGTAGGCTTCGATCAGCGGCGCGCCAAAAATCTGTTCCAGTTCGGCGATCACCTGGGGTGGCATCGATGACGACGAGGAGCGCAGAAAGCGCAGTGGATTTCGGGCGATTATTTCCTGGTTGCCCTTGGATCGGCTCACGATGGCTTGGTGCATGGTCGGCACCGCGGTGTACCAGGTGGGTTTCGCCTCATCCATCCAGCTGAAAAATTTCAGGGCATTGAAGCCCGGCGTGCAAAATACCTGGGAGCCTGCCGCCAGAGGCGCCAGTACCCCGGCAATCAAACCATGAATGTGGAACAGTGGCATCACATTCAGGCCACAGTCCTGGGCAGTGAATTGCAGCGAATTGCGGATGTTGGTGGCCGAGGCTACCAAGTTGCTTTGCGACAAGGGCACTATTTTGGGCCGTGACGTCGTTCCAGATGTGTGGAGAACCATGGAGATATCTCCGGGCTCGGCGTAGCCAGTGTGTTCTGCCTGCCCTGTCGCAGTGTCCCCATCCCGCGGTTGCAAGTGGAAATAGCCGGCACCCCGCTCTGAGTCTGCGATCAGGTCAATCACGCGCACCCCCATTTTCAGGGCCACGTCCACGGCTGCCGAAGTGCTGCCTTTTTCCACAATCAGGGCCCGCGCGTGCAGGTCGGACAGGTAAAACTCGAATTCGTCGGCGCGATACGCCGGATTGAGCGGTGCACTGGTCACGCCGCTGGCACAAGCCATAAAGCAAGTTGCCATCTCTGGGCCATTGGGCAGCACGATCGCCACCCGGTCGTTGCGGCCTATGCCCAAGGCATTAAGCCGTGCAATCGTTTCCGCGATCAGACTGCGCAAGGTACCAAAGCCAAGCGGAGGTTTCCCGGGAGCGGAAATCGCGGGGGCATCGTGGGCACCAGTGGCTAACAGGTCGCGCAACACCAATGACATAGCAAATTACTCCGTGTAGGTTAACCCACAATTTTCATACTTTTTCTGTCGGAAGGCATACAGGGGAAGCCCTAGGGTCTGTTAAGTCAGGGACGTTTGTCCTGGTCCACAAGCATTCTCAGCTGGCGAGACATAAGCTATCAAATGAATAGCTTAAACCCCAATAGGGACGGGGGCTGGAGGCCAATTTGATTCATGGATCCCCGCCTTCGCGGGGATGACGAGACGCCGTGTCATCCTCACGCAGGCGGGGATCCAGGCCTGCCTCAGGCTTGCCGAAGCCTCAGGACACCGTCTGGTAGTACAGGTTCTGCGGGTGCTTGGCCTGGGCGAAGAACAGACAGCGTTCGGATTCTCATCGGCACATGTTCCATCCGAAACGATGGCCAACACCTTTTGCTAAAAATTAGCCCCGAACTGCCAGCAAACGGGCCAAGTCAACTTTCAAACCTTCCAAGTCCTTCGTGGCAGTCAGGTAAACATTCAATGACATGCCGGCTACAAATTCCTGGGCTGAACCGATGGCGCCCAATGCGTTAACTAACAGCTTCGGCGTTTTGTCGGTCATAAACCACGATGCGGCTGCGATTGACAGCCTGCAAGAAATACGGATTGCGGATATAGCGCGGGTTAACCAAATCCACGTGACGCCCGAGAACCTTCTCCAGGTCATCGGCCAAGCCTATCCAACGCTTTGCTCGCGACCCGGCAGCTTGGTGGTCAAGTTCCACCAAAAAATCGAAGTCACTGGAGTCGGGATTGAAGTCCGGCCCGGTTGCAGAGCCAAACAATTCGAGGTAGGCAACGCCATGCCGTTCGCACAGCGCGGCAATCTCTCGCATGTGTGGGGCCAACGTGGTCTGCATTCGCGGATTATTCAACATCTTCAGCCTAAGTGGCTCAAGTATTCAGTGCGCAGTTGGTGCCCATCGCCCGGCAGGTGTAGGTCGCGGAATGAATTTGCTATCAAATAAATAGCTTAAACCCCAATAAGGACGGGGGCTGGAGGCCAATTTGATTCATGGATCCCCGCCTGACAGCCACAGCCTCAGGACACCGTCTGGTAATACAGGTTCTGCGGGTGCTTGGCCTGGGCGAAGAACAGCCAGCGTTCGGCCAGCAGGCCGGGGGCTTGCAGCAGGGCGGCCAGCAGCCAGGGCCAGGCGCCGGCATTGACTAGGCCCCAGCCCATCAGCAGCACCGGCAGGCCAAAGGTCAGCAGCTGAAAGCCCCAGTGCACATGCCGCAGCGCCGCCGCGCTGGCGCCGTGAAAGAACTCGCGGGTGTTGAAGGAGCCGGCCGACATGCCCATGGACTTTTGCACCAGGCGCTCGCTGCGAATGCCGGTGGCCGACTGCAGGTTGGATTTGTGGCGCAGCAGGCTGTTACGGCGCAGGCTAAGCCGGCGGGTGGCCCAGGCCAGCCAAGTGATGGCAAAGGCCCAGGGGCCAGTGGCCCGCAGCAGCGCCTGCTCACCGCTCAGCCCGGCCAGTGCGCAGCCCAGCACCAGCCCGGCCGACAGGCCGATCAAGATGAAGTTAACGACGGTCAGTGGATGGGCCCACTCCTCGATGAAGCGCAGGCAGGCGTAAATCATGGCGGTGCAGTACCACAGGGCTACGGCGCTCAGGGTCACCAAGGCTGGTAACCAGACCGTGCCCAGCGCGCCACTACCGAAGCTTGCGCCACCCGCCAGCACCAGCCACCACAGCGCCACCAGTGCGATGAAGGCCGGCAACAGGATGACCTCGCGTGACATCCAGGAGGTGCGCCACATCAGCACCGCGCGCCAGGCACGCATTTTGTGGCCCAGGTGCAAAAACGACGCCGCCAGGCCCGCCAGCAGCAGCAGCTCGGCCAGGCCGATGGCCGCCAGCACAAAGCCGCTGGCCATCGGAATGCCCAAGAGCAGCGCCAGCGCCATCAGCACCAGCAGGCCCTGCGCGGTGCCGGCCAGAGTGGTGAAAAACAGAATGGAAAAAGCGGGATGCATGGTGCTTCAGCTTTCCTTGGCTGGCGTGACGCGCCGTGGCAAATACTGGTTGGCGGGCTGGGTCTCCCACTCCGGCATCAGCGCGTAGCCACCGCGCTCGCGGATCGCTTTGGAGACCTCGGAATCGGGGTCCTTCACGTCACCAAACAAACGGGCGCCGGTGGGGCAGGCCTTGACGCAAGCTGGCTTGCGGTCTTCCTTGGGCAGGTGCTCGTCGTAGATGCGGTCCACGCACAGCGTGCACTTGGTCATCACCTGGCGCTCTTCGTCAAGCTCACGCGCGCCGTAGGGGCAGGCCCAGGCGCAGTACTTGCAGCCGATGCATTTGTCGTAGTCCACCAGCACAATGCCGTCTTCCTTGCGCTTGTAGCTGGCGCCCGTGGGGCACACCGGCACGCAGGGCGGGTCTTCGCAGTGCAAACAGCTCTTGGGAAAGTGGATGGTGTCGGTGCCGGGGAAGGTACCGGCCTCGTAGGTCTGCACCCGGTTGAAAAACGTGCCGGTCGGGTTGGCACCATAGGCGTTCAGGTCGGCCAGCGGACCGGCACTGCCCGAGGTGTTCCACTGTTTGCAAGACGTGACGCAGGCATGGCAACCCACACACACATTCAAGTCGATCACCAGCGCCAGTTGCTTGGCCAGGGTTTCGCCCGGCAGCGCGCGCACCGTGGGCGGTGGCGGCGGGGGCTGGCTGCGGCCACTGGCGGGGGCGTCGGCCACCAAGTTGGATTGCAGCAAGTCTTTGAGCCAACGGATCATGATTTTTTACGTCCTGCAAAGTAGGTGAGCACCTGGGCCGCCCGCCCCAGCACGCCGGCTGGCGCCGGCACCGCGGCAATCTGTGGAAACGATTCGGCGGCCTCGTCAGGCTCCGCCGGGCGGATGCGCACCCGCACGTCGTACCAGCCGGCCTGGCCGGTGATGGGGTCGGAGTTGCTGATGGTGGTCGCGCCATGCGGCCCCTTGAACGGCAGCTCTTCCGAGATCAAGTGGTTGAGCAAAAAGCCCTTGCGCGCCTCGTCGGCGCCGGGGGCAAGTTGCCAGGCACCGTCGGCCTTGCCAATGGCGTTCCAGGTCCAGACCGTGCCCGGCTCCACCGCCTCGGAGTAGCGCAGCATGCAGCGCACCCGGCCCCACTGGCTCTCCACCCAGCACCAACCGCCGTCGGCAATGCCAGCAGCCTGGGCGGTCAGTGGGTTGACGTGCAGGTAGTTGTGGCTGTGAATCTGGCGCAGCCAGGCGTTTTGCGAATCCCAAGAGTGGTACATGGCCATCGGCCGCTGGGTGATGGCATTGAGCGGGTAGGCCGCCAGGTCGGTGGCAGCCTCTTCCAGCGGCGGGTACCAAAAGGGCAGCGGGTCAAAGTAGGTGGCAATGCGCTCGCGCAATTCATCGGGCGGCTCCCGGCCACCGCTCTTGCCCTGGGCGGCCAGGCGAAAGCTCTGCAGGGTGTCGGAGTAAAGCGCCAGCTGCACCGGGTCGTTCTTTTGGCGCCAGCCCTTCTCTTTGGCAAAGTCCAGGTAAGCCTGGTTCCAGTTGCGCATGTAGTGCATGCTCTCGGGCATGTGGTACTGGAACACGCAGTTGTTGGACGCGTAGGCCTCCCACTGCTTGGGGTTGGGCTCGCCGCGCAGGTGCTCGTCGCCGTTTTTACCGCGCCAGCCCATCAAAAAGCCAATGCCGGGTTGCGGCTGGAAGTTCACCACAAAATCCGGGTAGCCGGTGAATTTGGGCGTACCTTCTGCGGTGGTGAAGGCCGGGAATTTGAGGCGAGCGGCCAACTCGATCAGCACCTCCTGGAACGGCCGGCACTGCCCCAGTGGCGCAACCACCGGCACACGCACCGAATCCACCGGACCATCGAACTCGGAGATCGGCCGGTCAAGCATGCCCATCACGTCATGCCGCTCCAGGTAGGTGGTGTCGGGCAGCACCAGGTCGGCAAAGGCCACGGTCTCGCTTTGGAAGGCGTCACACACCACCAGGAAGGGGATCACATGCTCGCCAGTCTCATCCTTGCGGTTGAGCATCTCGCGCACCGCCATGGTGTTCATCGAGCTGTTCCAGGCCATGTTGGCCATGAAGATCAGCAGGGTGTCAATGCGGTAGGGGTCGCCCTTGGCGGCGTTGGTGATCACGTTGTGCATCAGGCCGTGGGCCGACAGCGGGTGCTCCCAGGAAAACGCGTGGTCGATGCGGATCGGCGAGCCGTCCGGGTTAATGGCCAGCTCGTCGGGGTGCGCCGGGAAACCCAGCGGCGCCGCATTGAGCGGGGTGTTGGGTTTGATCATCTCGGGCGCGTTGAAGGCCCGGTAATTGGGCACGATGTGGCGCGGATACGGCGCCTTGTGCCTAAAGCCGCCCGGCGCGTCGATGGTGCCCAGCACGCTCATCAGCACCGCCAGCGCCCGCACGGTCTGAAAGCCGTTGGAGTGCGCTGCCAGCCCGCGCATTGCATGAAAGGCCAGCGGCCGCGCCTGGGTGCTGGGGTGGACCTTGCCCCAGGCATCGGTCCAGGGGATAGGCAGCTCAAAGGCCTGCTTCAGGGCCGCGTCGCCCATCTCAAGCGCCAGCGCCCGGATGCGCTTGGCGTCAATGCCGGTGATGGCCTCCGCCCACTCGGGGGTACAGGGCGCCACCCGCTCGCGCAGCAGCTGGAACGAGGGCGCTACCCGGGTACCGTCGGACAGCGTGTAATGGCCTTCCAGGGCCGGATCGCAACCGTCGGCAATGCCCTCGGAGTAGGCGTTTTTGGCGCTGCCGCTGGGCAGATCCCACACCAGTTTGTTGTGGGGGTTGCGGCCGTCGCCGGGCGCGCCCCGGGCCGGGTCCGGGTCAAAGGCGAACAGACCCTCGCGCGGGCCGTCGTCCAGCACCACCAATTGCGGCGCGTTGGTGAAACGCTTGAGGAAAGCGTGGTCGATCAGGTCCTGTGCGATCAACTCGTGCAGCAGCGCCATGAACAGCGCGCCGTCGGTGCCGGGCTTGATCGGAATCCACTCATCGGCAATCGCCGAGTAGCCAGTGCGCACCGGGTTGATGGAGATGAACCGGCCGCCCGAGCGCTTGAACTTGGAGAGCGCGATTTTCATCGGGTTGCTGTGGTGGTCTTCGGCGGTGCCGATCATCACAAACAGCTTGGCGCGGTCAAGGTCGGGCCCGCCAAACTCCCAGAAGCTACCGCCCACGGTGTAAATCATGCCGGCGGCCATGTTGACAGAGCAAAAGCCGCCGTGTGCCGCGTAATTGGGGGTGCCAAATTGGCGCGCAAACAGACCGGTCAGGGCCTGCATCTGGTCACGCCCGGTGAACATCGCAAATTTCTTCGGGTCGGTCGCGCGAATTTTGGCGAGCCGCTCGGTCAGCAGGCTCATGGCCTGCTCCCAGGAGATCGGGTCAAACTCGCCAGCACCGCGCTCGCTGCCCGGGCGGCGCAGCAGCGGCTGCGTCAGCCGTGCTGGCGACACCTGCTTCATGATGCCCGAGGCGCCCTTGGCGCAGATCACACCCTGGTTCAGCGGGTGCGCCGGATTGCCATCGATGTAGCGCACCTCGGGGCCGTTTTTCCCCTCGGCGAGGTGGACCCGAATACCGCAACGGCAGGCGCACATGTAGCAGGTGGTGCACTTGACCTCGGTCTGATCGGTGGGGGTGGGCGCAGCCAATGGGTCGTGAAGCGGCTCGGGGGAAAGAAATTTGAACACCGGGTCTCCTTATGGTTCAGCGTGATTCAGCTGGGTTTGGCAGTAAGCACCGCCAAGGCCACCGAGGCGATACGCGACTGCAGCGAGTCAGCGCGCGAGGTAAGCACAATGGGCACAGTTGCGCCCAGCACCAGCCCGGCGCAGTCGCCCCCGCCGATGTAATTGAAACTTTTGTACAGCATGTTGCCGGCATTCAGATCGGGCATCAGCAACAGGTCGGCCTGACCGGCCACCCGCGACACCATCTTTTTGATGCGGGCGGCCTCGGCCGAAATGACATTGTCAAAGCCGAATGGCCCTTCCACCACCGCACCCGGCCACTCCCCCTGAAGGGACAGCGCCACCAGGGCTTGGGCATCGAGCGTGGCCGGAATGGCGGGGTTGACGGATTCCACCGCCGCCACGATCCCCACCAGCGGCTCGGCAATGCCGAGTTGCTGCAGCAGCGTGACCGCGTTACCCAAAATATCGCGCTTGGTTTTGAGGTCGGGTGCAATGTTGACCACACAGTCGGCCAGCACCAACAGCTTGGGGTAACGCGGCAAGTCGAACACAAAGGCGTGGCTGATGCGGCGTGGGCCGCGCAGGCCGGTGGCCTTGTTGACCACAGCCGACATCAGCTCGTCGGTGTGCAGCGAGCCCTTCATCAGCGCCTGCACATGGCCCGCACGTGCCAGGTCACAGGCCCGGGCTGCGGCATCCGACGCAGCCGCTCCCGTGTCGATGATCTCGAAGGCACCAGCATCCACCCCGGCTTCGGCAGCCGCGCGAATGAGCAACTCACGCGGTCCGATCAGAACCGGGCGCGCCAAGGCAGCACGCTGAATCCGCGCGGCGGCGTCAAGCGCCAAAACGTCGCCAGGGTAGACCAGGGCCAGAGCCGGCAATTGCCCGGCGGCACGCTCACGAGCCCTGGCCACCAACGCACTCAATCGCGGATGGCTGCCCGGCACTGCGTCGCCGTCGGGGTGGGACATCGCCGGAGCCACCTCAGCGCCTGGGCTTAAACGTAGTCCTTGTACTTGTCCAGGAAACGGACCGGCTTGGACAGCGCGTCACGGCGGAACGGGTCACCCAGCTCACGGGTGCACATGATCTCGATCACCGTGGTCTTGCCGCCGTTCATCTGGGCATCGATGGCTTTTTTCAGGGCTGGGCCCACGTCTTCGAGACGGTCGACCGTCACACCTTCGGCACCCATGGCGCGGGCAATGCCGGCAAAGCTCTGGTTGTCAAGCTCGCCTGCCACAAAGCGGCGGTTGTAGAAATCGACCTGGTTTTTCTTCTCGGCGCCCCACTGGCGGTTGTGGAACACGATGGAGGTGACTGGGATGTTGTGGCGCACGCAGGTCATGATCTCAGACATGCTCATACCCCAAGCGCCGTCACCGGCGTAAGAGATGGCGGGCCGGTCAGGGGCCGCCACTTTGGCACCAATCATGGTGGGCAAGGCATAGCCGCAATTGCCAAAGCTCATGGGTGCGAAGAAGCTGCGCGGCTCTTCAAAGCGCAGGTAGCTGTTGGCCACCGAGTTGATGTTGCCGATGTCGGTGGAGACCATGGCGCGTGGCGGCATGGCTTTCTCCAGCTCGCGCAGCACCTGGCGCGGGTGCAGCCAGTTACCAGCCTCATTCTTGGCCTCTTCGATCACGTCCAGGCTGTAGGCATCGCGCTCGTGCGTCCAGTCGTCCAGCTCTTTCTCCCAGGCGGCTTTTTCAGCCGCGATGGTGCCGGCGCGGGCGGCCTTGTTGCCATCGCACACCAAAGCCCGACCCTGCAGGCGCTGCAGCATGGCCTTGGCCGAGGCCTTGGCATCGCCATGCACACCCACGGTGATCCTCTTGACCAAACCCAGGTTGGTGTGGTCGGCCTCCACCTGGATGATCTTGGCGTCTTTGGGCCAGTAGTCCAGCCCGTGCTGCGCCAGCGTGCCAAACGGGCCCATGCGCGAGCCCAGTGCCACCACCACATCAGCCTGGGCGATCAGCTTCATGGCCGCTTTGGAGCCCTGGTAACCCAGTGGGCCGCACCACAGCGGGTGGCTGGCCGGGAAAGCATCATTGCGCAGGTAACCGGTCACCACCGGCGCACCCAAACGCTCGGCCAGCGCCTGGCATTCGGCCACCGCGTCCCCCATCACCACGCCGCCGCCGGCCAAAATGACCGGGAACTTGGCATTGGCCAGCAGATCGGCAGCGGCATTCAGGCTGTTTTCGCCGCCGGCGCCACGCTCGACGCGCATTGGCTTGGGGATTTCGCAGGTGACTTCGCCATAGAAGTAGTCACGCGGAATATTGAGCTGGGTCGGGCCCATCTCGGACATGGCGCGGTCAAAGCAGCGCGCGGTGTACTCGGCCATGCGTTTGGGGTTGTTCACGTGGCCCTGGTATTTGGTGAACTCCTGAAACATCGGCAGCTGGTTGGCCTCCTGAAAGCCGCCCAAGCCCATGCCCATGGTACCGGTCTCGGGCGTGATCATCACCACCGGGCTGTGGGCCCAGTAGGCGGCGGCAATGGCGGTCACGCAGTTGCTAATGCCGGGCCCATTTTGGCCAATCACCACACCGTGGCGGCCGCTGACACGGGCGTAGCCGTCGGCCATGTGGCCAGCGCCCTGCTCATGCACCACCGGGATCAGCTTGATGCCGGCGGGGGCAAAAATATCCATCGCGTCCATGAAAGCCGAGCCCATGATGCCGAAGATCTCGGTCACGCCATTGGCCGCCATGGTCTCGACAAAAGCCTCGGAGGGCGTCATTTTTTGCGGTCCGGCGGGCACGGCGGGCTTGTTTGCGGTGGTGTCGTTCATGGGAAAGGTACTCCTGAAAAGCGGCGGTTGGGTCGTGGTCTAGCGCCAGTGGACTACCAGGGTCCCCGGGTGCATGCTGGAGCGGATTCTAGGATCAGGCTTTTACCGGGTCAACCCAAATATCGATAACTAGAACGAAATCGACAACTATTTGGAATTTCGATATCATCTTGCGCCATGCAACGCGATTCCTGTCCCACCTTCGCCGTCATCGCCGCGCCAGCCCCTGTCATTCACTCGCCAGTAGCCGTCATTCAGGCGCCAGTTTCTGTCATTCCCGCGAAGGCGGGAATCCATGCGGCTGTGGATTCCCGCCTTCGCGGGAATGACGGGGTGCCAGCGGGAATGACAGAGTACGACCGGGCATGACAACAGAACCCCTGAGCATGCCATCCAACATCGTTGAAATAAACGGCGACACACCCACGTTGCGCCTGTTTTCGCTACTTGAAGCCATTGCTGCCAAAGATCAGCTGTTCTCCTTGCCCAGCCTGGTCGAAGAAACCGCCCTGCCCAAACCGACTCTGCACCGCATGCTGCAGCAGCTTGAAGCCGCCGGCCTGGTGCAGCGCCAAGGCGACGGCCGGCACTACAGTACGGGGCTGCGCTTGCGCAGGCTGGCAGAAAATCTGTTGCTCAACAACACCTACCATGGCGCCCAGCACCTGGTCCTGCGGCATCTGGTGGACGAGTTGGGTGAAAGCTGCAACATCACCGCCCTGGCTGGCAGCGAGGTCATTTACCTGGACCGGGTGGAAACGGCGGCACCGCTGCGCTTTTACCTGCACCCCGGCTCGCGCGTGCCGGCGCACTGCTCGGCCAGCGGCAAAATGTTCCTGTCGCAAATGAGCCCAGCCCAGCGCCGGCGGCTGCTGTCGCATGCGCCGCTGACGGCCTACACCAATAAAACACTGACTAACCCGGCGCTGCTGGAAGACGAACTCAGACGGGTCAAAAGCCAAGGCTATGCGTTGGACAACGAAGAATTTTTGCCCGGCCTGCTGTGTGCGGCGGTGCTGGTGCCCTCCAGCGCCGGCCGCTCCAACCTGTGCGTGGCCGTGCAGGCCCCGATCATGCGGCTGACCCCCGACAAGGTGCTGGCTATGTTGCCCATCCTGCAGCGGGCGGCACAGGCGCTCAGCCACATTGAACTGCAAGCCCCACCCGATGCCGCGCAGGGCTGACAGTTGCATCAACCCCACCCCAGGACCACCACTTTGAGCGCCATTTCTCCCGCCCAGCCTGTCCAACCCGGTCGACCTGACCTGCCCGACCGCATGGTGTCAGTGCGCGAGGTGTTTGGCATTGACACCAGCCTGCGGGTTCCGGCTTTCAGCCAAGCCGATGCCCATGTGCCTGAGATCGACAGCGTGTACCGCTTCAACCCCGAGGTCACGCTCGCGCTGCTGGCGGGTTTCACGCACAACCGGCGCGTGCTGGTGCAGGGCCTGCACGGCACCGGCAAATCAACGCACATTGAACAGGTAGCGGCGCGGCTCAACTGGCCCTGCGTGCGTGTGAACCTGGACGGCCACATCAGCCGGCTCGACCTGGTGGGGCGTGACACCGTGGTGCTGCGCGACGGCCAGCAGGTGACCGAGTTCCAGGAGGGCATCGTGCCCTGGGCGCTGCAACGCCCGATGGCGCTGATTTTTGACGAGTACGACGCTGGCCGACCCGATGTGATGTTCGTGATCCAGCGCATCCTGGAACAAGGCGGCCAGTTCACGCTGCTCGACCAAAACCGCGTGCTCCGGCCACACCCGGGCTTTCGCCTGTTTGCCACCTCCAACACGGTGGGCCTGGGCAACCTCAACGGCCTGTACCACGGCGCCCAGCGCCTCAACCACGCGCAGATGGACCGCTGGAACATCGTGGCCGCGCTCAACTACCTGCCCGCCGCCGAAGAGATGGCCATCGTCGCCGCGCGTGTGCCGAGCCTGGCCGACCCCGCCCGACATGCACTACTGGAAGGCATGGTGGCCATGGCCGACCTCACCCGCAAGGGCTTTGCCGCGGGCGACCTGTCTACATTAATGTCGCCCCGCACAGTGATCACCTGGGGCGAGAACATCGGCATCTTCCAGGACCCGGCGCTGGCACTGCGCCTGTCATTTCTGAACAAGTGCGACGAGGCCGAACGGCCAGTGGTGGCTGAGTATTACCAGCGCTGTTTTGGCGCCGAACTGGCCGAATCCCACGCGCTGACCGCCCCACGACCATGAGTGCGCAGGCGGCCCAGCCCGCCCAGGTGCGGCTGCAACACCAGGTGGAGGAGCTGTGCGCTGCCAGCATTCGGGCGCTCAGCGGCCAACCGGACGTTCACTTTCGTGGCCGCCGGCTGCACCGGGCCGGCGTGGCGCTGCCGCTGTTTGCCCCGCACCTGCACCCGTCGCTTGACGACGATGACTTTGCCTCGTTTCGCGGCGCTTCCGATGGCCTGGCCCTGAGGTTGCGGCTGTCTGACCCGGCGGTGCACCGCCAACTGTGCCCGGCTGCACCGGTGGAGCGTCTGCTGTTTGAGTTGCTGGAGCAGATCCGGGTCGAATCCCAGGTACCGGCCGGCTTGCGTGGCGTGGCCGGCAACCTGCGCCACCGTTTCGAGCAGTGGTCAATGGCCTTTCACCGCTCAGGCCTGACCGACAGCATGCGCGGCATCCTGTTGTTCACCGTGGCGCAAATCTGCAGGGCCCGGGTCACCGGCGAGCCTGTGCTGCATGAATCCGAAGACCTGATGGAGGCCACCCGCGCCGGGATTGCACCGTTGCTGGGGCACGCATTGGCCGGCCTGCGCCGATACCGCCACGACCAAGCCGCCTACGCCGGGCACGCGCTGGACCTGGCAAAACTGGTGGCCGATCTGCTGCGCTCCGCCGAGCCCGAGGGCACGGACGACGACAAGGACAAGCCTGCCGAGGCAATGGAGCGCGCGGCCTTTAGTCTGATGATGGACTTTGACGCCACGGTCGAAGACGGCATTGCCGCCGCCGTGAGCGGGCGCAGCCGGGTGCTTGAAGGCCAGGGCGATGTCTACCGGGTGTTCACCACCGCCTACGACCGCGAAGTGGCAGCCGCCAGCCTGGTGCGCCCTGCCCTGCTGCGCGAGTACCGCGAACAGTTGGACAGACGCATCGCCGGCCAGGGCGTGAACACGGCGCGGCTGGCCCGCGAACTCAAGCAGCTGCTGGCCCGCCCGGTGCAAGACGGCTGGGACAGCGGGCAAGAAGAGGGCCGGCTCGACGGCCGCCGCATTGCGCAGCTGATCGCATCACCCACCGAACGCCGGCTGTTCCGCACCGAGCGGCCAGAGCTTCAGTCCGACTGTGTGCTGACCTTTCTGATCGACTGCTCGGGCTCGATGAAGCAACACATCGAGTCGGTGGCCATGCTGGTGGACGTGTTGACAAGGGCTCTGGAACAGGCTGGCGTCAGCACCGAGATTCTGGGCTTCAGCACCGGCGCCTGGCAGGGCGGCCGCGCCCAGCGCGACTGGCTGCGCCTGGGCAAACCGCAGCACCCGGGCCGTCTCAATGAGGTCAGCCACATGGTTTTCAAGGAAGCCGACACCACTTGGCGCCGCGCCCGGCCCGACATCGCCGCACTGCTCAAGCCCGACCTGTTTCGAGAGGGCGTCGACGGCGAGGCGGTGACCTGGGCCTGCAACCGCCTGAAAAAACGCCCCGAGGCACGCCGCATCCTGCTGGTTATCTCGGACGGCTGCCCAATGGACGGTGCAACCCAACTGGCCAACGATGCCCATTACCTGGATAACCATCTGAAGCAGGTGGTGGCGCAGCAGACGCAAAGCGGTGAAGTAGCCGTGTTTGGCGTGGGCGTCGGGCTGGACCTGAGCCCGTTTTACCCGCACAACCTAGCACTGGACCTGTCCAGCCCACCGGGCAATGGTGTGTTCCGCGAATTGCTGGCGATGCTGGCACGTCATCTGCGCTTTTAGTTTGATGACCTTGATCTGGCATTTGCCTTTGCACTTGCGCTTGACGGCCTCGTGCTGGCGGGCGGCGTGGTTTGCGTTCTCCAGCCCACGCTCGCGGGCGCCTACCTTTGGCGCGTCGAGGTTGCTCCATCAACACCGTGTCTGGCAGGGCACTATGTGGGCAACCGCGAATGGGGCCTGCGCCCGCAAACCCCACCGCCCACCGAGATGAGCATGGTGGCGCACAACGGAACAACCGCAGAGGTTCTTGGCAGATTGCGAATAGCCTCGCTGCCCCCGCCGCGCCATGCCCTCCGCTGGGCAGGTGGTTTGGGTGTCCGAGCGCAGGCCCCATTCGCTTGCCACAAAGTGTGTGGGCCAATAACGGCGTTGATGAGCAGATGCTTGCTCGCCAACCGATTAGGGCGCGAGCGTGGGCCGGAGAACGGACACCCGGACCGCCTGCCTGGCCAACGCTTTTCCGAACACTTGAATTGTCATCAACCGAGAGGGTTGGAACGAGACGACCTCGCGCTGGCGGGCGGCGTGGTTTGCGTTCTCCGGCCCACGCTCGCGGGTGCCTACCTTTGGCGCGTCGAGGTTGCTCCATCAACACCGTGTCTGGCAGGGCACAGTGTGGGCAACCGCAAATGGGGCCTGCGCCCGCAAACCCCACCGCCCACCGAGAGGAGTATGGTGGCGCACAACGGAACAGCCGTAGAAGTTCTTGGCAGATTGGGCATAGCCTGGCTGTTCCCGCCATACCAAACCCGCTGCTGGGCAGGTGGTTTGGGTGTCCGGGCGCAGGCCCCATTCGCGCTTGCCACAGCGGCGGATCGCCTTCCACGGTGTTGACGAAGGAATAGTTGCACGCCAACCCATTGGGGCGCGAGCGTGGGCCGGAGAACGGATACACGGGCCGCCTGCCTTGCCAACAGCGTTAGATTCGCCGCTTGCCTGCTCACTGACGATGGCAAATAACGAAAAGACAGGGCAGCTAATCCAACAACGGAAACAAGGGGTCATCCATTACCGCCTGATCCGGCAACCGGTCGGCCAAACCAACAAAAGGCGGCGAGGTGCGCCAGGGACGCACAGCGTGACGGGCATCGTCGCCCAGGTAGCGCGCTGAAAATACACGGCGGCGCTGGGTGGGGCCGACGCCGCTGCTGGCGTGCAGCGTCAGCATGTGAAATGCCACCGCATCGCCGGGCTGCAGCGCCCATGCCAATTGCCGGTATTGGGTCGGCTTTGACTCGATATCCGGCAGTTCGGCCAAACTGCCGTCCGGGAACCACTTCTCCTGCTGGTCACGGAAGGTTCGCGGCATGAACCAGGTACCAGCGTGGGAGCCCGCGACAAAGCGCAGGCTGCTGGCCAAGGGCACAGGGTCCACAGGCAGCCAGAAACTTACGTTTTGGCGGCCGCTCACGTTGTAATAAGGCTGGTCCTGGTGCCAAGGTGTCTCCTGGCGGGTGCCGGGCTCCTTAACCAGCAGGTGGTCGTGGTACAGGCGGCAAGTCTGGCTTTGCATCAGTTGCCGGGCCACGCGCGGCAGCGCCGAATGCTGCAGCGCCGCGGCATAGTCCGGGTTGGTCTGCCAGGTACAAAAGTCTTCGACAAAACGGCCCGGGTCGTCGGCCTGGCTGGCCACCAGCGCCAGCGGGCTCAGGTGGGCCAGGTTGTACTCGATGCCGGCCGTGAGCTGGGCGAGCTCAGCGGCGTTAAGCAGGCCGCGCAGCACCACGGCGCCATCACGCGCGAACGACTGGGCTGCATCGGGTAGCAATTGAAACGGTGCCGTCATCAGATCCACCAAAACAGTGAGAGGTCAAAGGCCCGCTCCACGAACCAGGCCAAGGCCACCAACAGGGCAACCCAGGAGCCCCCCACCAACACGCCGCGCTGGTAGAGGAGCGTGTGCCGCAACAAAAAGGCCAGCGGCAAAAACACCGCGACGATGGCCAGTTGCCCCAACTCGACGCCCAAATTAAAGCCCACCAGGCTCACGGCCAGCGCCCCACCGGGCAGACCCAGCTCGGTCAGCACGCTGGCAAAGCCAAAACCATGAATCAACCCGAAGAAGAATGCCATCAGCCAGCGCCCTTGTACCATGGGCACCAGGTTGTTGGCGGCGGCAAACACCACGGACGCGGCAATCGCCGACTCCACCAGCCGGCTTGGCAGGCTGATGATCTCCAGGGCAGCTAGCGATAGGGTGATGGAGTGCGCCAAGGTAAAGGCCGTAACCACCGCCAGCACGCTCAGGCTAGCCTCTTTAAAGCGACTGACCCCGCGCACGCCACCGCCGTGCCCGCCTCTTCGGCGAGCCAGCAACACTGCCGGCAAAAGCAACGCGAGCAAGAACAAGATGTGGTCAAAGCCGATCCAGATGTGCCACACACCCTGCCACAGGTACTGCACAAACTGCGCACCAACTGTGGTCGCCTCTGCGAACTGCATGAGTCCGCTTTGCGGCCCCAGCACGGCACTGTGCGTTGCGCCATCCAGATCCAGCTTGAGCAGTCCGCGGTGCTGTGCGTCGAGATCAAACAACAAGCTGTATTGGATGGACAAAGGGCCATGCTGTTGCGGGCAGCGGCCACGCCAGGCCAACACAGCGTAGCCACCGTCGGTATGCTCGTCGACCTGTAGACTGGCTTGCCCGAGTGTGCAGCTGCCCCCGCGCTGCAAGCTGAGACGGCTAACAGCCCAGGCTTGCAGCTCGCGCTCTTTCTGCTGCAACTCCCCCCAGGTGATCTGGTCGTCGCCGTTGGCGTCAAGGCCAATGGCAAATTGAATGTCGCGCAGGGCAATGTCCCACTGCACGCTGACCTGATCGGCCTGGGCCTGTACCGTCAGGTAGCTGTCGCTCGATTTGTGCGCCAGCGCAGTGCCAGCCATCGACATCAGCCAGGCCATGGTCACGACCCGGGCCGCCCATTGGCGCCATGAGCAGCGGTTCATGGGCTGCCCTTGTGTAGAGCGGCAAGCTGTGCCAGCTGCTGGATCAGTGGGGCACCCTGAAACCCACTGCTCTTTACCCAGGCTTCGACCTTTTGGGCAGGCGCCCGCTGGCCCGCCGCCAGCGCGGCCTCAAGCAGAATGCGGGCGTCGCGGGGTTCGCGCTGCACCTCGTAGTTGGCCTGAGCCAGGGCCAGGGCCGCGCCGATATCGCGGCGTAACTGCAGCGCGTAGCGAGCCTCTTCGGCCCGGTGGGTGGTATCACCGCGCAGCCGGGTAGCCGCAAAGCGCTCATCCAGCATTTTCACCAGCGCCGTTGCTTTGGGAGAACCCGTTTGCTGGTGGGCCAGGGCCAGACGCAGCAAAAGCGGGTCCGAAGCCTCCTTGTCAGCCAGCAGTGCCACCACTTCTTTGGGGCGTTGCTGGTCAAGCAAGAAGTCGCTCCAAGCAGCCAGCAAATAACCATCGGTGATACCCAGACGCAAGGCGCTTTTGTAATGGCTTTCTGCCAGCGCCGCCCGGCCCTGCCAGGCCGCAACCTCGGCCAGCCGGGTCAATAGCCACAAACGGTTGCCGGGATCGTCCGACCGGGCCAAGCCCTTCTCAAGCGCCTGGTAGCCCTGCGCCAATTGGCCGGTGTAAGCCAGAGTCAGGCCCAGACAGCCTGCCTGCAGGGTTAGCGACCCGGCTACGCCCAAGGCCGTGCAGGCCTGGCCGGCGCCAGCATAGTCGGCTTGTACCAAGGCGATGGCGGCCAGCCAGCCTTGCGCTTCCGAAAAATCGGGCTGGGCGGCCAAGGCGGCACGCAGGTCAGCCTTGGCCTCTTCAAACCCGTGACGGTATTGACGCAGCAAGCCGCGAATGAACAAGAGTTCTGCCGACAGCTGGCCCGGGTAAGCGCTGATCAGCGCATCGGCATAGCCCACATAACGCGGGTCGCCATGGGCCATGGCCAGGTCAAAATAAAGCCGTGCCAAGGCCGCCACGGCCTGGGCGTCCTTCGGAGCGCGGTTCACAGCTTGCTGGTATTGCTTGAGGCGGCTGGCATCCGGGTCGCCGGCCTTGACAGCCAATCGCTCCAGCACCTCGCCGGCATCAGTCGGCGTCCGGGGAGCCGGCCAGCCCAAGGTGACGACGCAAGAAAGGGCGAAACCAATTAACCCTCGGATTAACTCGACTTTGCCCTGCTCAGTAAATTTAGACATAATGTGGCGGCCTAGTTAGGCTTAAGTTTGACAAATATCATCAGGAATAAATCATGACCAAAGTTTTATCAGTAATTGTTGCATCAATGATGTTCGCTTCCGCCGCAATGGCTGGCTCACATGGCGGCGCGATGAGCGACGCAGACAAGAAAAAGATGGAAGAGGCTTGCAAGGCTGACGCATCCAAGATGGATGCCAAGCTGAAGGCTGACTGCGAAAAGATGAAGGCAGCCAAGAAGTAATCTTCTCGGCATTTGGAAAAAACGGGCCTCTGGCCCGTTTTTTTTGGCCTGCCATCAAGTGACCCGTTGCTACTGAGAACGCATCCGGCAGTCATAATGATTCTCCTCAAACTTGTCCGGAGACTGTCATGCGCCCCATGCTTAGCTTTCGATCCATCCTGAGTGCCCTTGCGCTTTCAATGCTGGGGGCGGTTTCAACCGGCTCAGCCATTGCTCAAGCAGCCTATCCCGACAAGCCGGTGCGCTTTGTGGTGCCCTACCCGCCCGGCGGCGGCACCGACGTGATTGCCCGCATTGTGCAAGACCGCTTTCAGGCGCTTCTGGGTCAACCCATCATCATCGACAACAAGGGCGGCGCCGGCGGCTCGGTCGGCTCGGAACTGGCGGCTCGCGCCGCCCCGGACGGCTACACCGTGCTGTTCACCCTGAGTTCACACACCATCAACCCGGCGATTTACCCCAAACTGTCCTTCGACACGATCAAGGATTTTGAGTCAATCGGCACGGTGGCCTCTTTGCCGCAAATTCTGGTGGCTAACCCACAAGTGCCGGCGAATACCGTGGCTGAGTTAGTTGCGCTGGCCAAGGCCAAGCCCGAATTGTTGGCTTACGCGTCGGTTGGCAACGGCTCCCCCGGGCATCTGGCGGGCGAGCTGTTCAAGCTGCGCACCGGCACCCAAATGACGCACATTCCCTACCGTGGCGGCGGCCCGGCCGTCACCGACGTCATCAGTGGTCAAGTACCTCTGCTGTGGGTATCGATCCCGGCAGCTGCGCAGTTTGTCAAAGCCGGAAAGCTCAAGGCATTGGCAGTCTCCACACTTAAGCGCAGCGCGGGTTTTCCCGATGTGCCCACGGTACAGGAGACCGGCGTGCCAGATTTTGAAGTGGACTCTTGGTACGCCATGTTCGTGCCAGCGCGCACGCCGCAGCCCGTGATTGACCGGCTGAACCGGACTCTGAACACCATAGTGGCCGAGCCTGGCATCCGCGACAAACTGCTGGCTCAAGGCGCCGAGGGCGTGGGTGGCACGCCACAGACGCTGACCCGCATCGTGGCGGCCGAAATTCCGAAATGGGCCAAGCTGGCCAAAGACGCCAACATCAAGGCCGACTGACATGCTGACATCCGCGGGCGAAGTCGATCAAACTGTTGCTGATCTGGTCAGCCGGGCGCGGCGTGCGCAGCAGGTGGCCGAGGGCTACGACCAGGCTCGGGTGGACGAGCTGGTCGCCGCCGCCGGCTGGGCCATCTTGGCGCCGGATCGCAACCGCGAGTTGGCCGAGTTGGCCGTGGCCGACACCGGCATAGGCAACGTGGCCGACAAGGTGCGCAAGAACCACCGCAAAACGCTGGGCCTGCTGCGGGACCTGCAGGGCGCGCGCTCGGTTGGCGTGATCCATGAAGACCCGGCTTTGGGCCTGACCGAGATTGCCCGGCCCGTGGGCGTGGTCTGCGCTGTCACGCCCTCCACCAACCCGGCGGCCACGCCGGCCAACAAAATCATCAATGCCCTCAAGGGCCGCAACGCTGTGATCGTGGCGCCCTCCCCAAAAGGTTGGAGCACAGCAGCCAAGCTGATCGCGCATATCCAGACCCAGCTGGTGCGCATCGGCGCCCCACCCGATCTGGTGCAACTGCTGCCCGACCCGATCAGCAAAGCGGCCACCCTGTCCTTGATGCGCCAGTGTGATCTGGTGGTGGCCACCGGCTCGCAGGCCAATGTGCGCGCGGCCTACGCCAGCGGCACGCCGGCCTTCGGCGTAGGCGCGGGGAATGTGGCGGGCATCGTCGATGAAACCGCCGACCCACAGGCCGCTGCCGAGCGGATTTTTCGCTCAAAAACATTTGATAACGCCACCAGCTGCTCGTCCGAAAACAGCCTGGTGCTGTTGAATGACGTGCGCGCAGCCATGCTGGCCGCGCTGCGCGATCAAGGTGCCATGCTGCTGGACGCCACGCAAAAATCCCGTCTGGCGGCCCTGATGTGGCCCGACGGCAAACTCTCGTCGGCTGTGATTGGCCAGTCGGCCACCACCATCGCCAACCGCGCCGGGCTACCCGAAGTGGCTGCGCTGTCGCCCACCATGCTGCTGGTGGATGAGGACAGCATCGGCGAGGCGCATCCGTTTTCGGGCGAAAAGCTGTGCCCGGTACTGGCCGTTTACAGCGTTCCAAATTTTGACGCAGCGGCCGATATCGTGAGCCGCTTGTACGCCTTCCAGGGCGCCGGGCATTCGGTCGGCCTGCACAGCCGCCGGCCCGAGCGGGCGCTGCAGTTGGGGCTGACCTTGCCGGTGTCCCGTGTGATCGTTGAGCAGGCGCACTGCATCGCCACCGGCGGCAGCTTTGACAACGGCCTGCCGTTTTCACTGTCCATGGGCTGCGGCACCTGGGGTAAAAACAACTTTTCCGACAACCTGAACTACCGGCACTACCTCAACATCACCCGCATTTCACGCCCCATCCCGGAACGAATCCCCAGCGAACAGGCAATTTTCGGCACGTTTTTCGACAAGTACGGACGCGAATGAGGTCAACGGTCCACGCCCTGATCGCGCATCAGGCCAGCCTGCAACCAGATGCCATCTACGCCGTCGACTGCGACGGTGGGCCAAGCTTGAATTACGGCACACTGGCCAAGCGCTGCCGTCAGGTTGCGGGGCTGCTGCTGGCGCAAGGCAGTGTGCCGGGCGATACGGTCTCGCTGGTCATGCCCAATGGGCTGGCCACGCTGCATTGGCTGCTGGGCGCGATGCAGGGCGGCTGGTGCGTCAACCCGGTCAACCTGCTGTCACAGGCGGACCAGATGCGCTATGTGCTTGACCACAGCGATTGCAGCTTAGTGATCGTCAGCCCCGATTGGGAGGCCCCAGTTCGCGCCTTGCTGCAGCATATACCGCGTGACATCGGCGTGTTGGTCAGCGCGCCAGACCACCACGACTGGCCCGAGACTGAGGCCGACCTGCCGGCCCCGCTGCCCGAGGCCATGGCGCTGCTAATGTACACCTCTGGCACCACCGGGCAACCTAAGGGGGTGATGCTAACTCAGGCCAACCTGGCAGCCAACGCAGCGGCCATCAGCGCCGAGCACGCGCTGCAGGCCCATGACCGGGTGCTGGCGGTGCTGCCGCTGTACCACATCAATGCCTTTGCTGTGACCATGCTGGCGCCGCTGGCCCACGGCGGCAGCCTGGCGATGCCACCCAGATTTTCAGCTGCGCGCTTTTGGGAACAGGCGAGCCAGAGCGCTTGCACCTGGATCAATGTGGTGCCGACCATGATCTCCTACCTGCTTGAGGGCCCCGCACCAACACCAGCGCAAACCCAGGGCCTGCGCTTTTGCCGCTCGGCCTCGGCAGCCCTGCCGCCTGAGCACCTGCGCGCCTTCGAGCAACGCTTTGGCATTGGCATCATCGAGACCATGGGCCTGACCGAGACCGTGGCGCCCTCGTTTTCCAACCCGCTAGCCCCGCAACGGCGCAAACTCGGGGCGGTGGGGCAAGCATCGGGCTGCGAGGCGCGGGTGTTGGACGCGACGCTGGCCGAGCTGCCCGACGGCCAGACCGGCGAGATTGCCATCCGCGGCCCCAACGTCATGCGCGGCTATTACAAAAACCCGGAGGCCACGGCCGCCGCGTTCACCCCAGACGGCTGGCTGCGCACCGGCGATCTGGGCCACCGTGACTCGGATGGTTTTTTCTTCGTTACCGGCCGCATCAAGGAGCTGATCATCAAGGGCGGCGAGAACATCGCGCCCCGCGAGATTGACGAGGCCCTGCTGAAACACCCTGCCGTGCTGGACGCCGCCGCAGTCGGCATCCCGGATCGGCACTACGGCCAGGAGATCATGGCCTGCGTGGTGCTGCGGCCCGGTCACAGTGCGGATGAGGCGGCGCTGAGGGCGTTTTGCCTGGCAGCGCTGGGCCGCTACAAGACGCCCAAGGTGTTCCGACTGGTGGCTGACCTGCCGCGTGGGCCGTCGGGCAAGGTGCAAAGGCTCAAGCTGATCGACCTGTACGGCGCAGCCACGGCCTGACCTCTTGCAAACCCTCCTGTCACCGCCCCTGCCACCGGCACCGCTAATGGCAGCCCTGCTGATCGTGCTGGCCGCCGGCGTGGTACGGGGCTTTGCAGGCTTTGGTTTTTCGGCCTTGTGTGTGGCCGGACTCTCGTTGTTTGCGCCGCCGGCCCAGGTGGTACCACCCATTTTTATGTTGGAGGTGCTGGCCAGCCTGACGCTGTTGCGCGCGGCGCTGCGGGACGTCGACTGGCCCTGGCTGAGCTGGCTGGCCCTGGGCAACGCCCTATGTATACCGCTGGGCATCGCACTACTGGCATGGCTTGACGAGCTGCACCTGCGGCTGCTGATTGGCCTGCTGCTGCTTGGCGCGGCCCTGCTGCTGCGAAGCGGCTGGCAGCTGGCTTTGACGCCCACACGCGGCACGCGCTTGGTCACCGGGCTGGTGTCCGGCTTCGTCAACGGGGTGGCGGCCATCGGTGGCATTGCGGTGGCGGTTATGCTGAGTACCACGCAGATGGCACCCGCAGTGATGCGGGCCACCATGGTGCTGATGTTCCTGCTGACCGACCTGTACGCACTGGCCTGGGCCAGTGTGTTCTCAATTGGGGGGCAGCAGGCCACAGCACTGGTCGGCCTAGACACCTTGCGTTGGGCCCTGTGGCTGGGGCCGGCCATGCTGGTTGGCATCTGGGTAGGCAACCGTGCATTCCAAGGGGTATCGCCTGAGCATTTTCGGCGCCAGGTCATCAACCTGCTGATCGTGATTGCGCTGATCAGTGTTTTGCGAGCCTTAGTCGGTTAAAGCACAGTTGACCGGCCGAGCCTCAAGCAGCTGCTCGCACACCTGGGGATCGAGCCCCACCAAATAGCCGCGCCGTCCCCCGTTGATGGCGATCTTCGGTAATTGCAGAATAGACGCCTCGATATAGACCGGCATATGCCGCCGCGTCGCAAATGGTGAGGTACCTCCCACCAGGTAGCCGCTGTGCCGGTTCGCCACCTCTGGGCTACAGGGTTCGACCGACTTGGCGCCGATTTGCCGGGCCAGATTCTTGGTCGACACTTTGCGATTGCCGTGCATCAGCACCACCAAGGGTTTGGCGTCCTGGTCTTGCATGATCAGTGTCTTGACCACCGTGAACGGATCCAGCCCAAGCACCTCGGCGCTGTGCTGCGCGCCGCCGTGCTCCAGATACTCATAAGAGTGTTCGGTGAACGCCACCCGATTGGCCCGCAACAGGGCAGTTGCCGGTGTTTCTGTGACGTGGTCTTTTTTTGCCATGTTGGCGATTGTCCTCCGTGGCGCGACGGCAGCGGCGACTGACACAGGGTTCGGGCTGGATCATGACCCGCCTTTACAGGGCCATTGCCCTTGAAGCGCCGGCTTTTGACGGGGCTGGGTATAGTGGGATTGTCGCCAATACATCGCGGGGGTGAGATTGTGATTCAAACCAGGTTGTTACTCGTATTTACCGGCCTGCTGTGCTGGTTCGGCGCTGGGGCTTGGGGCCAGTCAGTGCCGCAGCCCAGCCAGGGCGCAGCCGTGGCAGCCACCACCCTGCGCCAGGCCCAAGCGGCGGTGGTGCAGATCACCGCCCGCGCCATCGAAGACGCTCCCTCGGCCCGCACCCTGGGCAAGGTTCGACGCGGCAGCGGTGTGGTGATCGGCCCCGATGACCTGATCCTGACCATTGGCTACCTGATCCTGGAAACCGACCAGATCGACATTCGCACCATGGACCGCAAAACCTACCCGGCCAGGGTGGTGGCCTATGACACGGCCACCGGTCTGGGTCTGCTTCGCCCGCTGTTTCCGCTGGTAAACATACAGCCCGTGAAGATCGGCCAAGTGGAGCCCAGCGCGGTGGGAGAGACCTTTGCCGTGGCGAGCAGCGAGAGCGCCGAGGCCATCGGGCCGGCCCGCCTGGTGGATGTGCGTGCATTCACTGGCTACTGGGAATACCACCTGGACAAGGCCTTGTACGCCAGCCCGCCCGTGGCCAACCATTCTGGCGCGGCGCTGTTCAACCCGCAGGGTGAACTGGTCGGCATTGGCAGCCTGTACATGCAGGACGTGCTGCGCGAGAGCGACCCCCGCTCGCTGCCCGGCAACATGTTTGTCCCGTCTGAATTGCTCAACAGCAGTCTGCCGGAATTACTCGCCACCGGCAGCTCGGCCGACAGCCACCGGCCCTGGCTGGGCATCAACGCCGTTGAGCGCAATGGCCGGATACAGATCACCCGCGTAACGCCAGCGAGCCCGGCGGCCAAGGCCGGCCTGAGCCCAGGCGATGTGGTGCTGAGCCTGGATGGCGAGGTGCTGACCTCGCTGGCGCGGCTGTATAAGAAAGTGTGGGCCAAGCCGCTTGACGCAGGCAGCTTTACCCTGACCGTGCAAGACCGCGGACGGGTTCGCGACCTGCAACTCGAAGTGCGAGACCGCAGCCTGAGCATCCAGAAACCAGCCGGCATTTGAGGGCTGGGGCCATGGATGCCCGATCAGGTCGGGCATGACGGTACTGCGCAGAGTCGCACCACTGACAGCTTGTCGTCATCCTCGGCCACGACCAATGGGGATCCACCCCCTCAGTTCGACGGGTCGCGTATCTCCCAACGCACGGCGTCAATCTGGGCCAGCAGCTCGGGTGACAGGGTGGTGCCCCAGGCGTCCAGGCACTCGTCGAGCTGGGCCACGTTGGTCACACCCAGAATGGTGCTGGCCACACGCCAATTGTTGTAGCAAAAGGCCAGCGCCATGCGGGTGGGCGACAGACCATGCTGCAGCGCCAGGGCGTTGTAGCGCCGCGCCGCAGCCAACGATTCTGCCCGGCCCCAGCGCCCCTTGCGCACCGATTCATAACGCTGCAGGCGGCCACCCTGCGGCGCGTCAGCGCCATCGTGGCCCGAGCTGTCGTATTTGCCGGTCAGCTGGCCAAAACCCAGCGGCGAATAGGCCAGCAGCCCCACCTGCTCGTGGTACATCGCCTCATCCAGCCCGTTATCCACGCTGCGGTTGATCAGGCAGTAGGGGTTTTGCACCGAGACGACGCGGGGTAGACCGTGCTCGGCAGCCACCCGGGTGAAATCCATCACACCGTAAGCGGATTCATTCGACAGCCCGATCTCACGCACCTTGCCAGCCTTGACCAGCCGCGCCAGGCCTTCAAGCTGCTCGCGGGTGCTGGACAGGTCTGTGCGCACCTTGGCCGGATCGAAATAAGGGTTGCCAAAGGCCGGCAAGTGGCGCACCGGCCAGTGGATCTGGTACAGGTCGATCACATCGGTTTGCAGGCGGCGCAGGCTGTCCTCGCAGGCACCCACGATGTCGGCCGCCGTCAGGTTGTCGCTGCCACCGCGCAACCAGGCCATGCCACGCGACGGGCCCGCCACCTTGGAGGCCAGCGTCCAGCGTTGGCGCACGCCGGGGTTACGGGCAAAGTAGTTGCCGATGATGGTCTCGGTGGCGCCATAGGTCTCGGCCCGGGTCGGCACCGCGTACATCTCGGCGGTGTCCATGAAATCCACCCCGCGGTCCAGGCTGCGCGCCATGATTTGGTGCGCCATCGGCTCGTCCACCTGCTCGCCAAAGGTCATGGTGCCCAAGCAAATGGGGTTGACTGTCAGATCACTGCGGCCAAGTTTGATTTTTTTCAGGTCCATGGGGATAGGTACGTTGTTAAGGGAGTGTGCCCGACTGGCGGGCACGGGATTCTTCTTGCAGACGCAGCACGCGGCGCTGCACCTTGCCGGTGGTGGTCATGGGCAGGGCGTCGACAAATTCGATCTCTTTGGGGTACTCGTAGGGCGCCAGCTTGCCGCGCACATGGGCCTGAAGGGCCGCCACAAGTTGGGCATCAAATCGGGCGCTAGCCCCTGTCCCACTTGGCTTTCTAGCTATATATTCAGGAGCAAGCACGACATAGGCCTTGACCAGGCTGCCGCGTTCGCGGTCTGGCTTGGGCACCACGGCGGCATTGAGCACCGCCGGGTGCTTGACCAGGCAGTTCTCGATCTCGCCCGGGCCGATGCGGTAGCCGGCGGCTTTGAACACGTCGTCAGCCCGGCCTTGGTACCAGAGATAGCCGTCGGCGTCGCAGGTGGCCAGGTCGCCGGTGCGGCACCAATCACCGCTGAACTTGGCCTGGGTGGCTGCCTCGTTTTTCCAATAGCCCAAGAAAAAAATAGGGTCCGGGTCGCCATGCACATCCAGCCGGTGCAGCGCTACATCGCCCACCACGCCCGGCGCGCACACCTGCCCGGCATCGTCGATCACCGCCACCCGGTGCCCGGGATAAGCCCGGCCCATGCTGCCGGGCTTGGCGGGCCAACCTACGCCAACAGGTGGGCCCACCCCGCCGCCGGGCCGCCCCAAGGCGGGGTACGCCCCCTCGGGGGGCAGCGCAGTACGCGCAGCGACAAGCGTGGGGGCACAATTGCCGACGATGTAGTTGATTTCGGTCTGGCCGAACATTTCGTTCACCGTCACGCCAAGTTGGTCCTTGCAGTAGTCAAACACCGCGTCCCCCACCGACTCGCCCGCGCTCATGATGGCCTGCAGTTGCAGCCCGAACTGCTCGCGCACGCTACGGCCCGGTTCACCGGGGTAGGCCTTCATCATGGCCTTGAGCGCGGTCGGGAACAAAAAGGTGTGGGTCACGCCAAAGCGCTGCATCAGCTCAAACGCCACCTGCGGGCTGAAGCGGCCGCTGTAGGCCACGATCGGGCGGCCAAAGTACAGGGTGGGCAGCAGCGCATCCATCAGGCCGCCGGTCCAGGCCCAGTCGGCCGGGCTCCAGAACACGGCGGCGCTGTCGGCATTGGCGCGGCCGTCAAAGCCAAACCAGTTCTGGCTGCAGACAAAGCCGCTCAGGTTGCCGATCAGGGCGCGGTGCGGAATCAGCGCGCCCTTCGGGTTGCCGGTGGTGCCGCTGGTGTAAATCAGCACCGCCGCCTCGTCGGCCCGGGTGTCGACTGCCGCAAAGTGGTCTGGGGCGCCGGCCAGGGCTGCGGCGTAGTCGACATCGGCCTTGGCCGCTGCTGCGCCGACGCCCAGCACCCGGCCCAGCTGTGGGCAGTTGCCCCGCACCGACAGCAGGTTGTCAACAGAACTCTCGTCGCAGATGGCCAGCACCGCCTCGCTGTCCTGCAGCCGAAAGTCGAGCGCGTCGGGGCCGAACAGCATGGACAAGGGCATAGCCACCGCCCCCATCTGCAGCACGGCCATATAGGCCACCGCCGTCTCAAAGCGCTGCGGCATCACAATCGCCACCCGGTCACCCCGCGCCACACCCAGCCACGTGAGCACATGGGACAACCGGTTGGCCTGCGCCTGCAGCTCGGCATAAGTATAAAAAGTAGCTAAACCCCCCGTATTCAGGGCTTGTATAGCTATTCTTTCAGTAGCGTCAGGCGCAGCAGCCCAGCGCGCGCTGCAAACCTGTGCCATGTTGAAGTACTCAGGCACCTGCCAGCCGAAGCCCTTATGCAGCGTCGTATACGCGTCATCACCAACCATCGAAGTAGGCGGGGTTGTTACCATATTTCCAGGCTCAGCCGCTCGGCCGGCACTTGTGCAAAAGCCTTGTCTCGGCTGACAAGAATGGCATCGGCCGCGACGGCATGGGCTGCAATCATCATGTCAAAGTCGCTCAAGTTGATGCCCTGCGATTCAAGCGTGCTGCAAAATTCTCCGTAACAGACGGCCACACTTTCATCCCAAGAAAGAACGTCCATGCGCAGGAGTATCTGGGTCAAAGCATTTCGGAGACGTTGCGGCTGCCCCTTGCGATGCAGGCCGTACTCCAACTCGGCCAGGGTAATACTGGACAACACCGCCCGCCCCACAGGCAGTTGCGTCAAACGCGCCAGCAGATCAGCATCACGCCCCTGCATGATGTGGCTGACCACATTGGTATCCAACAGGTACCGTCGGCTCATTCAGCCAAACCTTCAAAAGGGTCCCGCCGGGCGTGGCCTTGACGCCGTTCAATAAGCAGGTCGTGATCCCTGTTTTGCGCCACCGCGTCGAGCAAACCCTGCCAATCGGTCGGCTTGCGCGAAAGAACGACATCGCCTGTTGCCGGGTCGTGGCGAATGAAAACTTCGGCCGCATCAAATCGAAATGCCATTGGCAAACGAACCGCCTGGCTGCGGCCTGTGGTGAATATTTTGGCAGTCTGGTGCATGGTGTATTCCGGTCCGGGTGATATGTCTCATGATATGTACCGAAGTCACGCTTGTCAACATTCTGGATCACGCGCTTCCATGTTGTCCCTGTTTTGACTGACACCCACACTCGCCATCCGTAAGATCTGACAAATGTACCAAGTCAAACGCCCCTCCCGCAGTGAATTTATCCCGATCCGCCAGTTGCAGTACCACGTGCGAGTGTGGGGTGAGCCCTCACCGAACAAGATTCCGCTGGTGCTGCTACACGGCTGGATGGACGTGGCGGCCAGCTACCAGTTTATGGTGGACGCCTTCAGCCAGAGCCACTATGTGATTGCACCCGACTGGCGCGGTTTCGGCCTGACTGGCGGTGGTGGCGCAGACTGTTACTGGCACCCCGATTACCTGGCAGACCTGGATTTTTTGTTGGACCACTACGCCCCTGACCAGGCGGTGAACCTGGTCGGCCACAGCATGGGTGGCGGGGTGGCCATGCAATACGCTGGCGTTCGCCCCGAACGGGTGCGCCGCCTGGTTAACCTGGAGGGTTTTGGCATGCCCGCCACCCAGCCCGATCAGGCCGCCGAGCGCCTGGGCCGCTGGATGGACGAGCTCAAGCAACTCAATCTGGGCGAGCTGGCGCTGCGCGCTTACGCCGAGTCGGCTGGCGTGGCGCGCCGCCTCATGAAAACCAACCCCCGTCTGAACCAAGACAAGGCCGATTGGCTGGCCCTGAACTGGGCCCAGAAAAACGAGGCGGGCGAGTGGCAAATATTGGGCGAGCCCGGCCACAAATTGCCCAATCCCTACCTGTACCGGGTGGACGAGGTACTGGCCGTCTATGCCCGCATCTCCATGCCGGCGCTGATGGTCGAAGCCGCCAACCACAAACTCGAGGACTGGTGGAAAGGCCGCTTCACCCTGGCCGAACACCACCAGCGCTTACGCGTCGTACCCCAACTGCGCATCGTCCGCATCGAGGACGCCGGCCACATGATGCACCATGACCAGCCCGAGCAGTTGGCTTCACTGATCGAAGACTTTATCGCCTGAGGCCGGGCGGCATGAGAAAATCCGCCTCACTACCCACCGCAACGATCAGGATACCCATCATGGAAGCAGAACACATCAACATCATTGGCACCCAATTGGCAGATCTGAGCGCACGCACTGCCGCGCTCAGGGGGTATCTTTGACTACGATGCCAAAGCCGAACGCCTGAGGACGGTCAACGCCTCGCTGGAAGACCCCACCGTCTGGAATGACCCCAAGCGTGCCCAAGAGCTGGGCCGCGAGAAAAAATCGCTCGACGGCATTGTGCTCACGCTCAATGAGCTGACACGCGAGTTGGGCGACAACAGCGAGCTCTACGACATGTCCAAGGAGGACGGCGACGAGGCCGGCCTGCTCACCATCGAAGAAGAAACCGCCAAATTGGCGCTAACCATCGAGGGGCTTGAGTTCCGCCGCATGTTCAATAACCCGGCCGACCCGCTCAATGCCTTTTTGGACATCCAGGCTGGCGCAGGTGGCACCGAGGCCTGTGACTGGGCCAGCATGCTGCTGCGTCAGTACCTGAAATACGCCGAGCGCAAGGGCTTCAAGGCCACCATTGAAGACGAATCCGCAGGCGACACAGCCGGCATCAAAGGTGCCACCATCAAGGTCGAGGGCGAGTACGCCTTTGGCCTGCTGCGCACAGAAACCGGCGTGCACCGGCTGGTCCGCAAGTCGCCGTTTGACTCGTCGGGCGGACGGCACACCTCGTTCGCCTCGGTGTTTGTCTACCCCGAGGTGGATGACTCGATCGAGATCGACATCAACCCGGCCGATGTGCGCACCGACACCTTTCGCGCCAGCGGCGCCGGCGGCCAGCACATCAACAAAACCGACTCGGCGGTGCGTCTGACGCACATTCCCACCGGCATCGTGGTGCAGTGCCAGGACGGCCGCAGCCAGCACAGCAACCGCGACGTGGCCTGGAAGCGCCTTCGCAGCCGCCTCTACGACTTTGAGATGCGCAAACGCATGGAAGAGCAACAAAAGCTCGAGGACACCAAGACCGACGTGGGCTGGGGCCACCAGATCCGCTCTTATGTGCTGGACCAAAGCCGCATCAAGGACCTGCGCACCAACTACGAGACCTCCGCCACACAAAAAGTGCTGGACGGCGACCTCGACCCCTTCATCCAGGCTTCGCTCAAGCAGGGCGTCTGATGAGCCGCTGGCAAAGCCCTGCCGACCCGGTGCAGGCGCTGCTCTTTGATATGGACGGCACCATGATCGACTCCATGGGCCACCACAGGCAAAGCTGGGTGGCCTTTGCCGCACACCATGGGATTGACATCGAGGTGGGTGAGCTGATGCGCCGCACCACCGGCCGCACCGTGGTGGAATGCATGAACGAGCTGTTCCAGACCCAACTCGCGCCTGAGCGTACCCGTGAGCTCGCCCAGCACAAAGAGTCCTTATACCGGGAGGCCTTTGGCCCAGTATTTCGCGAGGTGGCGGGCTTTACCGAGTTTTCTGGCCGTGCCCGAGCGCTTGGCCTTAAAGTCGGGGTGGGTACAGCGGGCGATCGGCACAACATTGCCTTTGCCTTTGACCACCTGCAACTGCCTCAGGCACCGCACTCGGTGGTGGGCGGCGACGAGGGGCTGCCAGGCAAACCCGAGCCCGCTATATTTTTGGAAGCAGCACAGCGAATGGGCATAAGGCCTGAGTGCTGTATTGTATTTGAAGACGCGCCTTTTGGCATCGAGGCCGCGCGCCGCGCTGGCATGCGTGCGGTGGCCCTGTGCACCTCGCACCGGGCCGAAGAACTGACTGGCCCGCACGTGATCGCCAGTGTGAATAATTACTTTGACCTGATGAATTCAGGCTTTTTGGAGACCCTGCATGTTGCAATTTCGTGATGGCACCAGCCCCGCTACGGTGATTCGCCGCGCCGATTACACGGCCCCGCCCTACTGGGTGGACACGGTGCACCTGAGTTTTGACCTGGACCCGGCTAAAACCCGGGTGCTGAACAAAATGACGCTGCGCCGCAACCCGGCCGTGGAGGCCCAGCCTCTGCGGTTGGACGGCGAAGATCTCAACCTGGCCCGCGTGCTGGTCAATGGCCAGGGCACCGCCTTCAAGATCGAAAACCAACAACTGGTGCTGGACAGCCTGCCAGAAGAAGGCAGCTTCGAGCTGGAAATCTTCACCACCTGTGCGCCAGCCAAAAATACCGAGCTGATGGGCTTGTACGTGAGCAACGGCTCGTTCTTTACCCAGTGCGAGGCTCAGGGCTTTCGCCGTATCACCTACTTTTTGGACCGTCCCGACGTGATGGCCAGCTACACCGTGACGCTGCGCGCCGACCGACAAAAGTACCCGGTGCTGCTGTCCAACGGCAACCTGGTGGCACAGGGCCCGCTGGAAGGCCCGGGTAATGAGGGGCGGCATTTTGCCACCTGGGTCGACCCGCACAAGAAACCCTGCTACCTGTTCGCGTTGGTGGCAGGACAACTGGTGTGCCGCGAGCAGCGCATCCTGTCGCGCGCCGGGCGTGAGCATCTGCTGCAGGTGTATGTGCGCCCTGGCGACATGGACAAAACCGAACACGCCATGAACGCCCTGGTGGCGTCTGTGGTCTGGGACGAGGCCCGCTTTGGCCTACCGCTGGACCTGGAGCGCTTCATGATTGTGGCCACCAGCGACTTCAACATGGGCGCCATGGAGAACAAGGGCCTGAATATCTTTAACACCAAGTACGTGCTGGCCAACCCGGCCACCGCGACGGATGCCGACTACGCCAACATCGAGAGCGTGGTGGGGCACGAGTATTTTCACAACTGGACCGGCAACCGCATCACCTGCCAAGACTGGTTTCAACTCAGCCTGAAAGAGGGCTTGACGGTCTTCCGCGACCAGGAGTTCTCGCAAGACCTGTGCGCCGAGGCCTCGGCCCGCGCCGTCAAACGCATTGAAGACGTGCGCGTTTTGCGCACCGCCCAGTTTCCTGAAGACGCAGGCCCGATGGCCCACCCGGTGCGGCCCGACAGCTACATCGAAATCAACAACTTTTACACCGTCACCATCTACGAAAAAGGCGCCGAAGTGGTGCGCATGATGCAAACCCTGGTCGGCCGCGCTGGCTTTGCCCGGGGCATGACGCTGTACTTTGCCCGCCACGACGGCCAGGCCGTGACCTGCGACGACTTTGCCCAAGCCATAGCCGACGCCAACCCCGACTCTGACCTGGCCCGCCTGTTGCCGCAGTTCAAACTCTGGTACAGCCAAGCCGGCACGCCCCGGGTGCAGGCCAGTGGCCACTACGACGCCCAGGCGCAGACCTACACCCTGAGCCTGAGCCAAAGCTGCCCGGCCACGCCAGGGCAGGCCGACAAGGCACCGTTTGTGATCCCGGTCAGTCTAGGGTTGGTCGGCCACAGTGGCAGCGCCCTGCCCTTGCGCACCGCGCCGGGTGCCGCGGCCACCGACAGCCACCTGCTGGTGCTGACCGAGGCCGCACAATCCGTCACTTTTTTTGAAGTGACCGAAGAGCCCGTGCCCTCGATCTTGCGCGGCTTCAGCGCACCGGTGGTACTGGACATCGACTACAGCGACGCTCAGTTGCTGACCCTGCTGGCCTCAGACCCTGACCCTTTCAACCGCTGGGAAGCCGGCCAGCGGCTGGCGTTGCGCAGTGCTATTCAATCAATAGCAGAAGAACAAGGTGCGACAAGGGCTAGCGTGCTTTCTGATGCCTATATTGCCGCCCTGCGCCAGCTGCTGCGATCAGACCAACTGGACGCCGCCTTCAAGGAACTGGCTTTGACACTGCCGTCTGAGACCTACATCGCCGAGCAGCTGCAGGTGGTGGACCCGCAACGCATTCATGCCGTGCGCGAGGCCATGCGCCTGCAATTGGCTACCGCGCTGCAAGCCGACTGGGCCTGGGCGTTTGAAGCGCACAAGGACAACGGCGGCTACCGGCCCGAACCGGTCTCGGCCGGCCGACGCGCCCTGGCCGGCATGGCACTGGCCCAGCTCTGCCTGGCCGCCCGAGACAGCGGCGACGCCGTCTGGCCCGGCAAGGCCTACCAGCGCTTCAAGGATGCTGACAACATGACCGACCGCTTCAATGCGCTGTCAGCCCTGGTCAACAGCGGGCACGAGCTGGCTGCTGCCGCGCTGGCGCGCTTTCATGCCCTGTTCAAGGGCGAGGACCTGGTGCTGGACAAATGGTTTGCCCTGCAGGGCGGCACTTGCGACCGAAGCGGCCAGGTGCTGCCGGCGGTGCGCCAGCTCATGAACCACCCAGACTTCAACCTGCGCAACCCCAACCGCGCACGAAGCCTGATCTTCAGCTACTGCAGCGCCAACCCCGGCGCCTTTCACCGGCAGGATGCCGCAGGCTATGTGTTTTGGAGCGAACGCGTGCTGGAGCTTGACAGCACCAACCCGCAGGTGGCGGCGCGCCTGGCGCGGGCCATGGACCGCTGGAAAAAGCTGGCCGAACCCTACCGCAGCGCGGCCCGCGAGGCCCTCGCCCGCGTCGCCGCCAAGACCGAATTGAGCAACGACGTGCGCGAGGTGGTCAGCCGCGCGCTGGAGGACTGACATGGCAGCCAAGATCTCCCTCACCCGCTACCTAGTTGAACAGCAGCGCGTGGGCGGCCTCATCCCGTCGCAGCTGCGCCTACTGCTCGAAGTGGTGGCCCGCTCCTGCAAAAGCATCAGCCAGGCCGTCAACAAGGGTGCGCTGGGCGGCGTACTCGGCAGCGCTGATAGCGAAAACGTGCAGGGCGAGGTGCAGAAAAAACTCGACATCATCGCCAACGAGGTGCTGATCGAGGCCAATGAATGGGGTGGCCACCTAGCCGCCATGGCCAGCGAAGAGATGGACAGCATCTACATCGTGCCCAACCGTTACCCACAGGGCGAATACCTGCTGCTGTTTGACCCGCTGGACGGCTCCAGCAACATCGACGTGAATGTGAGCATCGGCACCATCTTCAGCGTGCTGGTCAAACCCGAGGGCCAGGGCGTGTCGGAAGCCGACTTTCTGCAGCCGGGCGCGCGCCAGGTGGCGGCCGGCTACTGCGTGTACGGCCCCCAAACCACGCTGGTTCTGACCGTGGGCGCCGGCGTGGCCATGTTCACCCTGGACCGCGAACAGGGCTCGTTCACCCTGACGCAAGAGCACGTGCGCATCCCGGAAGACACCAAAGAATTTGCCATCAACATGAGCAATATGCGCCACTGGGCGCCGCCGGTACGCCGCTATATTGACGAATGCCTGCAGGGCAAAAAAGGCCCGCGCGGCAAAGACTTCAACATGCGCTGGATCGCCAGCATGGTGGCCGACGTGCACCGCATCCTGACCCGCGGCGGCGTGTTCATGTACCCCTGGGACCAGCGCGAGCCCGAGAAACCCGGCAAGCTGCGCCTGATGTATGAGGCCAACCCCATGAGCTGGCTGATCGAACAGGCCGGTGGCGCAGCCACCAACGGGCAGCAACGCATCCTGGACATCGCGCCGGCCAAGCTGCACGAACGCGTCAGCGTCATCCTGGGCTCCAAAAACGAGGTGGAGCGCGTCACCGGCTACCACGCTGAGGCCGCGGGCGTGGCCTGAACTCGGACCGAAGGATCGTCACATGCCCCGCACCCTCCTCGCCTTGCTGGTCGCAGCTGCCATGGCGGCGCCAGCCCATGCCAACCACGAATCGGCCGATACCATCTTGAATCAGTTCCGGGTGATGGCGCCGCGCCTGCATGTGTTGCAGCCGGCCGCCACCCTCAGGCCGCTGCCTGCCGGTCAGGACGAAGCGGCCAACAACCAGATCAGTGCGGACGTGCGGGCGCTGATGCGCGAGAGCTTCTCGGTGGTGGTGATCGACAAAGGCACGCTCATCGCCGAAGCCTATGGCAATGGCGCCCGGGCCGACCTGCCCCTGAATTCTTACTCCATGGCCAAGAGCCTGACGGCACTGGCGGTTGGCGAAGCCTTGTGCGCCGACAAGATCAAAAGCCTGGACGACCTGGCGTCCAGCTATGCGCCTGCACTGGACGGCACCGCCTACGGCGCTGCCAGCTTACGCAACCTGCTGCGCTACACCAGCGGCGCCAAAGACCCAGGTGGGGACGGGTACGCCGGCATTCACAATGGGCGTGACTTTTACGCCGTGGCTCAGCACCAAATATCCCTGCTGGACCTGGCTCGCAAACATGGTGAACCCAGCCGCTTCAAAGCCGGTGAAAAATTCATCTACAACGGGCTCGACTCTGAAACGCTCAGCCTCGTGCTGCGCGCGGCCACTGGCATGTCACTGCCCAAGTGGTTCGAAGCCACGGTGTGGCAGAAAGCCGGCGCAGAACACCAGGCCGGCTGGTTCCTGGACCGTGACGGCAACGGCATTGCCGAAATTCTGATGTTTGCCACCACCCGGGACTTTGCCCGCGTTGGTGTGTACGTGCTGGAACGCCTGACCGGCAGCAGCCCGGATGCTTGCATGAACACCTTTATCAAGGAAGCTGCCCAAGCGCTGGTCGCCAAGGGCTACTGGGACGCAGCACCCCAGTTTGGCCTGGGACTGCATGTGGGCGCTGACGGCAATACCTGGTTTTTCGGGCACTCCAGCCAACGGGTGGGCATCAACGCTAAGACCGGCCGTGTTGTTGCCACCAATGGCTGGCGCGATTCGCGCAGCGTGGATGGACTCGCCCGCCGACTGATCAGCCCGTGACTGACTGGCCTCGCAGTCTATAATTTAAGCTGGTTGCCGGTGTAGCTCAGTCGGTAGAGCAGCTCATTCGTAATGAGAAGGTCGGGTGTTCGATTCATCTCTCCGGCACCAATGAAATCAAGGGTCTGCCACTATGAAAATAGTAGCAGACCCTTTCTCTTTGAATCGGATGTAACGGTGAATGTAGTTTTGCTTTTTGCCACCTGCACTGGGTTTAGTACCGTTTAGCCACCAGACCAGGCTCCGGCCGGGCGCTCTTGTTGCTTTTGCCTGCGGCGCTCGTGTGGCCAGCCGCCCGGCAGCGGCCCACTCCGAGGCCGTCCTATTCGGCTCGCCCTGACGCGGTGTTGCCGGCGAGAATGCTGCCCCCAGCGGACTCGCTTCCTGCACGCGCCGATAGCTCAGGGTTCTTCCCATCGTAGCCGGCACCGCAAAGGGTCTCGGCCTCCATGTTCATCAGGCGCTGAGCGGCGAACTGCACCATTTGGCGCAGCATGTCCACATCGGGGCCCTTCTCGGCCAGTGCCATAGTTGCGTTGGTCATCGTGGTTCTCACTTCAAGGATCAAGGTTGGTATTCGCACCTTAACCCTATCCGAGATCACGATGACCACCCCAGATGGGGGAGCCGCCGCCGCGCGGCAAGCCGCTACGGGCTACGCCCTGCGGGCTTCACCCGTAGAGCCTTGCCGCAGTTGAAGACTTACACCACTTCCTGGGACGCAGCCAAGAGCTGCTCATCCATGATCCGAGAGCCGAGCCCCTTTATCGCGTTAACCCTAGCGGTTGGCTGACACCAATTGTTCATTTTCGGGCGATAAACTCGAACAGTTGTTAATCCACTGTTGCTATTCCAATGTCCAGAATCTCAAAGACAACATCAATGTTCGCCTGCAGCGTTTCGATTGGGACCAAATCATGAGCTCGCTCGCAGCGCTTTCGAATGAGATGTCAGCGATCGAAGTCGCCCAGGAATCTCGCCCGCAGACAACGCAGACCCTTGCAGACACGGCGGCGGAGTTCGTCAGGAGGCTTGCGGATGAGTCGCTACGGCATCGCGCTGTGCGCCACCCATACCTCAGCGCGCTCTCCGATGGATCACACCCTGATGCACGCTGGGCACTCACAGACTTCGCGTGGCACTATCACGGCTATTCTGCTCACTTTCCACGCTTTTTGACGGCCGTCGTTTCGCGCCTTGAGAATCCTGCACACCGAAAAGCGCTGCTTGAAAACCTCAGCGAAGAATCGGGGGCTTATGAGGAAGAAGAACTTCTGGCGCTTGCGGCGGTGGGCGTGGAGCGAGAGTGGGTGGACGGCATTGCTCACCCATTACTCTTCCAGAGGTTCGCCGATGCCATGGGCGTGAGCCGCGAGCGAGCAACAGAGGCCGACCAAGTCGTTTGTTGGCGGGAGCTGTTCCTTCAACTCCTGTCGAGCGGCTCACCCGCGGAGGCCCTCGGCGCTCTCGGGCTTGGCACCGAGAACATCGTGCGCACGATCTACGGGCCGTTCGTAGAAGCTATTGGTCGCATTGGTGAACTCTCACCACGCGACACGGTCTTCTTTCCACTGCATACCACGGTCGACGATCACCATCAGGCGACCCTTCAGGCGATCTCTGGAGATTTCGCGCAAAGCGATGAAGGCCGCGCCGGTCTGCGCCGCGGCATGCTGAAGGCGCTGCAGCTTCGTACCGCGTTCTGGGACTGGCTCCATGAGCGTGCGATGAACCCTGCACGAGCTGACGAGGTGTTGTGATGCCACAAACCACCACTGAGGCAATTTACGACCGGCACGCGGGGAGCTGGGCGCGAAACGAGCGTGTGCTGCTTAGCGATTTCACGGCGCGGCCCTTCGTGCTTGAAGAACTCTTCCCGCTGACAGGCGCACACGTGCTCGACCTAGGCTGCGGCGAGGGTTATGTCGCGCGTCTGATCGCGGAGGCTGGCGCAGCGTCAGTCTTTGGCGTGGACATCTCAAGCGAGATGGTGCAAAACGCGCGCAAGGCGATCCCAGCAGAAAGTCCGTGCGCCTTAGCGTTCGAGGCCGGTGATGCATCCGTTTTTTCCGCGTTCCCGCGCGATAGCTTTGATCGCGTGGCAGCCGTTTTCTTGTTCAACTATCTGACGCGCGAGCAGATGACCGCGGTCATGCGCTTGGCGCGCCAACGTCTCTCGCCCGGCGGGCATTTCGTCTTCACGGTGCCGCATCCTTGTTTCCCATACATGCGGCCTGCTGCGGCGCCGTTCTTCTTTCACACGGAGGGAAAGAGCTACTTTGAGGGCGTCGACACGACTTACGAGGGTAAGATTTGGCGCCGAGACGGCGAAGGTGTTCCCGTGCGCTGCGTGCACAAGACCTTCACGGACTACTTCGAGGCGCTTGCAGAGGCTGGCTTCACTGCGCTCCCCAAGGTCGTTGAGTTGAAGGTCACGGAAAACCATATCGAGTTCGATCGCGCCTTTTTCGAGCCCCTGCATGGCTATCCGCTCCATGTGCTCTTTCGCATCCAAATGCCGGAGTGAACCTAATGGTAGCCAGAGTCCCCTCCGTCGAGGCAGTGCACCCTCTCGCGTGGACTGCGCGGTCCATCATCGAGTCTAGTGCGTGGGTTTTCGACGCTCCAGCTGCGCTAGAGCCCGACGTACGCGCGTTGGAAGCTTGGTCTACGCGGGAGGCCGATCCGTGTGCGGCATTGACTGCCGACTCTGTAGCGACGCCAGCGCTGGATGCGCTAGCTTCAGCCGCGGCGCACGAACTCGACTTTGGCTCAGGCCTCGCGTGGATCCGCGGCTTCACCGGGTTATCCGAGATCTCACTTCGGCTCGTCTACTTGAAGATGGGATTCGCGCTGGGCCCAACCATCGACACCTACGGCCGCCTTTACGATGTCAAAGATTCGGGCGCGTCCTACAAAGATATGCCGATCCCTGTCTCCCAGACCAGAGAGTCCACTGGGATGCACACTGACAGTTCGGGCAAGGACGTACGGCCGGGGGTTATCGGCCTCGCCTGCGTGCGGCAGGCGCCAAAGGGCGGCCGATCAAGAGTGGTTTCCGCAGTTCAGGCCCACGAAGTGCTTCGCGAGAAGCACCCAAAACTGTTGCCACGGCTGTACGGGTCGTTCGTTCGGGACGTCGTCACACCGGGCAGCGACCGCAGCCTTGAGCGCGTGGCGGCGAACCGTTTCCCAGTCTTCTCCTACGATGGGCGCATTGGTATGAGGTACATGCGCTACTGGATCGAGAAAGGCCACGCGCGCCTTGGCGAACCGCTGGCTCCAGAGGATCTCGAAGCCTTCGATGCACTGGACGCTGCACTTGAGGACCCGGAGCACGTGCTTGCGTTTCGCATGGCACCCGGCGATCTCCTCTTCATCGATAACACAACAACCGCACATGACCGCGATGCGTTCGAAGATGATCCGGCATCTCCGCGGCTCATGCTTCGACTCTGGCTCAATCACCGGGCAGCGCCCCAAACCACCACGTGAAACCGTCCATGGCACGCGAATTCCCCGAAGCCCTTGAAAAACTCGTTGAAGTAACCGAGGCAAAAAAACCACTTGGGCTGGATGTGCCTGCCGATTCATGGGTAGCTAACGCCCTGATTGGCGGCGCAGCGATGTATGGCAATCACAACGACAAGCTGAACATCGACTTCAAGGTAAATCGTCTTGCATTTCCCGAGATTCAGACGATGGATCCGAGAGTGGTACGTATAGCACCGGGAAAAAACAACGAATACCACAAGCACGCACACGAGTCCCTCTTCGTCGTGCTCAAAGGAGAGGGCGAAGTGCGCGTCGGTGATGTCTGGTCTCCCGTGAAGGAAGGCGGCGTTGCATTCGTACCTAGGTGGATATTCCACCAAACGCGCAATACCTCCGCAACGGAGGAACTCGTGGTGCTTGCCATCACAGACTTCGGGTTCACGTCGGCGGTTCTTGGCGACTACGACAAGCGGACACGTCTCGCGGTGGGTGGCTCGGACGTTAAGGCAGGTTAGACGCGTTTGCACTAGGCAAAGCAGCGTCCGAGCGAAATGCGGGTCGCCCAGGGGAACGTCAGGCCTGAACCAAGCTTTGAATTTCGCCTGAGCCAGTCAGGCCAGCCCTGAAGACTGGAACAGTCAAAAGAACGTCGCCAAAGCCTTGAGTAGGGGACTCAGGACGTCGCAGCTGGGAGCACCCTACCTGAGTGTCCGACTTTGTGTTGCGCTGGTCGCTCGTGCATGGCTTTGCAAAGTAACACACAGCGATTTGAAGTTGAGATTTCCGTTGAGACCGGCGACAACTCAGTCAGCCGTTAGCGCAATGGTCCATGGCAGCAATGCTTCGTAGTCATCCGCAGTCTGGGCGTTTGGCAGTTGAGCCAGCAGCGCGCGCAGGTACTTGTAGCCATCCACACCATTGACCGCACAGGTCTGAAGTAGCGAGTACAGATTGGCACTAGCGTTGGCACCGGCCACCGTATCGGCGAACAACCAGTTGCGCCTTCCGATAACAAACGGCCTGATGGAATTCTCACAGGCATTGTTGTCTATAGGGTAAGCGATCATTTGACTACGCTGCAGGCCGCGACGTCTGTCTTGGTGACGTTGACCTCACCGTTGAGCTTGACGCCACCTGGGGCGCGACAATCATTCTGGCCGGTCTGACGACAAACATCCTGGCCGGTGGTG
>JBBAPO010000029.1:0-70997 GCA_040400795.1 Rhodoferax sp.
TTGCTCTCTAAACTAACAGGGGTAGGTGTAGCAGGTCATTCTGGCACGGGGGGCACCGGAATACTCAGATTGATTCCAAGCACCCCCATTGATAAATTCAGCAATTGCATCAAGCTCTGTTTTCATACGAGGATTCGGCCTTACGCACTCAACAGAGTCGCCACATTCGCGGCGATGGTCTGCTCCAGATCCCGCGACTGTGAGTTCAACACTTCAAGCTCTTCATTCAGCGCCACAAGCTGTTCGTTGAAGTCTTGGTTGCCCACATCCTCATCTGCCACCACGCCCACATAACGCCCCGGGTTCAATGACCAGCCTTGCGCTTCGATTTCTTGCAGCGTGGCCGCTTTGCACAGCCCGGCCACATCGGCATAGGCGGGTGTATTGCCAAACACCTCTTTGATCTTGGCGGCCGCAGCATCGCCACCAAAGGTGGTGTCCAAGGCTTCGGCCCGGTACAGGCGCACCAAGTTGGCGATGAAGCCGATTTGCGCGTCCGTCCAGTTGCGGTGGGCGCGATCCACTTGCCGGTAGATGTGACGGGCGTCGATGAAGAGCACGGTGTCGGCGCGCTTTGTCTTGGCTTTGCCCCGGTCCAGAAACCACAGCGTCACCGGCAGGGTGACGGTGTAAAACATATTGGGGCCAACGGCCACCATCACGTCCACCGCCCTGGCCTCGATCAGTTGTTGGCGCAGGGCCTGTTCGGAGCTGCGGGCGTCAGATGCCGAATTGGCCATCACAAAACCGGCGCGGCCTTTGGCGTTCAGCGACGAGTAGAAAAGCTGAATCCAGATGTAGTTGGCGTTGTCGGTGCGCGGCATGCCAAACGGAAAGCGCCTGCCAGCGCCCACCATATCGGCCAAGCGCTCTTTGTCCACGGCGTTCACGTTGAACGGCGGGTTGGCCAGCACAAAGTCAAACTGGCCGGTGGCCTTGTGCGGGTCGTCGTAATAGCTGTTGAGGTTGCCACCGTGGCGAATCTGGCCTTCCAGGCCGTGCACCGCCAGGTTGAGGCGGCACAGGCGGCCGGTTTCGTCGGTCTTTTCCACGCCACAGATGGCCAGCTCGGCAGCCGGGTTCTTTTGGTGTTCGGCCACAAAGCGGGCAGACTGCACAAACATGCCGCCCGACCCACAGGCTGGGTCCAAAATGCGGCCATGGTAGGGCTCGATGATTTCAGTCAGCAGGCGCACGATGCTGGACGGCGTGTAAAACTCGCCGCCGCCCTGGCCCTCGGTCATGGCGAATTCGCCCAGGAAGTATTCGTAAATGCGTCCGAAAGCATCAAAATCCAAGGTGGCCGGTATCTCGGACACTTTTTTCAGCAGCTCTTTGAGCAGGGTGCTGGTGAACAGGTTGAAGGTCTTGGGCAACACACCGGCCAAAGTGGGGTTGTGTTGCTCAATCTCGCGCATGGCGGCATTCACCTTGGCGCCAATGTCCGCTGACTCGGGCAGCGTCAGCAGGTAGTCAAACCTTGCCTCGGGGCTGAGGTAGAGCACGCTTTCGGCCTGGTAGGCGGTGGGGTCATCCACACGGCTGCCACGGCGACCGGTGCTGCCAGCGGCTTCCAGCCGGGCGCGCAGCGCAGCAAACCGCACTTCGGCAAAGCGCAGAAAGATCAAGCCCAGAATGGGGCCGGAATACTCCTGCGGCTTAAGGCCCGAATTGGCGCGGAACTGGTCGGCGGCATCCCACAGGCGCGCCTCGAGCGTGGTGGTGGCGCTGTCTTTTTCTGAAGGGGCGATCCATTGCATGGTGGTCTACCTCAGCTGGCCGTGGCCATGGCAGCGGCAGTGCCGCAGCGCCTGCTTGGCGCGGAATGTTGTGATGACCATCGGTCAGTGTCTCCCATGACAATTGGCAACCTGTGGTGGTGTACCCAGTTGGCCCGGTCAATTATGGCGGACTACATGACGGCGCTGTGGCCTGGTTGCCGCCCTGCGCAACCTAAGCTAGAACGCCCGGGGCACGCAGCGCGCCTGCGTCTGGCTGGACTCCGCCACCGCCAGGGTGGCCGCCAGGGTGCGGGCGCCGTCCAGCACCGAGACCACGGGCGGCTCGTCCAGCCGCACCAGTCGCTGGAAGTGGCTGAGCTGCACCTGGTAGGGGTCTTGCACTTTTGGCAGCAGCGGGTCACCCACAATCGGTTTGTCCCATGCCGCTTCACCGGTGACGCGGGGGCTCCAGGCGCGCAACACCGGCAGCTCCAGGCTGCCCTCAGTGCCGATCAGGCGGTAGGCACTTTGCCCGGTGTAGCCAAAGGCCGGGTTCTCGCCACTGCCCTGCTCGATGGTCCAGGGTGACAGGCCGGCATCGGTGCAGGCCAGGGTGCCCAAGCAACCGTTATCAAACTCAAAGACGGCGGCCGCCGTGTCTTCCACCGCAAACCCACGGTTAGCATGGCTTTTGACACCACTCACCGCATGGATGTCGCCGCACAGGTGGCGCAGCATATCGATCTCATGGATGGCGTTGATCAGCAGCGGCCCGCCTCCGGGCTGGGTGCGCCAGGCCGCCTGATAGTAGGCGTCGGGCTTGCGCGTGGCCCACACGACCGAGGCCACCACCAGCCTCCCCAGCCGACCGTCGGCCAGCCATTGCTTGGCCTGCTGCACCACGCCCAAGTAGCGGCGGTGGTGCCCGACCAGCGTCTTGATGCCACTCTGGCGCACCGCCTGCACCAGGGCAGCCGCTTCGTCCAAGGTCACGGTCACCGGTTTTTCCATCAAAAAGTGAATGCCGCGCTCGCAGCACCACTGGCCCTGCTGCAGGTGCAGGGCGTTGGGGGTAGCGATGATCACCGCTTCGGGTTTGACGCGGTCCAGCATCTGCTGGGCATCACCAAACCAGGCCGCTGCGCCAATATCAAGCCCAGCCGGGTCAGCCACCGGGTCGGCCACGGCCACCAGCTTGGCCGCCTCCGGCATGGCGAGGATGGTCTGGATGTGGCGCCGGCCGATCAGGCCGGCGCCCAGCACGGCGATGCGCAGTGGTGTCATGGTGTCGTCTTTAAAGATAGGGGAGGCACGACGCCGCCAGCGGCCGTCAGGGCCTGGCGCCATTCATCACGCAGCCAGCGCGCGCAAGCTACATTGTTGTCAAAAATTGAATAGGTGTGCCCGGCGCCGTAGTCGATGGCAGGGATGAACTCGCAGGAGATATGGCGCATCGGGCTGTGCGGGTGCCTGGCGTGGTGGGCCAGCAAATCCAGCACAACCTGCTTCCAGGGCGCCAGCCGGGCCTCGTCCCAGTCAGCCAGATACTCGCCGGGTTCAGGCTGGGTAAAAGGGTACTGAATGCCACGCCCGAAACTGCCGTCCGGGTGCCGAGCCCAGATATTGACCGGGTTTGCCGGTACCGCCGCCCGGGCGTGGGCATGGTGCACCAGGTTGGCGTCAATCCACCGCTTGGCGACATTCCCTGGCTGGGCCGGGTCGAGGATCAGGCGCCCGGCGTCAATATCAGCCTTCATGCCCTGAACCTGTTGCTCCGCCGGGTTGTCCATTTTGAAAATCACATGGCTGTGGTCCAAGGTCATGTGAAAAGGCACACCATGCTGCGCCACCAGCGCTGCCACCTGCTCCACCCGCCCAAGATGCTCGGACCACATGTTGACGTGAACCTCGAAACACGGCACCACGCCTTGACTCATTCCAATATCAAAGGCCCGCAAGTAAAAATCCGCCACCTCGCCATTGGTCAGCAAGTGGCCGTCGGCATGGTGCGTCAGAACCTGGACGTTGTGCACCCTGCTGCCCAACAGCCGCCCCTTGTTGATGTTCTGCTCAAACAGCGCCTCGTCGCGACCCAGCGTGTAAAACCAGCCACCGGCGAGCACCGGTAGGTCCAGGCGTTCTGACGCTTTAAGCAGGTCTGCAAACTCGTCGTCGGTGGGCGTGCGGTCGATGTAGTCAAACACCCCGGCGTCCTTGACCATGTGCGCCTTGGTCGTGATATCGGGGATGTTCGTGTCCTGGTGGGTGGCACCGCCGGCGGTGCAGCCGAACTTGAGCTCATCCCACTGCCTGACGCTGCTTGTGCTCATTGCTGCTGCGGCGGACCGCGCTCCGTGTTGACTCGTCTTGACCTGACCACAGCTTACACTGAGTCGACCCTGCAAAACCCAGCACCCCGAGGCCCCATGACCGACACCACCCACCGCCGTATCTGCCCCCTGTGTGAAGCCTGCTGTGGGCTGAAAATCACTACCCGCGAAGGCCGCGTCATCAGCATCCGGGGCGACACGCAGGACGTGTTCAGCGCCGGGTACATCTGCCCCAAGGGCGTGGCGCTGAAAGACCTGCACGAAGACCCCGACCGGCTGCGCACACCACTGATCAAACGCGACGGCGTGCATGTGCCAGCCACCTGGGACGAGGCCTTTGCCGAGATTGAGCGCCGGCTGCCGACAGTGATTGCGCTGCACGGGCGTAACGCCACCGCGACGGTGGTCGGCAACCCGGCGGCGCACAAAATCGGCCTGGTGGGCTATTTTGGCAAGCTGGCGCGGGCGCTGGGCAGCAAAAACGTGTTCTCGGCCTCCACCTTGGACCAGATGCCTAAGCAGCTCGCCAGCGGGCTGATGTTCGGCCACTGGCTGTCGGTGGCGCTGCCCGACATCGTGCGCACCGACCTGCTGCTGGTGATCGGCGCCAACCCGCTGGCCAGCAACGGCAGCATGTGGACCGTGCCCGACTTCAAGGGCAAGGCCCGCGCCATGCAAGCGCGCGGCGGCAGGCTGATCGTGGTCGACCCGCGTCGCACCGAAACCGCCGCCGTGGCGGACGACCACCATTTCATCCGCCCCGGTGCCGATGTGTTTTTGTTGGCCGCCCTGGTGCACACCCTGTTTGCCGAGCAGCTGGTGCGCTTGGGCCCGGTGGCCGATTGGGTGACCGGCGCGGCCGAGGTCGGGCAGGCGGTGGCGCCCTTCACGCCCGAGGCGGTAGCACCACGCTGCGGCATCAGCGCCGACACCATCCGGGACTTGGCCCGCACTCTGGCCGCCACGCCCAAGGCGGCGGTGTACGCGCGCATCGGCACCTGCACCCAGGAATACGGCACGCTGGCGAGCTGGCTGGTGGATGTGCTCAATGTGCTCACTGGGCACCTGGACATACCGGGCGGCGCCATGTTTGCCAAGCCGGCCGCCTTCGGCTCCAACACCATGGGCCGGCCCGGCAGTGGCAAGGGCATTGCCACCGGCCGCCACCACGCCCGGGTCAGCGGCGCGCCCGAGGTCATGGGGGAATTGCCCATCACCTGCCTGGCCGAAGAGATCGAGACCACCGGGCCCGGCCAGGTCCGGGCGCTGATCACCATCGCCACCAACCCGGTGCTGTCCAGCCCGAATGGGCCGCGCCTGGCGCGGGCGCTGGCGTCGCTGGATTTCATGGTCAGCTTGGACATCTACCTGAACGAGACCACGCGCCACGCCGATGTGATCCTGCCCGGCCCGTCGCCGCTGGAAGACATGCACTATGACCTGGCGTTTCCGCAGCTGTCATGGCGCAACCATGCGCGCTACAGCCCGCCGGTGTTTGAGCGCGCCCCTGGCCAGCCCGAAGAGTGGGAAACCCTGACGCGGCTGGCTGCCATCGCGCGCGGCCAAGGCGACCAACAGGACGCCAGCACCCTGGATGACGCGCAGTTTGCCGACGAGGCCCAGCGCCTGTACGGCGCCCACGCTGAAGCTGTTTTGCAGGCCACCCAGGGTCTGCGTGGGCCGCAACGCATGTTGGACGCCGCCCTGCGCAGCGGCCCTTATGGTGACGGCTTTGGAACCCGGCCCGACGGCCTCACGCTGGCCAAGGTGATGGCAGCCAGCCCCAGCGGCGGCATCGACCTGGGCGAGTTACAGCCGCGCATCCCCGAGATGCTGCGCACCCCCAGCGGCCGGATTGAACTGGCGCCGCCCAGCCTACTGGCTGACCTGCTGCGCGCCGTGGCCGACCTGGCGCGGCCCGCGCCTGAGCTGGTCATCATTGGCCGGCGCGACGTGCGCAGCAACAACAGCTGGATGCACAACCTGCCGGTGCTGGCCAAGGGCCCGATGCGCTGCACCGCGCTGGTTCACCCCGGCGACGCCGCACGGTTGGGCCTGCAGGACGGCACGCTGGCCGAGATCACCAGCCAAACCGGCCAAGGGGCGCGCCATGTGCAAGCGCAGGTGGAGATCAGCGCCGACATGATGCCCGGCGTAGTGAGCCTGCCGCACGGTTGGGGCCATGACCAGCCCGGCACGCGGCTGCAGCTGGCCGCCCAACGCCCCGGTGCCAATCTGAATGCCCTGCTGGATGACCAGTGGCGCGACCCGATGTCAGGCAACGCAGTGCTGGGCGGCATGGCCATCACGCTGCGGGCACTGGTCTGAGGTGGGGGTCTGGCCCCCGCCAAACCAGACATCATCGGAAATCGTCAAGTTCAGTTACGCTGCAACCGACACTCCCGGCGAAGCTTCACTCGAGCTTGGTGCCCGTGTCCTTGACGACCTTGCCCCAGCGCTCCATTTCCTTCACCATGTACTCGCCCAGCGCGTCCGGGGTGGACAGTGACACCTCGACACCCGCTTCGTAGAGCGCCTTCCGGGTTTCAGCAGACTCCATGAGTTTGGCGACTTCCGCATTCAGGCGGTTGACGATGTCGCGCGGCGTGCCAGCCGGCGCCAGCAGCGCCAACCAAACCGACGCCTCATAACCTGGCACACCGGCCTCCTGCAGGGTGGGCACATCGGGCAACTGCGGAATGCGCTTGCCAGTGGTCACTGCCAGGGCCCTCAAGCGCCCGGCAGGTACCTGCGCCAGCGCGTTGGGCACACCGGCAAAGCTGCTTTCCACCACGCCGGCCACCAAGTCTGTGGCGGCGCCGCTGCTGCCGCGGTAGGGCACATGCTGCAGCTTGGTGCCGGTCAGCGATGCAAACAGCCCGCCCATCAGGTGCTGGGAGCTGCCGTTGCCACTCGACGCATAACGGATGGTGTCCGGCGATGCCTTGGCCAGTGCGATGAACTCTTGCACGTTGCGCGCCGGCACCTTGGGGTTGACCAGCAGCACATAGGGCGAGTCCACCAGCTTTGTGACCGGCACAAAACCCTTGATGGGGTCATAAGGCATGCTCTTGTAGATCCACGGGCTGATCACATGGGTGGTCGAGATCATGACCAGCGTGTAGCCATCGGGCGCAGCCTTGGCCACAAAGTCGGTGCCTATGGTGGACCCGGCGCCGGCCTTGTTCTCGATAACAAACTGCTGGCCCATGCTGACGGACAGGCGCTGGCCGAGAATCCGGGCCACGACGTCGGTGAAACCGCCAGGCGCAAATGGCACGACTAGCCTGACGGGCTTGCTGGGGTAAGTCTGCGCGGCAACCGATACCGACAGACTGGCGGCGAGTGCGGTCAGGACGGCACCAGCGATCAGACGAAAACGCGGTGTTCTCATGATGGCTCTCCCAGGTAGGCCGGCGCTGGCATTGTGAAAAAACTGTGCAGGATCTGGTAGACCATCATGTAGTTCTTCTGTTGAAAGCTTGCGTGCGAAATGCCGGCCATTACGCTGAACTGCTTGTTCATGTTGGGTAACAGCCGGAAGTAGTCGATCAGGTCGTCCATGCCGGCAATGCCGTCGTATTCGCCACGCAGGATGATCGTGGGCACGGTGAGCTTGCGCGGGTCGGTCAGCGGCAAGCGGGAACACATGTCCACATAGGTGCCAGTGGGCATGGAGTCGTCCAGGGTCAGAATGGCGTCGGCAAAGGCCTCCACCGTTGCCGCGTCCGCAGTACCCGGATGGTCGCGTTGGAAGATGCTGTGCACAAAAGCGCGGTCGATCGGGCGCCGGTTTTTGGCAAGGAACTCCGGCAGCTTCTTGCGACGCTGCTCCAGCGTGTGGCTGCCCTTACCCGTCCACACATAGGCGTCAAGCGCGATCTTGGCCACGCGCTGCGGGTGGCGCTCGGCGAACAGGGCCGCCTTCAATGCCCCCGAGGAAATGCCGTAGACCAGCAAAGAGGGCGCCTTCGTCTGCGCCAGGATGTAGGCGCTGCCGGCGGCCAGATCGTCGGCGCCGTTGCTGATGTCGAAATTGATGTCACGGTGCTTGTCGGAGCGGCCATAGCCTTCGTTGTCCATGGTCCAGGTGTCGAAACCGCGGTCGCGGAACCACTCCATGGCGGACGAATACGGCCGACCTGGCACCTGCAGATCGAAGGTCGGCTGCGAGGCCATCGAGGACCCGTGCACAAACAAGATCGTGCCGGCATACGGCACCTTGGGGGACGCTTTTTTCTCCCACAGGAAAAGCCGTATATCCCCTTTATTCGTCCAGTGTTCGACGCCGCCTGACCAGGTCACATTACCCATGTATTTCTCCGTTTTTTAAGCTGCCTCTACGCCAACCGTACCGTCGATTTGCGTTCGGTGAATTTTGGGTAAGCGTAGAAACCAGTAAATTTGTCACTTCGCAGCTCTCAGAACGCTTGGCGTGCCTAAGCTATTGAACTCATGGCTTTTTTTCTCTGCCGCCGCCACGCCACTGGACATCGTATGACCACGTGGCGCCAGGTTCACCTGGGCCGGCCATGCGTTGCAGCCAAGCCGAGAGACAGGCTGGGGGCCAGCTCCGAAAACACGGCCCGCAGCAGAGGGGTTAGCTCAGTGCTTGTGGGCAGTAGCCATGGGCGCAGTAGCCACCGGCACCTTCAGCTCCAACCGGGTCTCAATACCCTTGGCGTCTTTAAACACCAGGGTCAAAGGAATGGTGCTTTCCTTAGGCAGGGGAGCCTTGAGGTCCATCAGCATCAGGTGGTAACCGCCGGCCTTCAGCTCAACCATCTTGCCCGCAGGCAGGTCCAGGCCGCCGGTGACAGCCTTCATCTTCATGACGTCGCCCTCCATCTTCATCTCATGGACTTCGGTCACACCCGCCACGGGCGACGAAGCCGCCACCAGTTTGGCGCCGTCTTTCGCGGTGAGCTTCATGAAGGCGCCGGTGGCCTTCTGGCCCTGCACGCTGGTGCGCACCCAGGCGTCTTTCACGTCGACGGATTGCGCATGCACGATGCCGCCCATCAGGGCGGCTGCAAAAACCAAGCTCTTTATTGTCATACGACGCTCCAAACAGTCAGTAAAAAATGATCAATGTTGGTGGCCTGCAGCGCTGGACTCGATCACATCGAGCAGCGCGGCTGGGAATTTGAGGCCCTTGGTCGAAGCCCCTGACGCCGGCACCTCCACCCAAGGGTTGACGCCCTTGCTGCAGGTCTGCGTCACCTTGAACCACAGTGGTCCCGCCTTGTCAGGCAAGCCCCCACGCAGCACAAACTCGTCGTAATGGGCGTCTGGCAAAGCATGCTCAGGCGAGGTCGCGGTCCAGGTGATTTCGCTCACATCTTCCTCGACCTTGCGTCCATGGTCTGTGTACGGCTTGTCCAGCCTGGCCCGCTTGATCGACAGCGCCCACCCGGCCTTGGGCATGGGCTTAGCGCCCCGGAACCCAGCAGGTAGCGCCACCTGAATAGCCGTGGTCGGCTCACCCTCACAGCCGTGACCTATGCGCAGGGCAGCGCGGTAGCTTTGGCCGGCCAGTGCCGCCGGCTCCAGAAGAACAACATGAGCAAAACCCACAGGGCAGGCCAGCACGACCGCCCAAGTAAAACACTTTTTCCACATGGGGAAACCTCCAAAGAAATAAGAAGCAAATAGGCCGCCAGCCATTATCCAGCGGGCTGTTGGCGCTATCAATTCGATAGTTCAGGAGGCGTTGGGCGGTCCGCGTGCGGGCAGCGGCGCGGCGCTTCGGGTCGTGACAACCAAGGCGGGTCTGAGCGACACGCCCTGGGTCTGAGTTGGGGCCAGCCCCGTGTGATTCGAAATGACAGGCGGCGGCGCAGCCACCGAGGCGCACAGCGGACAGTCCAGCGTCGCTCCGGCAGGAGCCTCACCACCGTCACCTGGGTTCACCAGCAGCTGCATCACCCCTGCGCCCGAGCAGACCAGCGCGAAGCTCTTGGGCTGGGCCAGCGGCGAGGCGATCGCCACTCCGGTCACCAACACCAACCAGACCAGCACTAGGCGGGCCAGCAGGGTAGCGTTGCGCAAGGACTGCAAGGTGGACATGAGACGGAATTATGGCACCCGTCCTCAGTTAATCCTTTGGGCAGCGTAGCCAACCGGAATAGGCTTGACGTCTATCAAAGACAACGCACCATGAGCCGGTCACGATGAAGGCTTCAACTCAAAAGATCGCCGACATGCACCCAAAACTCGCTGCCCCCTTCAAAAACTTGTTGTTGGCGCAACGCGCCAGTTTGCTAGAGCAGCGGGCCGTTTTGCGTGGCGGCGAATTCAGCAGAGCCGAGGCCTCGGCCGAGCTTTTTGGTCAGAAAGAGGATTCCAGCGCCCAGATCAACACCGAGCGCGAACTGGAATTTGCGCTGGACGCGCGCGAAAGCGCCGAGCTCAACCAGGTGCAGGCCGCGCTCGACCGCATCGCTGCGGGCGGCTATGGGGTCTGCGTCGATTGCGGCACCGATATTCCGGCCGCGCGCCTGCATGCCACGCCCGAGGCAGAGCGCTGCATGGCCTGTCAGCAAGCCACGGAGTAGTGCTCAGGCCCGCCGACGGCCAGCCTTATTTGTTAGCGAGACGCGAGAAATCGCCGTCCAGCCGGGTCAGGGCAGCATCGATACGGGACCTTTTGGCCATGACCCACTGGTCCTGTTCGGCCAGCTTCTGGCTGGCCGCGGCCAGCATCCGCTTCATTTCAGACGCCTGAGGACCACCGGCAGTGGCCCGATTCTCGATGATCGCCACCGGGTCAAGGGCGGTCCTGAATTCGCTCTCAGCCATGGGCAACGGGCCCGCGATACCGGCCTCTCGGACGGTCTCAAGGTAGATACGTTGCGCCTGGGCATAAGGGAAATCCTTAGGCTTGATGTTGTTGCTCTTGGCAAAGTCAACCACATTGGAGGCGAAATGGTGACCCACCCGGAACGGCAATTTGTATTGGCGCATCAACAGGTCTGCCAGTTCCTGCGAGGCGGTCCAGTCGCTGTTGAGTTCTTCCAGGGCGCGCTCAGGGCTGATCACCAAGGCATTCAGGACTCGGTCCAAGCCCTGCAAGAATTTGAGAGCGCTTTTCACCATCTCGGAATTCAATTTCACATCTTTGGCGTCCGACATGCCTGGCGTGATGTTGTGCGCCCGCATCACGGGGCCCATGGCAAGCGCAATCGCGGTCGACGCATCGGTTCTGACATCGTTGAGCAAGCCAGGGTTGCGCTTTTGTGGCATCGCGCTTGATACATAGGTATTACCTCCACCCTCCTGGAGCAAGATCCAGGGGCGCGACTGGGCATACTGCGTCATCAGGTCCTCAATGAAATGTCCGGCGTGCAGGGCAATGCTGGTCACCACCGCAGCCACTTCGACCGGGTGTTCAGTCGACGAGATCTGGGCGGCATCGTAAGCGTTGTCTGCTACTGCGGCAAAGCCAAGGTAGTCGGCCATGCGGCTACGGTTAAGCGGCCAACTGGTGCCGTTAAGGACAGTGGTCCCCATGGCAGATCGGTCGATGCGCACATAAACCTCACGTATGCGCTGGGCATCGCGCTCCAGCCCGGCGGCATGGCCCAGCAAATAGTGCCCGTAACTGTTAGGTTGTGCGGCCACGCCATTGGTGTAATTGGGCACAACGGTTTTAACGTGTTTGTCCGCCAGCTTGACCAGCGACTTTGCGGCCTTGTTGAGTTGCTCCGCCAAGGCCAACAGGTCGTCACGCAGGATGGCGGCCCGGTAGGTGGCGTGCATGTCCTGGCTGGACCGTCCCGCGTGCAGCAGTGTCACGTCCTGCCCAGCGGCCCGGATCAGCAGCGGCTCAAAGCTGATGACCGAGCTTGGCCGGCTGCCGCCGGGCAAGCCGCCGTCTTCGATCACCTTGGTAATCCCGGCTGTAATTTTCGCCGTCTTGCCCGGCTCAAGCAGCCCCTCCTCCGTGTTGATGACGGCCGTGGCCTTGTTCATTTGGCCCAACCAAAAGAACTCGTCGCGCGCGGTCGTTTTTTGGGCAAAAGATGCCTGGCAGAGCAGGGCCAGGGCCAGGAACAGGAAAACTGAAGAAGGGGGCATGATAGGTCTGGTTCATTCAACAAACCGCTCGCTGGCGGTGCACCCGCTATGTTTGCACGAATTTGAGCAAATTCAAAGCCTCTGCACTACCGCGCGGGTTGAACCAGCGGGACGATCTCCTGCTCAATCGCGCCACAAACGCTCAGTCCGTCGCGCCCCTTCATGTCGATGCGGATGATGTCGCCGTACTTCATGAATTCGGTGACCGGCTGGCCATCCTGAATCGTCTCGATAGCGCGCTTTTCGGCGATACAACTGTAGCCCTGACTCTGATCCACGTTGCTGACAGCCCCCGAGCCAATAACAGCCCCGGCGCGCACGTTACGGGTCTTGCACAAATGGGCAATCAATTCACCAAAGTGGAAACTCATCTCCGTTCCGGTTTCGCACAGCCCGACGCGACGTCCGTTCCAGGTACTTTGCAGCGTCAGATGCACGCGCCCCTGCGCCCAGGCAGGGCCCAGTTCATCTAGCGTCACCGCTACAGGGCTGAAGGTCGTCGCCGGTTTGCTCTGCACAAAGCCAAAGCCCTTGGCCAATTCAGACGGAATCAGGTTGCGCAGGCTCACGTCGTTGGCCAGCATCAGCAGCCGGATGCCGTCCAGCGCCTGGCCAGGCGAGGAACCCATGGGCACGTCGCCGGTGATCACCGCCAACTCTGCCTCAAAATCAATGCCAAAGGCCTCGCTGGCGCAGACCACCGCTTCACAGGGCCCAAGAAAATCGTCACTGCCGCCCTGATACATCAGCGGGTCGGTCGAAAAACTCGCCGGCATCTCGGCTTTTTGGGCTCGCCGCATCAGTTCTACATGATTCAGGTAGGCTGAGCCAGCAACCCACTGATAAGCCCGCGGCAGAGGCGCCATGCATTGCTTTGGATCAAACGGAAAAGCATGGCGCGCCTTGCCCTGGTTCAGTGTTTCGGACAGGTCTTGCAACTGGGGCGACAGGAAGTTCCAGTCATCCAAGACCTGTTGCAAGCGCTCAGCGATACCGGTCGCATAATGGGCACTGGTCAGGTCACGCGAAACCACCAGCAGTTGGCCGTCGCGGGAGCCATCTTTGTACGTGGCAAGTTTCATGGTTTAGGCGGGCTGTGTCCGCTTTAGCGTTTATCGGGTTTTAGGGCTTGGGGCCATCATAAGTCGTCGCCTATCAGTCGTCTTAGTCATCAGATGAACATGTCGCAGCTTCTGCATTCACCACCACCAGGGGTTAGAGGCGCACCAAATGGTCGCCCGAATGGGCGCACGCTGGCTGTGATCTGCGCCTTAGTAGTCATGGGGCACTGGTACCTGCTTCAGCCAGACAGCATGCGCCCGTTGCCGCTGCAGGTTTCTGCGCTGAACACCCGCGTGATTGAGCTGGGCGCCACTCTGGCCCCGGCGCCTGACAAAACGCCGGACGGCGCGGCAGTTGTTAAGCCGGCCTCGGCAGTCCTCAAGCGCGCCACCCCACCCGTCGCCGGCGCCCAGACACCAACACCAACACCGGCGCCAACACCAACACCGGCGCCAATGGTGGAAACGTCGCAAGTGACCCCGACTGAGTCCGTGACCCTTGCCACCGCTCCGACCGCGCCCGCACCCTCGCCCTTGGTGACCGCCAACCCGGTCACAGTGCCAGAACCCCTCCTCACGGCAATGCCTGCACTAAAGCCAGTTTCGGAGCCTGTGCCTGTTCCTGTATCTGTGCCTGTTCCTGTATCTGTGCCTTTTCCTGTAGCTGTGCCTGTAGCTGTAGCTGTGCCTGTAGCTGTAGCTGTGCCTGTAGCTGTGCCTGTAGCTGTAGTTGTGCCTCCGCCTTTGCCCGTGCCTTTGCCTGTAGCCGTACCCGTGCCGGCGCCAGTGACAGTACCGGTGCCAGTAGCGGTGCCAGTGCCGGCGCCGCAGCAGTTGGCCAGCATCGCTCAGCCACCGCCGCCACCCCCAACACCCGAGCCACCAGCGCCGTCAAGACCACCACGTGAGTCTGCGCTCACACCCGGCGCGGTGGCTGTGCCACCCCCGACACGGCTACTCTACCGGGGGGAGTCCAACAAATTCCCATTTCGCGTAAGCGGAGAGTTGGTCTGGCGCCAGGACGGCATGAGCTATGACGCCCGGCTGACGATGAGTGCCTTCGTTTTGTCCTGGGTCTATACCAGCCGGGGCGAATTGGGGGCTCAGGGCTTGCTACCACAGCGCTATTCCGAAAAGCAACGCAGCGAAGTAGCGGCGCACTTTGAGCGCGACAAAGGGCGAATCAGTTTCAGTGCCAACACACCTGCCGTGCCGCTGCTGGCAGGCGCCCAAGACTTTCTGAGCGTGATGCTCCAACTGGCGACTGTGATTGGCGGCGAGCCGGCGCGCTACCCCGTGGCAACAGCCATCACTGTTCAGGTCGCGGGGCCACGCGATGCCGAGGTGTGGCTGTTCACCGTTGAGCGCCAGGAAACCCTGCGCTTACCCGGCGGCGAGCTGGGCGCCCTCAAACTCGTACGCCATCCTCGCCGGCAGTTTGACCAGGAGGTGGCCATTTGGTTGGCGCCGGCAAAGAATTGGCTGCCCGTGCGCCTGCGCATCACCGAACACAATGGCGACTACCTGGACCAAAAATGGGAGTCGACCGAAGCGCCGTCTTGACACCCCTGCCGCCTGAAAACACATGCAACCGACCCTTGAATTTCACCTGGGCGCAGCCAATTGCATGTCAGATGAACAGGCATACTGCACTGCCAAACCGATTGATGGATAATAAACCATGCACATGCTTTACGACTCTGAAACCTACTCAGTAACGCACATGCTGGCCAACGCAGTTCCCACCGAGAGCCCCTCCGGCGCCAGCCGCGATAGCGCCACCCAGAGCCTGGTCGTCCCCACCTTGGCGCGCCACGGTTTCGAGATTGTGGACAAGCGAGCCGGTAAAGAGGTCTACCTAGACGGCTCCTGGGCCGAGCTGTTCCAACAGCACATCGTGGCGTGGCAGCTCAATACCCCGACCCAGGAAGAGGTTGAAGACACCCTGGAACAGTACGCCGAACTGGCGCAAAACCCGGTCGTGGTGCACTGATCAGAATCGGCGCCATGTCGCTTTGCTGGCGCATTGCCCAAGCCGGCTTGTATTCAGTGCTGCTCATGCTGGCAGCCTGCAGCAGCCCGCTCACTCCCCCGCCAACCAAGCCGCCGCCCGACCCAAGGCTTGCGCAACTGCGCCAACTCTTGCCAGCTGATGCGCTGCTGCTGGGTGAGCAACACGACGCGCCGGCGCACCAACGCATCCAGCAGCAAGTGGTGCAGGTCCTGGCAGCGCAGGGCCAACTGGCGGCTCTGGTGCTGGAAATGGCCAACCAGGGCGGCAGTACACGGGGCCTGCCCGTTCAGGCCACTGAGGCCGACATCCAGACCGCCCTGCGTTGGGACGAACGCGCCTGGCCCTGGGGCAGTTATGGCCCTGCCGTGGTGAGCGCGGTACGTGCTGGCGTCCCGGTGCTGGGCGCCAACCTGCCCATGAGCGCGCTGCGCGCCACCATGGGCGACAGCAGCCTGGACCAGCGCCTGCCCAGTGCCGCGCTGGCCGAGCAGCAGCAACGCATCCGCACAGGCCACTGCGACATGCTGCCCGAAAGCCAGATCGCACCCATGACCCGCATGCAGATTGCCCGCGACCGGGCCATGGCCCAAACCATCACCGAAGCCGCCCAAGCCGGCCGCACCGTGGTGCTGCTGGCCGGTCACGGCCATGTGGCGCCGGCGCTGGGCGTGCCGCAGCACCTGCCACCCACTTTTAAGGCAAAAACGGTGCTGCTCCACGCCAGTCAAGGCGATGAAGCTATTGAAACCATAGCAAACTTCGATTTGGTCTGGCCCACCGGGCCCATCCCTTTGCGCGACTATTGCGCCGAATTCAAAGCCACCCGCAAACCCTGACCCCATGCCCAAACAGATCCACCTCAACGCCTTCGACATGAATTGCGTTGGCCACATCCAGCAGGGGCTGTGGACCCACCCGCGCGACCAGTCGGCGCGCTACACCGACATCCACTACTGGACCGACTACGCGCAGCGTCTGGAGGCTGGTCTGTTTGACGGTATTTTTCTGGCCGATGTGCTGGGCGTGTATGACGTGCTGGGCGGCAGCGCAGATGCTGCGGTGCGTGGCGCCGTGCAGGTGCCGGTGGGCGACCCAATGCTGCTGGTGCCGGCTATGGCCGCCGTCACCCAGCACCTGGGCTTTGGCGTCACTGCCAACCTGACCTACGAAACCCCCTATCAGTTTGCCCGTCGCATGACCACGCTGGACCACCTGACCCAGGGCCGCATCGGATGGAACATCGTCACCGGCTACCTGGACAGCGCGGCCCGGGCGGTGGGCCTGACCGGCCAGACCGCGCACGATGACCGCTACGACCTGGCCGACGAGTACATGGCGCTGGTCTACCAGCTGTGGGAAGGCAGCTGGGCCGACGACGCCGTGCGGGGTGACCGCGCCAGCGGCGTTTATGCCGACCCGGCCCGGGTGCGCCTGGTGCACCACCATGGCAAGCAATACCAAGTGGATGCGATGCACCTGGGCGAACCCTCGCCCCAGCGCACGCCGGTGCTGTACCAGGCCGGCTCGTCGGCGCGCGGCTCGCGATTTGCCGCCACCCATGCTGAATGTGTATTTTTGAACGGTCAAAGCCTACCCGGCGTGCAAAAAATTGTGCAGGGGATCCGCACCCAGGCTATCCAACAAGGGCGGACTGGCAGCGATATCAAGGTGTTTCTGGGTGCCACGGTCATCACGGGCCGCACCGACGCCGAGGCGAAGGACAAGTTCGCCGACTACCAGCGCTACGCCAGCTCTGAGGCCGCGCTGGTGCACGCCGCCGCCTCCATGGGCATCGACTTTGCCCGCTATGACCTGGACGAACCCATCGTCACCGACAAGAGCAACGCCATTGTCTCCAACGTGGAGGCCATGACCCGCAGCGCCGGTCCGCAGTGGACACGGCGCAAGTTGCTGGAACAAATGGTGCTGGGCAGCCGCCAGACGCCCTGGGTCGGCTCGGCCGAATCCATCGCCGACACGCTGATCGCCTGGAGCGAGCAGGCCGATGTGGATGGCTTCAACTTGTCACGCACGGTGGTGCCCGAGTGCTTTGACGACTTCATTGCAATGGTGGTGCCTGTCTTGCAGCAGCGCGGCGCTTTTAAGACCGCCTACGCTCCCGGCACGCTGCGCCGCAAGCTGTTTGGTCAGGACCGGCTGCCGGCCAGCCATGCGGTGGCGCAGTACCGATTTGCGGCCGATAACTGCAACGCTTAGCGAGCGATCTGCACCAAGTAGGTGCATGGTTTCGACTACCATCAGCGCGTGCACCCGAAGCCAGTCGGCTTGGGGCCACATTTTTGATTCAACCTGGATTCCACATGACTTTTCTTAAAACCGCAGCATTTGCGCTGGCTGTATCGATCTCGACCTTGGGTGCTGCCCAGGCTCAGAACAAGGAGCTCGTCGTTGGCTCCAGTGCCACCTACCGGCCTTTCGCCTACGAAAACCCAAACAAGGAGATCGTGGGCTATGACGTGGACATCATCAAAGCTGTGGCGCAAAAGGCGGGTTTACAGATCAAAATCGTGAACACGCCCTGGTCGGGCATCTTTGCGGCCCTGAACAATGGCGATGTCGACCTGGTGATTTCCGGCGTGACTATCAATGACAAACGCAAGCAGTCCTATGACTTCACAAGCCCTACTTTGAGGCGCGCCAGTTGATCGCTGTCAACCAAAGCAGCACCGCCAAGGGATTGAAAGACCTTGCTGGCAAGAAAATCGGCGTCGTCAACGGCAGCACGGCAGACGACACTGCCTCCCGCGAATTCGGCAAGACCAACCCAGACATCCGGCGCTTCGAAAGCACGCCGGTGGTGATTGCCGAACTCGCCAACGGAGGCCTGGATGCGGCCATCGGGGACAACGGTGTGATTGCCTTTCGAGCGCAAGAACACAAGCAACTCAAAACCGTCAACGACCCCAGCTTTCCAAAAGAGTTTTTCGGCATCGTGGTGAAGCAGGGCAACAAAGCCCTATTGGACAAGCTCAACGCGGGACTGGCTGGTGTGAAGGCCGATGGCAGCTACGCTCAAATCTACAAAAAGTGGTTCCAGGCCGAAGCCCCAGCACTGCCTAACAACTAATTGGCCGCAGAGCCTGAGCACATGGAGCCGGTTCTGTGGATTGGCTGGTTCCGCGCCGACATCATCGCCGAGTACTCGGTGATGTTCTGGCGCGGGTTGCTGATGACTGTCGGCGTCACGGTGATCTGCATCGTGCAGGGCACGGCGCTGGGCCTGCTGATTGGCATGGCCCGGCTCGCAGAGGCACGCCACGCGCCGGCGCGACAGTTATGTCACTATGCCTTGCGCTGGCCAGCGACCATTTATGTGAGCTTTTTTCGCGGTACGCCGCTTTTTGTGCAGATCCTGCTGATGCACTTTGCGTTATTGCCGGTCTTCATCAACCCGTCAGACGGTCTGTTGATCTCGGGTGATGCAGCGCGCCACCTCAAGCAAAACTACGGTGCCCTGCTTTCGGGGGTGCTAGCGCTCACCTTGAATGCCGGCGCCTACATTTCCGAGGTGTTCCGGGCAGGCATCCAGTCCATAGACCGAGGCCAGGTCGAGGCCTCGCGCTCGCTGGGTATGAGCTTTCCGCGCACAATGTACCGCGTGGTGCTGCCCCAAGCCTTTCGCCGCATGCTCCCGCCTTTGGGCAATAACGCGATTTCCCTGCTCAAGGACTCTTCTCTAATCTCCGCGATTGGTCTGGCCGAGCTGGCCTACGCCGCGCGCACCGTGGCGGGCGCCTATTCACGGTATTGGGAGCCCTACCTCACCATCTCGCTGATGTATTGGTTCTTAACCCTGGGGCTGGCATGGCTGGTCAAAAAGCTGGAGGACCGCTATGGACGAGGCGATACGCGTTGAGGGTCTGACGAAGCAGTTCGGCGCATTGCCGGTGCTGCGGGGAATCGATTGCGTGGTCCGGGCCTCCGAGGTGGTTTGCGTGATCGGGCCTTCGGGCTCGGGCAAGAGCACTTTTCTTCGCTGCCTCAATGGGCTCGAAGACGCAAGTGGCGGCCAGGTGCTGGTGCACGGCTTGGCGGTCCATGCCCCTCAGACTGACATCAATGCGCTTCGCGCCGACATCGGCATGGTGTTCCAGCGTTTCAATCTGTTTCCACATCGCACTGTGCTGCAGAACATCACCTTGGCACCGTCCAAGGTACGTGGACTGACGGTAGCGCAAGCACAGACCGGCGCACGGAGCTTGCTCGCCAAGGTTGGCCTACTGGACAAGATCGACGCCTACCCGAACCAGTTGTCGGGCGGGCAGCAGCAGCGCGTGGCCATAGCGCGCGCACTGGCCATGCAACCGCGCATCATGCTGTTCGATGAGCCGACCTCCGCGCTGGATCCGGAGATGGTCGGGGAGGTGCTGGCGGTGATGCAGGCTCTGGCTGAAGAGGGCATGACCATGGTGGTCGTCACCCATGAAATGGGATTTGCGCGCCAGGTGGCAGACCGGGTGCTTTTTCTCGACGAAGGACTGGTGGTCGAAGAAGGCCTTCCGGCTGATATTTTTGATCATCCTAGGCAGGAGCGCACCCAGCGATTCCTCAGTAAGGTTCTTTAGCGCTCGTCAATCGTTGAGGTGGCAAGCCGACCACTGGCCCGGGCTGGTCTCGCGCAGCTCTGGCGCCTGCACCGCGCAAATCGGTGTTGCATTGGGGCAGCGCGGGTGAAAGTGGCAACCTGACGGCGGTTTTAGCGGCGAGGGAATCTCGCCCTTGATCGGCATGTAGTCACGCCGCCGCCGGTCTAGCCGCGGTATCTCAGCCAACAAGGCGCGCGTGTAGGGGTGACGCGGTTGCTCCATGAGTTCGGCCGTAGCACCAACCTCGACCACCCGCCCGAGGTACATCACAACGATGCGGTCCGACAGATGGCGCACGACGCCGAGGTCGTGACTGATGAACAGATACGTTAGCGCAAGGCGCTGGCGCAGTTCCATGAACAGGTTAAGAATCTGCGCCTGGACCGAAACATCGAGTGCTGCGACCGCCTCGTCACACACCAGAAAATCCGGCTGCACGGCCAGCGCCCTTGCAATACCGATGCGCGCGCGCTGCCCGCCCGAGAACTGGTGGGGGTAGCGGCGTACACAGGAGGGGTCCAGACCGACCTGTTCCAGCAGGTGCACGGCGTGGTCGTCGCCATCCCGCGCCGCGATCAGGCCATGCGCAATCGGCGCCTCGACCAGCGCGTCACCAATGCGTTTGCGGGGATTCAGCGACGCGAAGGGGTCCTGGAAAACCATTTGCAGCGCGGGCCGTTGGCCCGGCGTCGTGCGCACCGACACACCTCGCAGCAATACCTCGCCCTCGGTGGGCGCATTCAGGCCGCAAATGATGCGCCCCAGCGTGGACTTGCCGCAGCCGGACTCTCCAACCAAGCCCACCACCTCGCCCGGCGCGACAGAAAACGAGACGCTGTCAAGGGCGTGTACCGTATGGGAGCGCACCGTCGCACCTAACCGTGCCGCAAAACGCTCAATCAGGTCGGGTCGGGTAACAAAGCGTTTAGACACCGCCCGCACCTCGAGCAGAGGGGCGCTCACAGCGGGCTTGACGGCATTCATACCGGGCTTCATGCTGCAGGCGCTTGCAAGGGACGCCAGCAGCGCACCATACTGGCTGGGCCGACCTGCTGCGCTGGTGGGTCCACGGCACAGTCCGAGCCGGCCTGCGGGCAACGGTCGCGAAAGACACAGCCCGCTGGCCGGTTGAGCAGCGAGGGGGTCATACCGGGGATCTGGTGCATCGCCTGGCCGCGTTGGTTATTGGCAGGCACCGAATCGATCAGGCCGCGGGTGTATGGATGCAGTGGCGCGTCCAGCACCTGGTCAACAGGCCCTTGCTCGACGATGCGCCCGGCGTACATCACGGCGACGCGATCAGCAAGCCCGGCGATGACTGACAGGTCGTGCGTAATCCACAGCAGCGCAGTGCCAGTCTCGCGCTTGAGCCGCTGCATCTCGTACAGGATCTGGCCCTGTATCGTCACATCCAGTGCGGTGGTGGGCTCGTCCGCAATGATCAGCGCGGGGCGCAAGAGCAGCGCGATGGCAATAGCCACACGCTGACGCATACCGCCCGAAAATTGATGCGGGTACTGGCGCAAACGCTCGTCAGGCGAAGTAATCCCGACTTGAAGAAGCACCTCACGGCAGCGAGCCAGCGCGTTGGCATCTGACATTGACCGATGAGCATGCAACGTCTCGACCATCTGGGTGTCGATGCGCAACACCGGGTTGAGGGTCATCATTGGGTCCTGGAACACCATAGCCAGCCGGTTGCCACGCAACTGGCGTAGGCTTTCCTCTGGCGCACCGACCAACTCAGCGCCCTCAAAACGGATCGAGCCTGCGGCGATTCGCCCTGGTGGGTCAATCAGACCCATCACCGAAAAACCGGTGACGGACTTGCCGGAGCCCGACTCGCCAACCAGGCCCAGCACCTCGCCGGCGTTCAAGTGCAGGCTCAGGTCATCCACCGCCGGCAGGGCACCCTGGCGGCTCGCAAACTCGGTACGAAGGTGGTCGATTGCAAGCAGTGCCATGACCAAGCTAGCGCGCCAACCGCGGGTTCAGTACGTCGCGCAACTGGTCGCCCACCAGGTTGATCGACAAAATGGTGAGCAAAAGCGCGACCCCTGGGTAAACTGAGATCCAGTATTTGCCCGATAGCAGGTACTCATAGCCATTGGCAATAAGCAGCCCCAGCGAGGGCTCGGTGGCAGGCAAGCCAAGCCCGAGGAAGGACAGCGTGGCTTCAAGCGCAATCGCGTGGGCAATCTGCACTGTGGCCACCACGATCAAGGGCGGCAACGTACTGGGTAGCAGGTGGGCCAGCAACAACTGGCGACGCGAGAGGCCCAGGCCACGCGCCGCCTCCATGTAGTCCTTATGGCGCTCGACCAATGCCGCGGCGCGCGCGGTGCGCGCGTAGTAGGCCCATTGCACCGTCACCAGCGCAAAGATCACTTTATCAGTGCCCTTGCCCAACGTGGCAATCAAGACCAACGCCACCAAGATCGCCGGGAACCCGAGTTGGATATCGACCAAGCGCATCAGTATCTGCTCGTAGCGCCCGCCGAAGAAGGCGGCACTCACGCCCAACCCGGCGCCCAGGCACAAAGCGATAACGCCACTGCAGACCCCGACCGTCAACGAGACGCGCAGGCCGTACAAAATAGCGGACCACATGTCACGGCCCATGCCGTCACTGCCCAGTACAAAATGGCCTCCAGCAAGCGCTGCAGAACCTGGCGGTAGACGTGAATCCATCAGATCAAGCTTGGACAGGTCATACGGGTTCTGCGGCGCCACCCACGGCGCTGCCAGTGCCAACAGCAAGACCAGCAACAGCAGTACCAGTCCTGCAACTGCCAGGCGCGACCGCAGATAGTCGCGTGCAAAGCGTCTCAGCGGGGCTTCATCCTGGGCAGGGTCTTGAGGGCTGCGCATGGCTGCTGTTAAACCTCGGTGGCGTCGAGCCGCACACGCGGGTCGAGGAGCGAGTACACAATATCTACCAGCAGGTTGATGCCAATGAACATCAGCACCGTGATCATCAAATAGGCCACGACCACCGGGCGATCGAGCTTGAAGATCGAGTCGATCACCAGTTTGCCCATCCCTGGCCAAGCAAATATCGACTCAGTGACGATGGCAAAGGCGATCACCGAGCCGAGCTCAAGCCCGATCACCGTGACGAGCGGCACCATGATGTTCTTGAGCAGGTGCACCCCCAGCACGCGTGACTTGCGCAGGCCTTTGGCCCGCGCAAAACGGACATAGTCGAGCAGCAGGTTTTCACGCACCTGCGCCCGTGTCAGACGAATGATCAGGCTGAGCTTGAACAGCGCCAGGTTGAGCGCCGGGAGCAGCGCAAAGCGCAAGCCCTCCCAGTGCAGGATCGACAGCTTCACCCCCATAAAGTCGACCAGCGGGCCGCGCCCGGTGGAGGGCAACCAGCCGAGTTGCACCGCGAACACCATGATCAGCAGCAACCCAACCCAAAATGTCGGCAGCGAAAAACCCACAATAGAGAACGCCATGATGGCTTTGGCAACGGGGCTGTCGGGCTTAAGACCGGCGTACAGACCCAAGGGCAGGCCGACCGCAATCGATATCAGCATCGCCAGAAATGCCAACTCAAGGGTGGCGGGCATCCGCTCAAAGATCACGCCAAGGGCAGGCCGGCCGTAGACAAAACTGGTACCCAAATCCCCACTCGCAGCATTTGCAAGAAAGCGCAGGTACTGCGCCCACAGGGGCCGATCCAGACCGAGACTGGCACGGGCACGGTCACGCTCCACTTGGTCAGCTTCGGGGCTGACCAGGATCTCAATCGGGTCGCCGATCAGGAACAGGCCGGCAAATACCAGCATCGAGGTGAGCAACAGGACCAGACCCGTCTGCGACAGCCGACGCAGAATGTAGACCAGCATGGCGTTAGTGGCTACGGGCCGCGTCTGCTGGCCTCAGTCGCGGTTGGCTAGGCTTAGCCATGCCACGCCTCACTGAGGACGGATCATCAGCGCGTTGAAGCGGCGCTGTGGACGCGGCTCAACCAGCAGACCCTTGCGCGAAGCGAAGTCACCAATGGGGTGAAACAGCGGGATCAGGCCTTGGTCGGCCATGTAGGCTTCGCTCACGCGCTCGAGCTTGCGGGCACGCTCACCGAGGTCGAGCGTGGCGAGGGCTTCCACCAGCTTAGCGTCGATGCCGGGGTTGCTGTAGCGCACCCGATTGGCAGTACCAAAACCCCTTTCTTTATCCACACCGCCGAGCAGCGCGCGCAAACCGGCGCCAACCTCCTCGATACCAAACTGCGCCGAGAAGGCTGAGAAATCCTGCTTGGTGGCACGCGTGAAAAACACCGAACCGGGCAAGCCATCGACCGCCACCACGAGACCAAGCCGAGTCCAGGCCTGGGCCACCGCCTGCGCGATGTTGGCATCCGCCGGATAGCGGTCATTGGTGGCGTGCAGCGTGATCTTGAAACCATCAGCCCAACCAGCCTCCTTGAGCAGCGCTTGGGCACGCGGCAGGTCCAGTGGGTCGGGTTTGAGCGTGGTGCTTGAGCCTGGCATGCCAGGCAGCGTGGGACCAGCGGCAGCAACTGCCGTGCCTTCCATCAACCGATCAACAATCAGTGCCCGCGGGATGGCCAGCGACAGCGCTTTGCGCACCCGGGCGTCCTTGAGAGGGTTCTTGGCCAGGGCACTGCCATCCTTGGCCGTCACAAACGGTGAACTGTCGCGTGCGCTGTCCAACGCGATGTACTGCACCAGCGCCATTGGGCCACTGGCGATGGTAAAGCGGGCATCGGTCTTCAGGCGAGGCATGTCGGCAATCGGCACTTCGTCAATCGCATCGACCTGGCCCGACAACAGCGCGGCCAAGCGCGCAGCGTCCTTGCCGATCACTTTTTCGGTCACGCTAGCCCAAGGTGCGCGCGACCCCCAATATGCATCGTTACGCGTGGCCACTAGCTTGTCGCCGTTCACCCATTCCGTCAGCTTGTAGGCTCCGGTGCCGATGGCTGCCTTTCCGGAGTTGAAATCTGCCGTGCTGGCACTGCGGGCGATGCGCGCTGGAACGATGAACACAGAGGCCAGGTCCAGCGGCAGCGTCGGGTTAGGATCGCGCGTCACGAAGCGAAGCGTCAGGTCATCGACCTTGCTGGCGCGCACGATGCTACGGGTGAACTGCGCAAAGGAGTTGGGCGTATTCGGCACATTCGGAATACGCTCCAAGGTGGCCAACACGTCGTCGGCACCAAAGGGCGAACCGTCATGGAACTTAACGCCGGGACGCAGTTTGAATTCCCAGGTCGTCGGGTCCACCGTGCGCCAGCTCAACGCCAACCGCGGCTTAATGCCGCCACTGTTGTCAAAGGCAGTCAGCTGCTCATACAGCATCTCGTGCGAAGAGCCGGTGGCAAAGGCATTGAAGAAATGCGGGTCGAGTGTGTTGACCTCGAGCTTGGTGCCCAGCGTCAGGTTTTGTGCCAAGGCGACGGCACCTACAGACACCAACATGAGCGAGCCGACCAGAGCTCGCAACCATTTTATTGCTGTACGCATTCGCTGTTCCTTGTGATGTTTTTACTATAGTAGCATGGGGTTTTTGGAGACCATGACATGAACCCATGCAGCGCGCAGCCTGCGGCATCGACCCGATCCCCGCGTGTCGCCGTGGGGGCTTTCATGCTCGAAAGCAATTCGCACGCGCCGGTCGCCACGCGTGAAGAGTTTGCCGCTAAGTACTACCTGTGCGATGCAGCGTTTGAACACGACTGGCGCCAAGCTGCCCCACATGCGCCGGCAACGGTTCGCGGCTTTATCGCATCGATGGACGCCGCCGGTCCCTGGCAGGCCGTGCCCTTACTCGGGGCAGACGCGGGTGCCAGCGGCTGCATTGATCAGGGCTTCTTTGAGGAGGTGCTTGAGGGCCTGTGCAAGCGGCTCGCCGCCGCAGGGCCAGTTGACGCGGTATTTTTGTCGCTACATGGGGCCGCCATCGCCACCACTGAGGTCGACCCCGAGGGCCTGTTGCTTGAGCGGGTGCGCGCTATCGTCGGCCCGGGCGTACCCGTGGTCGGTACCCTTGATCTGCACGGCAACATCGTCGCGCGCATGGTTGACAACGCCGATGTGCTGATCTCATACCGGACAAACCCGCATGTGGACTGTGCCGCGCGCGGTGCCGACGCAGCTGCGGTGCTGCGCGAGATGGTGGGCGGTATGCGCAGCGCGGCGGCCTTTGTCAAGCTGCCGATGACGCCGCCGTCGGTCACCCAAAATACCGCCAGCGGGCCCTACGCCGATTTAATCGCCTACGGGCAAAGCCGGATAGACGCTGACGTGATCGATGTGTCGATCCTGTCGGGCTTCACGCTGGGAGACACCCCGCGCAATGGCATGTCTGTGATTGTGAGCACCCGCGGCCAGCCAGCCAAGGGGCGAGCGATTGCCCGCGACATTGCGCTCAAGGCCTGGTCTGAGCGCACCCGCTGGCTACCCCGGCTCACCAGCCTGGCCGATGCGACGGCCATGGCATTGGCCTGCAATACCGATACCGCACGTGCCCCGTTACTTTTTGCCGACGTGGCCGACAATGCCGGCGGAGGTGGACGCGCCAACACCATTTGGATCCTGCAGGCTTTTGTGCAGGCCGGTGTGCAGGACGCGTTGCTTGGGCTGTTTGTCGACCCCGCGCTGGCGGCAGAGGCGCACCAGCGCGGTGTGGGGGCTTCCTGGAGCGCGCAGTTCAACCGCGACGAGACGCACCCGCTGTCGGGGCGCATGGAACACGCCGTCAAGGTGCTGGCCCTGCATGATGGCAACTGCGTCGGGCGGCGCGGTGTGGCGCAAGGTCAGTCACTGATGCTCGGGCGCAGCGCACTGTTGCAAGTGGGTGGCGTGCGTGTGGTGGTTGTGACGAATCGCCACCAGTGCAAGGACCCGGTCTTCTTCGAGATCTTTGGTGTCGACATTGCGCAGGCACGCTGCGTGGTCGTCAAATCGCGCGGGCATTTCCGTGCCGGCTTCGACCAACTATTCCCCGACGAGCACATTATCGAGGTCGACGTACCGGGTCTGACCACACCGGTGCTCAGCCAGGTACCCTGGCGTCACATGCCGAGGCCGATGTACCCGCTTGACCCGGAGATGAACTGGACACCTGAACCGCTTTGACCCTGGGTGCCTAGGCCAGGGTCAGATCAGACCCATTCAGACCAGATGACAGGCCGTCAACCGCGCATCACCACGCAACTGTGGCCGCTCAACCTGGCACCTTGCTTCCGCCATGGGGCAGCGAGGGTGAAACGGGCAACCAGGCGGTGGGGCGATCGGGCTCGGCACTTCGCCAGACATGGGCCGCCGGTCACGGATCGGATTCTCAACGTTCGGAATGGTCTCCAGCAACAGACGGGTGTAGGGGTGACGAGGGTCTGAAAACACCTGTTCGGCCGGACCAACCTCGACAAAGCGGCCCAGGTACATGATGGCAATTTGATCCGACATATGCCGCACCACAGACAGGTTGTGGCTGATGAACAGGTAGGTCAGACCGAACTGGTCCTGCAGGCGCCGCATCAGGTTCAGGATTTGCGCTTGCACCGACACGTCCAATGCGGACGTGGGTTCATCGCAAACCAGGAAGTCGGCTTCGGTTGCGAGGGCACGGGCGATGGAGATCCGCTGGCGCTGTCCGCCAGAAAATTCATGCGGGTACCGCAAGGCGTCTAACGGCGACAAGCCAACGATACCCAGTAGCTCGCCAATGCGGTCCTGGATCGCGCCCTCGCCTTCCATCAAGCCGAGCTCACGAATTGGCTCAGACACGATGTCCCCCACGCGCCAACGGGGGTTGAGGCTGGCATAAGGGTCCTGAAAGATCATTTGCAAGCGCGGCGACGCGCTGGTGCCATCCGGCTTCTCGATAGGCGTGAATGCCAGGGTGCCGGCAGTCGGTTCCTGCAGGCCCACCACCATGCGAGCCAAAGTCGATTTGCCGCAGCCGGACTCACCAACCACACTCAATGTCTTGCCGCGCGACACCTCAAACGAGACACCATCCACCGCGCGCAGTGTGCGTTTGGGGCTGCGCTCTACCACTCGAGTGAGCCATGACGGGGAGACGTCGAAATAACACGTCGCACCATCGACCCGCAGTGCGATGTCGCCCTCAGCCATGCGCCACTCCTTCAAACGGGTGCCAGCAGGCAATGGCATGGCTTTGTACTTCCAGAACCGGTTTTTCAGCGCGGCACTGCGCACTGGCCCGCGCGCAGCGCAGGTTGAAGGCGCAGCCTGCCGGAATGGCATTCAGGCGCGGCATGGCGCCGTCAATCTGCTGCAGTGTGGCCTGGCGTGTGCGCATGCTGGGGATCGAAGCCATCAGGCCCCGCGTGTAAGGGTGACGCGGTGCCCGCGTGACAGACTCGACGGGGCCGGTTTCAACGATGCGACCGGCATACATCACTGCCACACGGTCCGCCGTTTCGGCGATCACACCCATGTCGTGGGTGATCAGCATCACGGACGTCCCATAGTCCCGGCACAGGCGCTTGAGCAAAGACGTGATCTGGGCCTGTATGGACACGTCAAGTGCCGTGGTCGGCTCGTCGGCGACGATGAGTGCCGGTTTGCCGGCAAGGGCTAGCGCAATCACGACACGCTGGCGCATTCCGCCCGAAAACTGATGCGGGTAGTGGTCGATGCGGGTCTCAGCTGCCGGGATGCCGACCGCCTTCAGCAGTTCCAGTGCAGTGGCGCGGGCCGCCGCGGCGTCGACCGGGAAATGGGTCCGAATGGTCTCGGCCAGTTGTGCACCAATGGAGAGCATTGGGTGCAGCGATGTCAGGGGATCCTGGAAAATGGCGCCGATCTTTTTGCCCCGCACCCGGCGCATGGCCTCATGGGACAGGTTGTCGATGCGCTCCCCATTCATTCGGATCTCGCCCGCAGCGATACGCCCCGGCGGGTCAAGCAATCCAATAATGGCTGTACCAGTCAATGATTTACCAGCACCAGATTCCCCGACAACGCCAAGGATTTCGCCGGGCCGGATGTCCAGAGAAATATGGTCGATCGCCGTCAGCGGACCATGCCGAGTGTCGAACACCACGTGCAGGTCACGCACGGACAGCAAAGTGGCTTGCTCTGGCTTGGTCATGCCTTGCCCCAAAGGGGTGTGTCGCTGCCAGCCCAATCTACGGGGAAACTGGATGAAAATATCTCGGATGTGGGTGGGTGGTGCAGCGTACGTTCCGGGTACTTTTGCATCAGACCTTCAAACTGGGCCTGCGCCCGCGCGTTGTCATGCGCCTCATCTACACCCGGGATCTGGCGGTTCTCCATGACAAAGCGACCGTCAATGATCACATCCGAAAAATCACGCCCATGCCCGACCATCATCATGGTCTGGATAGGATCAATCACCTGCCCAAGGTGAGGTCGGGTCAAGTCGAACACCGTGATGTCGGCGCGCGCACCGGGCTCCAAGCGGCCAAGATCGGGGCGCCGCAAGGCATCTGCACCACCCACAGTGGCGGCGTTGTAATAGTCCTCGGAGCGGCAACCGGACGGGCCGCCCGCCATCACGCGGGTGAGGATCATGCCGACCTGCATATTGGCAATCATGTCAGCCGGCGCGGTGTCGGTGCCCAGACCGATCTTCAACCCCATCTCACGGTATCGGGTGAAATGGTTGATGGTGCCACCATGGCGACCGGACACCAGCGGGCAATGCACGATGGTCGCGCCGCTGTCGCGAATGATCTCGAGATCATGGCCGGGGCGGTCAACCAGGCGCGAACCAGACACCACGGTGCCATGCGGCAATAAACTGCGCTCCGACAAGTAGCCCAAGCTGTGCATCCATTCCGGAGGGCTCATGCCGTGCTGCTGCAACACCAGGTCATATTCGATCTTTGACTGGCAGCAGTGCTGGCGCACGGGGATGTCGAGTTCCCGGCTGGCAGCGGCCGTGCGGCGCAGCAACTCAGGGGTGCAGGTTTCGATCCGGTCCGGCGACAACATGGCTCGAACCAGTCCGCCGGCGGTACCCTCGATTCGCTCCCCAAAGGCTATGGCGGCATCCAGTTCAGCCAGACCGCGTGGCTCGTCGTAGCGGGTGCCAATCACGCCCTGCTCTGAAACGACCTGGTTGCCAGTGCGGTAGGCTGGCCCAAGATAGACGCGCAAACCAAGTTGCGCTGCGGCATGTGCCGCATCGGTGAATTCTTCAACTGTCTCGCCCCAGGCGCGGTAAAACAGCGATGCGATAGGCAGGGCGGTGGTGATGCCATTGCGAACCAGATTGGCGAAGGCATAGGCCTTCTGGAAGGCGAGTTCCTCGCGCGTCAGCATCTCGTAGGGGCCAGCGTCCACATAGTCTTGCGGCCAGACGCGTCCCTTCAGCATGGCGGGTTGGTTGTCATAGCCCAGGATGGTGGTGTCGAGGTCAGACAGGGCGTCCAGATCAACAAAACCGGGTCCCAGCAACGCTTGGCCATAGTCGATACGTCGGGCCACCGGGCCGGGGTAAGACCGGCCAACGAAAATGATAGCCCCATCGTCAAAAACCACTTCGCCGTGTTCGATCAGGCAGTGCCGACCGTTACGGTGACCAACGACCCAACGCGCCGACACCAGGATCGGCCCTTGCGGTCTTGGTTGGGCGGTCGGCAGGCTCATGGGCTGGTCCGTACGCACTGACCGTAACGCGCCACAACCTGGCCATGCTTGACCACCAGGCGGCGCAGCGGCCTGGCGACAGCGGCATGGGTGATGGTTTCGCCGGCGACCACCATCAGGTCGGCCCGGGCACCCACTTTAAGCCCGTAATTCTCAAGCCGCATGGCCGAGGCACCACCGTAGGTACAGACCTGGAAGGCCAACTCCACTTCGTCGTCACGACGGAAATTGTTGCGCAGCCCAACGAACATCACGCGCTCCAGAATGTCGGCGTTGCCGTAGGGTCCCCAGGTGTCCCGAATACCGTCAGAGCCCGAGCAGACGCGTATGCCGGCTTCCAGCAAACGCTTGACAGGTGGCGCCGGGCGAGAAGCCGGGCCCGTGGTCATGATGCCGATATCGAGTTCGGCCAACTGCTCGATCATCGGATCCACCAGATCGCGGTCTGGTGTGCCGAGGCAGAAAGCGTGGCTCACCACCACTTGGCCTTGCATGCCCAAGGCTCGCGTGCGCTCAAAGATCAGGTCGAACGAAAAGGCCCCCATCTCGCCCGGCTCGTGCAAATGGATGTCCATGGGCCGGCCATATTTCTGCGCCAAGCCGAAAATCGCGTCTAGATGACCTTTGGGGTCGCGGTCCATGCCACAGGGGTCAATGCCACCAACAACATCAGCACCTTCTCGCATCGCTTGGTCCATCAATTCAAGCGTACCCGGGCGCCTCAGCAGCCCTGATTGGGGAAAGGCCACGATGTCCATGTCGATGATGTCGGCATAGGCTGCACGGGTAGCCATCACCCCCTCAATCCCCCACATGCCGTGGTCGGTGTCGACATCAACGTGGGAGCGAATATGGGTGGTGCCGTGGCCCACCGACAACACGACTTGCCGTGCAGATTGCCGGGCCGGATCGATATCAATGGCTCGTTTGAGATGACGCTCGTTGTCGATCTTGTCGATCAAGCGGGGGCCGGCGTCGTTCGGGCGCCATCCCATGCCCCACAGCGACTTGTCGAGATGGGCATGCGCCTCAACCAGACCAGGCAGCACCAGGTCGCCACCGACGTCTTCAATGATGGCGTCGGGCGCTGCGATCGCTTCGCCGATATCAACGATGAATCCATCTCGGATCAGGATGTCACTGGTCTTGCCGCCCATGGGGCGGCCATTGCGGATCAGAAGTGCGTCGCTCATGGAGAGTCCTTAGGTGGTCAGCGGAGTTTGGGGTTCATCGCGTCGCGCAGCCAGTCGCCCAGCAGGTTGACCGCCAACACGATCAGGCCCAGGTGAAGTGCCGGAAACACCACCAACCACCAAGAGCCCGAAAACAGATATTGGTTACCAATGCGGATCAATGTACCCAGCGAGGGCTGGGTGATGGGCATACCAACGCCCAGAAAAGAGAGCGTCGCCTCTGACAAGATGGCCAAGCCAAGGTTGAGCGTGGCGGCCACCATCACCGGTGTCAGGGTATTGGGCAGGATGTGCTTGCGCATCAACCGGGCAGATGAAACACCAATGATGCGTGCAGCCAGCACATACTCGGTGCGCCGCTCCACCATGGTCGAGGCCCGAACGGTGCGCGCATATTGAACCCAGCCCGTCAAAGCGATGGCCAGCACCAAGATGATGGCTGCAAACGGATCGCGCATCGCAGGCGGCAAAATACCGCGAAATATCGCACTCACCAGGATGGCGACGAGCAGGGTCGGTATGGACAGCACCGTGTCAGCGACGCGCATCAGCAAGTTGTCAATCCATCCGCCGAAGAACCCCGCCATCAAGCCGACGGTCACACCCACAGCCATTGAGACCGCGACCGCCGCCAAGCCAATGATCAATGACACCCGGGTACCGTAGAGAATGGCGGATAGGACATCGCGGCCCTGGGGGTCTGTACCCAGCAGATAAGGCCACTCGCCACCTTGGGCCCAAATGGGCGGGATTTCAGCCTTGTCAATAAACAGCTGGCTCAGGTCATGCGGATTTTGCGGGCTGATCCAGGGGGCCAGAAAGGCCGAGGCGATCAGCAGAACCAACAGCACGAAGGCAGACACTGCCATCGGTGAGCTTTGAAAGCTGTACCCAAGATCAGACGCCAGAAACCGGCGCAAGGCGGACGCTTTAAGTGCCATGACCAGCCCCCGCCACGGCCTGCTGTCTCAGCCGGGGATCGACCAGCGCATAAGTCAAATCGACCAGCGTGTTAAGACTGACAAAAATGAACGAAACGATGATCAGATAAGCGGCCATGACCGGGATATCGACAAAGTTGACCGCCTGCACGAACAGCATGCCCATACCGGGCCATTGGAAGACGGTCTCAGTCACGAGCGCGAAGGCGATCAGGTTGCCAATCTGCAGCCCGGTCACGGTGATCACCGGCATAAGACAATTGCGCAAGGCATGTCGAAAGTGGATGGCATGATCGGACAGCCCACGTGCCCGCGCAAAGCGGACAAATTCGGTCCGCATCGTCTCCATCATTTCAGCGCGCACCAAGCGCATCACCAGTGTGATCTGGAACAGCGACAAGGTGACGCCGGGCAGGATTAATGCCATCCGGCCGCTGGGTGTGAGCAGCCCGGTGCTCCAGCCGCCCACCATCACCGTCTCGCCCCGCCCGAAAGCGGGCAGCCAGTGCAAGGTCACCGAGAACAGCAGGATGAAGAGAATACCCAGGGCAAAGCTGGGCAGTGAGATGCCGAGCACCGAGACAAACTGTATGGCCTGCGCCAACAACGTCTTGTGCCGAATCGCGGAATAGACACCAAGCGGAATACCAATCACCAGCGACAGAAAAGTAGCCATCAGCACCAACTCGAAGGTGGCCGGAAAGCGCTCCACGATCAGGGTGAACACCTCTTGCTGGTTGCGGTACGAGATACCAAAATCGCCCTGCATGGCATTTAGCACAAAGGTGCCGAACTGGACCACGAAACTGCGGTCAAGCCCCAGCCTGACCCGCAACTCATCACGCTGTGCCTGACTGGCCTGCTCATTGAGCATCAGTTCGACCGGGTCGCCGACAAAGCGAAAGATCATGAACGCAATGAAAGCCACAGCCAGCATGACACCGGCGGCATTGGCAAGGCGCTTAACGAGGAAGGCAAACATGGGCGGGCTAGAAAGCAGGGCCCGAAGGCCCCGCATTCACAGGCAAGGTCAGGCGCCTTATTTCATCTGCGTCAGCCACAGACGCGGTTTATTGTCGGAAGCCTGCACCATGCTGGAGACACTGGTCCGCATGGCCCATGCCATCGGCTGCTGGTGCATGGGAATGAAGAGGTGCTCGTTCTTCGCGATCATCAAGGCCTGACTCATGTACCCAACCCGTTTGGTGTTGTCGATCTCATCACCCGCCTTGTCAATCAGTGCGTCCATATCGGCCCGCCCCCAATTACCCCAGTTGAACACGCCACCGGCACCACTCTTCGAGCGAATCACCTGAACCAGGATCGAGTAGGCATCGATCATCGGCTCGTTGGCCCAGCCGAACGAAATCACATCGAACTCGCCCTTGACACGCTTGGGCGTTTGCTGGCTACGGGGCGCCAATGACAGATTGGGCTTGAGACCAGCGCGAGACCACATTGAGGCAACCGCTTGGCAGAACTCCTCTTCGTTGACGAGGCCATCACTCTGACAGTTCATCTGAAACGAGAATCCGTTGGGATAGCCCGCATCTGCCAGCAACTTCTTGGCGCCATCGAGATCGAATGGCAGCCGCACATCTTGTGCCGGGGTGTAACCAGGGATGGCTGGCGCCACCAGCGCACCGGTGTTGCGCGACAACCCGCGCATGGCACGTTTCTGGACCGCGTCGATGTCAATCGCACGGTACATGGCCTCACGCACGCGCTTGTCCTTGAGCGGATTCTTGTCTTTCACATCGCTCTCAAACATCTTGTCACCGAAATTGAACGCGAAGTAAACGCTTCGCAGTTCATTGGTCTGCATCACCCTGATGTCAGGCGACGCACCAAGGCGCGGCAGATCCTGCAAGGGTGCCACGTTGGTGAAATCGATCTCGCCCGACAGCATGGCCGCGACGCGTGTCGCTGGCGAGGTGATGGGCGTGAACTCAATTCTTCCAATGTTGTGCTTGGGCTTATCCCACCAGTCGCGATTTGCCACAAAGACGGTTTTAGCATCGGCGCGGCGGGACTCGACCATGAACGGTCCCGTGCCATTGGCGTTGTCAGTGGCATAGCCCTTCACACCCTTGCCCGAATCTGTCGGCAAAGTGGAGTTATTGGCAACCAACCACTCCTTGTCAAAGATAAAGATGTTGGTCAGGTCATTGGGCAACAGCGGGTATGGGGCGTCCATCTCGATGTCAACGGTGAAGTCGTCAATTTTCTTCGATGACTTGTACGCCGGCAGGTTGCCCTTGAGCGGCGACGTGGGATGGGTCACGCGGTCCAGACTGGCGATGACGTCATCCGCCGTGAATGAGTTGCCGTTGTGAAATTTCACGCCCCGACGCAATTTGAAACGCCACACAGTTGGCGATACGTTCTGCCAGCTCTCTGCCAGCGCAGGCTCGATCTTCAGGTCACCGGTGTAGCGCACCAAGCCCTCGTACACGTGGTTCAGCACCGACAAGGTGAACGTTTCGCCAAACGAATACGGATCCAGCGATGCGATTTCGCGTTGTGCGCCCCACTTTAGGGTCTTGCCCTGGGCTTGTGCACCACCCGTAATCGTCATGAGGGCTGCGGCCATGGCCGTAGCGAGTAACCATTTTTTCGACATCGATCGCTCCTGTCCTGTTGTGGCCGCTGGTGCAAATGCGGGTGCGGCACATATCCCGCTGCTCTTTACTGTGCAACCCCCATCACGATGGCATTGCACAGAAAATTCGTACAATAAATTGTATACGGCAACTGAATGCGATTGCATCGGTTTTCGTATAAAATAAAGGCATACGATTCTGATTCAGAAAGGGCAAAAACTGCATCCTTCTGCTGCAAGAACAATGCCAATTAAAAGGCGGAGGTTGCACTGATGTCACCCGGACAAGCCCAAAAGGTAAAAGCGGATCCGCGCTCCGAGGCGAAAAACGGGTCTCGCGTTCAGTCGATCTGTCATGCCTTGCGCAGCGCCATTCTTGAACAGGCCCTGCGGCCCGGCATGAAACTCCCCGAGGACACCATTGGCGAGCAGTTCGGGGTTTCCCGCACACTGGTTCGCGAAGCCCTGAAACGGCTGGCCGTGGAGGGACTCATAGAGATCAAGCTAAACCGCGGGGCATCGGTGGCCTATCCCACCCTCGACGAAGCGCGTGACGTGTTCGAAGTGCGCCGCACGCTGGAGCGGCTCGTCGTGCAATCTTTGGCTGGTCGCCTGTCGCAGGCGCAAATCATGTTGCTCGAGACCTGCATTCAAAACGAAGACGATGCGCGAGATAGGAACGGTCCGGAATCGATTCGTCTGGCCGGCGAGTTCCACACGCTGCTGTCTGGTATGACCGGCAACGCCCTGCTGGACCGTTATGTGCAGGAGGTCTGTTCGCGCTGCTCGCTCATCCTGGCGCTGTACGGCAGGCCGCATTCGTCGGAATGCGCGGTCAACGAACACCGCCAATTGGTTGACGCACTGCGGCAGGGTGATGCCGACAAAGCCATGGCGCTGATGGATCGTCACCTCGAAGACGTAGCGGCTCGTGCCGCCCTGGCCCCCCGCGGATCAGGCGATATCCGAGACTTGCTGGCGCCCTACGCTTTGAAGCAAGGTCTCGCCAAGAAATGATGTCGTACCGAACCCATTGCCTCGCAGCCGACGGCGTTCGCTTTGGACTACTGCTAAGGGAATAAAAGAGCAACTATGGATATCGATTTTGGGACCCTGACCGACTACCAACGCTACAAACTGATGGCCAGCCTGATCGTGCCCAGGCCCATTGCGTTGGTGACCACCATCAACGCCGATGGCGTGGTCAACGCAGCACCCTTCAGCATGTTCAACATGCTCGGCGAGGACCCGCCGATCTTGATGATCAGCATCAACAAGCTCAAGGATGGTCACCTCAAAGACACTGCGGCCAATATTTTGGCCAACCGCGAGTTTGTGGTTCATATCGCCGACGAGCCCATGGCCGAGCAAATGCACCGCTGCGGCGACAGCTTGCCGCCAAATGAAAGCGAACTGACGCGGTATGGCTTGACGTCAGCACCGTCGAATGCCGTGCGCCCACCGCATATCGTGGAAGCCCCGGTCGCGTTCGAATGCGTGCTTTCGGAAAAGCTGGAGACCACCAGCCGCTACATTTTTATTGGACAGGTGCTGTGGTTGCATGCCCGGGATGATCTGATCGACATGGAACTGTGCCGGGTGCGCCTGCAAAACTACTTTCCGGTGGCGCGGTTTGGCGCCAGTTTCTACATCCGTACCCGTGACCGGTTTGCGATGAAGGACCAGGGCGTTGAGTCAGACTCTACGCCGATCGACGAGATCCGCTGACGAACCTGGGCGCCCCCCTGACGGGGAATTTGGGTTGGCCTCTCACACCACATTGACTTCCAGCAAGGGCCGCTGCTCAATCACACGCGCCCAACCCATTGCCGACAGGTCCAACGTGCGGTAGGAACCAAAGGTCACCAATTCGGACAGGGCCCGCCCCACCGCAGCCGACTGCTGCATACCGTGGCCGCTGAACCCATTTGCGAAAAGCAGGTTGTCTACTTCAGGGTGCGCGCCCAGAATCACGTTGTGGTCCAGCGTATTCACGTCATAGTGGCCAGCCCACGCGTTTTGCACTCGGGCGGCCTCGAAGCCGGGCACGCGGGCGGCCAGGGTGGGCCACAGCACGTCATCGAACAGCCCGTGTTGTACATCAAAGTCAAAGCATTCCGGGTCTTGGTCATCGGGCGGTGAAATGCCACAAATGAAACCACTGCCTTCAGGCCTGAAATAGGCACCACTCGGGTCGATCACCAGCGGACATTGGCTAACTTCCGCTGGCGTCGAGAAGAAAAATACGCAGCGTTTGCGTGACTGCACAGGCAAGAATAGGCCGGCGCTTTGCGCCAGTGCTGGCGCACCCGTGCCGGCCGCATTGATCACCATGCCGCAGTTCACCGTGGTGCCGTCCGACAAAGTTACCGCTGAAATCGCCCTGCCGGCACGCTGCACCGCCGTCACCTGCGCCTGTTGGTACTCAGCGCCCAGCGACACGGCTTTGCGCCGAAAAGCCTGCATCAGGCCGTACGCATCCAGCCAGCCTTCGCCTGACAGTCCGAGGGAACCAGCGCTCAAGTCAGAAGTGTTCAGCCAGGGGAAACGCGCCTGTAATTGCGCAGGCGCCAGCAAAGCCACGTCAACCCCCAGACTGCGTTGTACGCGGTGGTTGGCCTCCAGCACATCGCGCCCGGCCATCGTGGCCAGGAACAAATACCCCCCCTCATGGAAGCCGACATCAAGCACATCACCATCCACCGCCAAGTAGTCACCAATGTTCTGGATGAAATGGGTCCCGAACTGCGACATGCGGATGTTCTCTGGCGTAGAAAACTGATGGCGTATTGACGCCGCCGAGCGTGACGTGGCCGACTGTTCATAGGTGAAATCCTTCTCGACCACCAGCACCGAGCCCTTGAAGCCGGTCTGCGCGCTCAAGAAATACGCTGCCGCACTACCCACCACCGCACCACCGACAATCACCACATCCACATATTTCATCGATCCACCATGCAGTTCATTGCCAAAGAAGATGTCGAACGACTCGCCCCGTATGGCCCCTTGATTGAGGCGCTGGCCAAGGGTTTAGGCGAGCCCATCGAGTCGCCACCGCGCAGCCACTTCAACCCCAACCACGACGCCAGCGCGGTCCTCATCATGCCAGCCTGGCGGCCCCACCAGATCATGGGTACCAAGATCGTGTCGATCTGGCCCGAGAATAATTCACGGGGCCAGTCGGCGGTGTCAGCAACTTATGTCGTCACCTCGTGCAAGGACGGCACACCCCTGGCGGTGATCGACGGCACCGAACTGACACTACGTCGCACTGCCGCTGCAGCAGCACTGGCGGCACGCGCCCTGGCACGCCCTAACAGCCAGCGCCTTGTGGTTCTGGGCACAGGCGCACTGTCGGCGCACCTGGCCATGGCGCACCACAGCGTGTTTGGCCTGTCGGAGATCACGATCTGGGGGCGCAGTTTAGACAAGGCCTGCCGCGTGGTTGCCAGCCTGGCACAGGTGGGCATTGCCGCCCACGCCACCAGCGACCTTCAGCTTGCGCTGGCCAACGCAGACATCGTGGCCGCCGCCACGACGGCAAGCACGCCATTCATCCCCAACGCCTGGGTCAAGGCTGGGACCCACCTGGGGCTGGTTGGTGCCTTTACAGCGAATATGGCCGAGGCGGAACTCCAACTGCTGCCCAGGGCCAGGCTGTTCGCGGACAACCGCGCCGCTGTCCTTGAAAAAGGCGGTGAGGTCGTTCAAGCACTGCGCGCCGGACTGATTTCGGCCCAAGATGTGCTGGCCGAACTCTCGGAGCTGGTGACATCCCCCGCTCTAGTCGACGGCCGCCACTCAGAGTCAGACATCACGGTGTTCAAGTCCGTGGGCTTTGCAGCGCTGGACCTGATCGCTGCCGAGCATGTGCTTTCAGGTGTGGCGGGCTAGCCGTGATTCATGAAGAGCCAGCCCGCACCTATCGCGCTGAGCACTTGCTGCACTCAGGCGGCCAGCGCCCGCCAGAGCAAGCGGCCGCCAAACAGTACAAACAGCGTGCCAATCGCCCCATCCATCAGGCCGCGAAACCGTGCATAGGCGACGCGAACTTTCTCGCGCTGAAACAGCCACCCCAACAAGGCCAGGTAGGCGGCGTTACAGCTGAGCATGATGGCGATGCTTGCAAAGCCGGTGGCCACATTGGCAGTCAGCACCCCTGTGGCCGCATAGATCGAGGTAATGAACAGAATCGCCTGCGCGTTGGAGAGGGCAGTAACCAGCCCCAGGACTGCGGTGCGCCGGTAATCAGCCGGCGTGTCGCCCGCCTCATCAGGCGCAGGGGCTGACAAAGCACCACTCGTTCGGGCCCGGCGGATCAGCTTTGAGCCAACCCACATCAGGTACAGCCCACCAAAGATGTTGACGCCCGTGCGCAACCACGGAAAAGCCGCCAGCACCGCCGCCCACCCCACCAGCGCCAGGCTGGCCAGCAGCGCAATTCCAGCCAAGTTACCCAAAATGGCAAAGACCACGTGCGCAGGCCGCCGGGTTAGCGCCACATGCGTGACCATCAGCACGTTCGGCCCTGGCGACGGCACGACCGCCAGCCACAGCAATGTGAAAGATGTCAGAACCGAAAGATCAAGGTGCAGCGGCATTCAGGGCTTCGCCAAAACGTAGGCCACGATGGCGTTGGCATGCCCATGGCCCAGGCCATATTCGGTCTTTAGCCAATTCACGATCTCCATGTGCTTCATGCTGGTCCGCTGACCGACCAAATTCAGCCAGTGCTCAATGGGCTGGCCGTACTTTTTTTCAATCGATGGGAAGTAGGATGCCGGCCCTTTGATTTTTTCTGTTGTCGCCATGATGTATTCCGGTCGAAGGCCTTTATTTTGCACGATGAGACCAACCCGGATGAGCCACTTTTGCTTGACTGCGCGGCCTTAAAGCGTGTCGCGATGGCGTTCGGACTATTGACCGGACTGTGACCTGGCGGCGCAGACTCTGTTCCAGTCCTCCAGCCAGTACGGCGAAATATGCTCACTTGAGCTTGCGCCAAAGGTTAGTTGTAACCACAATTCTGTAACTACCAATCAGGGCTTGGGTGTGTTTTCTTGGGATGACGCTAAAAACGATGCTAGCAAGCAAAAGCACGGTGCCAGTTTCGAAGCTGCCCAACTGGTATTCGATGACCCTTTGCACTTCTTTATGCAAGACCGCATTGAACACGGTGAGCAGCGCTGGCAGACCATAGGTCAGGTGGGCGGTGTTGTCTTGCTAATCGTGGCACATACGTGGCATGAAAGCGAGAGCGGCACCGAACACATACAGATTATTTCTGCGCGACGCGCAACCAAGTTGGAGAGGAAAATTTATGAGCAAGGTACCTGAATCCGTAAGCAAGGAATTGGCAACATTAGCCGCTAGGCCCGAGAGCGACATTGATTTCTCTGACTTGCCGGCGACAAAAGAACAGGACTGGAATGGCGCTCAGCGGGGGAAGTTCTATCGGCCGATCAAGCAGCAACTAACAGTGCGCATCGATGCCGATGTGCTGGAGTGGCTCAAGAATCAGGGCAATGGCTATCAAACGCGTCTGAACCAGATTTTGCGCGATGCCATGCATAAAACTGCAACTCACGGGTAATTGCTCAGTGAAATTGAGATCAACTGTCCATGGTGCTTGGGCAGGTCGGGGCCAAGTGCGGTCACTGGTTGATCCTTGCCGCTGGACCGTAATGTGTTGCCGCCGCGGTCAGATTGATCCTTGGGGGGTGCGGCGGAAATAATCCATTGGATTACAATACCTCGATGATCACCATCGCCGAACTGCCCGAATACATTCGCTGTGCCGAAAAGCTGATGAGTGACGCAGAGCGCTTGGATGTCGTCAACTATTTGTCAGCTCAGCCCAAGGCGGGCGATTTGATGGAAGGCACCGGCGGTGTACGCAAGCTGCGTTGGGGTCGAGGCGCGAAGGGCAAATCTGGCGGTGTGCGGGTAATTTATTACGTTCACAGTGACTTGATGCCTCTGTACCTACTCACCCTATTCGCAAAGAACGAACGGGCCAACCTCAGCAAAGCTGAGCGCAATGAATTGGCCGATCTGGTTGAACTACTGGTTCAAACCTGGCTGGAACCCTGAAAGGAACACTTATGGCACGCGCATTCGATAGCATCAAGCAGGGCTTGAACGAGGCCATTGCACACGCAAAATCCAAAGGCCGTAAAGCCGAAGGAATCAAGCTGTATAAACCTCACGCTGTAGACGTTTCCAGCCTGCGCGAAAGACTTAGCCTGACCCAGGAGCAGTTTGCAGCCCGCTTCGGCTTCTCTGTCGCCACGCTGCGACATTGGGAGCGCGGCGACCGCTCACCCAGCGGCGCCTCGCTGGTTTTGCTTAACGTCATCGACCGCAATCCCGCCGCGGTGTTGCAGGCCTTGCAATGAAAAAGCCGCGCAGCCCCTACGAAACCTGCGAAGTAAGCTACTGAATTGCTAGGAGTCTGGGCGGCAGAAGGATTTGAGAAATATTCTCAAAATTTCGACCTCTCAGAATGGCTCAGGTTGCATTATTTCGATGTAGTCAAGGGTTCAAGTACCCCCGAAAACATCACTTTTTAGCTGCGCGTTTTTCTGCCGCCCGGACTCCTAGTAATTCAGCGGCACATCAGTACAAGACCCATGCGCAATCTCCGCCGCCATGCCGATGCTCTCCCCCAGCGTGGGGTGCGGGTGAATCGTTTTGCCGATGTCCACCGCGTCGGCACCCATCTCGATGGCCAGCGCGATTTCGCCGATCATGTCACCCGCGTGGGTACCGACCATGCCGCCGCCCAGGATCTTGCCGTAGCCGTGGGCTTCGGGTGAGTCGTCAAACAGCAGCTTGGTGACGCCTTCGTCGCGGCCATTAGCGATCGCGCGGCCGGAGGCCATCCAGGGAAACAGGCCCTTCTTGACCTTGATCCCTTGCGCCTTGGCCTGGTCTTCGGTCAGGCCCACCCAGGCCACTTCGGGGGCGGTGTAGGCCACGCTGGGGATGACGCGTACGTTGAAGGCGGCAGCGGCCAGTTCTTTGTTGCCTTGCAATTCACCGTCAATCGTTTGCTGCCAATGGCTGCTATGTCGCGAGCCGATCACAAATCTCTAAGACCGCATTCGCGGCATTGCGCTCACTGGGACAGCTGCTGGGACAGGCAGTAATGGGTCGATACCCGCCCACTGCTCATCCCGCCCCAGCCCAAGACAGATCCACCCTATCCCAACTGCCACTGCGCCATGCTCTCCAGCATCACGCGGTCCTGCTCCAGCACCACCCAGTGACGGGCTTCCAGGCGATTGCGGTACAAAAAGCGCCAAACATTGCGCTGCCAGCCGTCCACCCGGCGGCAGCGCCAGAAGAACACCGCGCTCAGGTTAGGGCCGATCGGTGTGTAGCTGCCGATGATGGCACCACCGCCAGCCACAACAACGTGAAGGAGGCCAGAACAGAGAGGTCAAGGTGCAGTGGCATTGGGGGTCTCGGGACGGATAAGGGCATCGCGTGGCGGTTCATAGCCGCCATGATTACAACGCCGTCGATGATAGCCAGCGTACAGTACAGCCCATGACTCAGCACCTCGGTCTGGTTTCAATCGTCGTACGTGACTACGATGAAGCCATCGATTTCTACGTCAACCAACTCGGTTTTAGCTTGGTCGAAGACTCGCCGCTGCCCGAGACTGGCAAGCGTTGGGTCGTTGTGGCGCCCGATGGCAGCGGGCAGGCCAAGCTGCTGCTGGCGCGCGCCGATGGCCCTGATCAATTAGCCCGGGTCGGCAACCAAACCGGCGGCAGGGTGTTCCTGTTCTTGCATACAGATGACTTCGAACGTGACTACCAGCAGTACATGTCAGCGGGCGTGGTCTTTGTCCGCGGGCCAGCGGTGGAGCCCTACGGCACCGTGGCGGTCTTCAGTGATCTGTATGGCAACCTCTGGGATCTGATCGGCCCCGCTGCGCCGAACGATGGGAGCAAAGCACAGAGGTGACGCCAGCACTGCCAGCCATGCACGTAGCGGACAGGTTGGGGCCATGTGCGGTCACTGGCCGGCCCTTGCCGAAGGACCGCAATGGGCGGCAAGCGGTCATCGGCCTTTCGAATGTAACTTGATGGAATCGAACACCATTTGCGATGCGTCCAAAGCGCTGACCTGAGCGGAATCGATAACTAGGCGGTCACTGGCCCATGCTTCATATTTCCGGCTTTGAACTTCATCCCAGGTAGGCAGGGTGTGACCCGGAATGTCTGCCTCACGGCTTTCCACCCTTCTTCTATGCTCAACTTTGTCTGAGCACACTATTTCGATTTCGACGATTTCAGAAGCAGCATGCCCTGCTAGCTCACGCCAAGTCTCACGGATGACTGTCAGAGGGTTAACTGCATCCGCTACAACGGTGTTGCCCAAAGCCAGATTGGCACTGGCCAATTCGTAGGCAACTACATAACCCAAAGCCCCCAAGTCACTTGGATTACGTAACGAGGCAACAATGGCCTGCTCTATGGTGTCCATCCGTAAATAGGTGGCGTGTAACCTGCGGCAAAGCAATTTTGCGATGGTGGATTTGCCTGTGGCTGGAAGTCCGCTGAGTACTATGAGCATGGCAGTGATTCTCCCTAAGTTATCCAGCATTCCGGTGGCCGCTATCGGGGCATTCCGGTCATTGCCAATGGCAGAACGACAGGCAAGAATGGGTCGAAACCCGCCCACTAATCATCCCGCCACAGCCCAAGACCGATCCACCCTAGCCCAACTGCCGCTGCGCCAAACTCTGCATGATCTTGCGCAGGCGTGACAGACCCACGTCGTGCTCGTACAGGTGCTCACGCTGGTTGGCGTCGGGCTCCATGCTCTCCAGCATCACGCGGTCCTGCTCCAGCACCACCCAGTGACGGGCTTCCAGGCGGTTGCGGTACAAGAAGCGCCACACATTGCGCTGCCAGCCCTGCACGCGGCGGCAGCGCCAGAAGAACACCGCGCTCAGGTTGGGGCCGATGGGCGTGTAGCTGCCAATGATGGTGAAGCTGCCGCCCGGGCCGCCGGTCTTGGGGTAGGGAATGGCCAGGCGCATCCAGTGGGTGCCGGTGTCGCCCCATTCGGTCCAGTCGAAGTTGACGTCGCGCTGGCCGTCTTTCTCGAACATGAAGCCGTGCTCGGTCTTGCGCAGCTTGAACTTGGCGCTGATGTCGCCCTCAGCCATAGAGTGCGACTGCTTGTGCACAAAGCTGCCGTGCATGGGGTCCATCACGTTGTCGGCCACATAGCGATAGTCGCCGCGCCACTCCACACAGCACAAAAACTGGCTCCACTCGGGGTTGCTCAGCTCGTCGGGCAGTTGCAGCGGCGGCGGGGCATCCACATGGCCCCGGCTGTTGTAGAGCCAGAGTGCGCCATGGGCGTCCTGCACATGAAAACTGCGCGCGGCGCGGCTGCCCTCCAGGGTGCAGCCGGGGCTGGCGGGCACCTTGGTCACCAGGCCGTCGCAGCGCACCTCGATGCCGTGGTAGGGGCAGGCCAGGCGGTCGCCCAGGTTCACACCCATGCTCAGCGGCGCGCCGCGATGCGGGCAATGGTCTTCCAGCGCGTGCGGCAGGCCGGCCGCGTCTCGCCACAGGGCCAGCTTGTAGCCCAGCCGGCGCAGCGACACCGGGCGGTCCTGCACAAAGCCCGAGGGGCAGATGGGGTACCACAGGTCATACAGGCCGCGCGCCAGCAAGGCATCAACAGCGGCAGCGGTGGGGGCGACGGTCGGGGTGGTGATTGGGGCAGTGCTGGTGGTCATGTCAGGCTCCCAGGGTGGTCATGAGTTGCTGGAACGACTCGGCCGTCCACGGCTGGCCATTGGGCCCGGCTGGGCCGCTTTTGTTCAGGTAGGCCACCAGTGCGTCCAACTCCCAGTGGCCCTGGCCAAAAGCGCGCTCGATGGCGTCGCCCAGCAGGTCTTCAAAGCTGGTGGGCGGGCGCTGGCGCGCCTGATGCGGCTGCAGGTGGCGCTCGGGCAGGGCCTGGATGGGGATGGTGTTCATGGTGGGGACCTCCTGGTGCATGGAAGTGAGGGGGCATGGATCCCCGCGTTCGCGAGGATGACGGACAGGACGGACATGGCGGGGATGACGGGGATGACGGGGCTGGCGATGGCCGGTAGCGGCATGATCAACGCTTCTCGGTCAAAAAGGCGCCCGAGGCCGCCACCTGGGGCTGGCGGCGGGTGTGGCCGTCGATGCCGCCGTCGATCGCCCATTCGGCGAACATGGTGGGGCCGGGCTGGAACTCGCGCGCCTGCCAGGCTTCGGTGAGGTGGTCTTCGTCGGCGTTGTACTCGATCAGGCCGCCGCAGGGGTTATCGAAGTACCAGAAATAGGCCGACGAGATGGGGTGGCGGCCGGGGCCGAGCTGGGTGGTCCAGCCGCAGCGGCTCATGTGCAGGCCGCCGCCAAACACCTCGTGAATGTCACGCACGGTGAAGGCCACGTGGTTCAGGCCCACCTTGCCGGTGGGCAGCTGCAGCAGAAACAGGTCGTGGTGGCCGCCCTGCGCGTCGCAGCGCATGAACACGCCCCGCCCGGGGTAGCGGTCCGAGGTGGCAAAACCCAGCGCGGCGTAAAAGGCCTCCATCTCGGCCAGCCGGTCGGTGAAGAACACCACGTGCCCGATCTCCACCGGCTGCGCTCGCTCGTACACCGGCGAGGGCGCGTCGATGCGTTGCACCTGGCCCCAGGGGTTGCTGGGCGAACCCTGCAGCGCCAGCGCCCGCTTGGTCGTTTTGCAAAACACCACGCGCAGGCCCTGCGGGTCCAGCACGCTGATGCGGGTGGCGGCGCTGATGCTACTGTTTTCATAGCTATCAGCCCAATAACCACGGTGCTTAGAGAGGGTTTTGGCTAATAAATGCAGTGTGGCGTCGTCATGCACGCCCCACACCACTTCGCGCAGCGTGGGGCCGGGCTCCATGGCGGGCGGCAGGCTGGGGTCGTCCATGCGGCGCACCAGCACCTGGGCGCCGTTCTGCGTCTCCCATTGCTGCTGCTCCGGGGTATCCGCCAGCAGCGTCAGGCCCCAGTCGGCAAGAAAGCGCCGCGCCTCGTCCCACCGGTCGGTGGCGTAGGTGATGGCGGCTATGCCTTCGATGCCCAGGCTGCTGTGAGCGACATGGGCGCTGGGGGTGTGGTCTGTCATGCTGCGCTCCAGGGCAGGGGTGCCTCGTTGAGCCCCCAGTAGTAGCTTTTTTGGGTGGTGTATTCCAGAATGCCGAGCCGGCCTTTCTCACGGCCGGTACCGCTCAGCTTGACGCCGCCAAAGGGCGTGCTGCTGGAAAACTGCTTGTAGGTGTTGACCCAAACCGTACCGGTCTGCAGCGCCGCGCCCAGGCGCCAGGCGCTGCGGTAGTCGCGCGTCCAGATGCCGCAGGCCAGGCCGTAGGGGTTGTCGTTGCACTGGGCGAGCAGCTCAGCCTCGTCGTCCCAGGGCAGCAGCGCCAGCACCGGGCCAAAGATTTCCTCTTGCACCATGCGCGCACCGTTGGGCAGGCCCTCGATCACTGTGGGCGGGTAGTAATAGCCGCGCTCATACAGGCTGCCGGCCAGGCGCGCGCCACCGGTCAGCAGTTGGCCGCCCTCGGCCAGCCCCAACGCCACATAGCGCTCTACCGACTCGCGGTGCGCACCGCTGACCAAGGGGCCCATTTGGGTGATTTCCAGCGCCGGGTCGCCCACGCGCAGCGCACGGGCCCCTGCCAAGAGCCGCTCGCGGAAGGCCGCGTAAACACTGCGGTGCACAAAGGCGCGCGAACCGGCAATGCAAGACTCGCCCGAGGAGCTGAAGATGCCAAACAGCACGCCGGCCACCGCGTGGTCCAGGTCTGCATCGGCGCAAACGATGGTGGGTGATTTGCCACCCAGCTCCAGCGACACGCCCATCAGCCTGTCGGCCGCCAGCCGGGCAATGCCCAGGCCAACGCTGGTGCCGCCGGTAAAGGCCACGCGCTTGACCAGCGGGTGGCGCACCAGTGCATCGCCCAGCAGCGCGCCCTTGCCCGGCAGCACACTCAGGATGCCGGGCGGGATACCAGCGGCCTCGCCGATGCGGGCCAGCTCGATCGCCATGCGCGGCGTGATCTCGGCCGGCTTGATGACCACCGGGCAGCCGGCCGCCAGCGCAGGCGCCATTTTTTGTGCCTCGCTGGCAATGGGCGAGTTCCAGGGCGTGATGGCGGCCACCACGCCGATGGGCTCGTGCAGGCTCATCGTCAGGTAGTCGCCGCGCGCGGGCGTCACCTGGTCTTCCAGCGTCTCGCAGGCAGCGGCAAAGTACTGAAAGGTGCCAGCAGCACTGGCCACCAGGGCGCGGGTCTCGCTGATAGGTTTTCCGTTGTCCAGCCGCTGCAGCTGCGCCAGTTCCTCCGCCCGGTCGCGGATACCGGCGGCCATGCGGTGCAGCAACAAGGCCCGTTGGTGCGGCTTCAGGCCAGCCCAGTTCGGGCGGTGGCGGGCGGCCTCGGCGGCCTGCACCGCCTCGTCGGCATCGGCCACGCTGGCGGCATGCAGTTCGGCCACCACCGAGCCGTCGGCCGGGTACTCGGTGCTGTACAGCGCGCCACTGCCGTCGCGCCAACGCCCGCCGATCAGGGTCTGCAGCCGGGCCGTCACAGCGTCAGCTCCGCCACGCGGTTGTGCATAAAGCGCAGCGCCGACAACACCGTCAGCGCCGAGGTCTTGGGGTTGTCGGGCAGCGGGCGGCCGCGCAGCGTGAGTTGCAGCTCGCCAAAGGCGCCGCGTGCGCTCAGCTCGTGGATGTTGTCGCTGACCCCGGGGTCAGCGATCAGCCGCACCTGTGTGGCGTCCAGCCCCAGCCCGGCCAGCGACACGGTGGCCGCCACATTGGCGTTGCGCGGGTACAGGCGGGCCGCTTCGCGCGCCGTACCTTCAAAGATCACCGCCGGTTCGCGCAGGCCGGCCAGGTCCACCACGGCCTCAGCCGGTGTGCCCTGCCAACCGCGTGGCGGCTTGCGCCCGGTGTAGCGCACCTCGTCTAGCCCGGCGCGTGCCGCGGCGGCCAGCGCATCGATGCCACCGATAGCCCCCGACAGCAGGTGCAACTGGGTGCCGCCCTGCCCGGCCGCCTGCGCCAAGCGCTCGGCCAGCCCAGCCTGGGCCAGCGCGCCGACCGACAGCAGGGCGCACTCGGTGCCGCGCACCAGCGCCGGCAGCACGTGCTCGGCCAGCGCGCCATGACCGGCGCACTCCAGCACCAGCCGCGCTTCAATCGGTACCGCAGACACCGCTTGGATGGCGCCGGCGGCAGTGCTGCCAGACGGCCCAAGTGCCGCATCCAGCTGCGCCTGAACCTGCGCCACCCTCTCTGCCCGCACCACCACATGGCTGACACGCCAGCGCGGCTGGCCCGGCGCGCGCTGCAGGCTTTGCAGGATGGCCTGGCCGATGGCCCCAAACCCGATCAGCACCAGGTCTTGCATGGTCAGTCCTTGCGCAGAATGGGGCCGGCAAACTTGGCGGCAAACGGGCCCCAGGCCCGCATGTCCACCTCCACCACCACCGGGCCATCCAGCGCCCAGGCCTGCGCCAGTACCGCGGTGCAGTGCTCGGGGCCGCTGAGGCGCAGGTGCGCCACCTGCAGGCTGGCGCAGAGCTGGGCAAAGTCGGGGGTGTGCAGGTCCACATAGCAGTGGCGGCTCCCGTACAGGTCGTCCTGGATGTTCTTGATGACGCCGTAGCCGCCGTCGTTCATCAGCAGCAGCACAAAAGGTGCGCGCTCCTGCGCGGCGCAGGCCAGCTCGCCCACATTGAGCATGAAGCCGCCATCGCCCACCAGCGCCACTGTCTTGCGGCCCAGGCCGTGCAGCCGGTCGGCCACCGAGGCGCCGATGGCCATGGCCAGGCCCTGGCCGATGCCGCCACCCAGGGCGTGCACACCGGCGCGCGGGTGGTTGAGCTGGGGCGCGCGGTTGCCCCACATGCTGTTGGACAGGGTGATGTCCCGCACCCACCACAGGCCCGACCCGTTTTGTGCGGCCTGCGCCGCCAGCCCGTCCTGCAGCGCCTGGTAGGGCCCGAGCGTGCCATTGACGTGGGCCACCGCCTGCTGCCGAGCGCGCTGCACATCGGGCAGCAGCGCCGGGTCTGGCGCCATGCGGCCTTCCAGCCGGTCGGCCAGGGCGTGCAGGGTGGCCAGCGCATCGCCCTGCACAAAGTAATCGCTGGGGTAGCCCCGGTTGTGCGCCAGCGCATTGGCGTCGATGCGGAACAGGGCCGCCGGCAGCTTGAGCTGGTAGCGCAGGGTCTCGTTGCTGCGCAGGCGCGAGCCGACCACCAGCATGGCGTCGCAGCTCTGGTACAGGGCCTCGGCCGGTTTTTGCAGGTTGTAAGCGCCCAGACTGGCCGGGTGGTCTTCGGGCAGGATGCCCCGGCCCTGCACCGATGTCACCACGCCCCAGCCCATGGCCACAAAGCGCGCCACCGCAGCGCCGGCGCCGCGCGCGCCGCCGCCCAGCCACAGCAGCGGGCGGCGCTTGTCCAGCAGGCGGGCGGCCAGGGCCTCCACCTCGACTGCGGCCGGCTGCAGCGGCGCGGGCCACAGCGGGGCTAGGGCAGCCGGCAGCGGCAGCAGGCGCGCCTGCACGTCGATCGGGATTTCGATGCTGACCGGGCCGCAGGGCGGCGTGAAGGCCAGGCGCACCGCCTCACGCAAAGTAGCCAGCGCGGTCTCGGCATTGCGGATGCGAAAAGCGGCCTTGCCCACCGCCTGCAGCATGGCCAGCTGGGCCGGCGCCTCGTGGATGAAGCCCAGGTCACGGTCGATAAAGTCGGATTCGATCTGACCGGTGAGGTGCAGCAGCGGGGTGCCGGCGGTGAGTGCTTCCACCAGCGCCCCGGCAGCGTTGCCGGCGCCAGTGCCGGTGCTGGTGACGCACACGCCCAGCGTACCGCTGACGCGGGCGGCGGCATCGGCCATGTTGCAAGCGCCGGCCTCGCCCCGCGCTGGCACGAAGTGAATATGACCGCGCCGGTGCAAGGCATCGAGCATCGGCATGTTGTGGATAGAGATCACGCCAAAGGCGACCTTCACCCCGCACTGCTCCAGAAAACGGGCGACCAGTTCGCCCACGGTGACCATGGGGGCAGGGTTGGTGGAATCAGAAGAAGTCATGCGGTCAGGGGTTCGGCAAATGTGGGCTGCTTGCCACGCGTGGGTAGGTGGCTGAGGCGTTGGGTCAGCTGAGCGGCGGCGGCGCGCACCAGCGGCAGCAGCTGCGCCACCTGGGCGTCGCTGAGTTGTTGCGCCGGCACCGTGATGCTGACCGCAGCCACCACCTCGGCCTGGTCGTTGTACACCGGCGCGGCCAGCGTCGAGATGCCAGTCTCAAAACCACCCTGGCTGATGCTGTAACCGGCGGCATGGTCGGCGTCGATCAGCGCCTTGAGTGCGGCCACGCTGCCGGGTGTCCGGGCGGTATAGACCGGCAGGGCTGCGTCCGGGTACAGGGCGTTCAAGTCGGCCAGGCTCAGGCCGGCCAACAGCAGGCGGCCCAGCACCGTGGCATGGGCCGGCAGCCGGGCGCCAACCTGGATCGACTGAAACATGGCGCTGCGCCCGGGCGCCTTGGCCACAAACACCACCTCGCGCCCGTCGCGCACCACCAAATGCGCCGAGTAACCGGTTTGGTCACGCAGCGCCTCGATCACCGGACGACCGTGCTCGGTGAGCTCCATGGACGCCAGGTATTCAAAACCCAGGCGCAGCACGCCCAGGCCCAGCCGGTAATGGCTGCTGTCCCCCACACGCTCGACAAAACCGGTTTGCTCCAGCGTGTGCAGCATGCGAAAAACCGAGGCGCGTGGCACGCCGAGCTGGCGCGCCAGGTCTGCACCGCTCAGTGTGGGCGTTTGGCGGCTGAAGCAGCCCAGCAGCTCCAAGCCACGCTGCAGCGCCGGCACGGTGTAGCGCTCGTCGGCTGCCGTGGTCATGGTTATGTGGCCCCCACGCTCGTCACTGCGTGTACGTCGCTGCCCCCCGAGGGGGCCTTCGCAGCTTGGGGCGGCCCGGCGCTGCTCATACCGTCCACGTCCGGCAGACCCAGCAAGGCATTGACGGCAGCGCCCGCCTGCAAGGGGCAAGCGTGGCCAACCGGACCGAGGTCGGTCCAGGCCACACCAGCGGCGGCCGCCACCTGTTGGCAACCTGCCGGGGGCGTGATGCGGTCGGCATGGCCGCTGGCCACTTGCACCGGGCAACGCAGCTGCGCCAGGTCGGCCAGCAGGTCGCCGCCAGACAACATGCGCGCAGCATGGGTGTAGCCCAGGGGCTGGATTTGCGCCATCACCGCCTGCACCATCGCCACCAGCTCAGTGGGCGCATCGGGCGTGAGCATGGCGGCGCCGCGCTGCTGCGCCATGCCGGCGGGCCCAAGTGTGGTCAGGGCGGCCAATCGGTCGTGCAACAGGCGCTCGCGCTGGGCTGCGTCCAAGCGGGCATGGCCCTGGGCCGGCGCCAGCAACACCAGCGCTGCCACCCGCTGCGGTTGCAGCACGGCGGCACGCGCCGCCATCAGCGCGCCCAGGGAATGGCCGACCAGCGTCAGCGGCTGCGTCAGGCCAAGCGCATCCAGCCAGGCCCAGAGCCGCTCGGCGTAGTGCGTGGCCGTGGGCCAGGCCGCGTCAGCCAGGTTAAGGCCGTCGCTCTCGCCATAACCCGGCGCATCCCAGGCGAGCAGGCCGGGTTGGAGCGGCTTGACCGCCGCCAGTTGCGCGGCCCAACTGGCCGAGCCAGAGCCGATACCGTGTAACAGCACCAGGCGCGTGCTGGCCAGCACCCCAGCCTGCCGGTAGCCGATGGCGCCAAACGGCGTGTCAATGCGCTGGGCAGCGGACGGTCCGCCACCCGTCATCCCCGGCCACGCCCGGGGATCCATGACAGCCTGGATTCCCGCGTTCGCGGGAATGACGGGCGGGGGCTGGGTTTCTCCGTTCACGGGAATGACGATCGGAGCCTGGGAATCCATGCAGGCTTCAGCGCCCCAGCTCGCGCTTGATGCGGGCCAGGTCACTGCCAGGCGGGTAAGTGGGGGTGATGGGCTTGGGCGTGCCCAGCATCACGCACATCAGCGCGTCTTCATCACCTACATTGATTTCTTCGCGGTAGACGCCAGGCGGTACCGAGATCAGGTCGCGCTCACTCAGCAAGGACTCCCAGCGCTGGCCGTCTTTTTCGCAGACGATCTTCATGCGCCCGCGCATCACAAAAAACACCTCTTCCACGTCGTAGTGGATGTGCGAGGGGCCGATGTGGCCAGCCGGGATCACCATGGTGGAGAAGGTGAAGTGGGCCGAGGGCACGGTGTTGTTGTCGCTGGTCACGCCAGTGCCGCCTGTGCCCACATAGCGCATCTGGGCGCGGCGGTAGCGCGGGTCAAAGTCGGCCTGAAACTTGAGCGCGTCCCAGTCGTAGCGGCGGGATGCAAAGCGGGCGACCCGGCTCTCCAGCCAGGCGGCAAAGTCCTGACCGGCCGGCTGCAGCATGCTGCGCTGGATATCGGCCTCCGAAGGGATGGTGGCATCCATCAGGCCGCGCTCATTAAAGACAGGCTGGTTGGCGGCGGGGGTGGTGAGGGTGGTGGGGTTCATGGTTGGGGTTCCGGATACGGGGTTCAGGGCATGACAAAGCCGCCATTCACCGGCAGCACCTGGCCGGTGATGTAGCCGCTGCCGCTTGAGAGCAAAAACAGCACCGCCGGCGTGATGTCGTCGGCCCGCTGCGCGCGTTCAATGGCGCGGCCGTTGCGGTAGTGCTCATGGCGCGCCTGCGGCACGTACTCTGTGGATTCGCCCAGGGTCAGGCCCGGGGCCACCGCGTTGACGGTGATGCCTTGGGGACCGAGCTCGCGCGCCATGCTGCGGGTCATGGCCATTACCGCGCCCTTGCTCGCCACATAGGCCATCAGGCGCGGGGCACCCCACAGCGCAGTGTCAGAGGCGATATTGACCACCCGGCCGCTGCCGCTGGCGGCCAGGTGCGGCTGCGCCGCCACGGTGGCCAGCCAGGTGCCGCGCACATTGACGGCCATCACCTGGTCCCAGGTGGCCACACTGAGGTCGGCCATGTCTTTACCGCCGCTGTTGGTGATGGCACCGTTGTTGACCAGGCCGTCCAGCCCGCCCAGCCACTGCGCGGCGGCGTCCACCCCGGCGCGGATGGCGGCGGGGTCACTCAGGTCCATCGGCAGGTAATACAGGTCGGGGCCGAGTTCAGCGGCCAGCGCGGCGCCACGGTCGTGCAGCACATCGCTGATCACCACCCGCGCACCTGCCGCCAGCAGGGCGCGGGCAAAGGCCTCGCCCAGGCCGCGCGCGCCGCCGGTGACCAGCACTCGCCGGCCCGCCAGATTGATGTCTGAGTGGTTGACCTCGTTCATCGGGCTCAAGCCGAACGGCTGTCCGGACCGGGCAGGTAGTGCAAGACGCGGCGCTCAGCCAGTACCACGGCGTAATAGGCGGCTATGCCAATCACGGTCAGCGCGCCGATGACCACAAACACGGCGGCGGTGTTGCCCTGCCCCTCAAAAAACACCAGCATGTAACCCAGGCCCATGTTGCCGCCCACCAGCTCGCCGACCACCACGCCAATCACCGCCAGCGTACTGGCAATGCGCAGGCCCGAGAACAACGCCGGCAGCGTGGTGGGGTATTCAATGTTGCAGAACACCTGCCAGCGCGTGGCCGAGAACGAGCGGGCCAGGTTGACCATGTCGGCGTCGACGGTGCGCATGGCTGAAAGCACATTAATCAGCACGGGGAAAAAAACAATCAGCACCGCCACCAGGATCTTGGGGTAGATGGTGTAGCCCAACCACATCACAAACAAGGGTGCAAAGGCCACCTTAGGCGCAATTTGCAGCGCCAGCAAGTAGGGCGACAGCACCGCCTCAACCCTTGGCCACAGCCCCAAGGCATAGCCAATGATGGCGCCCAGCAGAGCGCCCAGGACAAAGCCGATCACCACCTCCAGCGCCGTGATGCCAGCGTGCCAGAGCAGGCGTTCGGTCTGCCAGATGCGCACCGCCTCCGCGCCCACCCGTGTGGGCGGCGGAAGGACGAACTCAGGCACCCCGACCAGCCCGGGCATAAATTGCCAGGCCAACAGGAACAGCGCCAACACGGCCAGACTCCAGCCGGTGGTGACAAGGCCTTCGTTCTGCGGGCTCATGGTGTGGACGACTCAGACCGGCTCACTTGCCCAGCACAAACTGGTTGGTGAACAAATCGTTCAGCGCGGCTTCTTTGGGAACGATGCCGTTAGCCACATAGAACTTTTGCAGTTCGCTCAGGCGGGCCTCGTCCATCAGACCGGGCACCTTCTGGCTTTCATAAACGTACTCGTTGTACATCTCGAAGGCTTTCTGGATCGAAGCCTCTTTACCCTTGTGCATCGGCACATGGTTGACATAGGCCAGGGTGGCGGCTTTGGGGTCAGCCATGATGTCCTTCATGCCCTTGAGTGTGGCGCGTACCAGCTTCTGAATCAGTTGCGGGTTCTTTTGGATGGTGTCGTCAGAGGCCAGAATGGCCTGCGCCATGCTCTTGAAATAAGTGTCTGCCGGCTGAATGTTGACCTGCGCCCCGGCGTCCATGGCGCTGACCGTCCACTCTGGCACGCCGGCCATGGCACTGGCCTTCTTGCTGGCAAACTGCTGCCAGACGCCGGCCGGGCCGGCGGCCTGGATATTGACGTCATTCTTGGTCAGGCCAACTTTGGCCATCATGCCCAACAGCGCGTAGTAAGTGGTGTCGGTATAGGCCAGCACAGTCACCGTTTTGCCACGCAGCTCGCGCGGGCTGTCAATGCGTTCGTCTTTATGGCTGACCAGTTGCATCAACGAACCAGAACCCAGCACCGCCACGGCCTTGACCGGAATGCCCTGAGCCCGCGCAATGATGGGCGTGTCGCCAATGGCGCCGCCAATCACCGCATTGCCTGCGCCGACCTGCTTGGCCACATCCACACCGCCACGACCGGTGACAAATTCGACTTCCAGGCCTTCAGCCGCGTAGTAGCCCTTGGCCTGCGCCAGCATCCAAGGACCAAAGGCCGGCAACGTACCTGGGGCCGGCAGCAGATAGGTGATTTTTTGCAGTTGGGCATGTGCTGCCAGGGGGGCCAGCAATGCACCCACGCTAAGGACAGCCAAACAGGCGCGGCGGGTGGCAGACAGAGTGAAAGGTGACATGGCGTTCTCCGGGGTTAAATAGGTAAGGACAGAAAAAAGGGGCGAGGTCTGCGCGGCACTCAGTGCACGTCGGTACTGGCGTCGAGCTTGAGCAGGTCCATCAACTGGGCCACCAGGCGGCCAAGCTCATCCTGCTTGCGACGTTTCATCGGGTTGTGCCGCTCTGGCAGGTTCACCGTGATCTGCTCAACGATGGTGCCAGGCCGCTCGCTCATCACCAGGATGCGGTCCGACAGCGCCACCGCTTCGGCCAGGTCATGGGTGATGAACAGCACCGTCTTGCCCTGCTGCGCCACAGTTTGCGCCAGGTCCTGCTGCAAGATCATCTTGGTCTGGGCGTCGAGCGCAGAAAAGGGCTCGTCCATCAAGAGCACCAGCGGGTCCACCGCCAGGGTGCGGGCCAGAGCCGCGCGCTGACGCATACCGCCAGAGAGTTGGTGCGGGTAGTGCCTGCCAAAACCGTCCAGGTGGCACTGCTGCAGCAGCTGTGCGGATACGCGGGCCCGTTCGGCTGCGGCCACCCCGCGCAGCTCCAGGCCGAATTCAATGTTTTGCGCAATCGTGCGCCAAGGCATCAGCAAGTCTTTTTGCAGCATAAAAGCAACGTGTGCGTTGGGCCCAGCCACCAGCTCGCCATCCACACGCACTGCGCCGGCGCTGGGCTTGGCCAGCCCAGAACCCATGTTGAGCAGCGTGCTCTTACCGCAGCCTGAAGGGCCGATGATGGACACCACCTCGCCCGGCTGCACGGCAAAACTGACATCGGTGACCGCCAGCACCTCGCTGGAGCGGCCGCGCGCCGCAAAGCGCTTGGACACGCCGTTGAACTCAATGGCCGGCTTGCTCACGCGCTGTCCTTGGCTTGCCGCTGAAGCTGCAGCTGGACGCGACCCTGCTGCACCCGCACCGGGAAGCAATGCAGGTCTCGCTGGCCGATCTCGGTCAGGCACTTGCCGCTGGCAATGTCAAAGCGCGCTGCGTGCAGCGGGCACTCAATCACGCCGTCTTCCTGAAAACCCTGGGACAGCAAGGCATAGGCATGCGGGCACACGTCTTCGACGGCGTGCACGGCCTCACCCAGCAGAAACAGACCAATCTTCTGGCCCTGAACCTCAACGCCTATCGGGAAATCGGGGTCCAGCTGGGCCAGGGTTGCGACCTCGTGCCAGTGGGAGTCGATGTCAGCGCCAGTTGTCATGCGAGGCCTTTAGGTCAATCGGGGAATTTTGTTTCATTAGAGAAACAATGATTCGCTAATGACTCATTATTGACTCCAAGCGCTGGCCGCGTCAAGTGATACCGGAGCGCCGGTACGGGGAATTGAATGTTATTTTTGATGCTAGATTGATGTTTTGATGCTATCGTGCATCTATGAGAACCACATTAGCCTTAGACGACGATGTTTTTGCCTTCGCACGCTCAGAGGCGCAGCGACAACGCATTTCAATCGGAGAAGCCATTTCAAGGCTGGCTCGCGATGGCATTCGCAGCCGAGGCGCGCCTTTACGCCAGGCGATGCCCGTGAAGAGCAAGTACGCGCTGCTCCCGGCACGCGATGAAATCATCACGACCGAACATGTTCGCGATCTGCTGGACCAAGAGGGCATCTGACCCGTGCGCTACTTGCTCGATGTCAATGTCTGGGTCGCGTTGCTGGACGAGGCGCACGTGCACCATGCACAGGCCCTCGCGCTGGTGAGTCAACCCCAGGTTCAGATTGCCAGTTGTCCACTGGTGGAAAACGGTGTGATCCGGGTGCTCAACCTGCCCGCCTACAGCCGCTACGGGCCGGTTGGTATCGAGACCGTGCGCAACAAACTTCAGTCGATTTGCGCCGACCTTGACCATGCGTTCTGGCCAGACTCGCTTTCCATGCGGGCCGACGGCCTTGTCAATTGGTCCCGCGTGCTGGGCCACAACCAAATCACCGATGTTTATCTGCTGGCAATGGTCGTCGCCCGGGGGGGTTGCCTGGCCACGCTGGACCACCGCGTGGCGCTGAGCACGGTTGTCGGCGCGACCGCTGACAACTTGCTGCTGCTATAGGCCGGCGAGCCGGACCTCAGCGGTAGTGCGCTGGCCGTTTCTCCAAAAAGGCGGCAATGCCTTCCTGCCCATCCGCTGTCAATGCGCCGGCGGCCATGATTTCGCTGGCCAAGGCGTAGGCTTGTGGCTGCGCCAGCTCCATCTGGCGGTAGTAACCCTGCTTGCCCATCGCTTTAGACTCGCTACTGCCGCGGGTGGCGCGGTTGATCAGGTCCAGCGTGGCCGCCTCGAGCTGGTCCGGCGGCACGGCGCGGTTGATCAGCCCCCAGTCAGCGGCGGTGGTGGCGTCGATGGCATCACCCGTCATGGCCATTTCCAGCGCGCGCTTGCGGCCAATGTTGCGCGCCACGGCCACCAGCGGGGTGTGGCAAAACAGCCCGGCCTTGCCACCGGGAATGGCAAAACCGGCGGTGTCGGCGGCAATGGCCAGGTCACAGGTGGCCACCAGCTGACAGCCGGCCGCTGTGGCCAGGGCGTGTACCCGGGCGATCACCGGTTGCGGCAGTGCCTGCAGGGTGTCCATCATGCGGGTGCAGACGGCAAACAGCTCGCGAGCCTGCGCCAGGCTGGCGCCGGCCATGTCGCCGAAGTTGTGGCCCGCACTGAACACCGGGCCGTTGGCGGCCAGGATCACGCCGCGCGCCGCGCTGCGTCCAACGGCCTGCAGCGCCTCGGTAAGCTCCAGCATCAGCGGCAGGCTCAGGGCGTTGCGCTTATCGGGGCGGTTCAGGGTGACGGTGGTGATTGCACCCTCAGTACTAACCAGAATGTATTGGTAGGCCATGGCCGAGCTCCTTTTTCGTGATGCTGGTTTAATGAGCCGTGTCGGCCATGGCCTCGCCCAGCCGGATCGGCCGGCCCGGCGCCCAGGCCGGGTTGAAGCGCAGCGGCCCCTTGGGAAACAGCAGCACCACGGTGGAGCCCAGCAAAAAGCGCCCCATCTCCTCGCCCTGGTGCAGTGGCACCGGCGCCTGCTCGTAGTGCCAAGTGCGCACCTGGCCCGGGCGCGGCGGGTTGACCACGCCATGCCACACCGCGGCCATGCTGCCGACAATGGTGGCGCCCACCAGCACCAGCGCGAACGGCCCCTGCGCCGATTCAAACAGGCACACCACCCGCTCATTGCGGGCAAACAGCCCGGGCACGCCACGCGCCGTGGTCGGGTTGACTGAAAACAAATCACCCGGCACGTGCACCATGCGGGTCAGCCGGCCGTCACAAGGCATGTGGATGCGGTGGTAATCACGGGGGCTCAGGTACAGGGTGGCAAACAGACCATCCACAAAAGGCGCGGCCAACGCAGCATCTCCGCCAAGCAGCGCGGCACAGGTGTAGTCGTGGCCCTTGGCCTGAAAAATTCGGTCTCGCTCAATGTGTCCAAACTGGCTGATGGCGCCATCCACCGGGCAAATCAAGGTCGAGGGCGCCAGCGGCCTGGCATCGGCCCGCAGCGCGCGGGTGAAGAATTCGTTGAAGCTGGCGTAGCCGGCTGGATCGGGGTTGGCGGCCTCGGTCATGTTGACCTGGTAGCGCCCGATAAACCAGGTGATGACTGCCGTGGTCAAGGCCCCGGCGCGGGCACTGGCGAATTTGCCGGCCAGCCAGGTCAGCGCCTGCTTTGGCAGCAGGTATTGCGGCAGCACGGCAAGACGGTTTGACATGGGGGCTAACGGGAAGAAAACAGCTGATCATTGTACTAAGTACCCCCGTGGCCAGTCAGGTGGGAAAATACCCCCATGACCGCCACCCGCATCCCCCCAATTCAGTGCCTGTTGACCTTTGAGGCACTGGCCCGACTGCGCAGCGTGACGCAGGCGGCCGAGGAGTTGTTTGTGACACCCAGCGCGGTGAGCCACAGGGTCCGACAGCTCGAGCAAATTATCGGTACCCGTCTGTTTGGCAGAGCCGATTTTTCTCTGACATCTGAGGGCAGCGAGTACCTGGCCCATGTGCGCGAGGGGCTGGCAGCGCTGCAAAAATTTCCCAGCTCTGAGGCAGCCCCCGGCAAGCGCAAGCTGCGATTGGCCGTGACGCCCACCTTTGCCCGCTCCATCCTGATCCCACGCCTGCGCCAGTTCACCGAAGCCTACCCTGAGATCGACCTGACGCTGCAGGTGTCGATACCGCTGCTGGACGTGGTGGCCGAGGACGCCGACCTGATGGTCCGCTTTGGCACCGGCCGCTATGCGGATGTGGAGCACGTGGTGCTGTTCAAGGATGAGGTCACGCCGTTGGCCTCACCGGCTTTTGTTCGCGAGCACGGGCCGTTTGCCCTGGCGGCAGATCTGGAGGGCGTGAGCCTGCTGCGCAGTCCGCTGGAGCCCTGGCGCACCTGGTTTGCCGCGCAGCACCTGGACTGGCCCGAGCCGACCGAGGGCTCGCAGTTCAATGACATTGGCCTGATGTGCGATGCCGCCGCCGCCGGCATGGGCGTGGCACTGGTCCGGCTGCGACTGGGCTCGCCCTGGCTGGAGCGTGGCGCTCTGGTGCGACTGGCCGCCAACCCGGTCTACAGCCAGACGGTGCCCAGCCCGCATGCCCACTACCTGTGCTGGCGCACGGGCATGATGGACCGTTGGGAGTGTGCCGCCTTTGCCGACTGGTTGAAGAAGAGCCTGGCCTGACTTAGAGTCAAATCAGGCTCTAGCCCTTGTCCCACTTATGGTTGTAGCTATCATTTTTATATCTGACAGGTTTTCACGGTCGGCTGCAAAATTTCTCACGCCAAGGCACCCGGCATTGTTCTAAAGTGGATATCAACTTGGTACTCCCCGGTCCAGACATCCCCAGACATCCAAACCCTTCAACCCCGACCCAGCACACCACCACCATGAACGCTGCCTTGAAGCCTGATCAACAGGCATTGCTACAAAGATCAGAGCGTCAGGCCGAGATCGTACGCGGGTTACAGGCTCATTTGCCTGTCCATCAACTGCTCTGGAATCGGGAAGACACCACCCCTTACGAATGCGACGGCCTCACAGCCTACCGTGAGCGCCCGCTGGTGGTGGCCTTGCCTCAGACTGAAGCCCAGGTGCAGGCGGTGCTGCGCACCTGCCACGCCCTTGATGTCCCCGTTGTGGCGCGCGGCGCCGGCACCGGCCTGTCTGGCGGTGCTATGCCGCACCGCCTGGGCGTGACACTGTCTCTGGCCAAGTTCAACCAGATTGTGGCGATCGACCCGCTGGCGCGTACGGCCCGAGTGCAATGCGGCGTGCGCAACCTCGCGATCAGCGAGGCCGCCGCACCCCACCGCCTGTACTACGCGCCCGACCCATCGAGCCAGATCGCCTGCACGATTGGCGGTAATGTGGCCGAGAACTCGGGCGGCGTGCACTGCCTGAAATACGGCCTGACGCTGCACAACGTGCTCAAGGTGCGCGGCTTCACCATTGAGGGCGAAGCCATCGAGTTTGGCTCGGAGGCGCTCGACAGCCCGGGGCTGGACACGTTGAGCATCGTGGTCGGCTCAGAGGGCATGCTGGCGGTGACCACCGAAGTCACCGTCAAGCTGGTCCCCAAGCCGCAACTGGCGCGCTGCATCATGGGCAGCTTTGACGACATGCGCAAGGCTGGCGATGCTGTGGCGGCGGTGATCGCGGCTGGCATCATTCCGGCCGGGCTGGAAATGATGGACAAACCCATGACCGCCGCCGTTGAAGACTTTGTGCATGCCGGCTATGACCTCAACGCCGAAGCCATCCTGCTGTGCGAAAGCGACGGCACTCCTGAAGAGGTTGAGGAAGAAATTGGCCGCATGAGCGCCGTGCTGCGCCGCTGTGGCGCCACGGCCATTACGGTTAGTCGGGACGAGAGCGAGCGCCTGAGGTTCTGGAGCGGGCGCAAAAACGCCTTCCCGGCCAGCGGCCGCATCAGCCCCGACTACATGTGCATGGACTCCACCATTCCCCGCAAGCGCCTGGCCGATATCCTGCTGGCGATCCAGCAGATGGAAAAAAAGTACCAACTGCGCTGCGCCAACGTGTTCCATGCGGGCGACGGTAATCTGCACCCGCTGATCATGTTCGACGCCAATGACCCGGACCAATTGCGACGCTGTGAACTGTTTGGCGCCGACATTCTTGAAACCAGTGTGGCGATGGGTGGCACCGTCACGGGCGAGCACGGCGTTGGCGTGGAAAAGCTCAATTCAATGTGCGTGCAGTTCTCAGCAACCGAGAACGAGCAGATGTTTGGCGTCAAACGGGCTTTCGACCCTAAAGGACTGCTCAACCCTGGAAAGGTCATCCCCACCCTGCAGCGCTGCGCCGAGTACGGCAAGATGCTGGTGCGCGCCGGGCAGATCAAGCACCCGGAGCTGCCCCGGTTCTAGACCCTGCCCACCCGATAGCCGGGTTCGTCGTCGGCCAGCACCTGCTGTGCCCAAGGGGCCAGCTTGGCGGTGTCGGCGCGCAGAATCTCCTGCTTGACCGCCAAAATTTGCGCCGGGTGCATTGAAAAGCTGCGCAGTCCCAAGCCCAGCAGCAAGCGGGTAAGCGTGGTGTCGCCGGCCATCTCACCGCACACGCTCACATCTTTACCCTGCGCCTGGGCTTCGGCAATGGTTCCGGCCACCAGTCGCAACACGGCGGGGTGCATCGGGTCGTACAGGTGCGCCACCGATTCATCCGCCCGGTCGATGGCCAGCGTGTACTGGATCAGGTCATTGGTGCCGATGGAGAGGAAGTCGAAGTACTTCAGGAACACCTTGAGCGTGAGCGCTGCGGCCGGAATCTCGATCATCGCCCCCACCTCCACCGGACCATAGGCCACGCCCCGGTTATCGAGCTCGGCCCGCGCATGGTCCACCAACGCCAGGGTCTGGCGAATTTCACTCGCATGCACCAGCATGGGAATCATCAATTTAGCCTTGCCAAAGGCGGCCGCCCGCAATATGGCGCGCAGCTGAGTCAGGAACATGGCCGGGTCGGCCAGGCTCCAGCGAATGGCGCGCAAGCCCAGCGCGGGATTTAGATGTGCATCGTCCCGGAGCGAGCTGTCCAGCGGCTTGTCAGCCCCGACGTCGACGGTGCGAATAGTGACCGGCAGGCCCCGCATGCCCTCAATGGCTCGCCGGTAAGCCTGGTACTGCTCTTCCTCGTCTGGCAGGCGTCCCTGGCGACCCATGAACAGAAATTCGCTGCGAAACAGCCCCACGCCAACGGCGCCGACCTTCAGTGCACCCGCCGCGTCTTCGGGCATCTCAATATTGGCAAGAAGCTCAATTTTGTGCCCGTCCAAGGTGACCGCCGGTGTGTGCAACAGGCGAGACAGGCGGCCGCGCTCGAGTTCACCCTGGCGCTGTTTGAAACCATACTCGGCCAAAATGATCGGTGAAGGATCGACCACCACCACGCCGGCATCGCCGTCAATAATGACCCAGTCGTCCTGGCGCACCAACTGACTTGACAGGCGAGCGCCGACCACCGCCGGAATATCCAAGCTGCGGGCTACGATCGCCGTGTGAGAGGTCTTGCCGCCAACATCGGTGATAAAGCCCGCAAACACGCTTTGCTTGAATTGCAGCATGTCAGCCGGCGACAGGTCGTGCGCCACCAGAATCAGTGGCACATCCACCGTGTCATCAAGCAGCAGGTCCTGCTGCGCCGTTTTGCGCGCAGCGCGCACCGGCGGCGGCACCACGGTCGAACCAATACCTTTCATGGCACGCAAGACTTTTTCTGTGATCTGCTCTAGGTCGGCCTTGCGCTCACGCAGGTACTCGTCTTCCATTTCGTCAAACTGGCGGCCGATCACCTCCAACTGGGTGGTCAGGGCCCATTCGGCGTTATAGAGCCTGTCGGTGATCCAGCGCTTGACACCGCCGATGAGTTCGTCGTCGTCCAGCAGCATCAAATGCACGTCCAGCAAGGCCGTCAGTTCCTGCGGCGCTTCCTTCGGGCCCATATGGACGATGCTGGCCTGCAAGCGATGGATCTCATCAACCACCGCATTGCGGCCACGCCGCACCCGGTCAATCTCTGCCTCAACCTGCGTTGGCGCAATGAAATAGTGCGCCACGTCGACGCGGCTCGAGGCCACCAGCACCGCCCGCCCGATAGCAATGCCACGGGCGACTGCCAGGCCATGGATGGAAAAAGTCACTCACCCTCTCCGAACTTGTCGGCGATCAGGGCCAAAAGGGCGTCCTGTGCGTCCTGCTCACGCTCACCCGCAGTCTCAATCTCGATCTTGCTGCCAAGACCGGCCGCCAGCATCATCACCCCCATGATGCTTTTGGCATTGACCCGCCGCTCCCCCCGCGAGAGCCACACCTCGCAGGGGAAACTGCCGGCCAGCTTGGTCAGCTTCGCTGAAGCGCGGGCATGTAGCCCGAGCTTATTGCTGATGGTCGTGCTGGTTTTGATCATGGGTCTTCCTCATTTGGTTTTGCGGCGCCGTCACTGCCACCTGCATGACCCCCTGGGTCCCGCCGGCAAGCGCCCGCGCCACCAAGGCGTCCAGGGCTTCGTGGCGGTAAGTGACACAGCGAAGCAGCATCGGCAGGTTGACGCCCGCCACCAACTTGGCGTGCACGCCGTCAATCAACTTGTGGGCCACATTGCAGGGTGTTGCGCCAAACATGTCGGTCAATACCAGGGTGTTCGTTGTGCCCAGCAGGTCAAGCGCCAACGAAGCTGCCGCCAGGGTTTCCTCTGGCGGCACGTTGGGCTGGACGTCAAAGGCAGCGAGCGCGGGTTCGGCATCCGCAAACACGTGCATCACGCACTGACGCAAGGCGCTGGCCAGCGGGGCGTGAGCAATGATGAGAATGCCGTTGTTCATGGTGTCAACGGGATGAATTATGGCGTCTGGGCAACAAAAAATAGAGGTAGGACGCGATGCAACTCAGCAAAAACAAACCCATCGTCAGCTGAAAGGCAAGCAGCTCAGGCAGCCCCAGGCTGCGCAAGGCATCGATACCCAAACCGACGCCCCACTGCACCGCAAACACACCAGAGAAAATCACCAGGTTATAGGCCGAGAGCGCCCGACCGGCCATTGCCGGCGCAAAGGCCATGCCGACCGCCGGCTGCGTCAAGGAGACCACTGTGCAGCACACGCAGTACAGGGCCCACAGCAGCCCAGACCACGCCAGCGTTGGCTGAGCAGCTATGATAATTACAGCAAGAACCACGAAACTGAAGGGCAAAACCACGGTCACCAGCCGATCGGTATGCCAGCCCCGGCGGGCTAACCAGGGATTGATCAACCCCCAGGTCCAAAAGGTCAGCAGCATCGCCACGTTGATCCAGAACAGCCCAGCAGCCGCCTCCAAGGCGCTGTAACCGGCGACCTTGGTCATCCAAGGCGCCGCCCACAGCGTCTGCATGGCCACCAGGCCACCGTAACTGAAGAAGGCCAGCGGAAGCAGTTGACGGAAATAGGGATTTCGCCAGACTTCCGCATAGCTAGGCCTCGGCGCATCCGGTGCCGGGGTAGCGGCGGTCGGGGTCACGGCGCCCCAAGCCGGCACTTGCGCGTTGATCAGGAGCATGGACAGCAGTACCAGGGCAGCCAAGCCCCAGAACATAGGACGCCAACCGATCACCGGCATCAGCCACTGCACCGGCAAGGTGGAAGCGACCATACCCATTGAGCCGGTCATCAGCATCCAGGAGTTGGTTCGCAGCAGGGTGCTGGGGTCAAACCAGCGCCGATAGCCAGTCAGGGGCGCCATCAAACAAGCGCTAACCCCTATACCGCACAGAATGCGGGCCGCCAGCAGGCCGACAAAACTGGTGGCCAGTGAAAACGCCACGCATCCCAGCACTGCAACGGCCAGAAACCAAAGAATCACTTTTTTCGGGCCATGCCGGTCCAGCCAGGCGCCCAAGGGCAGTTGTGTGGCGGCAAACCCAAGGAAATAGCCGCCCGCAAGCAGGCCAAGATCTCCGGCCGTCAGCGCGAATTCCTGCGTCAGGGTGGGTGACAGGGTGGCGGTGATGGCGCGAATGAGTGCCGATAAAAAATACGCCAGGGCAAAGGCCAAAAACACCTTGATCGCGGTATGGCGTGTCAGCGTGAGGTCGGCCATCATGGGAGACGGATGCTCGTCAAGAAGGTATCCACCTCGTCTTCGCGGGGCCGCTCAGCCAGGACACTGGCCTGATAGACCCAGCGGTCCTGGGTGAACCAAAAGGTCTGCGCCACCAGGCTGCTGCCGTCGGGCCTGCGACCGGTCGCCCCAAGACGTACCGACTGCGCATCACTGCGGGCGCCTGGTAATGGGTAGGCCATCTCTTTGACGCCCTGGGCACCAAGGTTACTCAAAGTCAACTCGCGCCAACGCTGCAATAACGGACCCGGCGGGCTACCCTCCCCCAGCCTGGCGTACGCCAATGCAAAGCTGGCATTGCCGGCGCTGCAGCCGGATAGCGTCATGTTCAGCACCTGGCCATCGAGCTCGACTTGACGCACATGGGTATCGGGCTTGCACGGAAACAACAGTGCGACACCACTTTGTTCCAGCCGCACCTCCCGCCAGTTGAACTTGGGGCTGCAGGCACCAAGCGCCAGAGCGAGCAGCATCAAAGCGACAAGTGAAAGATGAGTCATGGTGGCATTATCTGCCCTGCGCCCAATGGGCTTAAACTTGAGCGCTGAGACCGCTACATCTGCTCATGAAACCACTTTACCTGCTTGCCGCCTCCACCGCCGTCGCAGTCCTTGGGCTAGGGTTGTACCAGGGTTTAGGCTCCAAAGCAGCCCCCATTTCAACGTTTGTACTGCTTGATGGCTCCACCCGTAGCAGCGCCGACTTCAAGGGACGGGTCACTCTGGTCAATTTTTGGGCCACCAGCTGCACCAGCTGCGTCGCCGAGATGCCGCGGCTTGTCGCCGCTTACGACAAGTTCCATGCAAAAGGTTATGACACTGTCGCTGTCGCCATGCGCTATGACCCGCCCAGTTCAGTCGTCAACTTCACTCAGACGCGACAACTGCCGTTTCAGGTGGCCATTGACAACACCGGTCTGGTGGCTCACCAGTGGGGCGACGTGCAGCTCACCCCCACCAGTTACTTGGTCGACAAGCAAGGCAAGATCGTCAAGCGTTACGTCGGCCCTCCAGATTTTGCCGAGCTACACAAGCTGCTGGAGACTCTTCTTGCCAAGTCATGACCCCCAATGACATGGGCCTAGCAGAGCACTTAATTTTGATGAAATCGACCCTTAGGCCGCGCTACTATTCGAAGGTTAGCTATGATTACCATAGCAAACCTTCAGCAGCTAGACGACGTCAATCCTTGCGGAACACATCGTGACAGGCTTTGCATGTACCTGCCGTGGCGCCGACCGCCGCCTTGATGTTGTCCATGCTGCCTGTCCGGGCCGCCACAGCGAGCTTGCTCATCTCACCCTGCATTTTTTCGTTGGCGTCTTTGAATTTGGCGCTGTCGCTCCAGATGTCTACCTTGGCTTTGGTGTCCCCCTTGTCGCTGCCCTCGACGAAGGCGGCCCAGGGCAGTTTGGACATTGCCTCGGCGATGGTGGCATTGTCAGCCGCGGCCTTGGCGTCAAACGGCACCCGTCCGTTCGCCATAGCAGCCACGCGGCCAAAATGAGTCGCCATCACGGTCAGGGAAGCCTTGCGATACTTGATGGCATCTTCGGGCTTGGCAAATTGGGCCGAAGCCGGTGCGGACAGCGTAATCGCGGCTGCAGCGAGGATGAAAGAGGCGATATTTTTCATGAGCTTTCCTATGTGGGTGTTTGCAGTGACCGACTTTTGTGCAGCCAATCCAGTTATTTTGAACTACTGGTTTCCGAAAAGTTCTGCTCTGCGCCACAAACTAGGGAAAACACTGAGTCACTTTACGGTCTGGCCGCCGGCTTTAAGCCAGCCCAGAAGAAACCCAAACTTTTTAAAGGAGCGTTACCCCCATGAAATCGTACCTTGTCAGGGTCTGGGATCTGCCCACCCGCCTGTTTCACTGGGCCTTGGTGGTCTGCATCATTGGCCTTGTGACCACAGCTCAAATTGGCGGTAACGCCATGGAATGGCACTTCCGGTTTGGCTACAGCGTTCTGACCCTGTTGTTGTTCCGTCTGCTTTGGGGATTTTTCGGCGGCCACTGGTCGCGCTTTTCAACTTTCCTGTACTCACCCGCGCGCTTGCTGCGTTATATCCGCGGTCAGGCTGATGGCGTACCGCCCCTCGGTCATAACCCGCTCGGCGCGCTTTCCGTGTTCGCCATCTTGGGCCTGCTGCTGCTGCAGGTTGCCACCGGCCTGTTCAGTGACGATGAAATCGCCGCTGTGGGCCCCTTGAGCAAGCTGGCTTCGGGCGCCTTGGTCAGCCAACTGACTTACTACCACAAAGAGATCGGCAAATTGATGGTTCTGTTCCTGGTGGTGCTGCACATAGGTGCCATCGTCTTTTATCGCATCAAGCGGAAAAAAGATCTGATCAGGCCCATGCTTGTCGGCGACACCAACAGCCCATCCCCACAGCCTGCATCGCGGGACGATGCCCGCTCACGCATGTTGGCAGCAGCGGTTCTGCTAGGCTGTGCCGGTACCGTGGCGGCTTTGCTGAAGTTGGTGGGCTAGGTGGGCACAAGCAACCCTGGTAGAGCCCTTGGCTTAGAACTGGGCTTGGCGACCAGCCCGTCTGAACTGGACACCGCCCGCGCACTTTTTACAGAGTACGCAGCTGGCTTACAACACGATTTGTGCTTCCAGGGCTTCGATTCGGAATTGAGGGACCTGCCCGGCGATTACGCAGCCCCTCGTGGATCGCTGCTGCTAGCGCGTTGTGAGGGCCAGTGGGCGGGGTGCTGCGCCCTGCGCCCGCTTGACAGCTCTGATTACGCCAATGCCTGTGAAATGAAACGCCTGTATGTACGCCAAGCCTTCCGCGGGCTGGGTATAGGCCGCGCGTTGGCAGAGGCCATCCTGGACATGGCCAGGCAGGCTGGCTACAGCTGCGTACTGCTCGACACGCTAGACGACATGGAAAGCGCCCGGGCCATGTACGTCAACCTGGGGTTCGAAGAAATCCCGCCCTACTACCACAACCCCATCGCCGGGGCCCATTACCTCAGGGTCGAGCTCTAAGTACCGCCTCTAGGTGGCAATACTTAGGCATACCCGAGTCAGTCGCTCAGACCCTGACTTGAGCCAACATAGTGGCGGCGTCGCTAACTTCAAATTTTCCCAGAGCCTCGATGTTGAGCGTTGCCACTTTGCCGTCCTTGATCAGCATGGAATAGCGGTTGCTACGCAGGCCCATGCCACGCCCGGTCAAGTCCAGCGTCAGCCCAGTGGCCTTGGTGAAAGCGGCATCGCCATCGCCCAACATCCGGACTTTGCCAGCCGATTTCAGGTCACGTGCCCACGCGCCCATGACGAAGGCGTCATTGACGCTAACGCACCAGATCTCGTCCACGCCGCTGGCGGTCAATTCATCAAAGCCAGCCACATAACCGGGGACATGCTTGGCAGAGCAGGTTGGGGTGAAGGCGCCAGGCAGCGCAAACAAGGCGATGGTCTTGCCTGCTGTGGCTTTGCTGACATCCACTGGATTGGGGCCAATGCTGCATCCATTGCCTTCGACCTCCACGTATTCCATCAGCGTTGCGGCCGGAAGGGTATCGCCTACTTTGATCATGCGTGACTCCTGTTGTTAAGTTGTGTGAGAGGTAAAACCACTGAAAACGGCTCACATTGTGAGCCGTTTTTCGCGAGCCTGCAGGCTAGAGCCTGTTTAGGCTTAAACCGCAGCGGCTTTTTCCACCAAGCGGGTCACGACCCAGTTTTTGGTCTTGGAAATCGGCCGGATCTCGGTGATTTCGATCAGGTCGCCCATTTTGTATTCACCCTTTTCGTCATGGGCGTGGTACTTGCTGGACTTTCCGACGATCTTGCCATAGAGCTCGTGCTTGACCCGGCGCTCGATGAGCACCGTCACGGTTTTTGCACGCTTGTCACTGACCACCTTGCCGACCAAGGTGCGCTTGAGGGATTTTTTAGCTTCCGTCATGTATCGCTCCTTATGTGGCGGATTTTGCAGCGCTTTGCTTCTCGACAAGAATAGTCTTGGCGCGAGCAATGTCGCGGCGCGTTGCGCGCAGCGTAGCGGTGTTGTTAAGTTGCTGCGTAGCTTTTTGCATACGCAGTCCGAAATGGGCTTTTTGCAAGGACTTGACCTCGCTTTGCAGACCGGCCACATCTTTTTGGCGGAGTTCAGAAGTATTCATAATGATTACTGGCCAATCATTCGGGCCACAAAAGTGGTCCTGAGGGGTAGCTTTGCAGCTGCAAGGCGAAACGCCTCACGAGCCAACTCTTCTGGGACACCAACAATTTCAAACACGATCTTGCCGGGCTGGATTTCAGCCACGTAATACTCGGGATTGCCCTTGCCGTTTCCCATGCGAACCTCTGCAGGCTTTTGCGAAATTGGCTTGTCCGGGAACACGCGAATCCAGATTCGACCACCCCGTTTAACGTGGCGGGAAATGGCACGACGAGCGGCTTCAATTTGACGAGCAGTCAAGCGGCCGCGGTCCGTGCATTTGAGACCGAAATCACCAAATGCGACCGAGCTGCCTCGGGTCGCAATGCCGGTGTTACGGCCTTTTTGCTCTTTACGGTATTTGCGACGAGCGGGTTGCAGCATAGTTATTCTCCTTTACCGTCAGCTGCCGCAGCGCCAACGCTGCCTACAGTACCTGGCGCGACTATCTTGCGGACGCGCTTAACGGCGGGTTTGTTTGCATCGGCTCCAATGGCCTCTGCCGGTTTGTCACTGCCATCGGCAGGGGCAACATTGCCAGCCAGGGGCCGACGTACGCCGCGCGGAGGCGCTGCGCGATCCGCACCTGGGCGCGGTGCGTCGCGACGCGGACCACGCGGACGGCGCTCTTCGTCAGAACGGGGCTCAACAACGGCTGGCAGATCATTACGACCCAAGGTGTCACCCTTGTAAACCCAGACCTTGACGCCGATTACGCCATAGGTAGTCTTGGCTTCAGAAGTGCCGTAGTCGATGTCCGCGCGCAAGGTATGAAGCGGCACGCGACCTTCGCGGTACCACTCGCAGCGTGCGATTTCAATCCCGTTAAGCCGTCCAGACGACATGATCTTGATGCCCAGAGCACCCAAGCGCATCGCGTTTTGCATGGCGCGCTTCATGGCACGGCGGAACATGATCCGCTTTTCAAGTTGCTGCGTGATGCTGTCGGCAATCAATTTGGCATCGATTTCCGGCTTACGCACTTCCTCGATGTTAACGGCCACTGGTACGCCGAGTTGTCGCCCGAGTTCACGCTTGAGGTTCTCGATGTCTTCCCCCTTTTTGCCGATCACCACGCCCGGACGAGCCGAGAAAATAGTGATACGGGCATTTTTGGCAGGACGCTCAATCAGAACGCGTGACACAGAGGCGTTCTTGAGTTTGGCTTTCAGGTACTCACGCACCTTGATGTCTTCGGCCAGCATGCCGGCGAAGTCACGGTCATTGGCGTACCAGCGAGAAGCCCAGTTACGGCTGATCGACAGGCGAAAGCCGGTTGGGTGGATTTTTTGTCCCATATCTTCCTGGCCTCTTTCAGTT
>JBBAPO010000030.1:0-68401 GCA_040400795.1 Rhodoferax sp.
ATTGCCATCGGCACCAGCCACGGCGCCTACAAGTTCACCCGCAAGCCCACCGGCGACATCCTCGCCATGGACCGCATCGCCGCCATCCACGCCGAGCTGCCCAACACCCATCTGGTGATGCACGGCTCCAGCAGCGTGCCGCAGGAGTGGCTCGAGATCATTCGCCAGTTTGGCGGAGACATCAAAGAGACCTACGGCGTGCCGGTAGAAGAGATCCAGCGCGGCATCCGCAGCGGCGTGCGCAAGGTCAACATCGACACCGACATCCGCCTGGCCATGACCGGCGCCATGCGCCGCACCTTCGCCCAGCAACCTTCGGAATTCGATCCCCGCAAAGCCCTGATCGCCGCCAAAAACGCCGCCCGCGGCATCGTCAAAGCCCGCTTCGAGGCCTTCGGCTGCGCCGGCCACGCCTCACGCATCAAACCGGTGGCGCTGGAGGCGATGGCGGCGCGGTACAAGGGTTGAGCCATTTTTCGATCTGTGGTTTTTGGGTGCGCTACCGTGCTTCGTAGCGGCATGGGTCGTTGAGACCTTTGGGGGGCCGGCGGTCCGGGCATCCGTTCTCCGGCCCACGCTCGCGCTGCAGCGGTTTGTCGTGCTGGCATTTGTTCGTCAACATTGTGGCTGGCGAGCACGCTCTGTGGCAAGCGCGAATGGGGCCTGCGCCCGGACACCCAAACCACCTGCCCAACAGCGGGTTTGGCGCGGGATGAACAGCCAAAGCACCACCACGCCCCTCTCGGTGGGCGGTGGGGTTCGCGGGCGCAGACCCCATTCGCGGTTGCCCACCCGCCAGCCAACCAAACCCGACGTTGACGCGGCAACGGCAACACACCCAACACGGTGATCCGCGAGCGTGGGCCGGAGAACGCGAACCACGCCGCCCGCCAGCGCGAGTTAGCGGCGCGCCAACGCGAGGTAGCAGCCCAACAGCGCCAGTATGCTGACCGCCAGTGTGGGGTAGTCACCAGTAAGTCGGAGTTCATCCGCCTCCCAAGTCACTGGCCTCGTAGCGCTTTGAACCTTCAGGTTAGCGACGACCGTTGGCAAGCAGGCGGCCCGGGTGTCCGTTCTCCGGCCCAACAGCGGTTTGGCGCGGGCTATGGCCCCCAGATGCGGGAGGCTGCGTTAGGGGACCTGGCGGGGTTGGCCTAGGCGGGTGCGATGGAGATGGTCATTAGCTCAAAGGAATTGTTGTTTATAGTGAAAATATTGCACTATACTAAAACCGATGAACACGATTTAGCGCACCGGAAAATGAAAATTTCGGTTTATGCAGACCATGCGCCAGTGCACTTTCATGTGCGCACGCCAGACGGTGACAGTGCGGTTGATCTGGCCACAATGGCTGAGCTGGCGGGCTGCGCCAACTGCAAGCTGCTGGCCAAAGCGATCGTTTGGGCGCTTGCCAATAAGACACTGATACAGGCCGAGTGGGACAAACTTAAAGGAGCATAAAAATGCGTGAAAAAATACCCCGAATTACCAGCGCTGCGGCTCAAGGCGCCCTGTGCGTCGCAGTTGTCTTTGAGGACGGTTGGCGCGCTGATGTTGACCTGGCAGGGTTTGTGGCCCGGTTCAAGAGCCTCAAGCCTTTGAGCGACGCAGCCCTGTTTGCCCGTGTCACCGTCGAGGAATGGGGCAGTGGGCTGACATGGGACGATGAAGGCCCGCTGTCGATTGCGGCCACCACGGTGTACCGGCTGGCCTCCGAGCAGGCGGGCGACCCGGCGCGCAGTTTTGACGCCTGGATGATGCAGCACGGGTTTTCTGCCACCAAGGCCGCTGATGTTCTGGGAATGAGCCGGCGCAATGTGATCAACTACCGCACGGCTACCCGGCCCGTGCCGAAGGTGGTGCAGCTGGCGTGCAAGGCGGTGGATTTAGGGGTACGTGGGTGAGACAGGGTTAGCTGCTTAGGCTGCAATGACCAGCGGGTGACGGCCGCGCCTCAAACATCAAACCGGTGGCCCTGGAGGCGATGGCGGTACGCTACAAGGGTCTAGCCGCTTTAAGCTCCACGGTCTTTTTTGCGCTGCATCGGTGTTTCCATGCCATGCCACCACGCCCATCTCGGTGGGCGGTGGGGCTCGCGGGCGCAGGCCCCATTCGCGGTTGCCCACCCGGCAGCCAGCCAAACAGGCCATTGACGCAGCAACAGCAACACACCCAAAACGGTGATCCGCGAGCGTGGGCCGGAGAACGCGAACCACGCCGCACGCCAGTTCGAGGTAGTCGCCAGTCGGCGTCAGTTACAGAACCCCATCAACTGAACCGAACCGTCTTCCTCAACAGCACCTGATCACAAGCGCCACAGTGCCAGCGTGCGTCCAAGATATGGCCGCAGGGCAGGTGTCGGATGGTCAAGAGATCGCCTTCGAGCCACAACCAGCGGTTACCCCAGCGGACCATCTCCAGCGTCAGCGGAAACAGCGCAATGCCCGATTTGGTCAGTCGGTATTCCTGACGGGTACCGACATAGGCGCGGGCCTGCAAAATGCCGAGTTGCTGCAATTCGCTCAACCGATCACTCAGCTGGGCCGGGCCGATGCGCAAGTCTTTCTGAAAATGCGAGAACAACCGAGTACCGCGAAAAGCGGCGGCCACCACCGCGTTGTTCCAGCGGTCACCGACCATGCGGACCAGGCGTTGCGACGGCCGGGCGGGGTCGGCGCCGGCCGGGGCAGCCTGGCGCACACGGCGGAACTTGGAGGCGGCGGTAGACGGCACGGCGCTGGCCGGGCTTGCCACAACCGGCCTCGGGTCGGCCTGCGTTTCAAACGGTGTCACCAAGCCCAGACAATGCTGGCAGCGCAAGGCTGGACGCATGGTCTGGCCACAGCCGGTGTGCATGAGCTGCAGCCGCGGCACATCAGGCGCCCAGGTGTCGGGGTCTTGCGCGGTGCCCCAGTCGATCTGCCACAACCACATGGCGACAAACAGCGACCACAGGTCCAGCCCACGCTCGGTCAGTCGGTACTCGGGGTGGCCGCCGCCAGAAACGTCCCGCAACAAAACGCCATGACTGACCAGTTTGGTCAAGCGGTCGGTGAGCACCGCCCGTGAAACGCCAAAACTCTGCAGAAAATCGCCGTAGCGGCGCTGGCCGCGAAACACAGACCGCAGGATGCGCAGCGTCCAGGCATCGCCAACGACCGCAATGGTGCGCTGCGCCGCGCTGGCGCTTGGACCGCTCACGTGAGCAGTACCTGGGCTGCTCCGGGCATCAAGCTGGGTGGGAATTGGCTTAGCATGGCTTTTTTAGTATGTCAACGATAGTTTACCCGGGCCAATCTTTACCCAAAAACTGCAGGCTTGTTGATATAGTTCAACTACTTTAGTCTGTTAACGGTAGTTAAATGCCCCACTCTGTCGTCATCGAAGCCTTGCGCACGCCGCGAGGCGCCGCCAAAGAGACTGGCGCACTGCACAGCGTCACCCCCATGGAACTGCTGGCCGGGGTTTTACGCGAGTTGGCACAGCGCAGCGGTTTGGACACCGCCGAGGTGGCCGACGGCGTGTTCGGCTGCGTCACCCAAACCGGTGAGCAAGGCGGCAACATCGGCAAATCAGCCTGCCTGCTGGCAGACTGGAGCCCGCACTTGAGCGCCGTCACCATCAACCGTTACTGTGCCTCGGGCCTTAGCGCCGTCAACTGGGCCGCGCAGCAGGCGCGCGATGCCCATGGCCTGGCGGTGGCCGGCGGGGTGGAGACGATGTCGCGCGTGCCTATGTTTGGCGACAAGGTGCCTTACTACGCCGACCGCGCTATCGGCTCACGCATCGGCTTCGTACCACCGCCCTGGTCGTCCGACCTGGTGGCCACGCGACACGGCTTCAGCCGGGAAGACTGCGACGCCTATGCCGCGCTGTCGCAAGCGCGGGCGCTGGCAGCCCGCACCCGGGGGCTGGCCCGCTCCATGGTGCCGGTGCTGGACGCCCAAGGACAGCTGCTGCTAGACCACGACGAAAACATCCGAGCGGGCAACACGCCCGACAAACTCGCCACGCTGCGCCCGGTGTACGAGGCTGGTGCCAACGGCCTGGACGACTGGGGGCTGGCACGCGAGCCCGCCCTGGGGCAGATTCAGCATGTGCACACGGCTGGCAACGCGCCCTGCATGGCTGACGGCGCTGCCGCCGTGCTGATCGGCACGGCGGACGCCGCCGCGCGGCTGAGCCTGCCGGTGCGCGCCCGTATCCTGGCCCATGCTGATGCCTGCGTACCTTTGACCCAAACTGGTGCCGTGGACGCCACACACAAAGCCTTGGCCAAAGCCGGGTTGAGTGTGACGGACATCGACCTGTGGGAAGTGCGCGACTCGTTTGCCGCCATCACCTTGCACTACATCCGCAGCCTGGGCATACCGCTGGAGAAATTCAACGTCAATGGCAGCTCCATCGCCCTGGGCCACCCGATGGGCGCTACCGGCGCCATGCTGGTGAGCTGCTTGCTTGACGAGATGGAGGCCCGCGACCTGCGCTACGGTGTGGCCGCACTGCCCGGCGCCTTTGGCGTGGCCACCGCGACTGTGTTTGAGCGTTTGCGCTGACTGTTTCGCCACCCCCCTCCCCCCTCTCTCCCCGATCCACCTGGAAAAACCTATGCTTGAAGTCCATTCGCGCGTCAACCTGAGCTGCCTGCCCTCTGACAACCCCTACCTCAACGGCGGCCACGGCCCCACTGACACCGAGTGGACGGCCGGCACGCCCGACCTGCAGGTGATCGGCGAACTGCCCACTGACCTGAACGGCGTCTACCTCCGCAACGGCCACAACCAGATCCACGCCCCCATGGGCAAGTACCACCCGTTCGACGGCGACGGCATGATCCACGGCATGCACTTTGCCAACGGGCAGGCGACCTACCGCAACCGCTTTGTGCGCACCACTGGCTTCCTGGCCGAATCAGTGGTCGGCGAATCGCTGTGGCCCGGCATCATCGAGCCGCGCCGAGCGGTACGACGTGGCTGGGGCTCCATCGGCGCCATGAAAGACAACGCCGGCACCGATGTCAAGGTGCATGCCGGCCGAGCGCTGGCGGCCATGAGCCAATGCAGCGAGCCCTATCGCATGGACCCGGTCACGCTGGAAACATTGGGGCCCGACACCAACTGGGCCCGTCGCTTGGGTGACCGGGGCATCTGCTCGCACTTTCAGGTGGACGAGCACAGCAAGGAGATGATGTTCTTCAACTTCGGTGAACATGCGCCCTACTTCAACTACGGCGTGGTCGACGCCAACAACAAGCTGGTGCATTACGAGCCCATCGAGCTGCCGCACGCCACCTGGCCGCATGACCTGGGCATGAGCGAGCACTACTGCGTGATCCACGACCTGTCGATGTTCTTCGACCCAGAGGGTCTGAAGAAGGGTCAGCACCGACTCAAGTTCCACCGTGACGTGCCGGCGCGTTTCGGCGTGATCCCGCGCTTTGGCACCAGCCGCGATGTGAAGTGGTTTGAAGGAACGCCCTGCTACATCCTGCACCTGGCCAATACCTACGAGGTGGGCGACGAGATCATCATGGATGGCGCGATCCAGACCAACCCGGTGCCCGACCTGAGTGGCCTGCCCAAGGAGGGTTACGCCCGCATGAACGCGCTGCTGTCCATGGACCTGCAGGAAACCCGCATGCACCGCTGGCGCTTCAATCTGAAAACTGGCCAAACCCACGAAGAAGACCTGGACGACGAAGTCACCGAGTTTTCGATGATCAATGGCCGCGTCAAGGGCCGGCCCAATCGCTATGTCTACAACGCCCTGATGAAGCCCAACTGGGAACTTGATGGCCTGAAAAAATACGACTGGCAGACCGGCCACAGCCAGCGCTGGCAGGCGCCCAAGGGCTGCTTCGTCAGCGAGACGCCATTCGCACCGCGCGACGGTGCCGTAGCAGAAGACGATGGCTACCTGGTGACCTATGTCACCAACCTGAACACCGGCAAAGGCGAGTGCGCCATCTTTGATGCGCGCGACATCAGCCCCGGACCCATCTGCCGCATCATCCTGCCGGCCCACGTCCCGATGGGCGCCCACGCTGGTTGGACGCCGGCGGCTGCGCTGCAGGTGCCCGCGTGAGCCAGATGGCGGTGACCCTGCCCGATTACGCCGTGCACCACCCGGCGGGCGGCGGCCATGGCACCAGCGTGTTTTTGCTGCACGGCGCCTTTGGTGCCAAGGAGTACTGGCGCACCCAGGTGCAGGCCTTCACCCTGGCCGGCTACCGGGTGGTCTCGTGGGACGCGCCGGGCTATGGCCTGTCTGCCCTGCCAGCGCCGCTGACCATCGACCATGGCGCACGGGTGCTAAGCCTGCTGCTGGCAAAAGAGGCTGACTCGCGCAACGTGGTGATGGGCCACAGCATGGGCGGCATGATCGCGCAGCAGGCTTGGCGCTACGCCCGAGCCCGCATCCAAGGCTACGTGCTGTCGGCCACCAGCGCCTCGTTTGGCAGCCCCGACGGCGACTGGCAAAAAGAATTTGTGCGCGCCCGTGTGGCCCCACTGGATGCCGGCAAAACCATTCCTGAGTACGCGCCGCTGATGCTGCGCGCCATGATGGCTGCGGGCGCCAGTGGCCCAGCGGTCGATCTGCTGATTGGCATCGTAAGCCAGATGCGGGAGGAGACCTTCCGTGCCGCCGTGGCCGCTATCGTCGGTTTTGAGGGCCGCGACCTGCTGCCCACGCTGAATGTACCGGTGCTGTGCATCGCTGGTGAACTCGACGCCACCGCCCCGGCCGCTGTCATGCAAAAAATGGCCAGCAAGATCGCCGGCGCCGACTTCGTCAGCCTCGCAGGCCTGGGGCATTTTGGCTGGGCGGAAGACCCGCCGCGCTTCAACGCCGCCGTGCTCAGCTTTCTTGCCCAACACTTTCCCCAACCCTGACAACCCGAGAGGATCTCCATGAACGCCATTTCCCCCATCGCCCGCACACTTGCCCTGCTGCTCACCGGCATGTGGGCCTCTGTCGCAGGCGCACAAAGCAACTACCCTGACAAGCCGATCACCGTCATCGTGCCCTTCCCGCCCGGCATCGTCGACGGCTATGCCCGCCTGGTCGCCACCAAGGCCGGCGCCATCCTGGGCCAGCCCATGGTCATCAAGAACCAGGCCGGCGCCGGCCAGCGGATTGGCACAGACGCCATGACCAAGGCCCCCAAGGACGGCTACACCATCGGCGTGATTACCAACGCCGGCGTGGTGTCCGGCCCGGTGTTGGCCAACAGCGTGCCCTATGACCCGATCAAGGACATCAGCTACCTGACCATGATCTTTGAGTCGCACTACCTGATCAACACCCACCCCGCCTCCGGTATCAAAACGCTGGCGCAACTGCTGGACAAGGCCAAAGCCGCGCCGGGCAAGCTCAACTTTGGCTCGACCGGCATGGGCACCGGCTTTCACACCGCGACAGAACTATTTGTCAAAAACGCCAACGTCACCATGACGCACGTGCCCTACAAGGGTGAGAGCCCGCTGCTGACCGACCTGCTCGGCGGCCAGGTCGACATGGCTTTCTCGTCCATGGCCAGCCGCGCCATGGCCGAGCAGGGCAAGCTGGTGATGCTGGCCTACACCGGCGACAAGCGCTCTGCGCTGATCCCTAATGTGCCCACCGCCAAAGAGTTGGGTATCCCGCACATCAGCTCCGGTTGGTTGGGTTTTGCCATGCCAGCTGGTGTGCCGGCCGCGGTGCGCGACAAGCTGATTGCAGCACTGACCGCCGCCGTGAACGACCCGGAAGTGGTAGCCAATTTCAGCAAGAGCGGCGGCGAGCCGCGCACCTTGAGTGGCGACGCCTTTGCGGCTCGCGTCAAACGCGAGCTTGACGATATGCGCGAGTTGAACAAAGAACTCAAAATCAGCATCGATTGACGCCATGCCCATTCTTGACAAGGTACGGGTGCTGGACCTGACCCGCGTGGTGGCCGGGCCCTGGTGTACCCAGACCCTGGCCGACCTGGGGGCCGACGTGATCAAGATCGAGCGCCCCGGCGTGGGCGACGACACGCGCAAGGTGGGCCCGTTCGTGACGGGCGCCGACGGCCAGTCCACCAGCGATTCGGCCTTTTTCATGGGCAGCAACAGGGGCAAGCGCTCGCTCACCCTGGACATCGCCAGCCCGGAAGGCGCCCAACTGGCGCGCGAACTGGCCGCGCAGTGCGACGTGTTCATTGAAAACTACAAGGTGGGCGCACTGGCGCGCTACGGGCTGGACTACGACAGCATCCGCGCGATCAACCCGGCCATCATCTACTGCAGCGTCACCGGCTACGGCCAAGACGGCCCTTATGCCCCGCGGCCAGCCTATGACTCGGTGATGCAGGCCATGTGCGGCCTGATGAGCACCTGCGGCCCGGCCGACGGCGAGCCCGGCGCTGCACCCATGCGCTCGGCTGTGCCGATTGCCGACATCTTCACCGGCTTGTACGCCGCCATCGGCATCCTGGCGGCCATCATCCACCGCCGAGATACGGGCGAGGGCCAGTACATTGACGCAGCCATGATGGACGTGACCACGGCCATCAACGCCCATCTGGCCTTGGGCTACCTGATGACCGGCAAGGTCCCGCAGCGCCAGGGCAACAACAACCCGATCACCGCGCCCAGCGAGGTGTTCCGCGGAGCCGATGGCCACTTCACCATGTCAGCGGCCAACGCCGGCCAGTTTGACAGCCTGCTGCGGGTGCTGGGGCTGGACCCGGCCCTGGCGCAGGATGAGCGCTTCCTGACCAACATCACCCGCATCCAGCACCGAGCAGCACTCCATGCCATTCTTGAGCCACGCACACTGAGCCAGCCCGTGGCGCACTGGATCGAGCGGTTGTCAGCGGCCAATGTGCCCTGCGCGCCGATCAACGACATGCAGCAGCTGTTTGCCGATCCGCATGTACAGCACCGTGACCTGGTGTTGCAGGTGCCCCATGGCAGCGGCGTGAATGTGCCGCTGCTGCGCAGCCCCTTGCATCTATCTGCCGCCCCGGTAGAGCATCGCGCGCCGCCGACTCTGGGGCAGCATTCAGCCGAGGTCTTGCAGAGCTTGTTGGGCAAGACAGATTCCGACATTGCCCGCTTGAGGGCGGCTGGCGTGGTGTAGGCAGTTCGGTTTTGGCGCGCCACCACATCCATCTCGGTGGGCGGTGGGGTTCGCGAGCGTGGGCTGGAGAACGCGAGCCACGCCGCCCGCCAGTGCGAGGTCGAAGCCGACCAGCGACGGGTTGTGACATTAGGTCGCGCGCTTCCTGAGCGGCTTGGTCCAATGGTCGCCCGCCATCGGCGCTTGATCCCCAACCTTGTCCCACGCCGCTTGGGCCGCCGACGTATCAGCCGAGGCGGCCCGTTTCTCAAAAAACTTTGCCGTCTCCATGGCGCTGATTTTTTCGGCGATCGCCACCACAAAAAACTGGTTCATCGTGGTGTCATCGCTGGCGGCTATCCGTTTGGCGGCCTGTTTGAGCGATTCTGGGAGGCGAAGGGCGTAGTTGCTCATGGTGTCATATCCTCGGAATGGCAAGATCGAAATACTTGAATGCTTGTTCAGGCGTCAACACCTGGATGCCAAAACGCTTGGCGGGAATGAAATCGCGCAGGTTGTAGGTCACCAGCGCACCGACCCGGGCATTCGCCGCAGCCTCCAGCACCATTTCATCAGCCGGGTCGCGCAGCTGCGGCCGCCATTGGTAGTGCGTCAGGACCGGCTCCAGCAAGGCCGCCAGCTCATTCAGGATCGCATCGACATCCTTGCCGCTCAAGCCAGAGGCTGCCCTTTGCTCGGCACGTTGGAGCACATCCTCGTACTCCAGGAACAAGGCCGGACTGCAGCACATCAAAACGCGACGGGTCCGGACAAGTTGCATCAGAGCAAAGGAAGGCCCATTTCGGCTGCGCGTGGCAGCCACTAGGATGTTGGTATCCACAACGACTCTGCAGCTTTTTTCCATATCGTCAGCGATATTAGCATGACGCCACTTATGCTAGCCGAGAGGCACCAGTCAAAGGATCGGTTCGTGGGCCGGAGAACGCGAACCATGCCGCCCGCCAGCGCGGGGCCTCTGGTTGGCAACAGCGTGGCTGGATAATGCTCCGATTGAATCGAAAATCGTCACCATGCAAAAAAACATGACCGCCAGACTGACACTCTGCAGCCTGGGCATCGCCCTGCTTTTAGCCGCCTGTGCCGGCGGCAAGCCCGCTGAAATAGAACTGAGCTTTACCGAACGCGAGCTGCAGGCGGCACTGAACAAGGCTGACATGAGCACCCGGCTGCTAGACGGCCTTGTGGTGGTCTCTGTCACGGGGCAGCCGCAGGTCAAACTGGGCCAGCCGCCAGAGCGCATCGGCATTGCGGCCCAACTGTCGATCAAGGTAGTAGGCCTGCCCGCCATGCCGGCGAGTGTGAAGGGCTCCTCCGGCCTGCGTTATGACGACGCGCAGAAAGCCTTTTTTCTGGGGGAGCCGCAACTCGACGCCGTGACGGCACCCCTGCTGCCCAAGGCGCTGGAGGGCGCTGCCCGAACGGCGATCACCCGCCAGCTGGCCGCCAGTTTCAACAAGACCCCTGTCTACAGCCTAAAGACCGACGGTTCGCTGAAGGAGCAGGCGGCCCGCCAGACCCTGAAATCGATCCGTATCGACCCTGACCGCATCGTGGCCCGCTTCGGGCTGCTGTAAACGTCTTTTCAAACCTAGGGGTGCCCGCATGAACCAGCCTGCCGCCAATCCCAACGCCAACGCCACTTCAGCCTACGTGATCTGGGTTGAATTTGATATCCACCCAGAGCATCTGGCGCAATTCACCAGCTTGGTACGCATCAATGCCGCAGCGTCATTGGCCAATGAGCCGGGCTGCCACCGTTTTGATGTGTTGCTGCCAATACCAGACCGAGCCACTGTGGCCCTGTACGAAATTTATGACGATGAAGCGGCTTTTGCTGCCCATCTGGCCTCGCCGCACTTCAAGACCTTCGCTGCGGCGATTGAAGGCTTTGTGCGCGAACGGCGCCTGCAGGCCTACGGTTTGTTGCCGCCGGTCACCGCGGCATAGTCCACCAGAGGCTCGTCGTAAATGGCCGTGCGCAAGACGCCATCGGCCTGAACAGCACCCCGATACATGCCGGCGCAGTTGAACGGCAGCGACACGCCGCCGTGTCGGTCCACAGCGATGATGCCGCCTGAGCCGCCGTGCGGTGCCAGAACATCCATCACCACGCCCTGCGCGGCCTGCGCCAGAGTTTGACCGGCATGGCGCATCCTGGCGGAGATTTCATGACAGGCGGCATATCGGATAAAAACCTCGCCGTTGCCCGTGCCGGACAAGGCGCAGGTGTCATCATCGGCCCAGGTGCCGGCGCCGATCACCGGGGTGTCACCCACCCGCCCGGGCATTTTGGCCGTCATGCCGCCGGTAGAGGTGGCCGCTGCCAGGTGGCCGTGGCTGTCGCGCGCCACGGCGCCCACGGTGCCGTGCTTGCGCGACGCATCCTGGTTGTCGACGCCTGCTTGTCGCATCGCCAAGGTGTCCTGCAGGGCCTGCCAGCGGGCTTCGGTGAAAAAATAGGGGGTGTCTTCAAAGGCCAGGCCCTGCGCCCGGCAAAAGGCCAGTGCACTCTCGCCGATCAGCAGCACATGCTCGGTATGCGCCATCACCGCACGCGCCGCCAGAATGGGGTTGCGCGGCCCGCAGATGCCTGCCACCGCCCCCGCAGCCCGATCCCGGCCATCCATGATGGCAGCGTCCATTTCCTGCTTCCCGGCGCTGGTGAACACCGCCCCGCGGCCGGCATTGAACAGCGGCTCATCCTCCAGCGCCATAACAGCGGCGGTGACCGCGTCCAGCGCTGCACCGCCAGCAGCCAGCACCAACTGGCCGGCCTCCAGGGCTCGGCGCAGGCCGGCGTGGTAGGCCGCTTCGCGCTCCGGGGTCATGGTGCTGCGCAGAATCGTGCCGGCCCCACCGTGCACGGCCAGGCTGAATGCGGATGGGGGCAATAAATTTTGGGTCATGGCGGGTGGGCGTCAAGGTTGGATTAAGTAAAGCAGTAGCTTGGCGCGTCAGGAACGCCCACCATCCACGCTGAGCACCTGGCCAGAAACCCAGCTGGCCGCATCCGATGCCAGGAAAGTCACCGCGTTGGCAATGTCTTGCGGTCGGCCCAGGCGTTTGGTGTGGATGCTGTCAAGCAACCGCTGCTGGCCTTCTGGACCGTAGCTGTCCCACTGGCGTTGGGTCGAGGGGTTGGACAACACAAAACCCGGTGCCACACTGTTGACGGTGATGCCATGCGGCCCAAGCTCCAGACTGAGTTGCTTGGTCAGCCCGACAAGCGCATGCTTGGAGGCCGTGTAGGCCTGTATCCCGGTGAGGCTGGGGCGCAGGCCGGCGCCAGAAGAGATATTGATGATGCGGCCAAAGCCGCCCTGCTTCATGTGGCCGGCACTGGCTTGGGCACACCAGAAGGCGCCATGAACGTTGGCCTCAAACACCACCAGCCAGTCCTGCTCGGTGATGTCTTCAATCGGGCGCCCGACCTGCCCGCGCACACCCCCGGCGCAATTCACCAAAATGTCGAGACCGCCTAATTGCTTGGCTGCACCGTTAACGGCTTCGGCCACGCTGGCGCGCTGTGCCAGATCGATGGTGGTGGTCAGGCTGGCTCCCGCTGCACGCGCAGCCTGCAGCCCCGTGCCGTCGATGTCAAACGCCGCCACCTGTATGCCCTCCGCAACAAAGGCCTGCACGATGCTCAGTCCAATGCCTTGCGCGGCACCCGTCACGATGGCCCGACGGCCCGACAGATGCAAGTTCATACGGCCACCATCAGATCAAGCGTGGCCCAGGACTGGGGCCGGCGCCCCTCTTCAATGTCGTGAATCAGCGCGACCAACCGGTCAATGGTGGGTGTGGCAAGCCCGCCTTTGGCACCGATCTGGGAAATGATGGCGATCTGGGCGTCGACCTCGGTTTTGCGCTTGCGAATCGCCAGGTCCCGCCAGATGCCCGAATGGGTCTTGGCCGTGTGGCGGTTGAACTCGGCCATGTCCGCCACCGAGCGTCGCGCCAGCGCCTCTGGCGCATCAGGCATGAAGGCGACTGGATCGAAACCGTTGAAGCCCAAAGGCGTCACCCCCTGCTGCAGTGCCACCGCCATCACCTCGCGACCCAGGCGGTGGAACACGGAGAAGTGCGGTTCGGAGGCCAGGTTGTCCGACATCGACGCATCGGTCAGCGCGGTGGCAAACAGGATGGCACCATAGCCGAGCTTGCCCCACAGGTAGCCCCAGATATTGGGCGTGTGCACCGCATCGGGCTCAAACAGTTGCAGCAGTCGGTGGTAATCCGCAGCGCGTGCAGTGGCCAGGCCATCAAGCTCGCCCAGCGCCACGGTGGCCCGATTGCCCAGCAGGATGCGCCCTGGCCCCAGCCAGTCAGCACCAAAATTGACGAAGCAGCCCACGGTTCTCTCGGCACCGACCGCCTCTGCAATGACCAGTTCATTGAGACCGTTTTGCGCGGACAGCACCGAGCCCTCGCCGGCCAGATGAGGTTTGAGGGCTAGCACCGCTTGATGCGTGTGATGGGCTTTGACCGCCAGGATGACCCGGTCAAAGGTACCGCGCACCTGGGATGGCGTTGCGGCCCGCACACCTTGGGTGAAGCACTCAACCGGGCCCTCAATAGCAAGGCCGTCACGGTTCATGGCGTCCACGTGGTCCTCTGCAATGTCCACCAGCAGGACGTCTTCACCGGCGCGGGCCAAATACGCGCCCAGAGTCCCGCCAACGGCGCCGGCGCCCCAGATCAAAATAGTGTCTTGGTTCATGCGTGCGCTTTGGTTCACAGGGCGTCGATCAAGCTACGTGTTTCTTCCACTGCCACCGACCAGACCGCATTCATCTCATCGTCCGAGCGCTGGTAGCAGCCGCCAAAATTGCCATCGCCGATCAGCTCGCGCACGCCGGCTGGGCCCAGCGTGCGCATCAGGGCCAGGTCGACCATTGGCTTTTGCAGGTCGGGCTGGACCACACCGGCCAAGCGGGTGCAGGGAAAGTTTTCCATCCAGGACGCGTGCGAGGCCACCGGATCAATCTCCTTGACCTTGGCAAACGTTTTGGGCGAATTCCACCAATTGTGGATGCGCACCTTGCAGCCCGGGTTGGCCTCCAACCAGGCGTTGACGGCGATCAGGCCGGGCGCGTTACCGCCATGGCCATTGACCAACAGGATGCGCTTGAAGCCAGTGCTGCGCAGGCTGTCCAAAATATCGGTCAGCAGGTTTTGGTAGGTCTCGGTGCGCAGCGATACTGTGCCGGGATAGGCCATGAAATAGGGCGTGATGCCATAGGCCAGCACCGGGAACACCGGGACGTTCAACGGCAGCGCGGCATCCGCGGCCACCCTTTCGCTCAAGATGCTGTCCACCGACAGGCTCAGATAGGCGTGCTGCTCGGTACTGCCGATGGGCACCACGGCACGGTCATCTGTGGCCAGGTACTGCTCGACCTGGAGCCAATTCATGTCACTGATCTTCATGGGTTCTTTCCTTTTGAAACGCAATTTGACTGCGCAGCCTTTCGACGGCGGGGATAAGTGTCTGTTCGATGGCATGGGGGTCAGGCACGTAACGAAACTCAATCGCCTGCCGGCCCGCCGGCCAATGGCGCAATATCTCACCCGCGCCACTGGCGTACACCAGCACGTCGACACCGGTCAAAAAAGCCTGCAGGTCTGGCGCGGTCATCAAGCGCAACTGGGGGTTGGCGACATGGGGGGTGAAGCGCAGCACACCCAGCTTCATCAGAGCCATGAACTCGGGGTAGACCGACACGATGCCGACACGAGCCAAGGGGTCAATGGACGCCAGCAGTGCACGGGTTTCTTCGGCCGGGATGAAGCTCAAGCCGACCACTGGCACGCCTACCGGCAGCCTGTCCTCCAACTCGCCGCGACGATGCGCCAGCGTGACGCAGATGTCGTAGGGAAACTCCCCCCCTGTGACTTGCTGCAAGGCCTCCAGGGTGGTGGCCGTGATTGTGTCGCCCTCTTTCAGATAGGTGCTGATCCGTTCTGCGTATTTTTGGGTGGTGTCAAGAAAATTGCCCACCATGACCAGGCGCAGGGCACGGCTTGCAGGGCGGCTGCGCGCCACCCGCGCATTGACAAGTGACGCCACCAGAGATGGCGCCAGCCCCAGCGCTTCAGCTTCTTGCAGCAAACGGTCAACCCGGCGTTGCAGTGTTCGCATGGCCTTTGAGCGCAGGCCATCGCTGCGGTGGCCGTCAGCCACGTAGGTGCCGGCGCCTGGCTTGGTTTCGATCAGCCCAGACAAGCGCAACTCGGTGTACACCGTCGCCACCGTCATCGGAGCGACATTGGCGCGCTGCGCCAACTCGCGCACGGAGGGCAAACGTTGGCCCGGCGGGAGTTCGCCCAGTGCAATGCCAAACTCGATCAAGCCGCGCAGTTGCGTCCCCAAAGGAACCGGCAAGCTGCGGTCCAGGGACTCAGCCAGGTCCACCAGCAGTCGCGCTGTCGGCGCACCTGATCCCTGGCTGCCAGTGCCGGCTCCTGCTTGTGCAGCTCTGCGGTTTTTCATGGTCTCCTATGCTGTAGCCCTGCCTCGACGCGAGACTGTACCATCAGTATAGAACGGTTGACCCCATGGAACCATTGGTAATTTGATGAGCCAATGCGTGCACAGCCTATGTTATAGTTTTGTAGAACAGTGTGGGCTGGAACGCGTTGTACAGTGGAATTAAAACAAACAGGAGTATCTGATGAAGCCAATTGTGAAGCAAAGCAAGCACCTTGCCCTGGCAGGGCTGATTGCCGCCGCCATGCTCGGCGGCACCGTGTCGGCACAAACGCTGACGATGGGCGTTCGGGCCGGCCCGGATTCCATGGACCCGCATTGGTCCACCCTGGGCGGCCAAGCCGAGGCCTTAAGGCACGTGTTTGACACCGTGGTCATGGCCGACGACAAACTCCAGCTCAAACCCGGCCTAGCGGTGTCCTGGAAGCCAGTGGATGAGACCACCTGGGAGTTCAAGATTCGCCAGGGCGTCAAGTTTCACGACGGCGCAGAGTTGACTGCGGAAGACGTCAAGTTCTCGATCGACCGCATTCCGGTCGTCACCGGCCCAATGAGCATGACGATCTACACCAAGCAGGTCAGAGATACCAGGGTGGTTGACAAGTACACGCTGCATGTCAGGACCAAGGCAGCGGCCCCTACCCTGCCTAACGACTTTATCCGCCTGTTTGTGGTGCCCAAGTCCATTGGCATGGAAGCCCGCAACGAGCAATTCAATTCGGGCAAGGCCGCGATTGGCACCGGACCCTACCGCTTTGTGTCCTGGGCGCCCAAGGGTGACATGGTCATGAAACGCTTTGACGGCTACTGGGGCGAAAAACAGCACTGGGAGCAGGTGATTCGCAAAGAAATTCCGAGTGATCCAGCACGCATGGCGGCCTTGAAGTCGGGCCAGGTTGATCTGGTCAACTACGTGCCGGCAACCGACTATGCCTCGCTCCAGCGCGACAAATCGGTTGATACCTTTATCGCCGACACGGTGTACATCCTCAACATCACACCCAACGTCAAGGAAACCCTGCCCAAGCCCGTCAAGGTCGACGGTAAAGAGATCGCTGCAAACCCCCTGCGCGACGCCCGGGTGCGTGAGGCCATGGACCTCGCCATCGACCGTAGGACCTTGGTCCGCATCGTGCTTGAAGGCCTGGGCCGTCCAGCCAACCAGTTGATGCCAGCCAACTTTTTTGGCGGAAGCAAGAACCTGCCCGAGCGGCCGTTTGATGTCAACAAGGCCAAGCAGTTGTTGACAGAAGCGGGTTACCCGAAAGGCTTCGAGATCGATTTCTTCTGCACCAACAACCGCTTGCCAGGCGACTCTGCGGTTTGCGAAGCGCTGTCGCAGATGTGGGCGCGGGCTGGTCTGAAAGTCAACGCCAACGCCCTCAACGGCACGGTGTTTTTCCCGGCGCAGCAAAAAGGCGAGTACAGCCTGTGGATGAGCGGCTGGGGCACCCTCACGGGTGAAGCCAGCTACACCTACGGGTCTTTGGTGCACACAGCCGATGCAGCCATGGGCCTGGGTGCCTTCAACAAGCAGGGTTACTCCAACCCAGCTGTTGACAAGCTGCTGGAAGAAGGCAGCCGCACCATGGACGACAACAAGCGCCGTGCCTTGTTCGAGAAGGCCTCCGAGCTGTCCATGACCGACCGTGCGCTGATCCCGACCGTGCAGTTGCAGACCATCTGGGCCTCCAAAGCCGGCATGATGACTATTCCCGCTCGCATGGACCAGGAAACCCTGGCCTACGAGATCAAGCCCAAGCGTTGATTCTGCGGCCAACATGATCAGCTTCTTCATACAGCGATTGCTGCAGGCGGTGCTGGTCGTGGTGGCGATGTCGATGCTGGTGTTTGTTGGCGTCTATGCCATTGGCAACCCGATCGACGTCATGATCGATCCGGCGTCCAGCCAGGCCCTGCGCGAGAGCCTGATCCAACGCTATGGGTTTGACCGACCGCTGTACGCGCAGTATTTCATCTTCATGGGCAACCTGCTGCAAGGGGACATGGGGGAATCCTTCATTTACCGGCTGCCAGTGTTCGGCCTGATCTTTTCGCGGCTGCCGGCCACGCTGGAGCTGGCGGTGTCCGCCATGCTGATCGCGACGCTGCTGGGCATACCGCTGGGCATCTGGGCAGGCTACAAGCCCGATGCGGTCTCGTCCAAAGTGATCATGGGGGTGTCAGTACTGGGCTTCAGTGTTCCGACCTTCTGGGTCGGTCTGCTGCTGATCATGGGCTTTGCGGTGGAGCTACGCTGGCTGCCGTCGGGTGGGCGCGGGCCGGTGACAGAACTGCTGGGCATGAAGCTGTCCATTGGGTCTTGGGAGGGGCTGAGCCATCTGGTACTGCCGGCGTTCAATCTGGCGCTGTTCAAACTGGGCCTGCTGATTCGTCTGGCGCGGGCTGGCACCGTGGAGGTGATGAGCTCGGACTATGTGCGTTTTGCCCGAGCCCAGGGCTTGTCTGAATCCAAGGTGCTTGGCCTGCACGTGCTGAAAAATATCTCCATCCCCATCGTGACCGTGTTCGGTCTGGAGTTCGGCTCCACACTGGCGTTTGCGGTGGTGACCGAAACCGTTTTCAACTGGCCCGGCATGGGCAAACTGATCATCGACTCCATCACGGTGCTGGACCGCCCGGTGATGGTGGCCTACCTGGTACTGGTCGTCGTGCTGTTTGTGCTCATCAATTTTGTGGTGGACCTGATCTACGGGCAACTCGATCCCCGCATCCGCATCAAGGCTGCTCAATGAGCTTGGTCCTTGAAACCCGCTGGAGCCGGCTCGCCAACTTCTGGGCAGACTATCGGCAAAGCCGGGTTGCTGTGCTGGCCCTGGTGGTGATCGCGATTGTGATCCTGGCTGCCGTGCTGGCACCCCTCATCACACCGCAAGACCCCTACAACCAGGCCACTTTGGACTTGGCTGCAGCGCGCCTGATGCCGGGCGAAATCGGCCCTGGCGGCTATGTGCACTGGCTGGGCACCGATGCCGCTGGGCGCGACGTTTTCTCTGCCATTTTGTACGGCCTGCGCACCAGCCTGCTGGTGGGCGTACTGGCCGGCACCTTGGCCCTGATGCTCGGCGGCGTGGTGGGCCTGTTGGCCGCCTACTACGGCGGGCGACTGGAGGCGGTCATCATGCGTGTGATTGACCTGCAACTGTCCCTGCCGGCCATCCTGCTGGCGCTGGTTCTGGTGGCTTTACTTGGTCAGGGTTTGCCGCAGTTGGTGGCGGCCCTGGCGCTGGCGCAGTACGCCTACTTTGCGCGCACCGCCCACGGCGCGGCCAGCGCCGAACGCAACAAGGACTACATTGAAGCAGCGCTGTCAACGCCGTTGCCAGCCATGCGGGTGCTGTTTCGCCACCTGCTGCCCAATGCCCTGCCGCCTTTGATCGTGGTCGCCACTGTACAAGTCGCGAACTCCATCGCGCTGGAGGCCACCCTGTCCTTTCTAGGCCTGGGATTGCCGCTGACACAGCCGTCACTGGGATCGCTTATTTCCAACGGCTTTCAGTTTCTGCTGTCCGGCCGCTACTGGATCTCCATCTACCCGGGCATTGCCTTGATGGTGACCGTGGTCGCCATCAACCTTGTGGGTGATCAGGTGCGCTACGTGCTTAACCCGAGGCGCAGCCGATGAGTGAAGCCGTCTTGCGGGTTCAGAACCTGCGCACCGAGTTCGCCGTGCGCGGCGGTGTCGTCAAAGCCGTCGACGGCGTCAGCTTTGAGGTTGGCCGAGGTCGTATCCTGGGTCTGGTGGGGGAGTCGGGCTCGGGCAAAAGTGTCACGGCCTACTCCATTCTTGGCCTGATCGAGGCACCGGGACGGATAGCCGGCGGTCAGGTCTTGCTCAACGGCGTTGACCTGACCCAACTGCGTGGCGAGGCCTTGCGCCAAATTCGCGGGGCGCAGATCGCCATGGTTTTTCAAGACCCGATGATGACGCTGAACCCGGTGCTCAAGGTCTCCACCCAGATGGTTGCGGCCGTCAAGGCGCACGACAAGGTGTCTACCGCCGTGGCACTAGAACGCGCCAGGCAGGCATTGGTCACAGTAGGCATCCCCAGCCCGCAGGAGCGGCTGGACGCTTACCCGCACCAACTGTCGGGTGGCATGCGCCAACGGGTGGCGATTGCCATCGCCCTGCTGCACCGCCCGGCGGTGATCCTGGCCGATGAGCCGACCACCGCGCTGGATGTGTCGATCCAGGGTCAAATTTTGGCTGAGGTGCGGCGCCTGGCCAGCGAGACCGGCACCGCCTTTGTCTGGGTCACCCACGATCTGGCGGTGGTGTCCAGCCTGGCCGACGATATTTGTGTGATGTACGCCGGCAAGATCGTCGAAGCCGGCTCGGCCGACGCGGTGATGGCACAGCCGCACCACCCCTACACCGCCGGCTTGTTGGCGTCAGTGCCTGCCGAACACGAACCCGGAACACGCCTGCAACAGGTCCCCGGCCAAGCCCCATCGTTGGCCGATCTGGGCCAGGGCTGCGCCTTCGCGCCCCGCTGCAGCAAAGCCAGCCCGCTCTGCAACACCCCTCCGCCGCTGCAGCAACTCGCCGATGGCCGAAGCGCGCTGTGCCACCACCCCATCCAGTGGACCTAGCCATGGCCGACCTGCTCCAAATCCAGGGCGTGTCCAAGCGCTTCGTCAAGCCGGTCTTACTGGCCGAGCGGCTCGCTGGCCTGCTCGGTGGTACCACCAGCCTTCAAACGGTACGCGCCGTCACCGATGTGGCCTTGAGCATCCCCAAAGGTGAGGTGCTGGGTCTGGTCGGTGAGTCCGGCTGTGGCAAGTCCACCCTGGGCCGCATCATGGCCGGCATCTACAGCCCGAGTGAGGGCCAGGTGGTGTTTGACGGCGCGCCCGTGGCCCGGCAACAGGGCAGGCGCACCGTCAAGCTGACCACCCGGGTACAGATGGTGCACCAAGACCCCTTCTCCAGCCTCAACCCGCGCATGCGGGTGGGCGACACCATCAGTGAGGGGCCGCTCACGCACCATCTGGTGCAGCCGCAGCACGCCGACGCCTACGTGGCCAGCATGCTGGAGCGTGTCGGGCTGGACCCGGATCTGCGCCGGCGCTTCCCGCACCAGTTCTCTGGTGGCCAGCGGCAGCGGGTGGCCATTGCGCGCGCGCTGGCCATGAAGCCTGATGTGTTGGTGCTGGATGAGCCGGTGGCCTCGCTGGATGTCTCCATCCAGGCCCAGGTGCTGAACCTGTTCATGGACCTGCGCCGCGACCTGGGGCTGACGGCCGTCTTCATCAGCCACGACCTCGGCGTGGTTCGCCACGTGTGCGACCGGGTGGCCATCATGTACCTGGGCCGCATTGTTGAGATTGCGCCCATGGCCCAGCTCTATGCCACGCCAGGCCACCCCTACACGCGCGCCCTGTTCGACAGCGTGCCCAGGGTGGGTGCAGGTCGCCAGGTGTTTCACCCGATTGCCGGCGAAATTCCCTCGCCCCTGAACCCGCCCAGTGGCTGCCATTTCCACCCGCGCTGCCCACTGGCTGGTGCACGCTGCAAGCGCGAAGCGCCATCACTGCAGACCAGCGCTGACGGGCGGCAGCTCGCCTGCCATCTGGCTGCCGGCGGCGTAGCCTGAAACATCCCGTGACGAGAACCTGATGCCCAACACCAGCCCTCTGGCTGCGCTTCAAGCGCGCGTTGCCGCCGTGAACGACGTGCTGAACGCGATCTCGGTCCTGACCTGGGATTCGCGCACCATGATGCCCGCCGGTGGCGCACAAACGCGCGGGCTACAAATCTCGACGCTCACCGGTCTGGCGCTGGAGCTGCTGCTCAGCCCGCAGACCGAGGCCGCCTTGGCGGCCGCCGAACAGGCAGTGCAAGAGCTGGCACCAGACGCGCTTGAGCGCAGCATGGTGGCCCAGGTGCAGCAGGCGGTGGCGCACCACCGGCGTATTCCGGCCAGCCTGACCCAGGAACGGGCCGCACTGCGCACGGTGGCACAAGCCGCCTGGATCGAGGCGCGTGCACGCAGCGACTTCACCCTGTTTGCCCCGCATCTGGAAAAAACAGTGGCGCTGGCGCGCCGCTATGCCGATTGCGCCGGTTGGCGTGAACACCCCTATGACGCCATGGTGGCCTTGTACGAACCGGGCGAAACCGCCTCAAGCCTGCAGCAGCTGTTTGCCACCCTGCGCCAGGGCCTGCTGCCGCTGTTGGCCGCTGCCCAAGCGCAGCCGCCGCGGCGGCGAGACTTTCTGTTTCGCGATTTCCCAGAAGCCGAGCAACGCAGCTTCGGCCTGGCCCTGGCCGAGAAGCTGGGCTACGACCTGCAACGCGGCCGGCTGGACACCACCGTGCACCCGTTTGAGGTCTCGTTCACCCGCGAGGACGTGCGCATCACCACACGCTACCGGCGGGACTACCTGCCGGCATCGATGTTCGGCACCGCCCACGAAACCGGCCATGCCCTGTACGAGCAAGGCGTGGACCCCGCCTACACCTGCTCCGTTTTTGCCACCGACCTGATTGGGCTGTACGCGGTGGGCGGCACCAGCTTTGGCGCGCATGAGTCGCAGTCCCGCCTGTGGGAGAACCATGTGGTGCGCAGCCGCGACTTCTGGCGCCTGCATTTCACTGAGCTGCAAAGCCACTTTCCCGAGCAACTCGCCGACGTGACACCCGACGAGTTTTACGCCGCAGTGACCCATGCCGAGCCAGGCTTCATACGGGTTGAGGCCGACGAGCTGAGCTACGACCTGCATGTCATGCTGCGCGTTGACATCGAATGCGCCTTGATGGACGGCTCGCTGCCTGTGGCTGACCTGCCCGGGGCCTGGAATGCGGCCATCCAGCGCGACCTGGGGCTGACCGTGCCGAATGATGCCCAAGGTGTGCTGCAGGACGTGCACTGGTCCACCGGCTACATAGGCTCTTTCCCGTCCTACACCATTGGCAATGTGATGGCCGCCCAGCTCATGGCTGCCTTGCAGCAGCAGGACGCGACGCTTGGCCCTGCCCTTAGTTCCGGCCACTATGCGCCGCTCAAGTCAGCTTTGGGCCACGCCATCTGGCAGCACGGCCGCCGCTTCGGGCGTGAAGAGCTGCTGGTGCGCAGCACAGGTCGCGGTCTAGACCCGGCGCCCTACCTGGCCTACCTGCAGACCAAGTACAGCCCCGGCACCGCCCATCAATAGCCGCTGCGATCTGCAGTTACCCCACCGGCCGTGACCGCGACCGCGCAGTACTTGAACTCAGGGATCTTGCCCACCGGGTCGAGCGCGGCATTGGTCATCAGATTGGCAGCCGCCTCGTAGTAGGCAAACGGGATGAAGATGGCGCCACGCGGTGTGCCGTCGTCGCGACGCAAGTGAATCGCCACCTGGCCACGGCGTGAGCGCACCGTGATCACATCGCCCGGCTGCAGGCCCATTTGCTGCAGGTCGTCACCACACATGGACGCAGTGGCCATCGGCTCGATCGCATCCAGCACCACGGCGCGGCGCGTCATGCTGCCGGTGTGCCAGTGCTCCAGCTGTCGCCCGGTGATCAGCACAAAGGGGTAGTCGGTATCCGGTCGCTCATTGGCCGGGATGATGTCGGCCGGCACCAGATGCACCCGGCCATCCGCCGTGGCGAAGCGTTCGATGAACACTGTGGGTGAGCCTGGGTCATCTGCCGACAAGCAGGGGTAGGTCACGCTCGACTCACGCTGCAGCCGCTCCCAGCTGATGCCCGAAATGGCGGCGTGCATGGCTTGGCGCATCTCTTCGTACACGGCGGCGACGCCGCTGTGCTCGCCTGGGTAGTCCCAGGCCAGGCCCATGCGCCGGGCGATGTCCTGAATGATCCATAGGTCGGGCCGGGCCTGACCGGGTGGGGTAATGGCCTGCTGGCCGAGCTGCACCATGCGGTCGGTGTTGCTCACGGTACCGGTCTTCTCGGGCCAGGCGGTGGCGGGCAGCACCACGTCGGCCAGCCAGGCGGTCTCGGTCATGAAAATGTCTTGCACCACCAGGTGCTCCAAGCTGGCCAAGGCATGGCGCGCGTGGTTCAAGTCGGGGTCGCTCATGGCCGGGTTCTCGCCCATGATGTACATGCCGCGCACCTTGTGCGGGTCGCTGTCGGGGGCCAGCGCCTTGTGCATGATCTCGACCACGGTATAGCCGGGTTGGTCGTCGAGCTTGGTACCCCAGAAGTTTTCAAACCAGCTGTGCGCCTCGGGGTTGGTGACACGCTGGTAGTTGGGGAACATCATCGGGATCAGGCCGGCATCGCTGGCGCCCTGCACGTTGTTCTGGCCACGCAGCGGGTGCAGGCCCGAGCCGGGCTTGCCAATCTGCCCGGTCACACTCACCAGGGCGATCAGGCAACGCGCGTTGTCGGTGCCGTGCACATGCTGGCTGATGCCCATGCCCCACAGAATCATGGCGCTTTTGGCCTTGGCAAAGGCGCGCGCCACCTCGCGCAGGGTCTGCGCCGGGATGCCGCAGATCGGCGCCATCGCCTCGGGGCTGTAGCCTTTCACGTTGTCGCGCAGCGCTTCAAAATTGCTGGTGCGCCGGGCAATGAAGTCCTGGTCGGCCAGGCCTTCGTCGATCACGGTGTGGATCAGCGCATTGAGCATGGCCACGTCGGTGTCGGGCTTGAACTGCAGCGTGCGCCAAGCGTGTTTGCCGATATCGGTCACGCGCGGGTCAGCCAGCACAATCTTGGCGCCAGCTTTGGCGGCGTTCTTCATCCAGGTGGCAGCCACCGGGTGGTTGGAGGTGGGGTTGGAGCCGATCACCAGAATCAGCTCGGCATGAGCCACGTCGTTCACCTGGTTGCTGACGGCACCCGATCCCACACCCTCCAGCAAGGCCGCCACGCTGGACGCGTGGCACAGCCGGGTGCAATGGTCGACGTTGTTGGAGCCAAAGCCGGTGCGCACCAGCTTCTGGAACAAGTAGGCTTCCTCATTGCTGCCCTTGGCCGAGCCAAAGCCAGCCAGGGCTTTGAGGCCATGGTCGTCACGCAGACCTTTAAGCCGGCCGGCAGCCAGCGCCAGCGCCTCGTCCCAACTGGCTTCACGGAACACGGCCGACCAGTCGGCGCTGTCGCGGTTGAGGGCCTGCAAGGCCTCGGGGTCCTTGGCCACGCCGGCACGCCGAATGAGCGGCACGGTCAGGCGTTGGGGGCTGTGCGCGTAGTCAAAGCCGAAACGGCCTTTGACGCACAGGCGGCTGTGGTTGGCCGGGCCATCGCGCCCGTCCACACTGATAATTTTGTTGTCTTTCACGTTGTAGGTCAGCAGGCAGCCCACGCCGCAAAACGGGCAGACCGAGTCCACTTTTTTGTCCACCACCTGCGAGCCCACCTGCGTTTTGGGCATCAGCGCCCCGGTCGGGCAGGCCTGCACGCACTCGCCGCAGGCCACGCAGCTGCTGTCGCCCATGGGGTCGGCCAGGTCGAACACGATGGCGCTGTGGCTGCCGCGCAGGGCGTAGCCGATCACGTCGTTGACCTGCTCCTCACGGCAGGCGCGTACGCAGCGGTTGCACTGGATGCAGGCGTCCAGGTTGACCGCCATGGCCGGGTGCGACAGGTCGGCGGCGGGTTGGTCGCGGCGCAGCGCTTTGAGCTCAGGCCGCACTGTCACGTTCAGGCGCGCAGCCCAGTCGCTCAGTTCACCGTGCTGCATGGATGCCGGATCAAGCCCGGCATGACGGTCCTGGGGCGCCGTACCAGCCGCTGCACCCGAGCCAGCTTGGCCATCGTTCCACTTGTAGCCGGTGTCGGGCATGTCGGAGAGCAGCATTTCCAGCACCATCTTTTGGCTCTTGAGGGCACGCTCGCTGGTGGACTGCACCTCCATGCCCGCCGTGGCGCTGCGGCAGCAACTGGGCGCCAAGGTGCGTTCGCCTTTGACCTCGACCACACAGGCGCGGCAGTTGCCGTCGGCGCGCAGGCCGTCTTTGTAGCAAAGGTGCGGAATGTCGATGCCATGCCGCTGGGCGGCTTTGAGGATGGTTTCGCCCTCGAAGGCGTGGATGGGCGTCTGGTTCAGTGTGAAGCTGACGGTTTGCGGCGTCACTTCAGCCAGGTGGGCGGGCGCGTTCATTTAAACAATCTCCTGCGGAAAATATTTTTGGATGCTGCGCACCGGGTTGGGCGCAGCCTGACCCAGGCCACAGATGGAGGCGTCGGTCATCACCACATTGAGGTCTTCCAGCGTGCTGTTGTCCCAGACCGGCGCCTGCATCAGCCGCACCGCCTTGGCGGTACCGACCCGGCAGGGCGTGCACTGGCCGCAGCTCTCATGCTCAAAAAACTTCATCATGTTGAGTGCGGCGTCGCGCGCCCGGTCTTTCTGGCTGAGCACAATCACTGCCGCCGAGCCGATGAAGCAACCATAGGGCTGCAGCGTGTCAAAGTCCAGCGGTACCTGGTTCAGGCTGGCCGGCAGAATGCCGCCAGAGGCACCACCGGGCAGATAGGCATATAGGCTGTGGCCGGGCAGCATGCCGCCACAATACTCTTCGATCAACTCCTGCACCGTGATGCCGGCCGGTGCCAGCTTGACGCCCGGGTGCTGAACCCGCCCGCTCACACTGTAACTGCGCAGGCCTTTGCGGCCATGGCGGCCAAAGCCGCTGAACCAGGCCGGACCTTTTTGCACGATGTCACGCACCCAGTACAGCGTCTCAAAATTGTGCTCCAGCGTCGGCCGGCCAAACAGGCCCACCTGGGCGATGTAGGGCGGGCGCATGCGGGGCTCGCCGCGCTTGCCCTCAATGCTCTCGATCATGGCCGACTCTTCGCCGCAGATGTAGGCGCCCGCCCCCCGGCGCAGCTCGATCAGCGGCAGGGCGCAGGGCGGGTCGGCGCGCAACAGCGCCAACTCGGCCTCCAGGATGGCGCGGCAGCCGTGGTATTCGTCACGCAGGTAGATGTAGCAGGACGCTATGCCCACCACCTGGGCCGCCACCAGCAGCCCCTCCAAAAAGCGGTGCGGATCCCGCTCCAGGTAGGTGCGGTCCTTGAAGGTGCCGGGCTCGCCCTCGTCGATGTTGACCGCCATCAGCTTTGGGCTGGGCTGCTCGCGCACAATGCGCCACTTGCGTCCGGCCGGAAAGCCAGCCCCGCCCAGGCCGCGCAGGCCCGAGTCTTCCATCGCTTGGAGCACCGCCTCGGCCGGCTGGGTGCCGGCGGCCAGCGCCGCCGCCAGCGCGTAGCCGCCCTGGGCGCGATAGGTCTGGTAGCCGGTGTAGCCGGGCGCTACCTGCGTGGCTTGTGGCAGCGGCGAGACAGAGGCCTCGGCATACTCCGCTGCTTCAAAAATAGTAGCGTTAGAGGCAAGCGGATGTAGGGCTGCAGCCGATTTGACCACCAAAGCCACCGATTCTGGCGTGGCCTGCAGCACCGGGTTTTGGTGCACCACCGCCACCGGCGCCTGCTCACAGCGGCCCAGGCAGGGCGCGGCAATCACCCGCACCTCGGTGCCCAAAATAGCCGGCAACCGGGCCAGCAAATCGCGCGCGCCGGCCAGCTCACAGCTTAGGCCGTCGCACACCCGCACCGTCAGGGCCGGGCCTGGGTCATCGCCGCGCAGCACCTCGAAGTGGTGGTAGAACGTAGCCACCTCGTACACCTCGGCCAACGGCAGGTTCATGGCTTTGGCCAGCGCCGTCAGGTGGCGCTCGTGCAGGCCTCGGTACGCGTCGTTGATCTGGTGCAGGTGCTCGATCAGCAGGTCGCGCCGGTACGGCGCCGCCCCAATCAGCGCCCGCACTTCACGCAGCGAGGCCTCGTCGGCTTGGCGCCCTTTCAGTTGACTTTTTTTGCGGATGCGCTCGCGCATGTCGTCCAGCGTGGCCAGGATCTGGACCGCGGGGCCGGTCTCGGAAAGGGGTGTGCTCATGGTCGGGTCAGTGTTCAGGGTTCGGGATCAGGGTTCGGGATTAGGCAAAAAATTTAGCCACGCTCAACAGCGTGCGGTACACGCCCCAGGCCAGCGGCAGACCGACGCCAGCCCAGGCCAGTGCCAGCAGCCAAGGGCTGACGTGGTCGGCATGGGCAGCGGTGTCGCGCACCAGCACGGTAGAGGCCATGCGCTCGTGCGCCAGGCGCTTTTCTGCGGCCAGCTCGCTGTCGGTCATGAACCATTTGGGCGCCAGCGGGCGCACCAGCAGGTTGCTAACCAGGCCTACCACCAGCATGGCGGCCAAAATCTGCATGGTCTGGTTGTAGACCTGCGCGCGCGGCAGGCCCAGGCCCAGCTGGTACTCGCGCATGTAGTTCACCACCACCGGGCCCAGCACGCCGGCCGTGGCCCAGGCGGTGAGCAGCCGGCCGTGGATGGCGCCCACCATCTGGGTGCCAAACAAATCGGCCAGGTAGGCCGGCACGGTGGCAAAGCCGCCGCCGTACATGCTGACGATCACGCACAGGGCCGCCACAAACAGCACGATGCTGCCAGCCGCCGCGCTGCCGGGCACGCTCAGGTACAAGGCACCGCCCAGCACGAAAAACACCGAATAGGTCAGCCGCCGCCCCAGCCGGTCCGACAGGCTGGCCCAGACAAAGCGGCCGGCGATGTTGAACAGCGACAGCAGCGCGGTAAAGCCCGCTGCTACCGTGGCCATGGCCGCCAACTGGGCCTTGTCCAGCTCGCCAAAAGTCGCCTTGACTCCGATCAGCGCGCCGCCAAACACCTCTTGCAGCATGGGTGAGGCCATTCCGATCACCCCGATACCGGCGCTGACGTTCATGCACAGAACCATCCACAACAGCCAGAACTGCGGAATGCCCCAGACCCGACTCACATGCACATGGCGCTGGGTGATCATGCCGTTGTGCGCCTGTGCCACCGGCGGCGTCCAGCCGGCCGGCTGCCAACCGGTTTCGGGCACGCGGTAGCCAAAAGCACCGGCTAGCATGAAGACCAGATAAATCAGCGCCATCACCACAAAGGTCGGCGCCACGCCAACATCGGTCGGCGACGAAAAGTAGGCCATCAGGTCCGCCGCCAGCGGCGAGCCGATCATGGCGCCACCGCCAAAGCCCATGATCGCCATGCCAGTGGCCATGCCGCGTCGGTCGGGAAACCACTTGATCAGCGTCGATACCGGCGAGATGTAGCCCAGCCCCAGCCCGATGCCGCCAATCACGCCCGAGCCCAGCACCATCAGCCAGAACTGGTGCAGGTGCACCCCCAACGCCGACACCAGCATGCCGCCGCACCAGCACAGCGCCGACACCACCCCCGCCTTGCGCGGTCCGGCCCGCTCCAGCCAACCACCCCACAGCGCCGCACTCGAGCCCAGCAGCACAAAAAACAGGGTGTACATCCAGCCCAGGGTGGAAATCTGCCAGTCACAGCCCGTGGTGAACAGTTGCCCCCAAAAACCGACCTCGGGGCCGCAGGGAATAGCCGACTTGACGCCGAGCGCGCGGGACAAGGGCAGCCAAAACACCGAAAAACCATAGGCCATGCCAATGCACAGGTGAATCGCCAGCGCAGCCGGCGGCACCAGCCAGCGGTTGAAACCGGGGCCGGCGATGGTGTTTTCTTTGTCGAGAAAGCTGGGAAGGGAGAGCGTCATGGTGCCTGCATGCTAGGGGCGCGCGCAGCCATGCCACTTGAGCCCAGTCAAGCAGTATCTAGTCTGCGCGGTGTAAGCGTCCAATTGAATCGATGCATCGTGTCATTCAGCGATTGAATGATGCGATGCACCATTAGCACTGAAATCGATGCGGCTGGGTGGTTTGGCCTGTTTGACGCACCGGTCAAGGCGGCGCCGGGCTGAGCGGCTCCGCGGCTGTCCCCCGCCCTGCAGGCTCCTCCTTGATGCCGCTGCGCCGATCATCCCGTCACCACCTCGACGACCTTGGCACGCCAGCGCTGGGACCCGTATTCAGGTATGCAGGTATTCCGTCTTTCCGAGCCAAGGAGGGGATGGCGTGCCTGCTGCAGCGAGGTCAAGGGGGAGCCCGCAGGGCGAAGGACACGAGCGGAAGCAGGCACGCCAGCCCCGCCCAACGCCAACGCCAACGCCAGCGCAAACGCCAACGCTAACCAGCAACTTACTGGTGAAAACCAGCCATAGCCCCCGTATTCATTGACGAGTTAGCTATTATTTATATAGCAATCTCAAAAACAAAGATCCACCCGCCTAAAACTCAGACCAGGGCTTTGTGGGCGCCGTCGCACAGAGGTTGGTTGGCGCTTTGCTTGCAGCCGCAAAAGTACACGGTCTTGTTTTCGGTGGCGTCATATTTGACGGGTGTGAAACTGGAGCCCTTGTGTGAGCCGTCGCAAAAAGGTTGCGACTTGCTTTGCCCGCAGGAGCACCAGTAGTGGCTTTTGCCGGCCTCAACCTCCCTGGCATAGGGGGATTTTTGGGGAATGAGTGCGTCCACGGTGTTGTCCTTGTGATTCGTTAGACTCAACCCATCGTACCGCAACCCGCCTCGACCACCGCCCGGCTAATTCTTGCGCGCCACCCAAAACGTGGCGCCATCCGCGCCATACTGATCTGCGTGCAATGTGTCGCGCGCCAGGGTAAACGGGTCACCGGCTTGGAGGTGAGTCACCGCCTCCCCTACGGTCAGCACCAGGTCACCACGCACCACCAGCGCCTTGACGCCGAAAGGATGACTGTGCTTGTCCACATGTTGCCCGGGCGGCCAGTCACGCACCAGCACTTCATCAAAGCCTTCAGCCAGAGAGGCCTGGCTGAATTGTTCAAACGATGGCAGGTTCATACGTCAACCCCGGCGTGGCGCGAGCCAGCGTGTGGCGGTTGGGGCATCAGCGTATCCATGGTGGCACCTTGCAGGGTTGAGATGATCTTCATCGTACCCGAAGCCGAGCGATCAGGTGACGGGCACATTCCTGGGCAATGCTTGGGGTTTTGGATGGACCCACGGCGCCTGCAACGGCCCGCCCCGACAAAATCTCGCCACCATGCAAACACACGTTATTTGGCGCCTCTTTTTCGGCCTGCGTGACCGCGGTCAGTCCCTGGGCCTGTCCCTGTGCCTCGCAGGGGCGCTGGGGGCTGCGCCGATGGCCCAGGGCGCCGTGGGCGCGGCTGGCACCAGCAACCCGGCAGGTATCGACTGGGTACCCTTGAGTGGCTTCAGCTTGGCCCGCACTGAAACCACGGTCGGGCAGTTTCGCCGCTTCGCACAGGCCACCGGCAGCCTGACACGCGCCGAGCGCGAAGGCGGCGGCGCTGTGTTCGAGGCTGGATGGGTGCAGAAACCGGGCTGGACCTGGGCGGCCCCTTTTGGCGGCGACCCGGGGAGAACCGCCGACGACGAACCGGCCGTGCACATCGGCTTTGACGAAGCCCAGGCTTTTTGCCGCTGGGCCGGCGGACGCTTGCCAAGCGACGCGCAGTGGGTCAGCGCCGCCTACACCGAACAACGCCGAACGCCGCCGGCCGGCTTTTCAACCGGGCGTAGCTACCGCTACCCCACCGGCGACTCACCCCATGGCGCACAGTGCCTGGCTGACTGCGGGGCTGCGGCCCAGCAGCGCGCCGTTAGCCACGGCGCCAGCCTGTCTCGCGGCCATGGCCACGCCCGCGTCGCTCAGACGCCGGCCGGTGTGAACGGCTTGCACGACATGGGCGGCAATGCCTGGGAATGGGTGGACGAGCCGCAGAGCGCTGGCATGGCAGAGGCCGGGCGCGCCGAACGGCGCACGCGGGGTGGCTCCTGGTGGTACGGCGCCGCCCAAATGCAAGCCGACCACCTGCAAGGCAAACCCGCCGATACCGCCGTGGTCTATATTGGGTTCCGCTGCGCGAAAGCGCCGCACTGAAGCCATGGATTCCCGTTTGCACGGGAATGACGGAAAGGTACGCGGGAATGACGGAAAGGTGCTAGGCTCAGCGCCAGACCTGGCCCGCCACCCGCATCATGTTGCCGCCCATCACCAGCGCGGTCTCAGCCGCCGTCATGCCGGTGTCTTGCAGGGCTTGGCCCAGCACCTGCCAGGTGTCTATCGGGGTGTAGGTAGACGGGTGCACGGCCCGGTTGTAGCCGGCTGAACTGGGCCACCAGTAGCTGGGGTCGTAGTTGTCGGGTGGGTTGTCATCGAGTTCGGGCTGTCGAAAGCTGATGTCCAGGCCAATGCCGGCGTGCTGCACACCCACCAGGTTGGCCACATAAGCCGCGTGGCGCGCCACATCCACCGCAGTGGGCTGGGCGTTGCCCAGAAAAAACGACACGCCCGAGACACAAACCACGCCACCGGTGGCGGCAGAGGCGCGGATCTGCTCGTCGGTGACGTTGCGGCCGTGCTCCACCAGCGACAGGGGGTTGGCATGGCTGAAGATCACCGGCGCGCTAGACGCCGCCATGATGTCCAGGCTGCAGCGCCGGCCGGTGTGCGAGCAATCCATCAGCATGCCTGCGGCGTTGATGGCTTGCACCACCTGGTGCCCAAGCGGCGTCAGGCCCTGCTCAACATCATGGCAGCCACCCGCCACACTGTTGTTGCGGTTGTAAGCCAGGTGCATTTGGCGCACGCCCAGGCTCTGGTACAGCGCCACCATGTCGGGCTGCTCCAGCAGCGGCATGGCACCTTCCAGGTCAAAGCCAATAGCGAGCTTGCCCTCGGCGGCGGCCTGCTCCACATCCTGCACCGTGTTCGCCAGCACAAAGCGCTCGGGCTGGGCCGCCACGCTGGCCCGAAAGCCAGCAATGGTTTGCATCACCTGCGACAGCGGGTTCATGTCCATGCCGATGTTGATCGACACATAGTGCACGCCAGCGGCATGAAAGCGTTCTATCGGTGCAAAACTGGCCTGCGGGTGCAGGGGCAGGCAGGCGTGGGCTTCCCAGTGGATCATGACAATGCTCCGGTGCGGCGAAAGCCCGCAGAGGCTTCCATCAGGTTTTGGGTGTAAGGGTGGCTGACGCGGCTGGCCGCCAGGTCGGACGAGCTGACCAGCTCCACCGTCTGGCCACGCTGCATCACCATGAGGCGGTCGCACAAGTGAGTGACCACTGCCAAATCGTGGCTGACCATGACAAAGGTCAGGCCACGCCGGTGGCGCAAGTCTTCGAGAAGGTTGAGCACCTCGGCCTGCACCGAGGCGTCCAGCGCCGAGGTGGGTTCATCCAGCAGCAGAATCTGCGGCTCCAAAATCAGGGCCCTTGCAATCGCAATGCGCTGGCGCTGGCCGCCCGACAGTTGGTGCGGGTAGCGAAAGCGAAAACCAGTGCCCAGTCCCACCTCGTCAAGCGCACGCTCAATACGGGCCTCGGCATCGTCCATCTTGTGGATGGCCAGCGGTTCGGCCAGGATCCGGTCCACCGTCTGTCGCGGGTGCAGTGAGCCATAGGGGTCTTGGAACACCATCTGCACCAAGCGGCGAAACGGCTTGCTGCCGGGCTTGGGCAGCGCAGGCGCAGCACCCAGAAGCTGCACGCTGCCTGCGGCCAAAGGTGCCAGCCCGCAGATGGCGCGCAGCACGGTCGATTTGCCCGAACCCGACTCACCCACCAAACCAAAGCTGCCACCGGGCTCGACCTGGAATGAGGTGTCGGCCACCGCCACAAAGCCGTCGTAGGTGACCCGCAGGCCTTGCACGGCCAGGCCAACGGGGCGGCTCACAGCGCCCACTCCGGCTGCCGGTCCAGAGTGGGCAAGGGGTGCCGCACGTCGCCCAGCTTGGGCAAGCAATTGAGCAGGCCCAGCGTGTAGGGGTGACGGGCATCGGCCAGGCCGCCCGCAGCGATCTCTTCGACCACCCGGCCGGCGTACATCACCAGGATGCGGTCGCAAAAGGTCGAGACCAGGCGCAGGTCGTGCGAGATGAAAATCAGCCCCATGCCGCGCTGGCGCACCAGCCCGTCCAAAATGGCCAGCACCTGCAACTGCACGGTGACATCGAGCGCCGAGGTGGGCTCGTCGGCAATCAGCAGCTCGGGGTTGGCAATCAGCATCATGGCGATCATGGCGCGCTGGCCCATGCCGCCCGAGACCTCATGCGGGTACAGCCGGAACACCCGGGCCGGGTCGTCGATCTGTACCGATTCCAGCGCCGCCAATGCAGCCTGGCGCGCTTCGCGGCCCGACACCCGGCTGTGCGCACGCAGCGTCTCAATGATCTGGTCGCCAATGGTCATGACCGGGTTCAGCGAAAACTTGGGGTCTTGCAGCACCATGGCGATGCGCCCGCCACGCAACGCGCGGCGCTGGCGCGGCGAGCAGCCAAGCAGGTCAGTGCCATGAAACTGCAGGCGCTTGGCTGTGACCCGGCCCTCGGGGGCCGTCAGGCCCAGAATGGCACGCCCGGTCTGCGACTTGCCCGAACCCGACTCGCCCACAATGCCCAGGCGCTCACGGCCCAGGGTAAAACTGACGCCGCGCACGGCTTCGGTAAAGCCACCATCGCGGTTGGGAAAGGCCACGCGCAAGTCATCAACCACCAGCACCGGGTCGTTGTTGTTGCTCATTTGGCCGCCTTGGGGTCCAGCGCGTCTCGCAAGCCATCGCCCAGCAGATTAAAGGCCAGGCTCACCAGAAAAATAGCCGCGCCTGGCGCTGCCGCCACCCACCATTGGTCCAACACGTAGAGCCGACCGTTGGCGATCAGCGCGCCCCATTCGGGCATGGGCGGCTGCGCGCCCAGCCCCAAAAAGCCCAGTCCGGCGGCAGTCAAGATGATGCCGGCCATGTCCAGCGTGACCCGCACGATCACCGAGGACACACACAGCGGCATGATGTGGCGCACAACGATGCGCCAGCGTGATGCACCGATCAGCTGCACCGCCGCGATGTAATCCGCCTGGCGGATGGTCAGCGTCTCGGCGCGGGCAATGCGGGCATAGGGCGGCCAGGACGTGATGGCGATCGCGATCACCGCGTTTTCGATGCCGGGCCCTAGGGCCGCTACAAATGCCAGAGCCAGAATGAGCCGGGGAAAAGCCAGAAAAATATCGGTGATGCGCATCAGCACCGCATCGGCCCAGCCACCCAGGTAACCGGCCACCGTGCCCACCACCAGCCCAATGGGCGCGGCCAATACCGCCACCAGCACCACCACATACAGCGTGATGCGCGAACCATGGATGATGCGTGACAGGATGTCGCGCCCCTGATCGTCGGTGCCAAACCAGTGGGCGCTCGACGGCGGCAGCAAGCGGGTGGTGCGCAGGTCGCCAATATAGGGCGAGTAAGGCGCCAGCAGGTCGGCAAACACCGCCACCAGCACCAAGAGCAGCACGATCGCCAAGCCGACCATGGCCAGCCGGTTACGGGTAAAAATTCGCCAGGCGCCATAGGCCCGGCCCAGGGCCGCCTGCCGGCGCGACTGCGGCCGCTCGGCCATCAGCCATGCGTGGAGTGTTTCCGGGCGCGACGGCCGCGCGGACTTGGCAAGGTCAGTCATGGTGTGCGTTTCAGGGGGCTCGGGTCCGCGGATCGAGCCATTGGTACAGCAGGTCGGACAGCAGGTTCAAGCCAATGAAGACCGAGCCGACGATGATGGTGCCGCCCAGCACGGCGTTCATGTCAGCGTTTTGCAGCGAGTTGGTGATGTACAGCCCCAAGCCCGGCCAGGCAAACACGGTTTCTGTCAAGACCGAGCCCTCCAGCAAGCCGGCGTAAGACAGGGCAATCACCGTCACCAGCGGCACCATGGCGTTGCGCAGGGCGTGGCGCCAGATGATGCGGGCCTCAGACAGGCCCTTGGCGCGCGCCGCCACCACGTACTCCTGGCTCAGCTCATGCAACATGAACGAGCGGGTCATGCGGCTGATGTAGGCCAATGAAAAATAGCCCAGCAGGGAAGCGGGCAGGATCAGGTGCGACAGAACGTTGCGGAACGCGTCCCACTGCCCCTGGCGTGCGGTGTCGAGCAGCAGGAAACCGCTCTCGAGCGTGACCGAATACTCATAGGCAACATCGATGCGACCCGGTCCGCCCACCCAACCCAACTTGGCATAAAACAGTACCAGACCCATCAGCCCGAGCCAAAAAATCGGCACCGAGTAGCCGATCAGACCCATGACCCGAACCAGTTGGTCAACCCAACCACCCCGCCTGACCGCCGCCCAAACCCCCAAGGGCACGCCCAAACATGCTCCGATCAGGATGCCCAGGGTAGCCAGCTCGATGGTGGCAGGGAAAGTGCGACGGATATCCGTCATCACCGGGTTGGAGGTCAGTACTGAGGTACCGAAGTCACCGGTAACCACTTTCTTCAGGTAGATGCCGAACTGCGCATACAGCGGCTTGTTCAGACCCATTTCCTCGCGCACCCGCTGCACCACATGCTCAGGCGCCCGGTCGCCAACGATGGCCAACACGGGGTCAATCGGCATCACACGCCCAATGAAAAAAGTGACGGCGAGCAAGCCCAGGTAGGTCAGCAGGATGACCACCAAAAACCGGCTGGCACGCCACGCATGTCGCTTCAGGCTCACGCCTCTCCCGCCAGCAGGCTGCGCCTGCGCCGGGGGCCTGGAATCCAAGATCAGCAGCCCTTAAGCGTTACTTGGTGACCTTGAACATATAGGTCGAATCAGAGGTCGGCCCGAGCTTCAAGCCATTGACGTCAGCGCGCATGGCAGCCGTCTCAATCTGCTGACCCAAGATGACGAAGGGGCTGGACTTGCGGTGTTCAGCCTGAATGTCAGCGTACATGACGGTCCGTTTGCCGGCATCGCGCTCAATCACTGCCGAATCCGCCTTTTTGGTCATGTCGGGAATGTCCCAGGCATTGCGCCAAGCCAGAGGCTTGGATTTGGCGTCATCCTTGTTGTCCATGTTGCGCGCGAAGGTGTCCGCATTGGTGTGCGGATCCCAGTAGTCGGCACCCCAGGCACCGATGTAGATGTCGTGTTGACGCGCTCGGTACTTCGTCAGCGTCTGCTTGCCGTCGCCTGGCAGGATTTCGATGTCGATGCCGGCCCGTTTCGCGGTTTGCTGGAACGCCTCGGTGATGCCCTGAATCGGTTGGGTTGTACGCATGTCCATTGAGATCTTGAAGCCGTTGGGATGCCCTGCCTTGGCCAACAGGGCCTTGGCTTTGTCCACGTCGAGTTTGTAGGGCTTATCTGTGCTGGCACCAAGCAGACCGACCGGCAGGAAGTTCTGATGCACCACTCCGATATTCTTGATCATTGTGCTGCCGATGGCGTCATAGTCAACCAACCATTTCAAGGCCTCGCGCACTTCAGGTTTGGACAAGATCGGGTGTTTCTGGTTGAGGCTGAAGTACCAGACATAGCCCTTTGGGGTTGCGGTGATCTTGATCTCTTTGTTGCCTCCCAGCGCCGCCAAGTCCTGTGGCGTCAGGTTACGCGCCACGTCGGCATCACCCTTCTCGAGCATCAGACGCTGGGTCGAGGCCTCTTTGACGTGACGGTAGATGACCCGCGACAACTTGGATTTTTCGCCCCAGTAGTTGTCGTTGCGCTCCAAGGCAATGACCTCGTTGGCGCGCCACTCGCGCAGCTTCAGCGGACCAGAGCCAGCGTAATTGGTCTTGAGCCAGCCGTAACCCATATCGCCGCCGACTTCTTTGGACACCAAAAGCTTCTTATCGACGATGGAGGCAACATTGGCTGTCAGGCAGTTGTAGACGAAGGTCGGGGCGTACGACTTGTCTGTCTCCATAGTCAGCGTCAACGGGCCGGTCTGCTTGATCTTGTCTTTGACGTTGTCCTTGGTCAGCCCGAACTGGGTCAAGATGAAAGCCGGCGTCTTGTCCAACTGCACCGCGCGTTGCAGCGAATAGACCACATCTTCGGCCGTCAGTGCATTGCCGGAGGCAAATTTCAGACCGGGGCGCAATTCGAACGAGTAGGTCTTGCCATCAGCCGATACCGACCATTTGGTGGCGACGTCAGCGACCAGTTTGGACGGATCGTTGACGTCATAACGAATCAGACGATCGTAGGCATTGCCCATGATCTCGCCTGCCGAGATCTCAAACGCCTCGCCCGGGTCCATGGTGATGATGTCGTCCATGGCCCAAGTGATCACCAGGGTGTCTTTGGGGGTCGCGGCAAATGCGGGCGTGAGGCTGCTGCCAAACGCCAGAACACAGGCTGCGGCAACGCCGAGCATGCGCCGGTTCAGAACAGGGGTGGAGTGTCGCATGGAGTGATCCTTAAATGTGTGAAACGAGCCGCAGCCGAAGACCGGCGCAGATGGCGGCTTCCAGTTTATACCGAACGCCAGGCTACCGGGAAAACCCTGTGCCGGGCATCAACCGGGCATCAGCCAGGCGCCATTGGATTCAACGCGCCCAGTCCGGCACTGCTGAGCAGCGGGTAACGCGCCGGCTCGGGCAAAGCGTAGTGCCACCACTCATGGGGAATATGGGCAAAGCCAGCGCCCTCCATGGTGCGCAACAGCAACAGGCGATTGGTCTGCGCCTGGGCCGATACGGCGGGGTTAAAGTGGTGCGACAGCTGGGTCATGTCGTCAAAACCGCTGCCCATATCAAGTTCATCACCCTGGCCATCGACCAGGGTCAGGTCCAGCGCGGTGCCGCGGGTATGGTTGGAGCCGATGGCCGGGTCGGCCACATAGGCGCGATCAGGGGCGGTGTCCCACACCAGCACCTGCGCCTCATGCGGGCGAAAAGCGTCAAAAATCTTGAGGCGACAGTCGGCATCGGCCGCCAGGGCGACGGCCCGTCTCAGGCAGACCTCAGCATCACGGTGCAACAGGCACAAAGGCCGTGCATAAATCACCTGGCCCGCCACATTGTTGGGCGTGGCGTAGGCCAGGTCGATCAGGACATGGTGCGTTTGGGGGCTGATCAGCACCAGAGGGTGAGGTAAAGCAGACATCGGATGGGGCCCTGGGCTGGGCCCACTGGTGTTGAAACCAGAATTTTACCGAATGTTTTTGGGCTCCAGCCCTTGTGCTACGGTCATTTCCAGCTATGGAAATAATAGTGAATTGGCGTCGGTCGCATCACGTCATTGCGCTCCCCACTGATGCCCTACTCGCCCGGGATGGTCGCCCGGGCACCGACGACCGCAGTCTAGGCAAGGTTCGTGACAGGCAGACGACAGGTTTGGTCGGCGGAAAGGATTGGCTGGCCGATCAACCCTGTCGTCCCCGGCTCGAACGGGGACCCATGACTGCCTGGATTCCCGCCTGCGCGGAAATGACGGGAGAGCAAGGGGATGGCGTGCCTGGTGCAGCGAGGTCAAGGAGGAGGATGTGGCAGCCGCTCAGGCTGCTACATCCGGGGGACACGAGCGGAATCAGGCGCGCCATCCCCTCCCAACGCCAACGCCAAACGGCAACGAAAACCAGGCCCGTCACCAAAGCGGCAGCAACTGCCCCCCCTGCAAGCGCACCGCCCTCGAGGCCATGGCCCTGGCCTCTTGCTCATCGTGCGTCACCAGCAAAGTGGCCATACCAGCAGCGGCGATGTGCTGACGGAACTCGTCGCGCAGGCTCTGCCGCAACTCGGCGTCCAGGGCCGAAAATGGCTCGTCGAGCAGCAGCGCGCGAGGTGCCGTGATCAGGGCGCGCGCCAGGGCCACCCTTTGCTGCTCGCCGCCCGACAGGGTCCAGACCTGCTGCCCGGCTTGCGCCGCCAGGCCGAAGCGCGCCAGCATGGCGGCGGCCTGCTGCCGCGCCTGGGCGCGGGGCAGGCGCTGCTCCACCAAGCCAAAGGCCACGTTGTCGAGCACATTCAGATGGGGGAACAGCGCAAAGTCCTGGAACATCAGGGCAAAACCCCGCCGCTCGGGCGGCTGCTGGGTGATATCTTGGCCGTTGAACCAGACGCTGCCCTGATCGGCCGGCTCCAGCCCGGCCACGATCTTGAGCAGGGTGCTTTTACCGCACCCAGAGGGTCCGAGCAGGGCCACGATCTCGCCCGGCGCGATGCGCAGGCTAAGGTCCTGCGCCAGTACCCTAGGGCCAAACTGTTTGTGGATGTGGCGCAGTTCAAGCATGGGCCAGCTTCCTTGATGGCCTGTTGGTCGGCTGCTTGGCAAGCCCTTGTCGCGCCGGCCATTCAATCAGCACAAACGCCAGCAGTGCCAGCGCCATCAGCAGGCAGGCCAGCACCAGCGCTGCGTCGCGATTGGCGGCACCGGGGCGCCCCAGCCGCTCGTAAATCAGGGTGGTCAGCGTGGCCCACTCGGGGCGCGACAAAAACAGGGTCACCGCAAACTCGCCCACCGCGCTGGCGGCGGCAAAGGCCATGCCCCGGCGCAGCGCCGGGCGCAGCAGCGGCAGGGTCACCCGCCACAGGGTACGCCAGGGGCCGGCGCCCAGGGTGCGAGCGGCCTGGGCCAGTTGCAGCGGCAGGCTGTCCAGCCCGGCGCTGAGGGACTGGGTCACAAACGGGTAGGCCAGCAAAGCGTAAGCCGCCAGCAACAGTGACAGGCTGGCGGTCCAGCCGGGATAGAGCAGCAACAGGCCAAAAGCCACCGTCACCGGAGACACCACAAAGGGCAGGTAACTGGCCGTTCGCCACAGCAAGCCGGACAGCGCTGACAGGGCATGGGCCAGTCCGATCAGCGTGGCCAGCAGCAGCGCCAAGGCCGAGAAGCGCAGGGTGTTCCAGAGTGCCGCCAGAGTGTCTGGCGCCAGCAGCTCAGCCCAGGCTGCCGGCCCGGCCAGCAGCGCACGCCAGACGATGGCCATCAGGGGCGCGGCACAGACCAGCAGAAGCACCGCCAGCGCCGCTGCCAAGGCCAACCACTGACCCAGCCCACGTGGCGCTCGGCGCGGTACCGGCTCCACGCGGACAGGGGCCCCGAGCCGCCGCTCTAGCCCGGCATACAGCAGCGCGACGCCACCAGTGAGCAGCAGCATGGCCGAAGCCAGTGCGCTGGCTTCGGCCAACTTGAGCTCGTGCGCCACCAGGGTGTAGATTTCGACCTCGACCGTGGCATAGCGCTGCCCGCCCAACACCAAAGCCAGCCCAAAGCCGGCAAAACAGTACAAAAACACCAGGCACAGGCTCGATGCCACCCAGGGCGCAATCGCCGGCCACTCAATGCGCCAAAAAGCCCGCCAGGGCGTGGCTCCCAGCGAACGGGCCGCAGCCAGTTGGCGCGCGCTGACCCGCTCCAGCGCCTCAACGGCAGCGCGCACCACCAGGCACAGGTTGAAAAACAGGTTGCCGTACAGCAGCAGCCAGGGCGTGCCCTGCAAGTCCAGACCCAGCAGGCCGCCGAGCAATCCATGTGGGCCCCACAGTGCCAACACGCCGATGGCTGCCACCAGGGTGGGCACCACAAAGGGCAGCATGAGCAGGCGCAGACTCAGCGCGCGGCCAGTAAATTCAAACCGCGCCAGCACCCAGGCCACCGGCAGGCCCAGCGCCAAGGCCGCCACGCAAGTCGCCGCCGCCTGCAGCACCGACCAGCCCACGCGCCAGCGCAAGTAATCGTCATGCCACATCCGCCAAAGCGACGGCGCAGCCTGGCCCGCACCGCCCCACCCTTCCAGCGACAGGCGCAGCAAGGGCGCCACCAACAACAACAGCAACGCCGCCAAGGGCAGTGCCGCCAACCACGCCAGGCCCCGGCCTTTCATGGCCTGCCCGGCTGGTGAGGCACCACTGGCATTTACTTGAGCACGACCTGGGTCCAGCGACTGACCCACTGGGCGCCTTTGTCGGCAATGGCCTCGTTACTCAGGCTGTCAAAGGTGGTGGGCTCGGGCCCGTGGCGCATCACCTCGGCGCGCGGGGTGCGGGCTTCCACCGGGAACATCCACATGCTGGTCTGCAGGGCCTCCTGGACCGGCGCCGAGCGCAGGAAATCGATGAATTTGGCCGCTGCCGCGCGTTGCCCGCCGCCCTTGACCAAGGCCACCCCCTCCACCTGGCGGAACACCCCGCCCTTGAAAAACAGGTTGCCGGTGGGCGACTCGGTGATCTTGTCCTTGCTGTAGAACACCTCGGCAGCGGGGCTGGTGGCATAGCTCACCACCACCGGGTATTTGCCGCCGTTGCGACTGAAATCTGTGTTGTACGCTTCGCTCCAACCTTTGGTCACCTTGAGGCCGTTGGCGCGCATCTTGGCCCACCATTCAAAGGCTTTTTCTTCGCCCAAGCCCGCCACTGTGGCCAGTAAAAAAGCATAGCCGGGGCTGGAGGTGGCAGGGTTTTGCACCAGGAGCCAGTTGCGGTAGGGGGCTTGCGTCAGGTCGTCCAGGGTCTTAGGCAGGGGCACGCCGCTTTTGGCCACCCAGGCCTTGTCGTAGTTCAGGTTGACATAGCCGTACTCCACCGGCACCACGCCGTGTCCCAGCGCCAGGGCTGCCGGGCCGTGCAACGCGGCATTTGGAAAGGGCTCAATCACCTGAGCGGCCTGGGCCTTAAGCACCAGCGCGTTGTCAATGCCGAACACCACATCAGCCACCGGCTGGGCACGGGTCAGGATCAACTTGTTGAGCATCTCACCAGCGTCTCCGCCCTTGATGATGCTGAGCTTGACGTTGGACTGGGTCTCAAACTGCGCCAGCATGGGCTTGGGCAGGGAGAACGAGCTGTGCACCATGACGCGCAGCTCGTCGGGTGCAGCCTTCGCTGACAAATTGGCTGTCAACGCTGCTGCTGCGAGCAGCCCCAAAGAAAAAATCCGCTTTTTCATCGCTTTGCCTTTCAATGCGCCAGTGGGGGCGCAATGAGTTGGGGAAAGCCAGAATTGGCGGACCTCGCTCCTTCACGCTCCCTACGCTGGCATGACCCAGATCAGGTGTGTGGGGTATTTCTCAGTCTGCCTTGCGCCAGACACCCCCGGTGACGGGGTTAGTATACGCCGTGACCAGCTGTCGTCCCCGGCTCGTCGTCCCCGGCAACGACCGGGGACCCATGCACCCCGTGGATGCCCGATCAGGTCGGGCATGACGGATATTGGTGGCCCCGACCGGGGACCCGGGACTGCCTGGATTCCCGGTCTTGGCCGGGAATGACGTACGTAGGTGGCCGGGAATGACGGGGTCTTAGGCGGTGATGATGCTCAAGCCGCCCAGATAGGGCTGCAGGGCTGGCGGCACGCTGATGGAGCCGTCGGCGTTTTGGTAATTCTCCAGCACCGCCACCAGGGTACGGCCCACGGCCAGGCCGGAGCCATTCAGGGTGTGCACCAGCTCGTTCTTGCCCTGGGCGTTCTTGAAGCGGGCCTGCAGGCGGCGCGCCTGAAAGGCCTCGCAATTGGAGACCGAGCTGATCTCACGAAAGGTGTTTTGGGCTGGCAACCAGACTTCAAGGTCATAGGTCTTGCTGGCGCCAAAACCCATATCACCCGTACACAGGCTCATCACTCGGTAGGGCAGGCCCAGCTTTTGCAAAATGGCTTCGGCGTGGCCGGTCATGGCTTCCAGCGCGGCGTAGCTGGTGTCGGGGTGAACGATCTGCACCATCTCCACCTTGTCAAACTGGTGCTGGCGGATCAGGCCGCGTGTGTCGCGCCCGGCGCTGCCGGCTTCTGAGCGGAAACAGGGCGTGTGGGCCGTGAGGCGGATCGGCAGGGCCGACTCAGGCAGCACCTCGTCACGCACAAAATTAGTCAGCGTCACTTCGCTGGTCGGGATCAGGTACAACGCAGCGGTTTCACTGGTCTCGCCGTCTTGCCCGCCCTTCTTGGCTGCAAACAGATCGCCTTCAAACTTGGGCAACTGGCCGGTGCCGTGCAGGGTGTCGGCATTGACGATGTAGGGCGTGTAGCACTCGGTGTAGCCGTGCTCCTGGGTCTGTACATCCAGCATGAACTGCGCCAGCGCCCGGTGCAGCCGGGCAATCGGCCCTTTCATCACGGTGAAGCGGGCACCACTGAGCTTGACGCCCAAGCCAAAGTCCAGCCCCAGCGGCTCGCCCAGGTCCACATGGTCTTTGATGGGAAAGTCAAAGGCCTTGGGTGTGCCCCAGCTGCGCGCCAGCACATTGCCCTGCTCATCAGCCCCCACCGGCACGCTCTCGTGCGGCAGATTGGGCACCGCCAACAGCAGGCTTTGGAGCTCGGCCTGCAGCGCCTCCAGCCGCTTGGCAGAGGCCTCGAGTTCGTCCTTGATGCTGACCACGGAGGCCATGGCCGCATCGGCCTCGGCCTGACCGGCGGCGCCGCGCGCCTTGAGCTGGCCGATTTGTTTGCTGAGAGTGTTGCGCTGGCTCTGTAGCGCCTCGGTGCGCATCTGGATGGTCTTGCGCTCGGCTTCGAGCCGGCTGAAAGCCTCAACGTCCAGAAAGGCTTGCGGGTTTTTGCGGGTCTCAAGCCGCGCCACGGCGCCGGCGAGGTCTTTGCGGAGTAGGGTGATGTCTAGCATGGGTCAATTGTAGATTTGCCCAGCCCGTTGTCACGGGAATGACGGAACCGGCGCGGCGTTCAGCGAGGCCGGGTCCAGGTTGGCGCCGCACAGGATCAGGCACACCGTCTCGTCCGGCCTCGGTACGTAGGCGCCGGTCTGCAGGGCGGCCAGGCCCAGCGCGGCGGCCGGCTCCACCGCCAGTTTGAGCTCTTGCCACAGCCACAACTGGGCGGCACGAATGGCGGCGTCTGGCAGCAGCAGCGCGTCTTTGACGTGGCGTTGGGTCACCGCCCAAGAAATATCGCCAATGCGTTTGGCGCCCAGCGAATCAGCCGCCACGCCACTCACCGCCACATCCACTGGCGTGCCGGCAGCGCGTGCGCTGTGCAGCGTGGGCGCCAGATCGGGCTCCAGCGCCACCACCCGGGACCGCTGTTCAAACCAGGACGCCAAGCCACCAATCAATCCGCCGCCGCCCACACTGACCAGCACGCTGCCGGGCAGGCCGGCCTGGGCCTCGATCTCGGCGCCCAAGGTGGCAGCACCTGCCACCACCTCCATCTGGTCATAAGCGTGCATCAGCATTGCGCCGCTGAGCTGCTGGCGCGCCAGGCAGGCTTCGAAGGCCTGGGTATAACCTTCACCTGCCACGGTCACCGCCGCGCCGAGCTGGCGCAGCCGATCGCGCTTGGCCTGGCTAGAGACGGCAGAGACAAACACCTCGCAGGGTACGCCCAGCGCCTGTGCCGCGGCCGCGGCCGCAATGCCAGCGTTGCCGCCAGAGGCAATGACCACGCCGGCCGCGGGAATCGGCTGGGCCAGCATGCGGTTGAGCATGCCACGCGCCTTGAAGCTGCCGCCCACCTGCAGGTGCTCGAGCTTGAGCCAGACCTGGGCGCAGTCCACGCCTATCGTTCGGCCACTCAGCTGCCACAGTGGCGTTTCACGCAAAAAGTGCCGCCAGCCCTTGTCCAGCCTTCTTATTGCGCTATCAATATCAGAGCGTGTGATATCAGTTTGGGTCATGGTGTTGGCCTGCGGGTGTGTTAGTTGGAAACGTCACCGCCGCCATCGGCTTTGAGGCCTTTGGGCAGGGGGAACTTGATGGTTTCCTGGATGCCGTCCATCTTGCGCACCGACACCGCGCCCAGCGCCTTGATACGGTCGATCACCTGGCGCACCAGTATCTCGGGCGCCGAGGCGCCGGCAGTCAGGCCGACGCGTTGGCGGCCGTTGAACCATTCGGCCTGCAGCTCCTCAGCGTTGTCGACCATGTAGCTTTCTGTGCCGAGCTTGCGCGCCACCTCACGCAACCGGTTGCTGTTGGAGCTGGTTGGGCTGCCCACCACAATCACCACGTCCACCTGCGGGCTCATCAGCTTGACCGCATCCTGCCGGTTCTGGGTGGCATAGCAAATATCCTGCTGCTTGGGCTCGCGCACCTGCGGAAAACGGGCCTTGACGGCCGCGGCAATGGCGGCGGCGTCGTCCATACTGAGGGTGGTTTGCGTCACCAGCGCCAGCCGCACGGTCTGGGCCGGCTGCACCCGCTCCACGTCGGCTACGTCTTCCACCAGGTGGATCCCGCTGTCGAGCTGGCCCATGGTGCCTTCCACCTCAGGGTGGCCCTTGTGGCCGATCATGATGAACTCAAAGCCCTCTTTGTGCAGCTTGGCCACCTCCACATGCACCTTGGTCACCAGCGGACAAGTGGCATCAAAGATGCGAAAGCCGCGCGCTGTCGCCTCGTCCTGAACCGCCCGGCTGACGCCATGGGCCGAAAACACCAGCGTGGCGCCCGGTGGCACGTCGTCCAGGTCTTCAATAAAAATGGCGCCCTTGGTTTTGAGGTCGTTCACCACATAGGTGTTGTGCACGATTTCATGGCGCACGTAGATCGGTGACCCAAATTTGTGCAAGGCTCGCTCGACGATCTCGATGGCGCGGTCCACGCCGGCGCAAAAACCCCGCGGTTCGGCCAGCAGGATCTCCTGCGGCAGGATGGGCCCGGTGCCGGCGCTCACAGCACGCCAATCAGTTGCACTTCAAACGTCACCGGCTGGCCAGCCAGCGGGTGGTTGAAGTCAAACAACACCGCCTCGCCGCGCGCATCGCTGCGCAGCTGGCACACCGCACCGGCAAACTGGCCCTGGCCGTCGGGCGTAGGGAACTGAACCACATCGCCCATCTGGTACTGGGCCCCAGCCTCGCCCATCTCCGCCAGCACCTGGCGCGCCAGCCACTGCAGCATGGCCGGGTTACGATCGCCAAAAGCGGCACCGGCTGGCAGCGCAAAGGTGGCACTCGCCCCCTCGGCCAGGCCCATCAGGCAGGCCTCAACCGCCGGTGACAGCTCGCCGCTGCCCAGCGTCAAGGTGGCAGGCTTGCCGCCAAAGGTGTTGATCACATCGCCAGCCGGGCCGGCCAGCCGGTAGTGCAGCGTCAGAAAGGAGCCGGGCTCCACACAGACAGGGGTTGCGAGCATAAAAGTTCCAACGAAAAATTAGGGCCATTGATCCCTGACCGGGGTTTGCCGAATAAACTGAACTGATTGTAAAAGCCGACACGATGCCGCTCCAAGACCTACCCCCCGACGCCCGTCCAAGAGAAAAGCTCTTGGCGCGTGGGCCCGGCGCGCTGTGCGATGTCGAGTTGCTAGCGCTGCTGCTGCGCACCGGCATCCAGGGCAAGGGTGTGCTGCAGATGGCGCACGAGCTGCTGCAGATCAAAAGCGCCGACAACCCGAATGGCTTTGACGGCTTTGCCGGCCTGCTGCACGCCAGCGACAACGACCTCAAAGGCGTCAAGGGGCTGGGGCCGGCCAAGCGCGCCGAGCTGCTGGGCGTGCTAGAACTGGCCCGCCGCGCCACGGCGCAGCAGCTGCGCGAGCGCACCGTGTTTGCCACCCCAGAGGCTGTCAAACATTACCTGCAGCTACATCTGGCGGCCAAGGCCCATGAGGTGTTTGCTGTGATGTTTCTCGATGTGCAAAACCGGCTGCTGGCGATGGAGGAGCTGTTTCGCGGCACCATCACGCAAACCAGCGTCTACCCGCGCGAGGTGGTGCTGCGCGCCCTGCACCACCAGGCCAGCGCCGTGGTTCTGGCGCACAACCACCCCAGCGGCACGGTGCAACCGTCACGCGCCGACGAGCATCTGACACAAACCCTGAAGACCACGCTGGCACTGATCGACGTGCGGGTGCTCGACCACGTGATCGTGGCGCCGGGCCTGGCGCTGTCCATGGCCGAACAGGGGCTGCTGTGAGCACGCCGGGCGTCAAGGTCAAAGGCCAAGTCAAAGTCAACAGCCTGGCCGGGCTCAAGACGGTGCAGCGAGAAATCGCGGCGCGCATCGCGCAAGAGACCAAGCGCGCCGCCGAGCAGGCACGCGCCCGACGCCAGGCCACCAGCGAGCGCGAGCTCTTCTTCCGCGCTGCGGGCAAGGTCCAGCCCCTGCCTGACAAGCGCCGGGCCACGCTGAAAAAGGCCCCTCCGGTGCCGGTGGTGATGCGTTACCAACACGACGAGCAAGCGGTGCTGCACGAGGCCATCAGCGACGAATTTGATGTTGGCACCCTGCTCGATACCGACGACCTGCTGAGTTTTCGCCGGCCGGGCATCGGCACCGACGTGACGCGCAAGCTGCGCCGGGGTGACTGGAGCATCCAGCGCCAACTTGACCTGCACGGCCTGCGGCGCGACGATGCGCGGGAGGCGCTCAGCAGTTTCATCCGCGAAGCGCACAAGCACGGCATCCGCTGCGTGCGCGTGGTGCACGGCAAGGGGCTGGGCTCACCGGGCAAGGCGCCCATCCTGAAAAGCCGGGTGCACAGCTGGCTGGTGCAAAAAAAAGAGGTGCTGGCCTTTGTGCAGGCCAAACCGGCCGACGGCGGCGCCGGCGCATTAATGGTACTGTTGATGGCGGCACAATAGCAGTCAACGGCCATCCAACAGATGCTTGCCATTCGGTGGTAATTTTTTACTTGGGCTATTCATGAAACGTCGACTCCTTTTGGGCGCTGGCACTGGCCTGCTGGCAAGCCCTGGCCTGTTGCTGGCGCAAGCCGCCTACCCGAACAAACCCATCCGCTACATCGTGCCCGTGGCACCCGGCGGCGGCAGCGACATGGTGGGCCGCACTGTGACCGAACGCTGGGGCAAACTGCTGAACCAGACCTTTTTGGTCGACAACCAGGCCGGCGGCGGCGGCGTGATTGCCTGCCAGGTGACGGCCAAAGCAGCGCCCGATGGCTGCACCCTGCTGCAGGGCTATGTCGCCACCCACGGCACCAGCCCGGCCACCCGCAAGCTGCCCTACGACCCAATCAAAGACTTCACCCCGATCGGCATGATTGGCGGCACCCCCAATGTGCTGGTGGTCAACAGCAGCCTGCCCGTCAACACCCTCAAGGAATTTGCCGACTACCTGCGCAAGAACCCGGGCAAGCTCAGCTACGGTTCGGCCGGGGCCGGGTCGCTCACGCACCTGACCATGGAGCTGTTCAAGCAGCAGGTCAATAGCTTCATGGTGCATATTCCCTACCGGGGCGTGGCACCGGCCTTCACCGACCTGATCGGCGGCCAGACGCAGGCTATGTTCCCGGGGCTGGCGGCGGCCATGCCGCACATCCGCTCGGGCCGGGTGCGGCCACTGGCGGTGACAGGCGTCAGCCGCCACCCGCTGCTCAAAGACACCCCCACTCTGGTGGAGTTGGGCTACCCCGGCTTTGATGCGCAGCAGTGGTATGGCGTGGTGGGCCCGGCCAATATGCCGGCGACCATCGTAAAGCTTCTCAACGATTCGCTGGAAACCGTGCTGAAGGCGCCTGACCTGCGCGATAAGCTCGCATATGAGGCGCTGGAGCCCATCTCGATGTCGCCGGAGAAGTTTGCCCAGTTCATGCGGGCCGACATCGAGCGCTGGACCAAGCTGGCACAGGACCGCAAGATCGACCTAGACGCCTGAGGCGCCCCCGCTGCGTTCAGGCCTCAGGCGTGTTGCGCATCCAGTCGGCCGTCTGAAAGAAGGCCCCACCCAGGCGCAGGCGCAAGTCGTCGGGCACGCCGGTTTCCTGCATCGCCTGGTCCATGCAGGCCAGCCATTGGTCGCGCTCGGTGTTGCCAATCACGAACGGCATGTGGCGGGCGCGCAGCCGGGGGTGGCCGAAGCGCTCGGTGTAATGCTGCGGCCCACCGAGCCAACCGCACAAATACCAGAACAGCTTTTGCCTCGCCTGTGCCAGCGTGTTGCCGTGCGCCGCTCGCAGCGCCGCATAAGCCGGCTCCAGGTCCATCAGGTCATAAAAACGCTCTGCCAGCGCCAGCACCTGGGTCTCACCACCGAGGGTGTCAAACGGCGTGGCCGCCGTTGATGGCTCGTCAATGTTCATGATGAAATCGCCCGGCGCAGGGTCTCCACCACCGGCCGGCGCAGCACCTCACGCAGGCCCCACCAGCCAGCCGCCAGCGCCAGCAGCGCACCGCTGAGCGAGCCCCACAGCGGCACCCAGAGCGACACCACCCAGTCAAACTGGAACACATAGTGGGCCAGCGCCCATCCGACCACCGAAGCCACGATAGAGGCCAGCAGCCCGGCCAGCAGGCCCACGCCCAGCAGCTCGGCGCGCTGCACCTGGCGCAGCAGACTGCTGCGTGCGCCCATGGCCCGTAATATGGCAAATTCACGCGCCCGCTCCTCGCGGGTTGCGGTCACTGCCGCAAACAGCACCACCAGCCCCGCTGCCAACGTGAAAGCAAACAAAAACTCAATGGCCCGGGTCACCTGGTCTAGCACGCGCTGCACCTGGGTGAAGGTGCTGCTCATGTCCACATTGGTGATGTTGGGAAAACGCCGCACCAGCGCGTTGTCAAAGCCCGGCGCGGCCGGGGCCTTGAAGGCGCCCATGTAGGTGCTGGGAACATCAGTCATGCGGCTGACCGGGTACATGGCAAAGAAGTTGGCTCGCAGCGAGCCCCAGTCCACCTTGCGCAGCGAGGTGATGCGGGCCTCGTTCTGCACGCCGCCAACGTCAAACAACATCGTGTCGCCCAGCTTCAGGCCCAGGGTCTTAGCCAGACCGTCTTCCACGCTGATGGCGCCGGCCTCTTCCTCCACCCAGCGGCCGTCCACCACCAGGTTTTGCACCGGCATGGCGGCACTGTGCGACAGATTGAACTCGCGGTCTACCAGACGGCGAGCACGCTCATCGGCGTAGTCCTCAGGCGTCACGGTCCGTCCGTTTACGGCCAACAAACGGCCGCGGATCATCGGGTACCAGTCAAAGCGCGTGACACCGGACTCGGTCAGGGCCTGACGAAAAGCATTACCCTGCTCCGGTATGATGTTGATGACAAAGCGGTTGGGCGCGTCGGCCGGGGTGGCCTTGCGCCAGCTGTTGATCAGGTCGGTGCGCAGCAGCACCAGCAGCACCAGCGCCAGCAGGCCCACCGACAGGGCACTGACCTGCACCACCGTGTAGGCCGGCCGGGCCGAGATCTGGCGCGTGGCCAGCACCAGCCAGCGCGGCGCCGTGCTCTCGTTGACCTGCCAGCGCAGCAGCTTGACCGCCAGCCAGCTCAGCAGGGCAAACACGCCGGTGGCGCCGGCAAAGCCACCCACGGCGATCAGGCCCAGCGTCAGGTCGCTGCTGGCGGCCAGCAACAGGGCGGCAAATCCGGCCACACCGACGCCCAGCACGCCCAGCGAGGCGGGCTTGAGTCGGCCCACATCACGCCGGATCACCCGCAGCGGCGGCACCTGCGCCAGTTGCAGCACCGGCGGTAGGCCAAAAGCCAGCAGCAGCGTCAAGCCCATGCCCATGCCAAACAGCACCGGCCAGATGCCCGGCGCCGGCAGGGCCGCATCGACCAGGCCGGCCAGCAGCAGCACAAAAACGTGGTGCACCGCGTAGCCGCAGAGCACGCCCAAGGCACTGGCCATCAGGCCAACGGCAGCAAATTCAAAGGCATAGGCCGAGGCAATGGTGCGCTGGCTCAGGCCCAGCACCCGCAGCATGGCGCAGTCGTCCAGATGGTTGGCAGCAAATCCGCGGGCTGACAAAGCCACCGCCACCGCGCTCAGCAGCGCCGCCAGCAGGGCGATCAGGTTCAGAAATTTCTCGGCCCGCTCCAAGGTCTGACCCAGCTCCGGCCGGCCACCCTGCAGCGACTCCACCCGCACGCCCCGCACCGTGCGGTTTTTGACCTCGCCCTGTGCCCAGGCCACAAAGGCGTTAACGCCGGCATCCTCGCCCGCCACCGCCTGCCGGTAGGTCAGCCGGCTGGCCGGCTGCACCAGGCCGGTGGCGGCCAGGTCGGCGCGGTGAATCATCACGCGCGGCGAAAAATTCATGAAACCGGCACCACGGTCGGGCTCAGTCACGATGAGCCGCGTGACCCGCAGCTTGCTGTCGCCCAGCAGAAGTTCATCACCCACGGCCAGCCCCAGGGCTTCAAGCAGCGGGGCTTCCACCCAGGCCTGGCCGGGCGCCGGGATGTCCCTCGTCAGTTCGCCGGCACCCTCGGGCTGTGTGGCCACCCGCAGCCTGCCGCGCAGGGGGTAGCCGGGCGCCACCACCTTCAAGGCCACCAACTTGCTGTTGCCGCCCCGGGCCTCGGTGGCCCGCGCCATGGTCGGAAAACCCAGGGTCTCCACCACCTGCAAGCCCAGGCCGCGGGCTTTGGCCTCAAAGGCCGGCGGCGGCGGGTTGTCACTGACGATCACCGCATCACCACCCAGCAACTGCCGCGCATCGCGCTGCATGCCGCCCTGAAGCCTGTCAGCAAAAAAACCCACCGCCGTCAAGGCCGCCACCGCCAGCGTTACCGCCAGCACCAGCAGGCGCAACTCGCCCGAACGCAGGTCACGCCAGAGGGTGCGGCTGCCCAGTTGCCAAAAAGAAATGTTCATGGGGCTAGGTTAGCACCGAAGGCATGGACCGGTAGCTGGCAGGGGCTGGGATGGGCGGGGAAACTGTCACTGTGGACCCTTCAAAAAGACGCAGGATGCGCCAGGGCAAATGAGTCCGGCACTCAACTGGCAACCGTGGCAGTCAATTTAACGCCAAGGGCACGGCACACACGCTGAATGGTGTCCAGCCGGGGCTGTGAATTGGCGCGCAAGGCTTTGTACAACGCCTCGCGCTTGATGCCACTGGCCTTGGCAATTTCAGTCATGCCCCGCGCCTTGGCGATATGGCCAAGCGCGGCCGCCAGTTCCCCAGAGTCGCCATCTTCCAGAACCTGACGCAGGTATTCGGCCACGTCCGCATCGGTCTTGATGTGTTGCGCGATATCGAACTCAGGCAGATCGCTCACCTTGGTGATTGTGCTCATGGTCAAAATTCCTTAAGGTTGCTGGCCAGTGACTTTGCTTTGGCGATATCGGTAACTTGGGAAGACTTGTCACCGCCGCCGAGCATGACAATGATGATGTCCTTCTGTTGGACGTAATACATCCGCCAACCGGGGCCAAAAAACTCACGCATTTCAAAAACACCATCGCCGACCGGTGCAACGTCCCCCAGCAGACCCCGTTGCACCTTCTCAAGTCGGCGCAACAATTTAAATCGGGTCTGCCGATCTCGCACACCGCTAATCCAAGCGTCGAATTCTGGCAAGGCTTTGAGGCTGAACATGCGTCGATTGTAATCGTTCGAGGACAAACTATCCAACACCAGCGCGGACTGCAACCACGCCACCACCCCCTACCGCTCGTTCATTGCCCCGGCAAACGCCTTGTTCGCCCGCCCGGAGACCGGTGAGGCGCTGGCGATTGACCCGCTGGACCACGAGAAATGCCTGGCCACGGCACGGGTACGCGGCTGGCAGATCACGCAGCTGCTCAACACCCACGAGCATGCCGACCACACCGGCGGCAACGCGGCGGTGGTGGCGGCCACTGGCGCCAAGGTGATTGCGCACCACAAGGCCGGTGGGCGCATCAGCGGGGTAGACCGGGGTGTGCAAGCGGGTGATGTGATCAAAGTGGGCAAGACGGTGGAGCTGGAGTGCCTGGGCACACCCGGGCACACGATGTGCCACATCTGCCTGTTCGCCCACACCGAGCAGCCCGCGCAGGAGCATGCGCACAACACCTTTTTCCGCTTAGACAACGCAAGCGTGATTGCCGGCCTGCGCGACAGCGTGCCCGCGCTGCCGGCCAAACCCGACGCCGAGACCGTGTTCCGCACGCTGCGCGAATTGCGCAACAAGTGGTGAAAACAGTTGTAAGCCTTGTCGCTACTGGTTAGTACGCTATTCATTTTGAAGTGGCACAGCGAAATGCAAGCGCTGGCTGTCTGTCTGGCGCACCGGTCAAGGCTGTGCCGGGCGAACTTCAGCGCTAACCCTGGGGTCGCAGACCGTCAGTGCCATGCATAATTTAAGGCCAATACGACAAAATCCGGGAATAACTTGGCCCCTCTCCATCGACATGAGACGATCCTCCATGGAATTCGCGCGTTGCCGATGCCAAGTGACATAACGGCGTTGTACTTGTTTGAAACTGACAAAGAACTCAAGCAGCATCCTTCGTATGTCACGGCAAAGGCTGGTGACGTCGGTTCCAAACAGAATGGTTCTCAAAAAATTGGCAGCGAGGTACGCAAATGACATCAGTGAAATCTTTGGCGTCGCAATCGGAGCGCTCACTTGCAATGAAGCGCAGCACCTTGTCGGCTTCCGTTCAGCTGACGAACTCCGAAATCGAGTCCTTAAGGCAAGGCAAGAAGTCCATCTCCGCTTACGTTCAAAGGGAATTTCAAGCGACAGTGCTGCCCAAACTTGAACTCTTGAGAAAACAAGCTGCATAGTCATGCTTGGACTCGTGGGGCAGCCGCGTCCCACGCCACCAACCCCTACCGCTCGTTCATTGCCCCGGCAAACGCCTTGTACACCGGCTTGGCCAGGTACTTCAGCACCGAGCGCCGGCCGGTGCGGATGTCTACTGTGGCGGTCATGCCGGGTTTGAGGGCCACCTCGGCCAGTTTCGGGTTGGGCTGGGCCCGGGCCTGCTCTGGGTCCAGCCGCACCTGGGCGCGGTAGTAGGAGTTAACTTGGCCGTTGGCCCCCTGCTCGGCCAACGTGTCCGAGCTCAGGTAGGTGAGCTTGCCCGCCAGGCTGCCGTACACCGAGTAATCAAAGGCATCGAGCCGAATGGCCGCCGGCAGGCCCAGGCTCAACTGGCCGATGTCGGCCGGGTTGACCTTGAGCTCAAACACCATCTCGCCCTCGGTGGGTGATATCTGCATCAGCTCGTCACCGGCACGCAGCACCCCGCCAATGGTGGTGACCTTGAGGTACTTCACCACGCCGGCAATCGGCGCAGTCAGGGTGGTTTTGCCCAGAATGCTTTGCCGCTCGTCGAGCTTGTAGCGGTTGGAGGCCAGGTCTTCCGACAGCTTGGTGGCTTCAGTGCGGGCGTCCTGCAGGTACTTGTTGCGCGTGGCGTTGATCTTGCCTTCCAGCTCCCCCACCTGCCGCCGGGCCCGCATCACTTCCAGCTGGCTGGTGTCGCCGTTTTTCAGCAGCGTCTCGTTCATGCGTTGCTCTTCCCGCGCCATGTCCAGCGCCGTATTAAGCGTGGCCAGCTCCTCCTGCAGGCCGCGCTTGCGCTGCAGGTACAGGGCCCGTTGTGCTGCCACAAACTCGGGGTAGCGGCTGAGCCTGGGGCCAAACTCTGGCACCTGCTCGGCGGCCTCGGCCTGCGCGCGCACCAGGGCAGCCGTCAGCCCGGCCTCGCGGGCACGGCTCTCATCCAGCCCGGCGGTCGAGCGCTCGCGCTCCAGCACAGCCAGGGTCTGGCCGGCCTTGACGCGCTCGCCCTCCTCCACCAGCAGCTTCTCCAGCACGCCGCCATCGGCCGCCTGGATCACTTGGGTGCGCGCCACCGGAATGATCTGCCCCTGCGCCCGCACCGACTGGTCAATCTCGAACAGCGCCGCCCACAGCACAAACACCGTCAGCGCCACCAGCAGCAGCAGTGTCATCGAGACACCGCCCAGGCAGCGCCCGGGTCTTGTCAAGCCCGCCCTCATGTCGCCACCCTCTGCAGGTGGGCGCCCGGTGGATGTTGAGGCGGAGGCGCCTGCAGCTTTTGCAAGACCTGGGCTTTGGGGCCGTCCAGCATCACCTGGTGGTTGGCGATCACGATCAGGCGGTCCACCAGCTCCAGCATCTCGCCCTTGTGGGTGACCAGCACCAGGGTGTCGGTAGGCCGGATGGCGGTGCGCAGCGCCTGCGTCAGTTGCAGCTCCAGCCCCCGGTCCATCGAGGCGGTGGGTTCATCCAGCAGCCACAGCGTGGGCCGGCGCAAAAAGGCCCGGGTCAGGTTGACCAGCTGCCGCTGCCCGCCAGACAGGCCGGTGCCGCCCTCGTAGATCTCTTGCTGCAAGCCCTTGGGGTGGGCCGCAATCACCGCCTGCAGCAAGCCGGTCTGGCGCGCCGCGTCCATGATCGGCCCGTCACCGGGGTCGAGCTGGCCCAGAATCAGGTTGTCGCGCAGCGTGCCGGCAAACAGGCGCCCGTCCTGCTGCACATAGCCCAGGTGCTCGGCCAGCAGCGGCTTGGAGAGGTGGCCCAGCTCGATGTCATCGAGCAGGATGCGCCCCTCCTGCGGCTTGTACATGCCCGAGAGCAGCCGCAGCAGGGTGGTCTTGCCTGCGCCCACTGGCCCCAGCACGCCCACTTTTTCTCCAGGGCAGATGTGCAGCTTGGGCAGCACCAGCGCCGGGCGGCCGGCGTAGCTGGCAGTCACGCCCTCAAAGCGGTACTCACCGCGCAGGGTGTCCACCACAATCGGCTGCTCTTGGCCGTGGTGGTCGTCTTGCAGGGCCCAAAGCCGGTCCAGCCCTTTGAGCGCGGCCTTGGTCTGCGCCCACTGCACCAGCTGGCCCGGGATCATCGACACCGGGGTCAGCACCCGGCCCGACAGGATGGAGCAGGCAATCAGCCCACCCATGGTCAGCTCGCCCCGGCTCACCAGCAGGGCACCGGCGGCAATCATCAGGGTGTAAGAGATTTGCTGCAGCGCACCGGCCAGGTGCTGCGAATACTCGCTGATGTTGCGCATCTGCAAGTCCAGCTCGCGCGCCTGGTCGGTGGTTGTCATCCAGCGCGAGAGCATGCGCCAGCCGCCCTGGCCGGCCTTGATGGTCTCGGCCCCCTCCACCGTCTCCACCAGCAGCCCGGTTTTTTGGTTGCTGGCCGCATTGGCCTGGCTGGCAAAGGCGTCTACCCTGGCCCGGTAGTACAGGCCCACGCCCAGGCAGATCACAAAAAATGTCAGCGGTATCAGCGCCAGCGGGCCGGCGATGAGGCCAATCACCAGCACAAACAGAAGCGCAAAGGGCGCGTCCACCATCAGGTGGGTGGTCACAGAGGTAAAAAAACCGCGCACTGTTTCATAACCGCGCATCTGGGCGGCCAAACCGCCCACGCTTTGGGGCAGCTGGTCCAGCCGGATCGAGAGAAAGCGCAGGTACACGGTGCGTGACAGGCGTTGGTCCACCCGGTCGATCAGGCGCTCATACAGGCCGCTGCGCACGCGTTTGGCCACCAGCTCAAACACAATCGCCAGCAACACGCCCAGCGTCAGCACCAGCAGGGTCTGCGCGGCACTGCTGGGGATCACCCGGTCATACACCTGCATGCTGTAAAACGAGGTGGCCAGCGCCACCACGTTGATCATCAGGCCGCCCACCGCCGCCTCCAGCAGCAGCCGGCGGTTGGCCATAATCTCGTCGCGGATCAGCGCCCACACCGGGCTGTGGCTGGCCACATAGGGCCGGCTGAGCTTGAAGCTGGCAAAGGCCTGCCCGGGCGGGGCGGCATCGGCGCGCTCTTGCCAGCGCCGCTGGGCATCGTCCCACCACTCGCTGATCCACTGGCCCTGGGCGTTCTGGCCGCGCAGCACGCCCCACTCCCCACCAGCAGCGTCATCTGCAGCGCCTTCTGCAGTGTGATCTGCAGCGCCATCCAGCCCCCGCACCAGGGCTGGCATTCGGGCGGCATCAGGCACCTTGCGCCAGGCCGCTGGCGCCAGCTGCAACTGCGCTGCCACTGCCTTAAGCTGCGCCCGCGCGTCAGCTGGGTGCTGCTGCACCGCCGCCTGCACCGCCTGCTGCACGGCAAGGCGGTCCACGCTTTCTTGCTGCAACTGGGCCAGCCGGGCCAGGCAGGGCATCAGGCTTGCAGCGCTCATGGGCTGGTCTCGGTCAAGGCATCAATGCCACGGGTGTAGGCCAGCAGGCGCCAGCTCAGCAGCAGCTCGGTGGCTTGCAGCTCGGCCAGCTGGGTTTCGGTTTGGGCCAGTTCGCGCGCGGCGTTCATCACATCCAGCCAAGACTTGCGCCCAGCCAGAAACTGCCGGTCGTAAGAGGCCGACACATCCTCCCCAGCCGCCAGCGCGGCTTTGATGGAGGCGATGCGCCCGGCCACCGACAGGGCCTGGGCCTGGTCTGCCGCCAGCTGCTCGCCCACGGTGCGCAGCTGCACCTGCACCTCAGCCGCGGCGGCGAGCAACTGGCTTTGCGCCGCCTCTAGGTTGGACTGGGTGGACAGCCCGGCACCAAAGCGGCTGCTCATGCCGATAAAGAGCCGGTCCTCCGGCGCGCCGCTGGCCAGGTTGTAGTTGCCGTACTGGCGCTCCAGCCGGGCATAGACCTCGGGCCGCAAATCGGCACGGCGCTCACGCACCACCGCCTCTTGCACCTGCGCCTGGGCCTGGGCCTTGCGCACAGCGGGGTTGATGTCAGCGGCCTGTGCCAGCAGGGCAGCCGGGCTGGCAGCCGAACTGGCAGTCAAGGAGCGCGGCGCGGCCGGTGTGGCTGCCAGCCCGGCGGCCAGCGCTGCGGCATCCACCGTGCCGCCCAGCAGCTGCCCCAGGCGCGCCAGCGCCACCTCACCCTGGGCGCGGGCAGCTGCTGCCTCGGATTGCACCGCCTCCAGGCGGGCCACCGCCTGCACCAGGTCGCTTTGGGCCGAGACGCCTTCCTGGATGCGCCGGCCCACCTGCTGGCGCAGCCGCTCGTGGGTGGCCAGGCTTCTGGCCAGGGCCTGGGCCTTGGCTTGCGCGCCCCACCAGTCACCATAGGCCTGCAGCACGCGCAGGCCCAGCTGCAAGCGGGTGTCTTCCAGCGTGGCCTGGGTGGCGGCCAGCGTGGCCTCGGCCTTGTCGGTGCCCGCGCCCAGCCGCCCGCCGCTCCATAGCGGCTGCTGCAGGCGCAGCGTGGTCACCAGCCGGTCGCCCTGGTACAGCCGGTCTGACGCGCCGGCAGCCGCTGTCTCCACACTGACCGACGGCGTGGGGTAAAACTGCCAGCGCGCGCTGTCCACACCGGCCTGAGCCGATTGCAGCTGGGCACGCTGGCCCTGCACAGCCGGGTGCGTGGCCAGCACGGTTGCGATCAACTGGGGTAAGCTGGTTTGGGGCTGGGGCGGTGTCTGGGCTTGGGCCGGGGCGCAGCACAGCACGCACCGCAGGGCCAACAGCGCAACACATGACCGGCGCGGGTTGGTTGCCTTCATACCGTGGGCTGCCGTTCAAACCATTGCTGCCAGCGGGCGGCCTGCTTACTGATGGACTCCAGCCCTGTCGCCATGGTGGTCAAGCCACCATGGCTGATGAAGTGTAGCTTCCATGCAAGCAGTAAGAAGCCGCGCACCACTTCAATGGATGCGCGCACCCGGCGTACCTGTGCCGCACCTTCCGCCAGGCCGACCGACGTGGATTTATCGGTCGCATTGGCCAACACTATCGCCTTCAAGCAGTCGGCCATCTCGGCCAATATCCGATCCCCCACGGCAAAGCGAAAGGGCTTGGGCAGGTTGCCGTGCATCGGGTAATAGGTCTGGCAGCACAGCAGCATGTCAGCGAAAATTTGTGGGTGTTTGTAAGAGCCTTCCATGTCACTTACCTCATCGTCGGCGCCATCGTCCGCGCATCACCACGCGGGATGCGCAGCATCCATTGCGCAGATCGGCCGGGAATTGTTTGCTTGCGCCGCCCGAGCCGGAAACAGCCAGCACAAGCGGGTGTACACCATCCAACTGCCCGCGCTCGTGCTGCATTTGGCGGCACAGATTGCCCATGGTCGTTACCGACCGCAGCCCTTTACGGTGTTTGCCGTCACAGACCCGAAACTGCGCGAGATATTTGCCCCCGCCTTCGCCGACCGCCTGGTGCAGCAGTGGCTGGTGAGCCACATCGAGCCCTGGTGGGACCGGCGCTTCATCGACGACAGCTATGCCAACCGCAAAGGCAAAGGAACCCAAGCGGCGGTAGACCGGCTGCAGGCCTTCATGCGCCAGCCCGGGCACCGGTGGTACTGCCAGCTGGACATCAGGGCTTTCTTTCCCACCATAGACCGCCAGATTTTGCTCGGCCTGTGGCGCAAGCAACTGCCGAGATTGCCACACAGCGCGCCGATGCGCCAGCGTCTCAATCAGGTGGCCACTGCCATCCTGTTGCAATCGCCGGTAGACCCGCCGCCGCAGGCCAGCGGTAAGCGCCGTCTGCTGGCGCAGATACCGCCACACAAGTCCCTGTACCACGCCTCGCCCGGGGTGGGCTTGCCCATCGGCAGCCTCACCAGCCAGTTTTTTGCCAACGTGTACCTCAATGAGCTCGACCAATTTGTCAAGCACAAGCTCAAGGTCAAGGCCTACCTGCGCTATGTGGACGACTTCGTGCTGCTGGCTGACGACAGCGCTACGCTGTCCCGCCAACGGCTGGCCATTGAAATTTTTCTGCGGGACAAGCTGGCACTGGCCTTGCACCCTGATAAAACCGTGATGCAACGCTGCACACAGGGCATTGACTTTCTGGGGAGCATTGTCTTCCCTGGGCACAAGCTTGTCCGCCAACGCAGCGTGCGCGCATTGCGCCGCCGTCTGGCCTGGTTCAGCCAGCTGGTTAGTGGGTCTAACAGTGACGCAGTGCCGCAGCCACCGATGGGCACGTGGGCACGCTGGCTTGCCAACCATGAGGCGTTTTCGGCGCCCGGCATCCCCAGCTACGCATTGCTCGAGCGGATGCTGTCCACCCTCAACAGCTACTACGGTATGTTCAGACATGCAGACACTTATCATCTTAGAAAGCATACTTACCACAAAGAACTTGGGCCATTGAAGCGTTTTTTTCGGCCTGACGGCCCGGCGTACCACAGCCTGAAGATCAAGAAAATGTGGTTAGCCCGGCGTTAATGGCGGGAAGGCAAGGCAGCGCTTACCAAAAAATGTCGCTCCGCGGACAGCACGCCTACAACACCTGCAAGGCCACGTAATTGTTGTTGTTGTCGTTGTTGTCGTTGACGTTGCCATTGTTCAGGTTGACGTTGGCGTGTCCCGAAGCCGAGGACGTGGCCGACCAGTAATTGTTGGTCTGCCAGCCCGACGGCGCATTGCGTTCTCACTGTGTGTCGCCGTGTAGACAGAGGGCGATCTTCAGCCTTGCCGTGACCGTTTGAAAGGCTACCGCGCGGCCATGCGTCATACGGCGCCCATCCCTGGGGATGACATTTGCGTCGTGGAGAACGCCAGCAACATTCCCTGAAGGCCCCTTTTGGCGATCGCCGTGACCATCGCCCCCATGAGGCGCCAGCCTCAACCGGCGAAATGCTTTCCTGCTGCCTTGGCTTTTTTCCCCGGTGTTCACCTCCTGACGTGTAAAAAATTTCCGGCCGCTGCGCGGCGCTTCACGACAGCCCACATCCGGTGCCGTCCGGCTCACGCCGGACACGGTGCAGGCCAGCCAAAAACAAACAAAGTCAAATTTCAAAGTTCAAATCTCAAAATCAGGCTCCGCGGACAGCACGCCTACAACACCTGCAAGGCCACGTAACGGTCGGTGCCGTCGAGGTGGTCGTTGACGCCGCCATTGCCCAGGTAGACGCCGGCGTGCCCCGAAGCCGAGGACGTGGCCGACCAGTAATAGCTGGTCTGCCAGCCCGACGGCGTGCCGGTGGCACCTGTACCGGTTCCCGTGCCGTTGTAGGCATCCCATACCGCCAGCAGGCCGTCGTAGGTGGCATTCACGGCATTGCTGCCATTACCTGCCGTGACCGTGGCTGATCCTACTGCCGTACCAGGCTGGTAAGCGTTGATCCCGCCTGAACCATAGGGCGGCGACGTCACGCCACCGACTGTCGGCAGGGCCAGTTTGATGCCGTTAATCGTGGCGTAGCGGTAGGTGTCGGTGGTATTACCGCCACCACCCGTCACCCCGTTGATGTCCTGGTTGAAGATGCCGTCCAGCACATCATGCGTGGTGTAGTCCCTGCCGCCATTGAGCGAGCCGGTGTTGGCGCTGGTGCCATCGCCGCTGCAATCCCAGAAGTAGTACCACTTGCCGCCATCCACCTGCACCGGGGCAATCAGCTTGCCGTAGCTGCCCAGATCAATCACGGACTGGCCGGCAACAGATTCCACCACGTCGGTCACCGTGATCGCCACGGCCTTTGCCGCCGAGGTGTTAGCACCATCGCTGGCGGTTACCGTGATGTCGTAGACGCTGTTCGCACCCGCATCCGCTGGCGCTTCAAAGTTAGGCGCCGTTTTGAAGGTCACCGCGCCACTGCTGGCGTTGATGTTGAACAGTGCCGCGTCTGTGCCGGCTAGGGCGTAGGTGAGGGTGGTGCCGGCATCGGCGTCGGTGCCGGTAGCGGTGTAGACCGTGCCGGTGACGTTTTCGGCGAAGCTGGCTGTGGTGGCGCTGGTGATGACGGGCGCTTCGTTGACGTTGGTCACCGTAACGGCCACGGCCTTTGCCGCCGAGGTGTTAGCACCGTCGTTGGCGGTAACCGTGATGTCGTAGACGTTGTTGCCACCGTTATCTGACGGCGCTTCAAAGTTAGGCGCCGCCTTGAAAGACACCGCGCCGGTGATGGCGTTGATGTTGAACAGCGCTGCGTCTGTGCCGGCCAGGGCGTAGGTGAGCGTGGTGCCTGCATCGGCGTCGGTGCCTGCTGCCGTGTAGACCGTGCCGGTGGCGTTTTCGGCAAAACTGGCGGTGGCGGCGCTGGTGATGACGGGTGTGGTGACGTTATTGACCAACACCTGCAAGGCAACGTAGGTGGGGTTGTAGTCTACGGCGTCGCCGACGCCGCCACTGCCTAGAGTGAAGTAGGCGTGGCCCGAAGCTGATGACGTGGCCGACCAATAATCGTAGCCCTGCCAGCCCAACGGGGTGCCGTTGGCATACGAAACGCCAGTACCCGTGCCGTTGTAGGCATCCCACACCGCCAGCAGGTCGTTGTAAGTGGTGTTTGCCGCATTGCTGCCATTGGCGGCCGTGGCTGATCCCACTGCTGTGCCAGGCTGGAAGTTCGCGAAGCCGGGACTGTAGGGAGGCGATGTCACATCACCTACGGTCGGCAGGGCCAGATGCACGCCGTTGATGGTGGCGTAGCGGTAGGTGTCGCTGGTGTTGCCGCCGCCACCCGTCACGCCGTTGACGTCCTGGTTGAAGATGCCGTCCAGCACATCGTGGGTGGTGAAGTCCACACCGCCATTGAGCGAGCCGGTGTTGGCGCTGGTGCCATCACCGCTGAGGTCCCAGAAGTAATACCACTTGCCGCCATCCACCTGCACCGGGGCGATCAGCTTGCCGTAACTGCCAAGGTCGATCACGGATTGGCCAGCAACACCACCAGAGGATTGCACCGTGAAGTCCAGGGCCGTTGGGTTGTTGATGCCGGCATAGCCGTTGCCTGCCAAGTCCTGCACCACGCCAGATCCCAGGGTGAGGGCGTAGTGCGCCCCGCTCAGCAGGTCGGCGGTGGGGTTGAGGGTGAGTGTGCTGCCCGAGATGCTGACCTGGCTGGCATCCGAGACAGACACCGTGCGGGTGTCTGCGGCGTTGGCGGTGTTGGTCAGCACCAGGTTGCCAGTGCCGGCCTTGATGGCTTCGCTGAAGGTGAGGGTGAGGTTGGCGCCGGCTACTACCCCGGTGGCGTTGTCGGCCGGGGTGGCGTTGGTGAGGGTGGGGCGGTGGCGTCCACCGGCTTTGGCCCCAGCACAAAGTTGCTCGCGTCGAGCTTGCCGGTCATGCCCAGCAAGGTGGCAAAGTGCTCACCTGCATAGTCAGTGCCGCTACCGTCGGCATCGTAAAACAGCTTGTTGTTGGTGGCGTCCAGAATGATTCTTTGATCCGATGTCTGCGCTAAACCGCCTGCACGGCTGAGGAACTGGGCCGCGCTCAGCGTCGTGCCGGCACCCTCCAAGGCCCCAAAAATGACCCGGTCCAGGTAGATCTGGTCGGTGCCATTGGTGCCGCCCTTGGCGCCGAAGGCGCGAAGGGTATCCACGTTGTGGCTGGCGTCCAAGGCCGTGTCAAACACAAACACGTCATTGCCCCGGCCGCCGGTGAGCACGTCATTGCCCAGGCCCCCATTGAGCCGGTCGTTGCCGGAACCGCCGTCAATGTCGTCATCGCCGCGGGTGCCGGTGATGGTGTTGTCTGCGATATTGCCAACGATGGCACCGGCTCTGAGCAGCTCCATGGCCGAGAGGTCGACTGCAGCGGTGGTTTGCACGAAGAGTTTGCGGCCACCCATGTCCAGCCGCTCCACGCCGCGCATGCTGAAGCCCGCGCCCAGGCGGACATCTGCCGTGAACTGGAGGGTGTCTGTTCCGGCGTCGCCAGAGATGCTGTCGCCCGACAGGGCGCTGGCACCGGCCTGGAAGACGTCATCGCCTTCGCCGCCCGACAAGGTGTCGGCGCCGGCGCCGCCCACCAGGGTGTCATCACCACCGCTGCCCCGCAGCTCGTCTTTGCCGGCACCGCCCATCAGCAGGTCATTGCCCTCGGTGCCGGTGATGGCGTTGTCAAGCGCATTGCCCACGATGGCAGCGCCGTTTTCGAGCGCCAGACCAGAAAAATCGACTGCGGAGCTTGTGTTGACGAACAGTTTGAAACCGCCCATGTCCAGCACTTCAAGGCCCTGATGGGTGAAACCCGTTTTGACCGGGGTGGTGGATGTCAAGCGCAGGGTGTCGACGCCGCTGCCGCCGTCCAGGGTGTCTTCATCAAGGTCGCCGTACCCGACCTCAAAAACATCGACGCCATCGCCACCAAAGAGTCGGTCCTTGCCGCTGCCGCCGGCCAGGGTGTCATTGCCAGCGCCGCCATAGAGCTGATCGCCGCCCTGGCCACCGGACAGCTTGTCGTTGCCGGCAAGGCCGACCAGAACGTCGTCCCCGTTGCCGCCTTTGAGCGTGTCCGCGCCTGCGGTGCCCAGGCCTTTGGTCGAGGCCACCAGCACAGCCACTTGGCCGGTGGACTCGTGTCCGTCGCTATCCCTGACGGTGTAGCTGACGCTGTCGGTGCCCACGTAGCCGGCGGCTGCGGTGTAAACCAGCTGGTTGCCGACCACGGCCACACTGCCGTGTGCGCCTGGTCTTGCCAATACCAGCGTGAGCGTGTCGCCCTGCGGGTCGGCGTCATTGGCCAGCACGTCTGCGGTGGCGGTTTTGCCCATGCGCACGGCCAGTTCGTCGGCCACAGGGCGCGGGCCCTGAGTTTCTACCACGGCTGCAGAGGCCGTGAGGTGCAGGGTTTCGGCGGTGCCTTGCCCATCGAGGTATTGGGCCGTGACACTGAGCAGCTTGCCCAGGTCTGCCATGACCGGCGTGTACGTGGCCTGCTGGGCGCCGGTGATCAGTTGGCCGTCGGCGTACCACCGGTAGCTGACGGGGCCGAGGCCATCGGGGTCGCTGACCTGGGCTTTGAGTGCCAGGCCCTCGACGGGGGCGATGGCATCAAAGCTGATCTGGCCGGCATCGTTGACGCTGGTCACGGTAAGGGTGGTGCTGCCGGTGGCCGCTTGCGCGCCGCCGGTGCCCTGGATGGTGGTGTTGCCGTCGTCAAAGCGCCAGTCCAAGGTGATGCTGGCAGGCGTGGCTTCGTTGCTGTTGGCAAAGGCCAGGCTGCTCAGCACCTGGTCCACCCGCGTCTGGGTGGCGTTGGCATTGAACTGGATGTGCAGCGCCCCGGCACTGTTGCTGACCGTGCCGACCTCGGTGCCGGCCAGCACAGCTTTGCCGTCCACAAAGCTCAGGCTGCCCCGCGCCGAGAACAAGTCATCTGGCTGCGCACCGCCACGGCGCGACAGGCTGATGCTGGCACCGCTGTAGTTGCCCAGCCCGCCGTTGAGCGCGGCCAGCTCAGCGTCATAGACGGCTACGCTGGCGTCCAGTGCCACGGGCGCGGCGCCTACCGTGTAAGCCGCAGTGCCGCCCAGGCTTGACAGCAGGTTGATGCCAAAGCGGGTGTCGGGGCTGCCGTCGGCATGAAAGCGGCTGAGGCTGAAGTCGTCGTTGCTTCCGTTAAAGCGGGTGCCGGCTACCAGCACTTTGCCGTCGGGTTGACGGGCGTAGTGGGGGTCAGCATCCGGCAGGCTGACCAACGCCCGGGCGGCAGCGTCGAGGCTGGCGTCAAGGCTGCCATCCGCGTTCAAACGCAGCATCAGGTCAGCCGCTGTGCCAGCCGCCGCACCGCTGCCCGCCACCAGAATGCGGCCATCACCCTGGACGCTGATGGCGCGGCCGTAGGCGTTAACAGTACCGGCGATTACGACCCCGCCAGCGCTGCCGAAACTGGCGTCCACGCTACCGTCTGCATTCAGGCGGACCAAGCTGAGGTCACTGTGGTTGCCGCTGCTGCTGTGGCCCAGCAGCAGGACTTTGCCGTCAGCCTGGACGGCGATGCACGTCGCGAAATCATCGCCGCTGCCGACCGGGATCAATGCACGGCCGGTGCCGTTAAAGCTGGTGTCGAGGCTGCCGTCGGCATGCAGGCGCAGCACGCTGAAGTCGTTGTTGCTGCCATTGAAACTGTAGCCAGCGACCAGAATTTTGCCGTCGGGCTGGAGTGCCACGGCCTGAGCGGTATCGCCACCAGCCCCCACGGGCAACAGGAGTGGGGCGCCTGAGCCGCCTGCGGTGAAGACGGGGGCATCGTTCACCGCCGCCACGGTGATGCTGGCGCTGCCGCTGGTGCTGCTGAAGGCGCTGCCGGCGCCACCGACGATGGGCACATAGCTGCCCTGGGTGCCGCTGCTCATGTCCCAGGCGCGCAGCGTGACGGCCTCGTTCAGGCTGCCGGCCAGATCAGCAAAAGGCAGCAGGCGCAGCTGCGCGGTCGGCCCGAGCAGCAGCGCCAGAGGATGGGCGGTGTTGTTGATTTGGTCAGCAGCCACAGTGAGCCAAGGCTGGCCGCTGGCCAGGCTGTACTGCCACTGCCCTAGGCTGGTGTTGAGCCCGGTGATGGCGACGGCCTTGACGGCACCGTCCGCATCTTGCACGCTGCCATCAGGCAGCAGGTCTGCCACCGCCATGCCGGCGGGGTTGGTGGCACCTTCGAGGACCGAAGTAAAGGCCAGACTGGTGATGGCAGAGAGGACAGGCGATGAGTTCATAGCGGGCGCACCGATAGAAAGATGATGCGTCGCACTGTGAGTGCCGTTCAATCTGGCGGATATCACCCTTTTAGGGGATTGACAAAAAACAATACGTGCATTAGCGCTTCAAAATAAATTTTGGACTGTCCGCTTGATGTTCAGTGGGAATAGATAAATAACTCATTAAATCAACGGCTTACAGATTTTTTGCGGAATTCAGGCGCGGGTGTTGCTGCCAAACGGACACTGCCAACATCAAAATAAGTCGGTATTTGTCAGAACCGATTCACAGGCAGTAGTCCGTTGTAATCAGTGCGAATTGCGCTATCGACGGTGGCTTACGCACAGGGTGTAGCGCTACAACAACAAATTAAAGGCCGCATATGGCCTTGCTTTGGCACACCGGTGACAACGATGGCAAAAGGCTGAGCCCGTGCTGGCGGATTTACAGTATGGTTCAGCCCTCAAGGAGATCGCCCCATGCTTGTCGAACGAATCTGGACCGGTAACGCTTACCGCAACTACAACTACCTGATCGCCTGCCCCGAGACCGGCGAGGCGCTGGCGATTGACCCGCTGGACCACGAGAAATGCCTGGCCACGGCGCGGGTCAAGGGCTGGCAGATCACGCAGCTGCTCAACACCCACGAGCATGCCGACCACACCGGCGGCAACGCGGCGGTGGTGGCCGCCACGGGCGCCAAGGTGATTGCGCACCACAAGGCCGGCGGGCGCATCAGCGGGGTGGACCGGGGCGTGCAGGCAGGTGATGTGATCAAGGTCGGCAAAACCGTGGAGCTGGAGTGCCTGGATACGCCCGGTCACACGATGTGCCACATCTGCCTGTTCGCCCACACCGAGCAGCCGGCGCTGTTTTCTGGCGACACGCTGTTCAATGCCGGCGCCGGCAACACCCACAACGGCGGCGACACCAGCGCGCTGTACCGCACCTTTGCCGAGCAGCTGGCGCGGCTGCCCGGCACCACCCGGCTCTACCCGGGGCACGACTATATTGAGACCAACCTGAAGTTCACCCTGTCGCGCGAGCCCGACAACGCCGCCGCGCAGGCCCTGTTGCCCAGTGTGACGGGCCACGACCCAGCCAGCTCGGTGGTGACCACGCTGGCCCAGGAGCATGCGCACAACACATTTTTTCGACTGGACAGCGCCAGTGTGATGGCCGGTCTGCGCGCAAGCGTGCCCGACATGCCAGCCCATCCCGATGCCGAGACCGTCTTCCGGACCCTGCGGGAACTGCGCAACAAGTGGTGACGCTGGCTGAGCTGATCAGCCCCGTCAAGCCAGCCCAAGACTTGGCAGGCACTCTAACCCGTTGAAAAACGGGCGACTCAGAGCCACGAATTGCTCCCAAAGCTTGAATGGGCTGGCAGCGCCTGAAACCTCAGTTTCAAAAATGGCTGCGGCGCTCAGGCCTTCGGTTTCTGCCAAAACAAGCAGTGTGGCCTCTTCGGTCTCAATCACGGCCCCACCAAGTACAACGCGTTTGTCCGTAGAACGCCACTTGCGCGATTTTTCCGTCAATCGTTTCAAGGCCTGCGCGGTGAGAAAAGCATAGCTGGCGACGTGCTGCTGCACATGTGCGGCCAGCCAACTGCTTCCCAACACGGTCTCTTTGACCCAGATTCTGGACTTTCCGAAGCCGGGGCGCACATGGTCCAAGTCGCAACTCAATGCCACCTCAGAGTACTTGCCCCAAAGGAATGGTGGCGGTGCTGCACCAGACCAGGCAACCCCACACTTTTGGGCAAACCTGCGGTTATTGCCAACGGTCAGGTCAACGAGCTCGCGTTCGGGCTGCTCTGGCCCATCCGACTCGATCCAGCAGTGGTAAGCACCGCCGAATGGGTTGTCAAAAGCATGTTTGTCGGTCATGTAGATCAACTGGCTGGTCCCGGTGTCAAACACCGCCTTGCCAGCGACCGGCCGAAACGGCTTCTCAAGCTCAATAGCGGCCAGATTCGAACCCACCACCGCATAGGCGTGGCACAAGGACAGATGCTTTTCAGGGAAATGCGTCTGCATCACATCTGAAACCGAACTCGCGATCAATCTCTTTGTCTTAATCATGGTTGGCCTATAGGCACTTTTTTGTACGGTATTCGGTAAGCGTCTGGCGACGGCACCTTGACCGTGCCGCAGATTCAGTATTGCGGTTGC
>JBBAPO010000031.1:0-68279 GCA_040400795.1 Rhodoferax sp.
AAACCTATATAAATCAACAACTTAGCTCACAAAAGTCACTCCCACTCGATCGTCGCCGGCGGCTTACTGCTCACGTCATAGGTCACGCGATTGATGCCTCTTACCTCGTTGATGATGCGGCTGGACACTTTCTTCAGCAGGGCATAGGGCAGCTCGGCCCAGTCGGCGGTCATGAAGTCGCTGGTTTGCACGGCGCGCAGGGCCACCACGTAGTCGTAGGTGCGGCCGTCGCCCATGACGCCAACGCTTTTCACCGGCAAAAACACGGTGAAGGCTTGGCTGGTCAGTTCATACCAGGTCTTGCCGGTGGCCTCGTCGCGGAAGTTGTGCAACTCCTGAATAAAGATGTCATCGGCGCGGCGCAGCAGGTCGGCAAACTCTTTTTTGACTTCGCCCAGGATGCGCACGCCCAGGCCCGGGCCGGGAAACGGGTGGCGGTAGACCATGTTGCGGGGCAGGCCCAGAGCCACGCCCAGCTCGCGCACTTCATCCTTGAACAGCTCGCGCAGCGGCTCCAGCAGCTTCAGGCCCAGTTGCTCTGGCAGGCCGCCTACGTTGTGATGGCTCTTGATGGTCACCGCTTTTTTATTGCCAGCGCCGCCTGACTCGATCACGTCCGGGTAAATGGTGCCTTGCGCCAGCCACCTTGCTCCGTTTTTAGTAGCATCACCGCGAGTGATATCAAGGGCTGCAGCCCTAAAACATGCTACAAACTCGCGGCCGATGATCTTGCGTTTGGCTTCTGGTTCGCTCACCCCGGCCAAGTGACCCAAAAACTGTTCGGCGGCATTCACCCGCACCACCTTGGCGTGCAGTTTGCCGACAAACATGTCCATCACCTGGTCGCCCTCGTTCAGGCGCAGCAGGCCGTGGTCCACAAACACGCAGGTGAGCTGTTCACCGATAGCGCGGTGGATCAAGGCGGCGGCCACCGACGAATCGACCCCGCCTGACAGGCCCAGGATGACCTCTTCGGTACCGACCTTGACGCGGATTTTTTCCATCGCTTCGGCGATGTAGTCGCCCATGATCCAGTCGGCCCGCGTGCCGCAGATGTCCAGCACAAAGCGCTCCAAAATTGCCGCGCCAAGTGGGGTGTGGGTCACCTCCGGGTGAAACTGCACGCCATAAAAGCGCCGTTCTTCGTCGGCCATACCGGCAATCGGGCAGCTGGACGTGCTGGCCATGAGCTTGAAGCCGTGTGGCAAGTCGGTGACCTTGTCGCCGTGGCTCATCCAGACCTTGAGCATGCCGTGCCCTTCGCCCGTGGCGTAGTCCTGGATGCCGCGCAGCAGCTCGGTGTGGCCATGGGCCCGCACATCGGCATGGCCAAATTCGCGCTGCTGGCCACTTTGCACCCGGCCCCCCAACTGGTGCGCCATGGTCTGCATGCCGTAGCAAATGCCGAGCACGGGCAATCCCAGCTCAAACACCGCATTGGGCGCTTTGTCAGTGCTGTCTTCGTAAACACTGGCGTGGCTGCCGGACAGGATGATGCCCCTGAGCGAGCCATCACGCGCATAGGCACGCACCCAGTCGTCGCTGACGTCGCAGGGGTGCACCTCGCAAAACACATGGGCTTCGCGGATGCGGCGGGCGATCAACTGGGTAACTTGAGAGCCAAAGTCCAGAATCAGAATTTTTTGATGGTGCATGACAGGCTTCTAGGGGGCATCTCCCGCACTGCAGTGGGGGCCATGGATTCCCGCTTGCGCGGGAATGACGGGGCGACGATGTGGGAATTAATCGGCGCGGTAATTGGGCGCTTCTTTGGTGATCTGCACGTCGTGCACATGGCTTTCGCGGATGCCGGCGGTGGTGATCTCAACGAACTCGGCGGTGTTTTGCATGTCGTCAATGGTGGCGCAGCCGCAGTAGCCCATGCTGGCGCGCACGCCACCGGCCATCTGGTAGACGATGGACACCATGGAGCCCTTGTAGGGCACCCGGCCTTCGATGCCTTCGGGCACCAGCTTGTCGGCATTGGGGTTGCCGGTGCTGGATTCCTGAAAGTAGCGGTCAGCACTGCCCTGCTGCATGGCGCCAATGCTGCCCATGCCACGGTAGCTTTTATAGCTGCGGCCCTGAAAAAGTATCACCTCGCCGGGCGCCTCTTCGGTGCCGGCAAACATGCCGCCCATCATGACGCTGCTGGCGCCGGCGGCGATGGCCTTGGCAATGTCGCCGCTGTAGCGGATACCGCCGTCGGCGATCAGGGGCACCCCGCTCCCCCGCAATGCATTTGCCACGCTGTCTATCGCCATAATTTGTGGAACACCCACGCCGGCCACGATGCGGGTGGTGCATATGGAGCCCGGGCCAATGCCGACCTTGACCGCATCGGCACCGGCCTCCACCAGCGCCAGTGCGGCAGCGCCGGTGGCAATGTTTCCGCCCACCACGTCGATGTGCGGGTGGTTTTGCTTGACCCAGCGCACCCGGTCGATCACGCCCTTGCTGTGGCCGTGCGCGGTGTCCACCACGATGGCGTCGACACCGGCGCGGACCAGGGCCTCGACCCGTTCCTCGGTGCCCTCGCCTACCCCAACCGCCGCACCCACGCGCAGCTTGCCTTGCGCGTCACGCGCCGCGTTGGGGAAACTTGTCTGCTTGGTGATGTCTTTGACGGTGATCAGGCCCTTGAGCTCAAAGGCGTCATTGACCACCAGCAGTCGCTCGATCTTGTACTGGTTGAGCAGCACCTTGGCCTGGGCCAGCGTGGTGCCGTCAGGCACGGTGACGAGTTTGTCACGCTGGGTCATGATTTCTTTGACAGGCAGGTCGTAACGGGTCTCAAAGCGCAGGTCGCGTCCAGTCACAATGCCGACCACTTTGCCCCCGTCGCACACCGGGAAGCCGGATACGCCGAGTTGCTCTGACAACGCCATCACTTGGCGAACCGTGTGGGTGGGGGTAATCACCACCGGGTCGCGCAGCACACCCGATTCATAGCGCTTGACCTTGGCCACCTGGGCGGCCTGCTCTTGCGGCGTAAGATTCTTGTGCACGATACCAATGCCACCCTCCTGCGCAATGGCAATTGCCAGCCGCGCTTCGGTGACGGTGTCCATTGCGGCCGACACCAGAGGGAGGTTCAGCGCAATGTTGCGAGAAAAACGGGTGGAAAGCGAGGCGTCCTTGGGCAGGACTTGGGAGTAAGCTGGCACCAACAACACGTCGTCGAAGGTGAGCGCTTTACCAATCAGGCGCATGTCTAAGCTCCAAATCGCCAATTGTACCTGCGCGCTTTAGCCGCTTGGCCCACCGGCTTGAGCGTGCCATTGGGTCACTTTTATGGGCAAAAACGCTAAAATTGCCGAATGAAACCGCCCTCGTCCCTGCTGCGGCAAACCCTGTGTCAGTTCGCAGTATGTGTGCTTGGCATTGCCAGTCTGCCAGTGTTGGCCCAGTGGCAATGGACCGATTCGGCTGGCAAGACAGTGTTCAGCGACCGGGCCCCGCCGCCTGAAGTGCCCGACAAGGCCATTCGGAAGCGCCCGAGTGTGGCGAGCGCCGCCGACCCTGGCGCCGGCGCCTCTAGCCCCAGCATCATGCCGGCCACAAGTGCAGCAAGTGCCGCAAGTGCCGGCAGCCCGCCGGTCATCCGCCGCACCGACTCGGCACTGGCCGCAAAGGCCAAACAAGCGGAACAAGCAGACCTGGCGCAGCGTGGCGCCCAGGAGGCCCGACTGCGCCAGGCGCGGGCCGACAACTGTGGGCGGGCCAAAAGCGCCCTCGCCCACCTGGCTTCGGGTCAGCGTGTTGCCCGTAGCAACGACCGGGGCGAACGCGAGGTTCTGGACGATGCAGCGAGGGCCCTGGAACAGCAGCGCCTGCAAAGCGTAGTGGATACCGAATGCAAAGGCCCTTGAGCCAGGCCCGGGCCGTCTGAGTCTTCGGTGACTTCAGTAGCCGGCTTTGGCGCCTGGCCGTTTTTTGGTAAATAGTCCGGCTGTGCGGGCGCCCTGGCGCGTAAAACGTTCACGCCGTGCGACCTTGGGGTCAACCTTGAGCGGGCGGTAAATTTCGATCCGGTCACGATCTCGAAGCATATGGGTCAAAGCGACTTTGCGTCCCCAAACGCCCACGGTCATGTTGGCTGGATCAATCTCGGGCCTCAAGACCAGCAAGCCACTGGTTTGCAGGGCCAGGAGAACGGTGCAGTCAGGCCTCACGCGCAGGGGAAGCTCCAGCACCTCGCGCGCTTGCGCCGAATAGACCAGGCAGACCTGGATCAGGTCGTCATTCACCGTAGACCTGACCGGCACGTTTGACGAAAGCATCCACCAAGCTGCCTGCAATTTTGTCAAAAACCGGCCCGATCAGGCGGCCGAGTGTGGCATTGTCAAAGCCATAGTTCAGGGTCAGCTCCACCCGGCAAGCGCGCTGAGCGCCGTCGCCCAGGGGCAGAAAATTCCAGGCGCCGTCAAGCCTGGAAAATGGCCCGTTGACCAGGCTGATCACGACTTGGCGGTCTGGCAGGTGTCGGTTGCGGGTGGTAAAAGACTGTCGCAAGCCACTGAAGGCAATACCAACTTCTGCCGTCACTCCGTCTGCGTCAGTGCTTATCACCCGGGCCCGGTCGCACCAGGGGAGAAACTTGGGGTAGTGCTCAATGCCGGTCACCAAGGCGTACATTTCCTGCGGGCTGTACCAGAGCAAAACGGACTTTGTGACGGTTTTCATACAGAATTGGGCCTGCGCGGGATTATGAGCCTTGTACGCACCAAATACAGCCCCAACTCCGTCCCATGGCCAAGAAACCCGACCCCTCTGCCCGCATTGCCGACAACAAAAAGGCCGCGTACAACTATTTTTTCGAAGAGCGTTTTGAAGCCGGCTTGGTGCTGGAGGGTTGGGAAGTCAAATCCCTACGCGAAGGCAAGGTGCAGCTGACCGACGGCTATGTGGTGATCCGAGGCGGTGAGTTGTTCGTTATCGGCCTGCAGATCCAACCCCTCAACACCGCCTCAACCCACATCAGCCCGGACAAGGTCCGGACCAAGAAATTGCTGATGCACAAGGAGGAAATCAAGCGCTTGATCGGCAAGGTGGAGCAAAAAGGCTACACCCTGGTGCCACTGAACCTGCATTGGAAAACCGGTAAGGTGAAGTGCGATATTGCGCTGGCCAAGGGCAAGGCCGAGCATGACAAACGTGACACCATCAAAGATCGCGAAGGTAAGCGCGAGGTGGAGCGCGCCATGAAGGGCCGCAACCGCTAGCCACCCTCCCGAGAGGCTGGCGTTTCAGGCCAGATCGCGCAGTGGATGCATCTGCGCCGGCCAGGGGCTGACAAAAAACGGGGCCACCATCTCAGGCGTGACGTCTTCAATCCGGGCTGGTTGCCAGTTTGGCCGATGGTCTTTGTCCACCGCCAGCGCGCGGATGCCTTCCACCGTCTCACTGGTGGCGCCTGAACGGCCCAGGTGCTCGGTGAAAAAACAATGCCTTACCAAGTCGCGCTCCAGCCGCAGATCATCGGCCAGGCTCAAGCTTCGGGCTCGTCGGATCTGCTCCAGCACCACGTGAAGCATCAGCGGCGATCTCTGGCGCAGGGTGGCTGCGGTCTGGGTGGCCCAGTCGCCACCGTCACGCTCCAAGGCCTGCACAATGTCGGACACCGTCGCCCGGGAAAAAAATGAGTCAAATTGGCCCTCAGGCCTTGTCGCAGCTGAATTGTTAGCTATTGAATATGTAGCAATCCAGTTTGTAAGTGATTGGGAGTTTGTCCAATCCAGGCTAGGCAAGGCGGCCCAGGCTGCCGGCAGGGCGTCCACGGGCAGACAGGCGTCGGCCAGACCGAGCCCGAGCGCTTGTGGGCCGTCGAGCACTTGACCGGTTAGGCCGAGCCACTCGCCGGCAGAGCCCCGCAACCGGCTTAAAAAATAGCCGCCTCCCACGTCAGGAAACAGCCCAATGCCCGTCTCTGGCATACCCAGCTTGCTGCGCTCGGTCACGATGCGGGTGCTGGCACCCTGGCTGATGCCCATGCCGCCACCCATCACAATGCCATCCATGAAGGCGAGATAGGGTTTGGGGAAACGGTGGATCAAGTGGTTGAGTGTGTATTCCTCAGTAAAGAAATCCTCCAACCGGGGGCTGCCGGTCAGTGCGGCCTGGTGAAAAAAACGGATGTCGCCACCAGCGCAAAAACTGCCAAACGGGCCTTCCCGCCCCATGCCCCGTATGGCCACAGCGGCAACGGCTGGGTCGTCATGCCAGCGCAACAGGGCGTCTGTGAGCGCACGGACCATGGGCAGTGTCAGTGCATTCAGGGCCTTGGGGCGGTTCAGGGTGAGCAAGCCGACCCGGCCTTCAACCGTTGCAATGATTTCAGGACAGTCCCACATGCCAAGCCTTCCGTTTTGCCAAAAGTCGGCATTGTGCCTTGGCCACACCCGCAGACCTGGCGCCAGATAATCGGGTTATGACCGACTTCCCTGCCGCTCAGCGATTTGGTTTCTTGCTGGTGCCTAATTTTTCACTGATTGCCTTGAGCTCGGCGGTCGACCCCCTTCGCCTGGCCAATATGGCGCTGGGCCGGCGCGTGTTTGACTATGTGACGATCGGCGTGAGCACCGAGCCAGTGCTGTCGAGTGACGGCATCCGGGTGCTGCCCGATCAGGTGATGGGCGAGTCCAGCCGGTTTGACACGGTGTTCGTGATCGGGCCGAACCCGATCCCCCGGCAGGGTTTTGGCGAGGTTACTCAATGGTTGCGTCGCCTGGCCGCGAAGGGTATTACCCTGGGTGGCATTGACACCGGTTGCTATTTTCTGGCCAAGGCAGGCCTGCTTGATGGCTACCGCTGCACCATCCACTGGGAAGACCGCGACACCTTGCTTGAAGAGTTTCCTGCCCTGTTGCTGTCAAGCCGGCTGTTTGAAATTGACCGCGACCGCTATACCTGCAGCGGTGGTGTCAGCCCCTTGGACTTGATGACGTTTGTGTTGCGCCGCCCGCCAGGCAACCGCGAGTTGGCCCAGAAAGTGTCGGACCTGCTGGTAGCCTACCAGCGCAGCCCCAATGACAACCAGTCTTTGCCCATGCGCTACCGCTATGCCAACATACCCGACGTGCTGCTCGAAGCCCTGGAAATGATGGAAAGCAATGTCGAGGAGCCACTCAGCCCAGCCGAAATCGCGGCCTACCTGAAGGTGTCGCGGCGCCAGTTGGAGCGCCAGTTTCGAGATTTCCTCAAAACCAGCCCATCGCGGAAATACCTGGAGATCAGGTTGGCACGGGCGCGGCTGTCGGTGTTGCGGACTAACCGGCGTATCGACGACATCGCGGCGAGCTGTGGTTTTGCCTCTCCGGCGCATTTTATTGCCCGTTACAGGGCGGCCTACGCCCAAAGCCCACAGGCCGAGCGCATGGCCAGCCCGAGCGTTGCCACCTGAGGCAGCGCCAGCGCAATTGCGATATTCCATGTCGCAAATATGAGCTTGGCCTGCCCTGACTGCACCTAAAGTCGGCAACCAACATTTAAACGTCCCGGAGAGCACCATGATCGAGAACATGCCCCATTTGATTCGCCTGCGCAACGGCGAGAAAGTGCAGAACACCTTCTCCGCGCAAGAGTATGCCAACCGCATGGCCAAGGTACGCCAACACATGGTGACGCAGCAGCTCGACGCCGTGTTGTTCACGTCGTACCACAACATCAATTACTACAGCGACTTCCTGTATTGCTCCTTCGGCCGTTTTTATGGCCTGGCCGTAACGCATGACAAGACCACCGTGATTGCCGCCAACATTGACGGCGCGCAACCCTGGCGCAAGGGCGTGGCCGATGACATGCTGACCTATACCGACTGGCAGCGCGGCAACTATTTCCGCGCGGTGCAGGCCTGCATCCCCGACAAGGGCCGTGTCGGCGTGGAGTTTGACCATCTGCCGGTGGATCGCCTGGCGATGCTCAAAAACGCCCTGCCCAACGTTGAGTTTGTCGACATCGGTGTGGCCTGCATGGCCATGCGCATGGTCAAGAGCGACGAAGAGATCGAGTTCATCGCCAATGGGGCGCAGGTGTGCGACATTGGCGGCGCTGCACTCGTGGCCGCAGTGAAAGAAGGGGTGCCCGAGCACGAGGTGGCGCTGGCCTCCACCAACGCCATGGTGCGCGAGATTGCTAAACGCTACCCGCACACCGAACTGATGGACACCTGGACATGGTTCCAGTCCGGCATCAACACCGACGGCGCTCACAACCCGGTGACCACCCGCAAGGTACAACAGGGCGACATCCTGAGCCTGAACTGCTTCTCGATGATTTCCGGTTACTACACCGCCTTGGAGCGTACGCTGTTCCTGGGCCATGCGTCGGACGCGCACCTGCGCCTGTGGGAAGTCAATTGCAAGGTGCACGACGAGGGCAAGAAACTGCTGGTTCCCGGCGCCCGCTGCGGTGACATTGCGCGTGAACTCAACAAGATTTTCGAGGCGCATGACCTGCTGCAGTACCGCACCTTCGGCTACGGCCACTCGTTTGGCACCCTGAGCCACTACTATGGCCGCGAAGCCGGGCTGGAGCTGCGTGAAGATATCGACACCATTCTGGAGCCCAACATGGTGATCTCGATGGAGCCCATGATCATGCTGCCCGAAGGCATGCCCGGCGCTGGTGGGTACCGCGAGCACGACATCCTGGTGATCACGCCTGAGGGCAATCGCAACCTCACCGCCTTCCCTTACGGCCCGGCACACAATATCATCAAGGGTTGAGCCGGGCGGCACGCCCGCGACCCCTAGGCAGGAATACATGCAACATTTTTCTATATGGTCATTGCTGCGCAATGGCATGTCGTACCACGAGGGCTGGCAGAAGCACTGGCGCTCACCCGCGCCCAAGCGCGAGTACGACGCCGTGGTGGTCGGGGCTGGCGGTCATGGTTTGGCCACCGCCTACTACCTGGCCAAGGAACACGGCATGCGCAACATTGCCGTGGTGGAACGCGGCTGGCTGGGTGGCGGCAACACTGCGCGTAACACCACCATCGTGCGCTCGAACTACCTCTGGGACGAGTCGACCGCGCTCTATGAAAAAGCCATGAAGCTGTGGGAAGGACTGTCGCAGGACATCAATTACAACGTAATGTTTAGCCAGCGCGGGGTGATGAACCTGGGCCACAGCCTGCAAGACATGCGCGACATCGAGCGCCGCGTCAGCGCCAACCGCCTCAACGGGGTGGACGCCGAGGTGGTCAGCCCGGCGCAGATCAAGGAAATGATCCCCTTCATCAACCTCAACACCCGCTACCCCGTGTTGGGCGCCTCGCTGCAGCGTCGGGCCGGTGTGGCGCGGCATGATGCGGTGGCCTGGGGCTATGCCCGCGCCGCCGACGCACTGGGGGTGGACATCATCCAAAACTGCGAAGTGACCGGCATCCGGCGCGAGAACGGCGCTGTGGTCGGCATTGACACGGCGCGCGGTTTCATCAAGACGCCCAAGGTGGCAATCGTGGCCGCTGGCCACTCCAGCGTCGTGGCCGGCATGGCCGATCTGCGCCTGCCCATCGAGAGCCACCCGCTGCAGGCCCTGGTGTCCGAGCCGCTGAAACCGATTTTCCCGAACGTTGTGATGAGCAACGCCATCCACGCCTACATCAGCCAGTCCGACAAGGGCGATCTGGTGATCGGCGCCGGCATCGACGCCTACACCGGCTACGGCCAGCGCGGCAGCTACCAGACCATCGAGCACACGCTGCAGGCCATCGTCGAGATGTTCCCGCTGTTCTCACGCGTGCGCATGAACCGCCAATGGGGCGGCATTGTGGACGTGTCGCCCGACGCCTGCCCCATCATCAGCCTGACCCCGGTCAAGGGGCTCTACATCAACTGCGGCTGGGGCACTGGCGGCTTCAAGGCCACGCCAGGTTCGGGCTGGGCCATGGCGCACACCGTGGCGCAAGACCGTCCGCACGCGCTCAATGCCGCCTTTTCGCTGGACCGCTTCTACACCGGCCACCTGATTGACGAGCACGGCGCAGCGGCCGTGGCGCACTGAACCGGAAGCCCACCATGCTATTGATTGAATGCCCGTATTGCGGCGTGCGCGCCGAAACTGAGTTTGCCTACGGTGGCGAGGGCGGCATCGCCCGACCACTGCAGACCGAGACGCTGAGCGACGAACAGTGGGGTGACTACCTGTTCATGCGCAAGAACCCCAAAGGTATGCACCACGAACAATGGCGCCACGCCAGTGGTTGTGGACGCTGGTTCAACGCCCTGCGTGACACAGTGAGCTACCGCTTTGAGGCGGTCTGGAAAATCGGTGAGCCTGCGCCTACAGCTCACAGTGCCGGCACGGCCAAGGAGCCAACATGAGTCCCACCAACCGTCGTCTGAACGCCGGTGGGCGGGTACAGCGCGGAACACCGTTGCGCTTTACCTTCAATGGCCACAGCTTTGAGGGACTGGCCGGTGACACACTGGCCTCTGCCCTGCTGGCCAATGGCGTGTCCCTGGTAGCGCGCAGCTGGAAATACCATCGCCCGCGCGGCATTTTGAGCGCCGGCGTCGAGGAGCCCAATGCCCTGGTGCAGTTGTTTGACGGTGCCCGCACCGTGCCCAATGCGCGCATGACTGAGGTTGAGCTGGTTAACGGCCTAAGCGCACAGCCCATTCACGCCAAACCCAGCATCGAATTTGACCTGCGCAGCGTGAACGGCTGGTTTGCACGCTTTTTGCCAGCGGGTTTCTATTACAAGACCTTCATGGCCTCCCAAAAGGCGTGGCACTTTTTTGAGCACCACATCCGCAAAGCCAGCGGCCTGGGTGAGTCGCCGCGCGAGGCGGACCCTGACCACTACGACAAGCGCTTTGCTTTTTGCGATGTGCTGATAGCGGGCGGTGGGCTGGCGGGCCTGAGTGCCGCGCTGGCAGCGGGTGCCTCGGGTGCGCGCGTGATTCTTGCTGACGAACAGGCCGAACCAGGCGGTTGGCTGCTGTCCAGCGATGCCAGGGTGGATGATCTGCCGGCCGCCGTTTGGGTCGAAGACGCCCTGCGCCGGCTGCGCGCCATGCCAGAGGTCAAGGTTCTGAGCCGCACCACAGTTTTTGGCTACCAGGACCACAACTTTTTGACGCTGGCTGAGCGCCGCGGCGACCACCTTGAAGGCGGTGTGACACCCGTGCGCGAGCGGCTGTGGAAGGTGAGGGCCAAGCAGGTGGTGCTGGCCACCGGCGCCCATGAACGTCCGCTGGTCTTTGCCAACAACGACTTGCCAGGGGTGATGTTGGCCTCTGCCGTCTCCACCTACATCCGGCGTTATGCTGTGCTGCCGGGTCGGCAGGCGGTGGTTTTCACCAACAACGACAGCGCCTACGACGCGGCACTGGCTTTGCACCAAGCCGGTGCGTCGGTGACGGTGGTCGATGCCCGAGCAATGGCCGATGGCGCGCTCAGTGAACGGGCGCGCGGCCTGGGCCTGACGATTCTGTCTGGCCAGGTGGTGGTGGAAGCAAGCGGCGGAAGGGCTGTCAGCAGCGTCAAGGTTTACCGGATGGATGGTCAGGGCCAGCTCCAAGGCGCTGCGGCCGCCCTCCCCTGTGACCTGCTGGCGGTCTCGGGCGGCTTCAGCCCGGTCATCCACTTGCATTGTCAGTCCAGCAGCAAAGTGGTCTGGAATGACACGCTGGCCTGCTTTCTGCCAGGTCCGGCCATGCAACCCCAGCGCTCCGCCGGCGACTGCCGCCAACCCATGAACTTGTCCGACTGCGCTCAAGATGGCACAGCGGCCGGCTTGGCCGCCGTGCTTGCCGCAGGCTTGGCTGCGCCGGCCGTGGCGTCACCGCTGACCCCAACTCTGGCACCCGGCGCCTTGCGCAAACTGTGGGAAGTGCCCCACCCCAAGCCAACCAGCCGAGCGCCAAAAAAGTTTGTTGATTTCCAGAACGACGTCGGGGCCAGCGATATTCACTTGGCGGTACGTGAGGGCTTTGAATCGATAGAGCACGTCAAGCGCTACACCGCCATGGGCTTTGGCACCGACCAGGGCAAGACCGGCAACATCAACGGCATGGGCATTGCGGCCCAGGTGCTGGGCCGCACGATCCCCGAGGTCGGCACCACCACCTTCCGGCCCAACTACACACCGGTCACGTTCGGCCTGGTGGCAGGCCATGAACTGGGCGACCTGTTTGACCCGATCCGCACCACCGCCATCCATGACTGGCATGCCAGCCAGGGCGCGCTGTTTGAGGACGTCGGCCAATGGAAACGGCCCTGGTACTACCCGCAGGCCGGCGAAGACCTGCACGCCGCCGTGGCGCGCGAGGTGCTGGCGGTACGCCGCAGTGTCGGCACGCTGGACGCGTCCACCTTGGGCAAGATCGACATCCAGGGGCCGGACGCTGCCGTGCTGCTGAACTGGCTGTACAGCAACGCTTGGTCCAAGCTGGAGGTGGGCAAATGCCGCTACGGGCTGATGCTGGACGAAAACGGCATGGTGTTTGATGACGGCGTGACCGTGCGGCTTGCCGAGAACCATTTCCTGATGCACACCACCACCGGTGGTGCAGCCCGGGTGCTGGCCTGGATGGAGCGCTGGCTGCAAACCGAATGGCCGCATCTGCGGGTCTACCTGACCACGGTGACAGATCACTGGGCTACCACGGCAGTTGTCGGCAGCAAGGGGCGCGACGTGTTGCGCAAGCTCTGCACCGACATCGACTTTGACGACACCGCCTTCCCCTTCATGTCATGGCGCGAGGGCACGGTGGCCGGCGCCAAGGCTCGCGTTATGCGCATCAGCTTTTCGGGCGAGCGCAGCTACGAGGTCAATGTGCCAGCCGCCGACGGTTTACAGGTTTGGGAAGCCATCCACGCCGCCGGTGCCGAGTACGGCATCACGCCTTACGGCACCGAGGCCATGCACGTGCTGCGCGCAGAAAAAGGTTACATCATCGTCGGGCAGGACACCGATGGCTCCATGACCCCAATCGACCTGGGCCTGGGCGCCATGGTGGCCAAGACCAAGGATTGCCTGGGCAAACGCTCCCTGACACGCTCCGACACCGTGAGGCCGGACCGCAAACAACTGGTGGGCCTGTTGACCGACGACCCGCAGTTGGTGCTCAAAGAAGGTGCCCAGATCACCGACACGACCGACCTGTCGCAACTGCCAGTGCCCATGATCGGCCATGTCACATCCAGTTACCTGAGCCCGACGCTGGGCCGCTCCATTGCGATGGCGGTGGTCAAGGGCGGCCACCAGCGCACCGGCCAAACGGTCCAAGTGGCGCTGAGCGACGGCACAACGGCGCGAGCGACCATCGGCTCCACCGTGTTTTACGATCCCCAGTCGGAGCGCCAAAATGCCTAAGGTTCATCAAGTCCCTGTCTTGGCGCCAAGTGCCAATCCGCAATCCTTGCGGGTGGGCCAGCAGAGCTTGGCGATCGTTAATCTGCGCGGTAACGCGAAGGACCCCGCATTTTTGGATGCAGTTCAGCAGGCACTGGGGCTTGCCCTGCCGGTGCAGGCCTGCACTACGGTGGCCAATCAGCGGCTGCGCCTGGTCTGGGTAGGGCCAGACGATTGGTTTGTGTTTGGGCCTCATGGCGAGCAGGCGGCGCTGGCCGAGGCGTTGCGCTCTGCGCTAGGCCAGCAACACGCCGCTGTGACCGATGTGAGCAGCGGCTACTTTGTCGTCAGCCTGGCAGGGCCGACGGCACAGGACTTGCTTGCTCAAGGCTGCCCGATGGATTTCCACCCCAATGCCTTTGATGTCGATCAAGCAGCCACCACTCATTTCCACAAGGTCGGCATCACCCTGTGGAGAGCGGCCGATGCTTCCGGTTTCGAGTTGCTGGTCCGACGCAGCTTTATCGATCATTTTTGGCAGCTTGTCGTGGCCGGCTCACGCGAGTTCGGCATCTCTGACGAGCTTGCAGCTTAGGTCATTAATCCGTCACAATCTGATTCCCACCAAGGTCAACCCGAGCACTGCCCCACTGCCATGAGTCAACCCTTTGTACGATTCGATCATGTCGAGAAAAGCTACGACGGCAAACAGCTGGTCGTGCGCGACCTCAACCTGGACATCGTCGAAGGTGAATTCCTGACGCTGCTGGGTCCCTCAGGCTCAGGCAAGACCACCACATTGATGATGCTGGCTGGCTTCGAGTCCGCCACTTCGGGCGAGATTTACCTGGATGGTCGCCCGATCAATGCTATTGCGCCTGAACATCGCAACATCGGCATGGTATTTCAGAACTACGCCTTGTTTCCGCACATGACCGTGGCCGAGAATGTGGCGTTCCCCCTATCGGTGCGCGGCATCAAGGGTAATGAAGCCACCGACCGTGTCAACAAGGCGCTGGACAAGGTGGGCCTGAGCGGATTCCAGAGTCGGCGGCCAGCCCAGATGTCGGGCGGCCAACAGCAGCGGGTGGCGGTGGCACGGGCCCTGGTGTTTGAGCCCAAATTGGTGCTGATGGACGAGCCGCTGTCGGCGCTGGACAAACAGCTGCGCGAGCAGCTGCAGTATGAAATCAAACGCCTCCACCACGAGCTCGGCCTCACCGTCGTCTACGTCACCCATGACCAGACTGAGGCTATGGCCATGTCGGACCGTGTGGCAGTGTTTCACCAGGGCCGCATCCAGCAGATCGACGCGCCAACCACCCTTTATGAGCGCCCGTGCAATGCCTTCGTGGCGCAGTTTATTGGCGAAAACAACCAGCTCAAAGGCCGCGTGTTGAGCTTTGACGGTGAGCGCTGCAGCGTGCTGCTGGACGATGGCGCCACCGTAGAAGCCCAGTCCGCCGGCGCGCTCAAGGTGGGTGACGACACCCTGCTGTCCGTCAGGCCCGAACGGATTCACATCAACCCGGCCTTAGACACCCAGTCGACCCGGGTGAGCGGCACGGTGGTCGACGTGACCTACCTGGGCAGACATGCGCGCGTACGCCTCAAAGCGTGCGGGCTTGAAGATTTCATCGTTACGCTTCCCAACGATGGACGCGATCTGGCGCTGGCCACTGGCAGCACGCTGACCCTCGGTTGGCGCGCTGCTGATTGCCGGGCGCTGGTGCGCGAATAAGGGCGGTATTTATAAATATGTGGAGAACAATATGTTCGCAAAGTTTCAACTGAGCGCAGTGGCAGTCGCCAGTGCCGCCGTCCTTGCCGTCCTGCCCGGCACCAGTGCGGCGCAACAATCCCTGACCGTCACATCCTGGGGGGGTGCTTACACCGTGAGCCAGGTGGAGTCGATGCACAAGCCATTTGCGGCCCTGAAAAAGATCACCGTGGTGTCCCAGGACTACAACGGTGACTTGGCCGAAATCGCTGCACAGGTCAAGACCGGCAACGTGAAGTGGGACCTGGTTGACGTCGAACCCGCTGAAGCCATGAAAGGCTGTGAAGAGGGCCTGTTCGAGAAAATCGACGCCAGCAAGCTGCCACCCGGCGCAGACGGCACCCCTGCCTCCAAGGACTTTGGCGCTGGTCTGGTGCTGCCCTGTGCTGTTGCAAACATCACCTATGCCAACGTGGTGGCGTATGACAAGGCCAAACTGGGTGCCAATGGCCCCAAGACCCTGGAAGACTTCTTCAACCTCACCAAGTTCCCCGGCAAGCGCGGCATGCGCAGCAACCCCAGCGTGAACATGGAATGGGCACTGCTGGCCGATGGCGTGCCAGTGGCTGACGTCTACAAGGTGCTGGCCACTCCGGCTGGTGTGGACCGTGCTTTCAAAAAGCTCGACACCATCAAGAGCAGCGTTGTCTGGTGGAAAGCAGGTGCTCAGCCGCCGCAGCTGCTGGCCTCGGGTGAAGTCGTGATGACCAGCGTCTACCACGGCCGAATCGTTGATGCCAACCAGAAAGACAAGAAGGACTTTGCCCTGGTGTGGGACGGTCAGATCCAGGTGCCTGACATGTGGGCGATTGTGAAGGGTGGCAAAAACGTCGAACTGGCGCAAGAATTTGTCCGCTTTGCCACCGGCACCCAGCCGCTGGCCGACCAGTCAAAGTACATCGCCTATGCACCGGCTCGCAACTCTTCGGTCGCCAAGATCCCGGCATCCAACCCCAACAAGGTCTGGCTGCCCAATGCTGGCCACGCTGGTCGCTCCATGCTGACCGACGCCCAGTTCTGGACCGACAACGGTGACGACCTGAACAAGCGCTTTAGCGCCTGGATGGCCAAGTAAAACGTGGACAAAGGCGAACAGACCAGCCTGATCCGGCGCCTGCGTAAAGCAGAGTGGCGGGGCCGCTTGCGCGCTTATGCGCTGATCGCGCCGCTGTTCGTCTTTGTTGCGTTAAGTTTCCTGCTGCCCTTGGGCAGTGTTCTGCTCAACAGCGTCTATGACCCTGTGGTGCCTGAAGGCTTGCCGCGCACCTTGCGTGCGCTCGCTGAGTGGAATGGTCCACGTGACCAGGTCCCGCCAGAGCCGGTTTACGCGGCTTTGGCGCAAGACCTGAAAGAAGCGGCCCGAGCCGAGAAATCCGGCCCGATAGGTGGTCGCCTGAATATTGAAGAGACTGGCTTGCGCAGCGTTTTCATGCGCGCAGCCCGTCGCGTCAGCGCCCAAGAGAAAGGCCCTTGGGCGCCATTTTTTGAGTCTGCGGACCCAGCCTGGGCCAAGCCCGCCATTTGGGGCACGATTCGTAACCTGGAGTCACCAGAGCACGCTCTGTTTTTTCTCTCGGCGATCGACATGAAGCGTCAAAGCGATGGCGCGGTGGTACGCCAGAGCGAGGAGCAGCGGATCCATGTCACCATCTACTTTCGTACGCTGGGGGTGGCACTGACCGTGACCTTGGCCTGCCTTGCGCTCGGTTTCCCCATTGCCTACCTGCTGGCCCATCTGAAAGATAAAACGGCCAACATGCTGTTGATTTTGGTGCTGCTGCCCTTCTGGACGTCTTTGCTGGTCCGCACAACCGCCTGGGTGGTGGTGCTGCAAAAAGAAGGGGTGGTGAATGCCCTGCTGGAGTCTCTTGGCATCATCGCCGAACCGCTACCGCTGATCTTCAATCGTTTTGGGGTGGTGGTGGCCATGACGCACATCCTTTTGCCCTTCACTATCCTGCCGCTGTATTCGGTCATGCGTCAGATCCCTGCGTCTTACGTTCGGGCGGCGCGCTCACTTGGCGCCAGTCCCAGCCTGGCCTTTTGGCGGGTTTATCTGCCGCAGTGCGTACCGGGCCTGAGCGCTGGCGCCCTGCTGGTGTTTATCCTGTCGCTGGGCTACTACATCACGCCGGCACTGGTCGGCGGGGCGACCGATCAGTTGATCAGCCACTTTATTGCGGACAACATAGGGCGCTCGCTCAACTGGGGTCTGGCCTCGGCGCTGTCCAGCATTCTGTTGGCAGCGGTGCTGGTGCTGTACTGGGCCTATGACCGTGTCGCAGATGTCAGTAATGTGAGGCTGGGCTGATGCAATTCCCTCCCTACACCACGTTCTCGCAACGCGTAGGGCACTGGGCTTTGTGGCTGGCTTGTGGCGCCATTCTTATTTTTTTGATTGCCCCGGTGCTGGTGGTCGTGCCACTGGCTTTTAACAATGAGCCTTACTTCAATTTCCCGGTGCGCGAGTACAGCCTGCGCTGGTTCAATGAATTGTTTGGCAACCCGGTTTGGCTCTCAGCCATACGCAACAGCCTGGTCACTGCGACGCTGGCCACCATCATTGCCACAGGCCTTGGCACGCTGGCTGCAGTCGGTTTGAATCACCGTAACCTGCCGGGCAAGAGGCTCATCATGGCCTTGCTGGTCTCGCCCATGATTGTCCCGGTTGTGGTGCTGGCGGTCGGCGCCTATTTCTTTTTTTCTCGTCTCGGTATTGCCAATAACCTGCTCGGCATTGTCTTGGTGCACGCGGTGCTGGGCGTGCCATTTGTGGTTATCACTGTCAGCGCCACGCTGGCGGGTTTTGATATGGGTCTACTCAGAGCGGCGCGTGGGCTTGGCGCATCGCCATTACTGGCTTTTCGGAGGGTGATGTTGCCCATCGTGTGGCCTGGTGTGCTTTCGGGCGCCCTGTTTGCCTTTGCCACGTCGTTCGATGAGGTGGTGGTGGTGCTTTTCCTTGGGGGCCCGGGTCAAACGACGCTGCCGCGCCAGATGTGGTCGGGGCTGCGTGAGCAATTGTCGCCCACCATTCTGGCTGCCGCCTTTGTGCTGATCATCTTCGCTGTGATCATGCTGTTGGTGCTCGAGATGCTGCGCCGGCGCAGCGCGGCGCTGCGTGGTTTGACCGAGTAGCCGGCCCGTCGGACTCGACGCTGACGCCTAAGCTACGCCGTTCCTAACAAAGTCCGTCATCCCCGCCCCCGATCAGGTCGAGGGCAGGCTGCAGCGGGGATCCATGGATTCCCGGTCAAGCCGGGAATGACGAAGCCAGCTGAATGTGCCGTGGCTGAGCCACTCAGCACCAGCATTCGCCCTTACAGTGACTCGCGTCCTGCCTTCTTGCGCTCGTGCTCTTTCAAATGGCGCTTGCGCAGACGAACCGACTTGGGTGTGATCTCGACCAACTCATCATCAGCGATGAACTCTACACCGTATTCCAGTGTCAGCATGATCGGCGGTGTGATCTTGATGGCGTCTTCCTTGCCGCTAACACGGAAGTTGGTCAGCTGCTTGGTGCGTGTGGCGTTGACCACAAGATCATTGTCACGGTTGTGGATGCCGACAATCATGCCTTCATAAACCGGGTCATTGGGCCGCACAAACATGCGGCCCCGGTCATCGAGCTTGCCCAGAGCGTAGGTGAAGATCTCGCCCTCATCCATGGAAATCAGCACGCCGTTCTTACGGCTGCCAATCTCGCCCTTAAATGCTTCATAGCGGTCAAAAATATTGGCAATCAGTCCAGAACCGCGCGTCAAGTTCAGGAATTCATTGGTAAACCCAATCAATCCACGTGCTGGAATACGGTATTCCAGGCGAACACGGCCCCGACCGTCCGGCTCCATATTCACCAGGTCGCCCTTGCGCTCACCGAGCGCCTGCATCACACCGCCTTGGTGCTGGTCTTCAATATCAACAGTGACCATCTCGATAGGCTCATGCTTTTCCCCATCGACCAGCTTGAAGACCACACGGGGTTTGGACACCGCCAGTTCATAGCCTTCTCGCCGCATGTTTTCCAGCAAAATCGTCAAGTGCAACTCGCCACGGCCCATCACTTCAAAAATGCCTTCCTCGCCGGTTTCCTTGACGCGCAAGGCCACGTTATGTTGCAGCTCTTTTTGCAGGCGATCCCAGATTTGACGGCTGGTCACGTACTTGCCTTCGCGCCCGGCCAGCGGCGAGGTGTTGACGCAAAAGTTCATGGTCAGGGTCGGCTCATCCACCTTGAGCATGGGCAAAGGCGCCGGGTTCAGTGGGTCGGTGATGGTCACACCAATGCCGATGTCAGACAGGCCGTTGACCAGCACAATTTCACCGGGACCTGCCTCCAGAGTTTGCACCCGCTCCAGCCCTTGGAAGGTCAGCACCTGGTTGATCCGCCCCTTGACCGTGCGGCCATCCGGGCCTTCCATAACCTGGACGTCCATAGACGGCCTGATAGTGCCAGCGCTGATGCGGCCCACACCAATTCGGCCCACAAATGTTGAAAAATCGAGCGCAGAAATTTGCAACTGCAGCGGGGCATCGGGGTCGCCCTTTTGCGCTGGCACGTGGCTCAGTACGGTATTGAACAGGGCGGACATGTCTGGGCCCCACTGCTCGCCTGGCTTACCTTCTTCCATCGATGACCAGCCATTGATACCGGAGGCATAGACCACGGGAAAATCAAGTTGTTCGTCGGTGGCGCCGAGCTTGTCAAAAAGGTCAAATGCGGCGTTGACAACGTAGTCTGGTCGGGCACCCGGCTTGTCGACCTTGTTCACGACCAGAATCGGTTTGAGGCCCAGAGCCAGCGCCTTCTTGGTGACAAAACGGGTTTGCGGCATAGGGCCTTCCTGCGCGTCGATCAGCAACACCACGCCGTCGACCATGCTCAGTGCACGTTCTACCTCGCCGCCAAAATCGGCGTGACCAGGGGTGTCGACGATGTTGATGTGTGTACCTTCCCAGGTGACTGCACAGTTTTTGGCCAGAATCGTGATGCCGCGTTCTTTTTCGATGGCGTTGTTGTCCATCACGGTGTCGACGATTTTCTCGTGCTCGGCAAAGGTGCCTGACTGCCGCAGCAGTTGGTCCACCATGGTGGTCTTGCCATGGTCCACGTGGGCAATGATGGCGATATTTCGAATTTGCTTGTTACTCATGGTTCACTTTCTCGTTAATCTCAATCGTCTTTTTGGATGGGGGTTCCGTGTCCCGGCAAGCTTCAGCGCCGCCCACGGTAACCTGCTCGGCAATTTGCTTGATCTCAATCGGACTTAGCAGCCGACCAGGGATCAGTTCTTCGGCCCGGATGTGACCGGTGCCCAAAAGGGCATGTGGTGCCTCAGCGTAGACCACCACCTGAGGCTGGTCGGCCCAGGTGCCGCGGCGGCGCATGCCGCTCAGGAAGCGTCCAGCATTCTCACTTTGTAATGTGACGACCGTGTGTTGGCGCAGCAAATCGTCTACGGGATGCAGGCAGGCCAAGCGCTGTGGCAAGGTCAGCGCCTCAAGCGCCTCCAGACTCACACACTGCGTGGCATGAAAACCACCGGTTTCTATGCGTCGCAGAGCAGTCAGGTGAGCACCGCAACCGAGCGCCTCACCGATGTCCTCAGCCAGCGTCCTGATGTAGGTGCCTTTGCTGCATTTTACTACTATTTTAATAGCGAAGTATTCATAATTGACGTGGCTTAGCGCCATATTCAGCTCATAAATTGTGACAGCGCGGGCGACCCGCTCGACCTCGATTCCGGCACGGGCATACTCATACAATGCGCGGCCATCTTTTTTCAGTGCGCTGTACATTGGGGGCGTCTGCAGAATGGCGCCGGTAAAACGGGCCTGGATGGCGGCAACATCATTCACTGTCACGTTCACAGGACGGCTTTGAATCACGTCGCCCTCAGCGTCGCCGGTGCTGGTTTTGACGCCGAGGCGTGCGACGGCCTCGTAGGTTTTGTCGGCGTCGAGTTGCAACTGGCTGAACTTGGTGGCGGCGCCAAAACACAGCGGCAAAACGCCGGTGGCCAGTGGGTCCAGCGTGCCGGTATGGCCGGCTTTTTCAGCCTGCAGCAGCCATTTGGCTTTTTGCAGAGCGTTATTGCTCGATAAGCCCAGGGGCTTGTCGAGCAAAAGCACCCCGTGCACGGGGCGCCTGGCAATCCGTGCTTGCGGCGCGTTCACGGCTTCAGTCTTCCTTGGCCCGAGACGACACCGCCCGCGCGATCAGCGCATTCATGTCTGCGGCATGTTCGGTGGTGCGGTCAAACAAAAAGTGCAAGGTTGGCACCGTGTGGATGTGCAGTCGCTTGAAAAGTCCTGCCCGCAAAAAGCCGGCAGCCTGGTTCAGGCCCTCCGCGCAGGCTTTGGTGTCACCTTGCAACAGGCTGAAAAACACTTTGGCGTGGGCGTAGTCGGGCGTGACTTCAACGCCCTGAATGGTCACCATGCCCACGCGCGGGTCTTTCAACTCGCGCGCGATCAGCTCGGTCAGATCCCGCTGAATCTGATCAGCGACCTTGAAGCTGCGATTGGGTGTGCTCGACTTTTTGCGCACGGCTCAGTTTGCCCGCATTACAGGGTTCGGGCCACTTCGCGGATTTCAAAGAACTCCAGCACGTCGCCTTCCTGGATGTCGTTGTAGTTTTTGATGTTCAAACCGCACTCAAAACCTTCTTTGACTTCCCGGGCATCGTCCTTGAATCGCTTGAGCGACTCGAGTTCCCCAGTGAATACGACCATGTTGTTGCGCAGCAGTCGCAAACGCGCAGCCCGCCGTACCAGACCAGCGGTGACCATACAGCCCGCAATCGATCCAATCTTGGACACCTTGAACACCTGGCGAATCTCGGCGGTACCGATGACCTCTTCCTTCTTCTCGGGTGTCAACATGCCCGACATGGCCGCCTTCAACTCATCAACAGCGTCGTAGATGATGTTGTAGTAACGAATGTCGACACCGTTGTTTTCAGCCAGCTTGCGCGCACCTGCGTCCGCACGGGTGTTGAAGCCAATGATGACCGCCTTGGAGGCAATAGCCAGGTTCACATCGGACTCGCTGATGCCGCCGACTGCGGTGTAGACCAATTGCACCTTGACCTCTTCGGTAGAGAGTTTGAGCAAGGACTGCGCAAGCGCCTCCTGCGAACCCTGCACGTCGGCCTTGATGATGATGGGCACCAGTTTGACCTCGCCCGCGGTCATATCGGTGAACATATTCTCCAGCTTGGCAGCTTGTTGCTTGGCCAGCTTGGTGTTACGGAACTTTCCGGCACGGTAGGTGGCGATTTCTCGGGCACGCCGCTCGTCAGACATCACCATGAACTCGTCACCAGCCTGTGGCACTTCGGTCAGACCCTGAATTTCGACAGGTATCGATGGTCCGGCGGACTTGATGGTCTTGCCATTCTCGTCCAGCATGGCGCGCACTCGGCCGTAGGTGGAGCCGGCGAGCACGATGTCACCGGTTTTGAGCGTGCCGGACTGCACCAGCACCGTAGCCACGGGGCCACGGCCTTTGTCAAGCTCGGCCTCGATCACCAAGCCCTTGGCCATGGCATCCACCGGGGCGCGCAGCTCCAGCACCTCGGCCTGCAACAGCACCTGCTCGAGAAGGTTGTCAATGCCTTGGCCAGTTTTAGCCGACACAGACACAAAGGGCGACTCACCGCCAAACTCTTCTGGCACGACTTCTTCAACCACCAACTCGTTCTTGACGCGCTCCATGTTCGCGTCGGGCTTGTCGATCTTGTTGATCGCCACCACGATGGGCACGCCAGCGGCTTTGGCGTGCTTGATCGCCTCGCGGGTTTGCGGCATGACGCCGTCGTCTGCAGCCACCACCAAAATGACAATGTCGGTTGCCTTAGCACCGCGCGCACGCATGGCCGTGAAGGCCTCGTGGCCAGGAGTGTCCAGGAAAGAGATCATTCCGCGCGGCGTTTCCACGTGGTAAGCACCGATGTGCTGGGTGATACCACCAGCCTCACCCGATGCCACTTTAGCCCGGCGGATGTAGTCCAGCAAGGAGGTTTTGCCATGGTCAACGTGGCCCATCACGGTCACCACAGGCGCCCTTGGCAGTGATTCGGACTGCTGCTGCAGTACCTCATCGGCGGTGAAGGCTTCGGGATCATCCAGTGCGGCAACAATGGCCTTATGGCCCATTTCCTCCACCAAAATCATGGCCGTGTCCTGGTCCAAAGGCTGGTTGATGGTGACCATCTGCCCTAACTTCATCAGGTGCTTGATCACTTCAGAGGCCTTGACCGCCATCTTGTGAGCCAATTCAGCCACCGTGATGGTCTCAGGCACGTGCACTTCAATCACGCGCACTTCGGTCGGCGCCGACTGCATCGCGTGATCATCACGATCGCGGTCATTGCCGGAACGCCGACCACGCGGGCCGCCACGCCAGTTGCCCCCACGACCTGCGCCAGCGCCCGTGTCGCCGCGGGTCGGGATGGCCTTCTTCTTGGCCGGGTCGCCGGCCCAACTGCTTGAAAGCTTGGCCGATTTAACTTCTTTGCCTGGCCCTGCTGTGGTGCTGGCGCCAGGGGCACCAGGTGCACCAGGTCGCGCCGGCTTAGCCACAGTGGCACCTGCTGCTGGCTTGTGCAGGGTGCCTTTTAGACCCGCTTTGGCGGCCTCAACCACACCCGGCTTAACCACGGGCTTAACTTCTTCAGGCTTCTTTGGTGGCGGTGGCGGCTTTTTGGCCGGCGCTGACATCATCAGCCGAATGGCCGCGGCCTCGGCCTCGGCCTTGCGCCGGCGGTCGCCCAGATCCGCTGCCCGAGCCACATCCTCGTCAGCACGTGCTTTGGCGGCAGCGGCTGCGCTGGCGCGCTCGAGTTCCTGGGTCTTGGCCACAGCATCGGCTCTGGCCGCAGCCTCTTGAGCCCTGGCTGCAGCACTCTCCAAGGCCTCTTGAGCGAGCGCTTCTGGCGCAACAGGCCGGGCTTTTTCAGCAGCTGCCTCCGCCGCTTTGAGCTCGGCGGCCTTTTGGTTCGCAGCTTCTTCAGCTGCTTCGCGGGCCCGTGCTTCCAGCGCTTCGCGCTGGCGACGCCGCTCAACCAACTCTTCTTCCTGGCGGCGGATCAGTTCGGCCTGACGACGCGCTTCTTCCTCACGCCGAGCCAGTTCGACCGTGTCAATTAATGGCTGCACGTCAACTTCAGCCTCCGCAGGTGCGCCCGTGCTGTCCTGAGCGACTTCCACACCATCTTCACGGCGCACAAAAGTGCGTTTTTTACGGACTTCGACCTGGATCGTGCGGGCCTTGCCCGTCGAATCCGCCTGCTTTATCTCACTGGTCGACTTCTTGACCAATGTAATTTTCTTGCGTTCAGGACTGGCCGTGCCATGACTCGCCTGGAGATAACCCAACAGTCGTTGCTTGTCCGCCTCGGACAGGTTATCGGAGGCCGCCGATTTGGCGACCCCGGCCGATCTCAGCTGTTCAAGCAGCGTATCGGTTGATTTTTTGAGTTCTGTTGCAAACTCGGCGACGGTCGTACTGGACATTTCTTGTGTAACCTTTAGTTCGGCTGAACAAGCCCGGCGGGCTCTGTGCAACCATCACTGAAAATGGGTTTTCATGACTTTGACTTCATGCTGCTGGGGCGGCTTCATTGGCAAACCAATGCTCGCGCGCCTTCATGATCATGGCTTTGGCTTCGTCCTCAGACTGGCCGGTGATTTCGGTGAGTTCGTCAATCGCCAGATCGGCCAAGTCGTCACGTGTATGCACGCCGCTATCGGCGAGTTTGGCAATGAGTTCTGTCGTCAAGCCTTCAAGGTCACGCAGGTCTTGTGACACCTCGCCAACGCTTTCTTCATGAGCGATTTCCATGGTCAGGAGAGCATCCTTGGCCCGGGTGCGTAACTCATTGACCGTGTCTTCATCAAAGCTTTCGATCTCCAGCATTTCTTCAAGCGGAACGTAGGCCACCTGCTCCAGGCTGGTAAAGCCTTCTGCAATCAGCAGGTCGGCAATTTCTTCATCAACGTCGAGCTTTTCCATGAACAACTTACGTCCGGAATCCATCTCGTTGGCTTGTTTTTGCGCCGACTCGGCAGCGTCCAGAATATTGATTTTCCAGCCGGTGAGCTCAGCCGCTAAACGCACGTTTTGGCCGCCTCGGCCGATTGCGATTGCCAAGTTTTCCTCATCTACCACCACATCCATGGCATGCCGCTCTTCATCCACCACGATGGACGACACGTTCGCGGGTGCCAGCGCGCCAATCACAAACTGCGCCGGGTCTTCGCTCCACAGCACAATGTCGACCCGCTCTCCGGCCAACTCATTAGTGACACCGTTGACGCGCGTGCCACGCACACCGACACAGGTGCCGATGGGGTCAACGCGTTTGTCATGCGACAACACGGCAATCTTGGCACGCGAGCCCGAGTCACGGGCGCAAGACTTAATCTCCAGCAAGCCCTGCTCGATCTCGGGGACTTCCTGACGGAACAACTCCATCATGAACTCAGGAGCCGATCGCGACAGAATGATAGGAGCACCGCGCAAGGTCAGGTCCACCTCCATGATCATGGCCCGTACACGGTCGCCTGTGCGAAGGTTTTCCTTGGGGATCATGTCGCTGCGGCGCAGGCGCCCCTCAACACGACCGCTCTCCACAATGATGTCGCCTTTGTCCATGCGCTTCACGGTGCCGACAAATATCTTGTCGCCACGAGACATGAAATCATTGAGCAGCATCTCGCGCTCAGCGTCTCGAATCTTTTGCAGGATGACTTGCTTGGCCGCCATGGCACCAATACGGCCGATGGGCACCGAGGCGACGGTTTCCTCGATGTATTCGTCAACCTCGACATCTTCGATTTGCTCTTTGGCCTCAAACAGCAAAATCTCCTGGTCGGGTAATTGCAGACCAGCCTCATCGGGAACGACGTGCCAGCGACGAAATGTCTCGTAGTTGCCGTTGTCACGGTCAACAACCACCCGAATATCGACATCGCCTTGGTACAGCTTTTTTGTGGCCTGCGCCAGCGCTGCTTCGACAGCGCCAAACACCACATCACGCTCCACGTTTTTTTCACGTGAGATAGCTTCTACCAGCATTAACATTTCGCGATTCATGCCAAGACTCTCCTGTTTCAACTCAAACCAAATTCATCTGTACTGCCGTCAGCACCTGCTGGTGCACCCCGGCCCTTGAAACTGACAATAGGCGCCAAACGCGCCTCCCGCAACTCATCTTGCGTAAACCCTAGCACCTGCATCGGGGCCGGTACGCGCTTGCGGCTCACCTTCTGCCCTGGCTTCACGGCAGGTTCATCGCGCCAGACGATTTGCCAGCCGGTTAGGCCACCGTCGCCATCTCGCCGCTCCAACGTGCCGCGAAACTTTTTACGGTTGGCATTGACCTGGCCCTGTGCCGCGGCACCCATTGGGGCTTTGAGAGTGATGTCAATCACCGAGCCCACAAAGCGCTCGAAATCCTTGTCATGTCGCAGCGGACGGTCAATGCCAGGGGACGACACCTCGAGTCGCTTGTACTCAACGCCATCGACTTCCAAAGCAAATTGCAACTGCCGATTGACTTTTTCACAGTCTTCCACGTTGATAAATTGCTCGACGCCTGACGCACTGCTGGCCTGTGGCCAGGGCAAATCAATCGTGATCCGCAGCAAACCACCGGCAGAACGCTCGGTGTCCACCAGGTCGTAGCCCAGACCGGCTACGGTTTGTTCAACGATGTCCTTCAGTGCCACAGGTATCAGGGTTCAATCAACTGAAACAACAGACCAAAAACAATAGACCAAAAAAAACGGGCGGTAATTACCCGCCCGCTTGGTCGTAACCTTCGGATTGTACTCTGAAAGCCCCAGGAAGACCCTTGATTTTCGAGGCAATTTGCAACAAGCTAGCCAGCTGCAGCCAGCAATTGGCGGGTGTAGGCCTGCACGGGTCTTTGCAATACTTCAGTGACGGAACCAGACTCGACCATCAAGCCATCTTTCATGACCAGAACATGGTGAGCCATGGCGCGAATCACCGCAACGTCGTGGGTGATCAGCAAGTAGCTCAGGCCGCGCTCTCGCTGCAAACGTTGCAACAGGGTCAACACCTGTTTCTGAATCGTCACATCCAGCGCACTGGTGGGCTCGTCCAACACCAGGATGTCGGGTTTGATGATCAGCGCTCGCGCAATCGCCAATCGCTGCCGTTGCCCGCCGGAAAACTCATGCGGGTAGCGCCGCAGCAAGGCCAGCGCATCGCCATCGGTCCCCAAGCCGACCTCACGCAGACCCGCTAAAACCCGCTCCCGCCGACCGGCAGGCGACAAGGCTGGCTCATGCACCAGCAGGCCCTCGCCCACGATCTCTTCGACGGTCAGGCGCGGTGAGAGCGATGAGAAAGGATCTTGAAACACCACCTGCATGGTCCGGCGCATGCGTTGGTTCTGGGGGACGCTGGCACCCCAGCTCAGTTCGCCCAGCCGCAGTTCCCCAGTGCTCGGCTGCAAACCCAGTGTAGCCAGCGCCAAGCTTGACTTGCCCGAGCCCGACTCACCCATGATGCCCAGGGTGCGGCCAGCCTCAATCTGGAAATCAGCGCCCTGCACCGCCACAAACTCACCACGCCGGAACCAGCCCGCAACGCCCCTCCGAGGAACCGAATAGCCAACCCTTAACCCTCGCGCCTGTGCCACGATGGTCAACTCAGAGGGCGGCACCTCGGCCAGGTCCCGTTCTGGCTTGCTATCGATCAAGCGCTGGGTGTAGTTGTGACGTGGTTGCGCAAAGACGTCGGCCACCAGGCCTTGCTCCACGATCCGACCGCTTTCCATCACAATCACGCGATCAGCAAACCGGCGGACCAGGTTGAGATCGTGGGTGATCAGCAGGACCGCCATGCCGTTCCTTTGCTGAAGGCTGCCAATCAAGTCGAGAATTTGCCCCCGCAGGCTCACGTCCAGCGCGGTGGTAGGCTCATCGGCCAATAACAGCCTGGGCTGGCAGGCCAGCGCCATGGCAATCATGACGCGCTGGCGCTGGCCGCCGCTGAGCTGATGCGGGTAGGCATTGGCACGAGTGGCCGCGTCTGCAATACCGGTATCAGCGATCAATTCAATGGCCTTGGGCCACGCCTGCGCGCGAGGCAGCCCCATTTTCAATTGCAGTACCTCAACAATCTGCTCGCCCACTGTCAACAAAGGGTTCAAGGCCGTCATGGGCTCTTGAAAGATCATGGCGATGTCCTGCCCGCGTAGACCGCGCAAGGCGCGTTCCGGCATCGACAAAAGATCTTGGCCATCAAAACGGGCGGTGCCACCTAGGCTGGCGTTCTGCACCAAACGCAGCAGGCTTAAGGCAGTGACGGTCTTGCCTGAGCCCGACTCACCCACCAGCGCGAGTTTTTCGCCAGGCTCGATTGAGAAATCAATACCACGCACCACGTCACGGCCGGCAAAGCCCACCCGAAGGCCGCTGACGGTCAAAAGCGGCTCGGTCATTGCTCCGCCTTGCGTGGGTCAAGCGCATCCCGAAGGGCATCGCCCATGAAGGTCAGCAACAAGAGGGTTAGCACCAGCACAGCAAAGGTGCTGAGGGAAATCCACCAGGCATCAATATTGTTCTTGCCCTGCGACAACAACTCGCCCAGCGACGAGGTCCCGGGCGGCACACCCAGGCCCAAAAAATCGAGCGAGGTCAAGGCGAGGATGGCGCCGCTCATTCGAAACGGCAGAAAGGTCACCACCGGCGTCAGGCTGTTGGGCAACACATGGCGCCGAATAATTTGCCAATTGCCCACCCCAAGGGCTCGTGCTGCACGCACATAGTCCAACTGCCGGTTACGCAGAAATTCAGCACGCACATAGTCCGACAGTCCCATCCAGCCAAACAGGCTCAGCAACACGAGCAGCAGGGCAAGACTTGGCGCAAAGACCGCGCTGAAAATAATCAGCAGGTAAAGCTCGGGCATGGAACTCCAGATTTCAATAAAGCGCTGAAAGGCCAGATCGGTCTTGCCACCAAAATAACCTTGAACTGCCCCGGTCAGCACGCCCAACAGCACACCCGTGAAAGTGAGTGCCAGCGCAAACAAGACACTGACCCGAAAGCCATAAATCAACTGAGCCAGCAGGTCACGCCCGCGGTCGTCGGTACCCAGCCAGTTGTCGCGGCTGGGCGGCGAGGGGTTGGGCGACTTGGCAAAGTAGTTCAGGGTTTTAGGCCCATAGGGGTTGGGTGCGTAAACCGCCCAATTGCCGGGTCGGTCGAGCTGCTCCCGAATAAAAGGGTCCAGGTAATCGGTCGGGGTCAGAAAGTCGCCGCCAAAGGTGGTCTCCGGGTACTCCTGCACCACGGGTACATAAAACTGCCCCTGATAGCGCACCAGCAGTGGCCGGTCATTGGAGATCAGCTCTGCGGCCAAACTGAGGAGCACCACCACACAAAAAATAAGCAGGCTCCAATAACCTAGGCGGTTGCGCCGAAAGCGCGCCCACGCCCGCCGAGTCGGCGAATTGCCGCCGGCGGCGAGTGCCTTGGGTGAGTGATCAGTCGAACTTAACACGGGGGTCCACCCAAACGTAGGATAAATCCGAGATCAGCTTGGTCACCAGTCCGATCAGGGTGAAAAAGTACAAGGTGCCCAGCACCACCGGGTAATCGCGCCGGATCACACTCTCATAGCTGAGCAACCCTAGTCCATCGAGAGAAAACAGGGTCTCGATCAGCAGCGAGCCGGTAAAAAAAGCGCCAATAAATGCCGCAGGAAAACCCGTGATGATGGGAATCAAGGCGTTGCGAAACACGTGCTTCCAAAGCACCTGTCGCTCGTCCAGACCTTTGGCCCGCGCCGTCACAACATACTGTTTGCGGATTTCCTCAAGGAACGCGTTCTTTGTCAGCATCGTCGTGACGGCAAAGCTGCCCAGCACCATGGCGGTCACCGGCAGGGCAATGTGCCAGAGGTAATCCACAACACGACCGCCCCAGCTCAGTTCATCCCAGTTGCTGGAAGTGAGGCCGCGCAGGGGAAACCACTGTAGCTGACCTCCAAACACGACCAACAGCGCTACACCCAGCACGAAACCGGGAATGGCGTAGCCCAGCAGGACCAGCAGTGTCGTGACCAAGTCGAACCGCGAACCGGCGCGTACGGCCTTGGCCACTCCCAGCGGCACGGCGATCAAGTAACTGATGAAAAACGTCCACAAACCTAGGCTGATCGACACAGGCAGCTTTTCCCAGATCAGCTGGGCCACGTCTTTGTTTTGAAAGAAGCTCTTGCCGAGGTCAAAGCGCGCGAATTGGCCCAGCATCTGGATGAAGCGTTCATGCGCCGGTTTGTCAAAACCATAAAGTGCTTTGATTTGCTGGATGCGCTTAGGGTCGACACCCTGTGACCCCCGGTATGCGGAGCCAGCCCCTTCGGCGCCCGGCCCGGCACCCGCGCGGGCCTCTGCCAGGTACTGCTCGACGGGCCCGCCAGGCACAAACTGAATGACCACAAAGGTGATCAGCAGCACCCCCAGCAGTGTGGGCACCATCAGCAACAAACGCTTCAAAATATAGGTCAGCATGTTTATTTGGCCCACCAGGTGTCGATTGCCCAGCCCTCACCCGTCGCATAAGGCGGCATGCTTGCAGGGCCCTGCAGGCGCCAGGCGTTGTAAGCCATGCGGTGCGTGCCGGCCGCCCACTGCGGGATCAGGACGTGGTTGTGACTGATGGTACGGTCCAGCGCCCGACAGGCCGGCAGCAGATCGTCCCGGCTACGGGCGGCGGTCATTTGCCGGATGAGGTCGTCCACCGCGGCGCTCTTGATACCCGACATATTTCCGGAGTCCTCGACGTCAGCCGCTTTGGCGCCAAAAAGGTCGGCATATTCCTGCCCGGGGTTATGGGTACCACCATAAGCGAGCGAGGTCATGTCAAACTCGAACTTCTGCAAGCGCTGCTGGTAAAGCGCGAAGTCGACCGGCCGAAAGTTAAGCTGAATGCCAAGCTTCTCAAGGTTTCTAGCCCAGGGCGTCACCACCCGCGCGCCGCCTTCATTGCTGTCCAGGTATTCGATCACCATGGCTTCGCCACGGCCGTTGCGCAAGGCGCCGTCTCGCACTTCCCAACCCGCGGCTTTAAGCAGTGCTTGCGCCTGGCGCAGATTGCCCCGCAGCGTCGACGACCCGTCTGTACGCGGTGGCGCAGTCATTGGTCCAAAAACCGCAGCCGGTAACTCGGCGCGCCAGGGTTCGAGCAAGGCCAGCTCCTGCGGCGGCGGCAAGCCGCTAGCCTGGCAATCGGTATTTCCGAACAGGCCGTTGACACGCTGGTAAGCGTTGTAGAACATTTGCCGATTCATCCACTCGTAGTCCAGCGCCAAGCCCAGCGCCTGTCGTACCCGAACGTCCTTAAACCGCTCCCGCCGGGTGTTAAGGACATAACTCTGAAAACCGGACGGCAGGCGATGTCGAAACTCGACCTTCACCAACTCGCCGCTGTCAAAACGTCGCCCATTAACGCGGCGCGCCCAGTCACCGGCAGAGAAAAAGCGCATCAGATCGAACTCTCCAGCCTTGAGGGCCTCCAGCCTTGCTGTGTTGTCCTTGTAAATTTTGACTGTGATGCGTTCAAAATTGTGGCTGCCACGCTTGACATTGAGGTCACGAGCCCAGTAGGAGGCATCGCGCACATAGGTGATGTCCTTGCCGAAGCGCACTGGGCCCACCCGATAGGGGCCGCTGCCAATGGGCACGTCCATCACCACCTTGTCAAACGACTTGGGCTTGCCGTTTTCCATCCCCCACTGGCGGCTGAACACGGGCAAACCCCCGACGCGCAACGGCAACTCACGGTTGGCCTTGCGAAAACGAAAGCGCACCGTGCGATCGTCCACCACCTCGGCGGCCGCGACGTCTTCCAACAGCGTCTTGTACGACGGCGAGGTGTGTGGGCCCATCAAAGTGTCAAAACTATAGGTGACATCTGCCGCCAGAACGGCATCGCCATTGTGAAACCGAGCTTCGGGACGCAGCCGGAAGGTTGCACTCAAGCCGTCTGGCGAAACTGCCACATCGCTGGCCAAGAGCCCGTAGCCGGCCGCGGTTTCATCAAGGGAGCCCGCCAGCAAGGTGTCGAACAGCATGTTTGACAGGTACGCCGGCGCCGACCCTTTGATGGTGAAAGGGTTGTACTTGTCGAAAGTCGATACACGCAGATTACTGACCAAGCGCAATTCACCACGCTTGGGCGCCTGCCCATTCACATAATCGAACTGAGTGAAGTTCTCTGGATACTTCAAATCGCCCCACAAGGCATACCCGTGCGCGGCCCAGGACGAGCTGGACAACGCAGTGAGGCAAAAAAACAGTAAATCGCGCATGAGACAATTCTGCACTAAATACATGCTGACATTTTGAGGACGTTATGGGTTTTCTAACTGGAAAAAAACTGCTGATCACGGGCGTCCTGTCCAACCGCTCTATTGCTTATGGCATTGCCCGAGCCTGCCACCAGCAGGGTGCTGAGCTGGCCTTCAGCTACGTGGGCGAGCGTTTCAAGGAACGCATCACTGAATTTGCGGCCGACTTCGACTCCAAGCTGATCTTTGACTGCGACGTAGGTGACGATGCCCAGATCGACAATCTGTTCACCGACCTGGCCAGCCACTGGCCCACCTTTGACGGCTATGTACACAGCATCGGCTACGCACCGCGCGAGGCCATTGCGGGTAATTTTCTGGATGGCCTGACCCGCGAGAATTTCCGAATTGCACACGACATCAGCGCTTACAGCTTCCCGGCCATGGCCAAGGCTGCCCTGCCCTACCTCAGCCCAAAAGCCTCGCTGCTGACCTTGACCTACCTGGGCGGCGTGCGGGTGGTGCCAAGCTACAACACCATGGGTCTGGCCAAGGCTTCGCTGGAGTCTGCAGTGCGCTACCTGGCTGAGGCCATTGGCTCTCGCGGCATCCGGGTCAACGGCCTCAGCGCTGGCGCCATCAAGACCCTCGCCGCCAGCGGCATCAAAGATTTCGGGCGCCTCTTGGCAATTTCGGCAAATGCCTCTCCGCTGCGGCGCAACGTCACCATCGACGAGGTCGGGAATGTGGCCGCATTCCTCCTCAGCGACCTGGCCTCTGGCATGACCGGGCAGATTTCCTATGTTGACTGCGGCGTCAGCCAGACCGCGGTAGCGGTCGTTGAATCTCCGTCAACTTAAAGCAAAATCGGCCTCTAGGCCCCGCGCCACGGTCATTGTTAGCTATATTTACAGTAGCAATTCAAACCTCTGATCGCGCGGGCAACACGTGCCTGCGGCAGATTGGTTCCGAATAAGCTGGTGGTCGCAAGTAAAACAGCAACCCAGGTCATTTCGCGACACAGTCAGCAAAGTAGTGGGGCTTGCCATCGGGCCCCTCCTCTTCGACCAGCCCGTGTATGTCGGTCTCGAAGCCTGGACACTGTGCGTTGAATTCCCGGGAAAACTTGAGGTAATCAACGATCTTGCGGTTAAACACCTCGCCGGGGATCAACAGCGGGATGCCAGGTGGGTAAGGTGTGACCAAGCCGACTGTGACCCGGCCTTCCAGGGCATCGATCTCAACCCGCTCGGTCTTGCGCAGCGCAATATGGGCATAGGCGTCGCTAGGTTTCATGGCCGGCGCCAGATCGCTCAGGTACATCTCGGTGGTCAGGCGGGCAATGTCGTACTTGGCGTAGAGCCCATGAATGTGCTGGCACAGGTCGCGCAGGCCCATGCGTTCATAACGCGGGTACTTCTGGCAGAACTCGGGCAAGATGCGCCACATCGGCTGATTCTTGGCGTAGTCGTCCTTGAACTGCTGTAAAGCGGTCAGCATGCTGTTCCAGCGGCCCTTGGTGATGCCGATGGTAAACATGATAAAAAAGCTGTAGAGGCCGGTCTTTTCCACCACGACACCATGCTCAGCCAGGAACTTGGTCACCACGCTGGCTGGGATACCGGTCTTGGCGAATTTGCCGTTCAGGTCCATGCCCGGTGTGACGATGGTCGACTTGATCGGGTCCAGCATGTTGAAACCAGCCGCCATCTTGCCAAACCCATGCCAGTTCACCCCGGCCTTGGCATTGCGTGATTCGCCCTTGATGATCCAGTTGTCGGCCCGGCCAATGCCCTCGTCCACCAGTTTGTCTGGTCCCCAGACCTTGAACCACCAGTCGTCACCGTATTCCTCGTCCACCTTGCGCATGGCGCGACGGAAGTCCAAGGCCTCTGCGATGCTTTCTTCGACCAATGCGGTACCGCCGGGCGGCTCCATCATGGCGGCCGCCACGTCGCAACTGGCGATGATGCTGTACTGCGGCGAGGTACTGGTGTGCATCAGGTAGGCCTCGTTGAACAGATGTTTGTCCAATTTGACCGTTTGAGAGTCCTGTACCAACACGTGGCTGGCCTGGCTGATGCCGGCCAGTAGTTTGTGAATGGATTGGGTCGCGTAGACCATCGCCTGCTTGGGACGCGGACGGTTTTTACCCATCGAATGGTAGGTGCCGTAGAACGGGTGAAAGGCCGCGTGCGGTAGCCAGGCCTCGTCGAAATGGATGTTTTCCACATAGCCATCGAGCATGTTTTTGACGGTTTCGGTGTTGTACAACACGCCGTCGTAGGTCGACTGGGTCAGGGTCAACACGCGGGGTTTGATCGTGCTGATGTCGACACCTGCCAGATGCTCTTGAACCAGAGGGTTTGCCTTAATCTTGGCCCGGATGGCCGCAGGCTCAAACTCACTTTTGGGAATCGGTCCGATGATGCCGAAGTGGTTGCGCGTGGGCTTCAAAAACACCGGTATCGCCCCGGTCATGATGATGGCGTGCAGTATCGACTTGTGGCAATTGCGGTCTACAACCACTACATCATTGGGCGCCACGGTGTGATGCCAGACCATTTTGTTGCTGGTGCTGGTGCCGTTGGTCACAAAGAAGCAGTGGTCAGCATTAAAGATACGCGCGGCATTTCGCTCGGATGCCGCCACCGGACCGGTATGGTCAAGCAACTGACCCAATTCCTCCACCGCATTGCAGACGTCGGCACGCAGCATGTTTTCGCCAAAAAACTGATGGAACATCTGCCCCACCGGGCTTTTGAGAAACGCAACGCCACCCGAGTGGCCGGGGCAGTGCCATGAGTAGGAGCCGTCCTCTGCGTAGTCCAGGAGGGCCTTGAAGAACGGCGGCTGAACACTTTCCAAATAGCTCTTGGCTTCGCGGATGATGTGACGTGACACAAACTCCGGCGTGTCCTCAAACATGTGGATGAAGCCATGCAATTCGCGCAGGATGTCGTTCGGAATATGTCGAGAGGTCTTGGTCTCGCCATAGACGTAAATCGGCACATCCAGGTTCTTGCGGCGCACCTCGGTAATGAAGTGCCGAAGGTTCAGCACTGCCGGGTCCAGGTCAGGCCCGGGTGTGAACTCTTCGTCATCGATCGACAGAATGAAAGTGCTGGCGCGGCTTTGCTGCTGTGCAAACTGGCTCAAATCGCCATAACTGGTCACGCCCAACACCTCGAAGCCCTCAGACTCGATGGCCTGAGCCAAGGCGCGGATGCCAAGGCCAGAGGTATTCTCGGAACGAAAATCTTCGTCAATGATGACAATGGGGAAACGGAACTTCATGGAGCACTCCCAGCGCGCGAAAAACATCAATAAGGCGCGAAGTGTAAGGACATATCGTGACCAGCCCAATTTGCGGCCATGCTTTTGCCTGAGAATGTGGTGATCGGCACACACATGAGGATCAATATGGCGGAATCAACGGTCTGGTGGGTCTTGGCAGGGGCACTGATCGCGGTTGAATTGCTCTCAGGCACGTTCTACCTGTTGATGATTGCCATTGGGCTGGCTGCCGCTGCCGTGGCTGCCAACTCGGGGGCCAGCCTGAGCGCCCAAATTGTGGTCGCGGCGGTGGTTGGGGGTGGCGCAGTGATCGCTTGGCGTGCCTATAAACAACGCCGACCCTCTGCGCCACGCGCCTCAGCCAACCCGGACGTCAACCTGGACGTAGGAGAAATCGTGCACATTGAGGCCTGGGATGACCAGGGCCATGCCAGTGTCAAATACCGCGGCGCCAACTGGCAGGTGGTGATTGCGCCAGGTATCACTGCAGTGCCGGGCGCTTGTACCATTGTTGAAGTCTTAGGCAACCGCCTGATCGTCAGACCGGCTTGAGCCGTCATTTTATTTTTTGGGAGACTCCATGGAAATTGCCATCATTTTGTTGTTCGTAGCGGTTATTTTTGTCACTCAATCGGTGAAGGTGGTGCCTCAGCAGCACGCCTGGGTGGTTGAAAGATTGGGCAAGTACAACGGTACTCTCACGCCGGGGCTTAGCTTTTTGATGCCATTTATTGACAAAGTGGCCTACAAGCATGTGCTCAAAGAGATTCCGTTAGACATCCCCAGCCAGGTCTGCATCACTCGGGACAATACGCAGTTGCAGGTTGACGGCATTTTGTATTTTCAAGTAACTGATGCCATGCGCGCAAGTTATGGCTCCAGCAACTACATCATGGCGATTTCTCAGCTGGCGCAAACCTCACTGCGCTCGGTGATCGGCAAACTTGAACTGGACAAGACTTTTGAAGAGCGTGACATCATCAACGCACAGGTTGTGCAGGCCATTGACGAAGCGGCCTTGAACTGGGGCGTCAAGGTACTTCGCTACGAGATCAAGGACCTGACACCGCCCAAGGAAATCTTGCATGCTATGCAGCAACAGATCACCGCTGAACGCGAGAAGCGCGCCCTGATCGCCGCCTCAGAGGGCCGGAGGCAAGAGCAGATCAACATTGCCACGGGTGAGCGCGAAGCCTTCATCGCCCGCTCTGAAGGGGAAAAGCAGGCAGTCATCAACAAGGCGCAAGGCGATGCCGAGTCTATCCTCGCAGTGGCCGAGGCGACCGGCCAAGCGATCGAGCGCATCGCTGCGGCGATTCGCCAACCGGGCGGCGCCGATGCGGTGCAACTCAAAGTGGCAGAAAAAGCGGTTGAAGCCTACTCACGCGTGGCAGCTGACGCGACAACAACGCTGGTGGTTCCGAGCAACATGAGCGAGGTGTCGGCCCTGATCACGTCCGCCATGAAAATGGTGCAGTCGCAGCAAAAAACCTGATCAAACCGCTCCTGGGCCAGAGTTGAAATGTGCCAGCCAAGCCGCCACTGCCGATTTTGGCATCGGGCGGCCAAAGTGGTAGCCTTGGGCGTAAGTGCAGCCCATGGCCTTGAGCTGGTCGGCGATGACCTGATCTTCAATGCCCTCAGCAACTGTCGTCATGCCCAGACCGCGCGCCAACTCCAGCGCGGTCTTGACAATATGCAAACTGCGTTCAGACGTGTTGATCTGCTGCACAAATGACTTGTCGATCTTGATGCATGAAAAAGGCAAGGTTTGCAGGTAGTCCAGGCCCGCGTAACCGGTGCCGAAATCATCCAGTGCAATCCCGACCCCAGCTGCACGCAGTTGCCCCAGCGCCCGAGATACCTCATCGATGCTGCGGATGACGATCGTTTCCGTCAACTCAACCCTCAGCTCATGGGCCGGAATGCCTCGGCCGCTCAAGCTGCTGGTGATGGCATCGACAATATGGTCGCCCCCAAGTTCGGGTGCAGACAGGTTGATGCTCGTTTGGCAGGCACGCCCAACAGGGCATAAGCCTCGCAGTGCCAGCCAGTCGCTCGTGGCACGCTCCAGCACCCACTGGCCAACGCGGTGAATCAGCCCGGTTTTTTCGGCCAGCGGGATGAATTCCATCGGGCTGATCAGGCCTAACTTGGGGTGATGCCAACGCAGCAGTGCCTCAAAGCCTGACAAGGACCGGTCACTGAAAGTGATGATCGGTTGGTAGAAAAGCTCCAGCTGATCCGCGTCCAGTGCGTGAGAGAGGTCGCGCGCCAGAGACAATGTCCGCACGGCAGAGGCCTGCAAGTCACGATCCTGCTGCTCGCCATAGGCCGCGTCACCAACTTGGCCAACCCCTTGTGCCGGGCCTTGTCCCGGCGCACCGCCGGCCCCGAACGAATTTCGAAATCTTGCCAATAGGAGACGCAGCAGGTGCTGGATCACTGGATCGGCCCGAAGCAGCAGTTGCTCGACGTGGTCACGCTCGATCCGAACCAATTTTGTGTGTACCAAAGCCCGGATGGTGGCTGTCCGTGGTTGTCGGTCAAGCAACGCTACCTCGCCAAACATGGCACCTTCCGTAAGCACAGCCACTAAACGTTGGTCGGCACCTTCGCCCCGCAAGACTTCGACGCAGCCTTCCTCAATGACATAAGCACACACGCCTGGATCTCCCGCTCGGCAAATAATGTCGAGCGGCGCGAAAATTTCTCTCGTCAATCCATCCATGGCGAGCCCGCCTCTTACGGTTGTTCCACAGCAGCAGAAGTGCTACTGAGTCGCGACTATAGCGTCATACCTACGACCAAGACTGATTCGCAGATTGACGCCCGCGGTACCGACTATCCGAACAATGCTATCAACTGCTAGGGCACGCCAATTAGCGGGCTTTTTTGGCTTTAGCTGCTGGAGTGACCGTTGAAGCCCCTTTGTCCATGGCGGTCTCGATCACGTTCTCAGCTGAAGCAGCCGCCGCCTTCATGTTTTTTGCAACTGAGGCAAACGCTTCAGGCACTGGATGTGCCTTCTCAATGGCATCCACGGCGCTGTGGAACTGGCCAAAACTCAAGGACGTCGCATCTTTAAGATTTTTGGCAAACATCGCCATGCCGGCTTCTGCCGAGGCTTTCATGATGTCAAAAGCAGCTTGCGGGTCTTTGATGTCCTTGATGGATGCCATCGTTTCGGCCATGGCATCCTGAGCTTCTTTGGCCTGGTTTTGGGCTAAGTCAGCCCAGACCTTCAGGTTGTCCTGAACGGGTTTGATGGCATCCTGCATCGCGTCAGCGTTGAATTTGGGCGCAGCGTCAGTCATGGTCTTTGCGATGGCTTCGAAGGGGGTGTTCTTGAACATGGGATACCTTTGTTGATAATTGTTGCAATGCAGCAATTATTGGCTAAATTCCCACCGCGTGCCTGACCAAACGGGAGATTCGCCGTGATTAGTCGTGCGCCCCTACACCAGGCTGAGTTGTCAGCAGACTAGCCCCAACAAGCCAGGTCAGGACTCTGCGACGGGCCGCATCCTGGCTGATTCACAGCCTAAAAAAAACAAAACCCCTTGTAAATCATAGTCTTACAAGGGGTTTTTAATTTAAATTGGCGGAGCAGGCGGGATTCGAACCCGCGGTGGGTTTAACCCCACGCACGCTTTCCAGGCGTGTGACTTAAACCGCTCATCCACCGCTCCATTGCGAGTGATTTTAACCGACAGGGGCTAGTCTCTCGCCCTTCTGGCGGTGAACGGATTAAAAAAAAAGCCACCCGAAGGTAGCTTTTTTCAACTTGCAGCCGAATCAGTTCAACGCAATTTTCTTGTCACCCTTGTAGGTGTAGAGCGTCATAGCGGGGTTTTTCAACTCGCCATTGGTCTCAAACATCACATTGGTGGTGATGCCCTTGTAATTGGTCTCGCCAATTTTGGAGGCGTAGACCTTGGGGTCTGCGCTGCCAGCGCGCTTCATAGCGTCAACCAACACATGCACAGCGTCGTACACGTAGGGGCTGTAAACCTGGAACTGGCCAGGGTACTTGGTGTCATAACGCTTTTTCCAAGCAGCGCCACCAGGCATTTTCTCAAGCGAAGCACCGCCTTCGGCACAGATCACGTTGTCTAATGTTTTGGCGCCGGCAGACTGTTTGATCAGGTCCATGGTGCAGATGCCATCACCGCCAAAGTACTTGACGTTGGTCAGGCCGAGTTGCTCCATCTGGCGCAGCATGGGGCCGGCTTGGGGGTCCATGCCACCGAAGAACACGCCATCGGGGTTTTTGGCCTTGATGGCGGTCAGGATGGACATGAAGTCAACCGACTTGTCAGTGGTGAACTGCTCATCTACGATTGTGATGCCCTTTGTGGCAGCCGTGCGTTTGAACACTTCAGCCACACCTTGGCCATAAGCAGTCCGGTCGTCGATGACTGCAATGCGCTTGAGCTTGAGCGCGTCGGCAGCATAAAAGGCCAGACCAGCGCCAAGCGCATTGTCATTGGCCAGCAAACGCCAGGTGGTCTTGTAGCCAGGCTTCGTCAGGTTGGGGTTGGTGGCCGATGGGGTGATGTGGGGAATGCCGCAATCGTTGTAGATTTTGGATGCTGGGATGGTGGTACCCGAATTCAGGTGACCCGCCACACCGGCGACTTTGGCATCGCACAGTTTTTGTGCAACGGCCGCACCCTGCTTGGGATCCGCTGCATCGTCTTCAGCCACGAGTTCGAACTTGACCTTCTTGCCACCGATGGTGACGCCAGCCGCATTCAGGTCTTCAATGGCCATGCGGGCGCCATTCTCGTTGTCCTTGCCGTAGGCCGCTTGCGCACCGGAAATCGGAGCCACGTGACCAATCTTAACGACCATGTCTTGTGCCAGGGCGACGCCTGCGGCTGCTGCAATAGCGGCGGCAACTGTAACTTTCAACTTCATTTGCATAGACAACTCCATGAGTATTAAAAAATTGTGAATAAACGCTCCACACCCTCAACGATACAGCAATTTCCAGGCCATCCACATAGGGAAGACCCCGCCCCTCACCCTGCTAATGCGGCCCAGCGGCTCTAAGCGTGAACTATCCAGTAGAAGTTTGACGCAACGCACAGGACCAGCCAAACCCGTTTAAGGGCTGTTTTTAAGTTTAAGGTCGTGTCGTGTGATGTTGTAACCACGGTCGGCGTAGTGGCGCCAGCGGGTGCGGGCCAACTGCCGGTCGGCATCGTTCAGTTCAACCACCTCGATCACGCGCTCAAAGCGCTCAAACCCGGCCGGTACGTCGTCCCCCAAATTCACCAAGACCTGTCTGTGTGCCAGGCCGTGCGTGTCGGCAGCCAGAATTACGGAGGACGCGGCGAGAAGTTCAGGTTCAGACTGTGCTCGACAGTGCGGCACAAAGTCTGAAGCCGAAAACGTCCAGAGGTCCGAATCCAGCCTGTCCAGTTGCTCAGGCGGGCCGACAACCACCAATTGGGCGTCGGCGGCAACTGCCTTACGCAGCAGACGGCAGACGTAGGCCAGCCGATCGGGCGCGTTGAAATGGAAAGCAATTTCGGTCACTGGGACTTCTGCAAGGCCGAATGGAGCAAATACTCCAACAACAAAGCCACCGGGCGCCCCGTGGCGCCCTTGGCTGCGCCACCCTTCCAAGCTGTGCCCGCTATATCGAGATGCGCCCACGGGAACTTGCCCGCAAAGCGCTGCAGAAATTTGGCCGCTGTAATAGCACCGCCAGGTCGCCCCGCCACATTGGCCACATCGGCAAAGTTGGTCTTGAGACCCTCGGCGTAGTCGTCGTCAAGGGGCATGCGCCAGCACAAGTCTTGCGCTGATTCGCCCGCGGCAATCAGCGCGGCAGCCATGTCGTCGCTGGGAGAGAACATGCCGCTGCGCACGGCGCCCAGTGCGATCACGCAAGCACCGGTCAAGGTAGCGATGTCGACCACGGCGCGAGGCTTGAAGCGCTCTGCATAAGTCAGGGCATCACACAGCACCAGTCGACCCTCAGCGTCGGTATTCAAAATCTCGATGGTCTGCCCGCTCATGCTGGTCACCACATCGCCGGGCTTGACGGCGCGGCCGTTGATCAAGTTCTCGCAGGCGGGGATCAGCCCCACCACATTGATTGCCGGCTTGAGGTCGGCCAGCGCCCTGAATACCCCCAGCACACTGGCGGCACCCGACATGTCGAACTTCATTTCGTCCATTTCAGGCGCGGGCTTGATCGAGATGCCGCCGCTGTCAAACGTGATGCCTTTGCCAACCAAAACGGTAGGCGCTTTGGTCTTGGCTGCACCGTCGTAGCGCAAAACAATGAATCGCAGGGGTTGCTCGGACCCCTGTGCCACCGCCATGAAGGAGCCCATGCCCAGCTTGGCCACCTGAATCGGACCCAGCACCTCACATTTGATGCCGGACAGCTTGCCGAGGGCGCGCGCTGCGCCAGCCAGCAGCGTTGGCGTGGCGTGGTTAGCCGGCCGGTTAGCCCACTCTTTGGCCAGTTCAACCCCCGAGACAGTGGCAGTTGCCTGCTGGAAGCTGGACTGCAATCCAGCGACGGCCGGCACGCCAATCACCACCCGCTGCACCGTACGGCCCTCAGGCTTGGATTTGGTGCTGATATATACGTAGGTGGCGTCTGCCACCGCGGTAACAGCGGCTCGCAGGGCGGCCGAGTGTGGTGTGGAGGCAAAGCAAATGTCGATTTTTTTGAGCTTGACCCCTTTGAGCTGCGCGAGAGCGGCGCCCAGCGCTTGGCGCACTTCGCGGGCCGAGCCCTCGCCCACACCGGCCAACACCAAGCGGTTGGCCAGCACACCAGCGGGACGATACGCGAGCAGGGATTTCCCCGCCTTGGCGTCAATATCACCCGCCTTCAAAGCCACAGACAGCAGCGCTGAGGCTGCATCCTTGCCAGGCTTGAAGTCGGCGCCAAACAGCAGCACCATGGCTTCGCATTTCTCCAGTGCTGCGCCGCTCAAATCAAGGGCTTTGAGTTCAAAGTTCATAATTCACATCTTTCAATCGTTGAGATTTTGGGTTTGATTCCTGACTCGGGGCTGGACCGGCACCGAGAATTACCCGTTCATGTTATTCCATTCTTCTATTCGCAAAGAGTTAGCGCGCAGTTTTGGCGCAACGCTGATCGTGCTGGCCACTGTGGTCATGACGATGACGCTGATCCGCACGCTTGGGCAGGCAACCCGCGGCAATTTTGCCCCTGAGGACGTGATGCTGGCAATGGGATATGCCGTGTTGTCGGACATGCCCACCATATTGGCCCTGAGCCTGTTCATTGCGATCATCGCGACGCTATCGCGCATGTACCGGGACAGCGAAATGGTGATTTGGTTCGCCAGTGGAAAGGGCTTGCTCGAGCTCTTGCGGCCCCTGCTGCGCTTTGCCTCGCCGGTGCTGCTGGTGGTCGTGGTACTTGCGCTGTGGGTGCTGCCCTGGTCAAAGCAGCGACTGGACGATATGCAACAGCAGTATGAAAAGCGGGGTGACATCGAGCGGCTGGAACCCGGGCAGTTTCAGGAATCAGCCAACGGCCAGCGAGTTTTTTTTATTGAAAAGGACGCCAGCGGCAAAATTGCGGGCAGCAACGTTTTTATCGCGAGTTCAGAGGAGGGAAAGGACACCATCACGTCCGCCCGTAGCGGTCGCATTGAAACCGTAGGTACAGACCGTTTTCTGGTTCTTGAAAACGGGCAGCGACTGGACCGCATGACTGGGCAATCTGGCCTTAAAGTCAGTGAATTCGCAGAATATCGCGTCAGAGTGGGTGAAGATATCCTGGGCAGCGAGGCGTCGACCTCGGTGCATGCGCGGCCCACCTGGGGTCTAATTCAGGGAGGCACGCCATCAGATCTGGCCGAACTGTCTTGGCGTATCGGTCTCATTCTGGCGGCCATCAACTTCACGCTGATTGGGCTGGCTGTGTCGAGCGTTAACCCGCGCGTGGGGCGCAGTGGTAACGTGGTGTTCGCCTTGTTTGCATTCGTCGTCTATTTCAATTTGTTGAACCTGGGCCAAAACTGGATTTCATCAAAGCAGCTGTCGTTTGGCGCCCTGATGCTGGGCTTGCATGGCGGGGTTCTGGTGTTTACTCTGTTTTGGCTAATCAAAAACCACAATAACTGGCAGTGGTGGGGCTTCTTTAAACTGGGCCTGAAACGGCGTGCGAAGGCTCGGGCGTGAACACCATCCGCCGGCTCATTTTTCTCGAGGTGCTCTGGGCCGTTGGTTTTGTCACACTCGGCTTTATCAGCCTGTTCTTCTTTTTCGATTTTGTCGAAGAGCTGCAATCGGTGGGGCGCACCACCATCGCCACCTACCAGCTTGTGCACGCGCTGACTTATGTCTTGCTGATGGTACCCAGCCACCTGTACGAACTGCTGCCTATCGCCGTGCTGATAGGCACCATCTTTGTCATGGCGCGCTTTGCCAGAAGTTCAGAGTACACCATCCTGCGCACCAGCGGCCTTGGCCCCTGGCGTGCCCTGCGCACGCTGTTGCAGCTTGGGCTGGTGTTTGTAGTTCTGACCGTCGTCATTGGCGACTACCTGGCACCGATGGCAGATCGGACCGCTCAATTGTTGAAGGCCCGTTACCAAGGGCGCATCACCACCGGACAAACCGGCGCCTGGTTGAAGGAGCGGCAGCCGCATTCGCAGTATTCGGTCAACGTCCGTGCCCTGGAATCGGACGGCAGTCTGCGTGGGGTGCGCATGTTTGAGTTTGACAACCAGGGTTTCTTGATGTCGATAACGCAGGCCGAACAAGCGACGATTAATGCGGACAACGCCTGGAACCTGAGCGGTGTGGTGCGCAACGTATTCCCGGCCAGGGACCAGCCGAACGCCCAGATTCAGCTGCTGCAAATGGAAAGCTTTGTCTGGCCAAACCAGATCAGCGCCCAGATGATGGCTGCGGCCCTTCTCAAGCCTGAGCGTATGAGCACAATCGATTTGTTTCAGTACATTCAGCATCTGGAGGCCAATCAACAGTCAGCCCAGCGCTACGAAATCGAGTTTTGGCGCAAAGTTTTTTATCCTTTGAGCTGCTTGGTCATGGTGGTGCTGGCATTGCCCTTTGCCTACCTGCATTTTCGTGGCGGGGGTATCTCGGCCTATGTGTTTGGTGGCGTCATGGCGGGCATCAGCTTTTTTCTATTGAACAATCTTTTTGGGCATATGGGCAATTTGCAAAATTGGCAGCCCTGGCTGAGTGCTGCCCTGCCCGGCCTGATTTACTCCGCGCTGTCACTGGCGGCTTTCGGCTGGCTGGTATTACGACGCTGAACAAGTAGCCCAATATGAACGCAACGCCAGTATCGTCGCCCCAGCGCGCCGTCATCCTCTTCGCCCATGGCTCACGGGACCCGCTTTGGCGCCAACCCATTGAGGCGGTCGCGGCCCGCATGGCCGACAGCGCGCCACAAGTGCCAGTGCGCTGCGCTTATCTGGAGCTTTGCGCGCCAGACCTCAATACCGTGGTGCACGAACTGCTGGCCTTGGGAGTGCAGTCAATGACCGTGGTGCCCATGTTTCTGGGCGTTGGCAAACATGCCCGGGAAGACCTGCCGCAACTGATGCAAGCCTTGCAGGCGCAGCACCCGCTCATCCAGTTGACGCTGAGGCCAGCCATTGGCGAAGACCCGGCGATGATCGAATTGATGGCAAAGATCGCACTGCACTCGGGTGAATAGATCCCTGCGGCACAATAAATATCATTTTTAGTTGATATTTGATATGAATCTACACCAATTCCGTTTTGTTCAGGAAGCGGTCCGCCGGAACTTGAACCTCACAGAGGCAGCCAAGGCCTTGCACACTTCGCAACCTGGTGTGTCCAAGGCCATCATCGAGTTGGAAGAAGAATTGGGCGTAGAAATTTTTGCCCGGCACGGCAAGCGCCTTAAGCGCGTTACCGAGCCTGGCCAACATGTGCTCAAGAGCATCGACCTGATTCTGCGTGAAGTCGGCAACCTCAAGCGCATTGGGGAACAGTACAGCGCAGAAGACGGCGGCACGCTGTCGATTGCCACCACCCACACACAGGCCCGCTATGTGCTGCCCGAGCCGGTAGCGCGCCTGCGTGAGGCCTACCCCAAGGTCAACGTCAGCCTTCACCAGGGCTCGCCCGAGCAGGTGGCGCGCATGCTGATCGACGAGGTGGCCGAGATTGGCATCGCCACCGAGTCCCTGGCCACCTACACTGAATTGGTCACCCTGCCCTGCTATGAGTGGCAACACGTGCTGGTGTTGCCGATGGGCCACCCGCTTGGGCAAAAAGAGCACCTCACACTTGAGGACATCGCCCAGGAGCCGCTGATCACCTACCACCCGGCCTATACCGGGCGAACCCGCATCGACCAGGCCTTTGCCACACGCAAGCTCGCCCCCCGCATTGCCCTCGAAGCCATCGACTCGGATGTGATCAAGACCTACGTGCGCTTAGGACTAGGCGTGGGCATCGCCGCTGAAATGGCGGTGCGCGACGTGGTCGCCGACGGCGCCAAGAGCGACTTGATGGTGCGACCTGCCGGGCACCTGTTCGGGCAAAATGTGACCCGGGTCGCGTTCAAGCGCGGCGCCTATCTGCGCAATTTCGTCTACAAGTTTGCCGAACTGCTCAGCCCCCGCCTCGGCCGCGACCTGGTCGCCCGCGCCATGACCGGCCATGTGAACGATTACGAACTCTAACCCACCATGATGACCCCCACTCCCACCCTGCACACCAAGCTGCCCAAGGTCGGCACCACCATTTTTACTGTGATGTCGGCACTTGCCACCGAGCACGAGGCGGTCAACCTGGGCCAGGGTTTTCCGGATTTCAATTGCGATCCGCTGCTGGTGGCGGGCGTGACCTCAGCCATGACCCAGGGCCTGAACCAGTACCCGCCCATGACCGGCGTTCCAGCCCTGCGCGAGGCCGTAGCGGCCAAGGTGCAAGCCGTGTACGGCCGCCACTATGACCCCGCCACTGAGATCACCATCACGGCCGGTGCCACGCAGGCCATCATCACCGCCATTCTGGCCGTGGTGCACCCGGGCGACGAGGTGATCGTGCTCGAACCCTGCTATGACAGCTATATCCCCAACATCGAGCTGGCGGGTGGCGTCACGGTGGCAGTGCCTCTGACACCGGGCAGCTTCAGGCCAGATTTCGACAAAATCGCCGCCGCCATCACCCCCAAAACGCGCGCCATCCTGATCAACTCGCCGCACAACCCCAGCGGCATGGTCTGGACCGCGCAGGAGATGCTGCGCCTGCAGGATCTGCTGGCACCAACCGACATCCTGCTGATCAGCGACGAGGTGTACGAGCACATGGTGTTCGACGGCGTGCAACACGAAAGCGCCGCGCGCCACCCCGGCCTGGCGGCACGCGCCTTCATCGTGTCTAGCTTTGGCAAAACCTACCACGTGACTGGCTGGAAAGTGGGCTATGTGGCCGCCCCGGCGCCCCTGAGCGCCGAGTTCCGCAAGGTGCACCAGTTCAATGTGTTCACTGTCAACACCCCGGTGCAGCACGGCCTGGCCGCCTACATGGCCGACCCGGAGCCATACCTAGCATTACCCGCTTTTTACCAGCGCAAGCGCGACCTGTTTCGCGCGGGCCTTGCCAATACGCGCTTCAAGCTGCTCCCCGGTGAAGGCACCTACTTCCAGTGTGTGGACATTTCCGACGTCAGCGACCTGAGCGAAGCCGATTTCTGCCAGTGGCTCACTCGCGAGATCGGCGTCGCCGCCATCCCGTTGTCGGCCTTTTACGGCGACAGTTTTGACCAGCGCGTGGTTCGGTTTTGTTTTGCAAAGAAAGACGAGACCCTAAATGCCGCGCTGGAACGGCTGGCGCGCTTGTAAGCTAGGGTCTGGGGCGTGAAGCTCAGCTACTCAGCTGGGCCCAAGCCTTGTCCAGCCGCTTCACACTGACTGGCTGCGGTGTGCGCAGTTCTTGGGCAAAAAAGCTCACGCGCAGTTCCTCCAGCAGCCAGCGGAACTCCAGCATGCGCTCATCGGTCACGCCCTTGCGCTCGGCGACCAGCCGCCAGTAACGCTGCTCCAGTGGCCGCAGTTCGGCCAGGCGGGTGGTATCTCGCGCCGGGTCGGCGCGCAGTTTGTCCAGCCTCAGCGTAATGGCCTTGAGGTAACGCACCACATGCTGTAACGCGCCCCAGGGGGTTTGCACCAGAAAGCGTTTGGGCAGCAGACGGGCCAGTTGCTGCGCGGCATCGGCACTGGCCTCCGCCGCCTGCTTACTGTCGCGGATCTTGCGGGCCGCTACCGCGTACTCAGCCAGAATCAACGCCGCCAGCCGCGCCACCTCGGTCGCGATCAGGGTCAGGCGGCCGCGGCCCTCGTCAAGCCTACGCTTGAAGTCGGCCTCTTGAGTTGGCAGCGGGTCCAGCAGAAAAGCGCGATCCAGCGCCACTGCAATGATTTGCTCACGCAACTCCTCCAGCGTACCGCCGCCCGAGCCGTCAGCGGCCTTGCCCAGTTGCATGAAGGCGGCCGCCATTTTTTGCAGCTCAGGGATGTTTTTCTCCAGGTATTTGAGCGCGTCCTTGATCTGCAGCGCAAACAGTCGGCGCAGACCGGCACGGTGGCGGGCCGCAGCGGCCTCTGGCTCGTCAAACACCTCCACCGTCACCGCATCACCGGCGTCAATCAGGGCCGGGTAGCCAATCAGGATCTGCGCGCCCTTACGGATCTCCAGCAGCTCGGGCAGTTCGCCAAAGGCCCAGCTGGTGTAGCGCTGGCTGGCCAAATCTGGCCCAGCCGTATTTGTTATTTTTTTAATAGCTACAGAGCTTATACTGGCTTGGCCTGGAGCCACTTTTTGCTCAAAAATTTCCTGGGGCGTGCGTTGACTGGCTACCTTGAGCGCGGCCAGTGCCTGGAACGCGCCGCGCGCCTGGGCGCCGAGCTCTGCCTTGAGGGCGCCCAGGTTACGCCCCGTGCCCAGCAAGCGGCCATGCTCGTCAACCACCCGGAAATTCATGAAGGCGTGGGGGCTGAGCATGTCGAGCTTGAAGTCATTGCGCGCAATGTCCACAGCGGTGCCCTCGCGCGCAAGCTTGAGCACCGCCTCGGTCAATGAACCCTGACCAAACACCTCCGGCGCATTCAGGGCCTCGGCCATTTGATTGGCCGTCTCGGGCAGAGGCACCAGTCGCGAACGAGGGCGCTGGTGCAGGGTTTTGAGCAGCGCCAGCACCTTGTCGCGCAGCATGCCGGGCACCAGCCACTCGCAGCGCTCTTCGTTCACTTGGTTCAGCACAAACAGCGGCACGGTCACGGTCAGGCCATCGCGCGCGTCGCCAGGTTCGTGCAAGTAAGTTGCAGCGCAGTCCACCCCGCCCAGGCGCAGGACCTTGGGGAAAGTACTGCTGGTGATGCCGGCAGCCTCATGGCGCATCAGCTCTTCGCGGGTCAGCAACAGCAACTGCGGCTGTTTTTTGGCCTCCTGCCGGTACCAGCCCTCTAGACTGTGGCCGCTGCAGACCTCGGCTGGCAATTGCTGGTCGTAAAAGGCGTAAATCAGTTCCTCGTCCACCAGCACGTCCTGCCGGCGCGCCATGTGCTCCAGCTCTTCCACCTGGCGGATCAGCTTCTGGTTAGCGGCCAGAAATGGCAGTGGCGTTTCCCATTCGCCCGCTACCAGCGCCTGGCGGATGAAGATCTCGCGGGCACCGGCCAGGTCAATCCGGCTGTAATTGATCCGCCGTCCGCTGTAAATCACCAGCCCGTACAGGGTGGCGCGCTCCAGCGCCATCACTTCGCCGGCCTTTTTTTCCCAGTGCGGATCCAGCAACTGCTTCTTCAATAAATGCGCGCCGACCTGCTCCAGCCACTGCGGCTCGATGTTGGCCAGGCCGCGCCCGAACAAGCGGGTGGTTTCCACCAGCTCGGCCGCCACCAGCCAGCGCCCCGGTTTTTTAGCCAGGTGTGCGCCCGGATGGGCGAAGAACTTGATGCCGCGTGCACCCAGGTACTCGCCCTGGGCGCCCTCGCCTTCGGTTTTGAAGCCGATATTGCCCAACAAGCCGGCCAGCATGGCCAGGTGCAGCTGCTCGTAGCTGGCCGGTCTGGTGTTGAGTTGCCACTTGTGTTCGGCCACCACGGTGTGCAACTGGCTGTAAATGTCACGCCACTCGCGCACCCGGCGCATGCTGACAAAGTTCTGGCGCAGCAGCTGCTCGTACTGGCGGTTGCTGAGCTTGTGCTCGTTGGCAACGGCCCCAGGGTGCTTGCCGCCACGGCTGTCGTCCAGCCACTTCCAGAGCTTGAGGTAGCCGCTGAACTCACTTTTCTCGTCGTCAAACTTGGCATGTGCCTGGTCGGCCTGCGCCTGCAGCTCCATCGGCCGGTCGCGCACGTCCTGCACACTCAGGGCCGAGGCAATCACCAGCACCTCGTCGAGTGCCTGGCGCGAGCGCGCCTCCAGAATCATGCGGCCGACCCGTGGGTCCAGCGGTAGCCGGGCCAGTTCCTGGCCGGTAGCGGTCAGCTCATTGGCATCGTCTACAGCGCCCAGCTCGGCCAACAATTGATAGCCGTCGGCAATGGCGCGACCTGAGGGGTGCTCCAAAAACGGAAAGTCTTCGACCACACCCAAGCGCAGTGACTTCATACGCAAAATCACCCCAGCGAGCGAACTGCGCAAAATCTCCGGGTCGGTAAAGCGTGGCCGCCCGTCAAAGTCTTTCTGGTCGTACAGCCGGATGCAGATGCCGTTGGCGACCCGGCCACAGCGGCCAGCCCGCTGGTTGGCCGACGACTGGCTGATGGGCTCCACCAGCAGTTGCTCGACCTTGCTTCTAAAACTGTAGCGCTTCATGCGCGCCGTGCCGGCATCAATCACATAGCGGATGCCGGGTACTGTGAGCGAGGTTTCTGCCACATTGGTGGCCAGAACAATGCGCCGCCCGCCATGGCTGTCAAAAATGCGGTCCTGCTCGGCCTGGCTAAGGCGCGCAAACAGCGGCAGCACCTCGGCGTGGCGCAGCAGCGGCTGGTGGCTCAGGTGCCGGCGCAGGTGGTCGGTAGCCTCGCGAATTTCCCGCTCACCGGGCAAAAACACCAGGATGTCACCCTGGTTGTGAGCGTCGCGCCAGAGTTCGTCCACACCATCGGCGATGGCGTCGTTCAAGTCGTAATCACGCGCCTCCTCAAACGGCCGGTAGCGCTGCTCCACCGGGAACATGCGGCCCGACACCATGATGATGGGCGCCGGACCGGTTTTGCTTTTGAAGTGGTCGGCAAAGCGCTGTGCATCGATGGTGGCCGATGTCACCACCACTTTCAGGTCGGGTCGGCGCGGCAGGATCTGGCGCAAGTAGCCCAGCAAAAAATCGATGTTGAGGCTGCGCTCGTGAGCCTCGTCGATGATGATGGTGTCGTAAGCTTTGAGCAGTGGGTCGGTCTGGGTTTCAGCCAGCAAAATGCCGTCGGTCATGAGTTTGACCGAGGCGTCGCGGCTAAGCCGGTCCTGAAACCGCACCTTGTAGCCCACGACCTCGCCCAGTGGCGTGGCCAGTTCCTCGGCAATGCGCTTGGCCACACTGCTGGCGGCAATGCGCCGCGGCTGCGTGTGGCCGATCAACTTGCCCTGCCCGGCAGGGTAATTGCACTTGCCGCGCCCCACGGCCAGGGCAATTTTGGGCAACTGAGTGGTCTTGCCGGAACCGGTCTCCCCGCAAACAATGATCACCTGGTGCTGCGCCATTGCCGCCATGATCTCGTCACGCCGGGCTGAGACCGGCAGGGATTCAGGGAACTCGATTTTCAAAGGGGCGGCAATCAAGGCAACAACTTGGTAGAGAATCAACGATTATCCCTGCCAGCGAACGCCAACACCCAGCCCTTGTCGCATGACCTCCGTCTTCAACTTCACCTTTGTGCCCTGGTTCCGCTCGGTCGCCCCCTACATCCACAAGTTTCGTAACCAGACCTTTGTGGTGGGCATTGCTGGTGAGGCCATTGCCGCTGGCAAGCTGCAACACCTGGCGCAAGACCTGGCCATGATCCAGAGCATGGGCGTCAAAATTGTGCTGGTCCACGGTTTTCGACCCCAGGTGAACGAGCAGCTCAAGGCCAAGGGCCATGTGCCGCGTTACTCCCACGGCCTGCGCATCACCGACGAGGTGGCACTCGACTGCGCCCAAGAGGCCGCCGGGCAATTGCGCTATGAGATCGAAGCCGCCTTCAGCCAGGGCCTGCCGAATACACCGATGGCCGGCTCCACGGTGCGGGTGATCTCGGGCAACTTTCTCACGGCGCGACCGGTCGGCATTGTGGACGGGGTGGATTTCCAGCACTCGGGCCTGGTCCGTAAGGTGGACACCGCCGGCATCATGCGCACGCTGGACATGGGGGCCATGGTGCTGCTGTCGCCGTTTGGCTTTTCACCTACAGGCGAAGCCTTCAACCTGACTATGGAAGAAGTAGCCACCTCGGTCGCCACCGCGCTGCAGGCTGACAAGTTGATCTTTTTGGCTGAGGTGCCAGGCATCCGCACTCGACCGACTGAACCTGAGGACGAGGACAACCCGATCGACACCGAACTGCCGCTGGCCCAGGCCGAGCAATTGTTGGTAGCCCTGCCTGCGGCCAACCAACCCACGGATACGGCGTTTTACCTGCAGCACTGCGTCAAGGCTTGCAAGAGCGGGGTGGAGCGTAGCCACATCATCCCTTTTGCGGTGGATGGTGCCATTTTGTTGGAGGTCTATGTGCACGATGGCATAGGCACCATGGTGGTCGATGAGAAGCTGGAGAGCCTTCGCGAGGCCACGGTCGACGACGTTGGCGGCATCCTGCAGCTGATCGAACCCTTTGAGAAGGACGGCACCTTGGTCAAACGGGGCCGCACCGAAATCGAGCGTGATGTGGGCAACTACACGGTGATCGAGCACGACGGCGTGATCTTCGCCTGCGCCGCGCTGTACACCTACCCCGAGGGACGCACAGCGGAAATGGCCGCATTGACCGTGTCACCGCAGGTACAGGGCCAGGGCGACGGCGAGCGCATCCTCAAACGCATCGAGCAGCGCGCCCGTGCGGTGGGGCTCGACAGCATCTTTGTCTTGACCACCCGCACCACCCACTGGTTTCTCAAGCGCGGCTTTATCCTGGTTGATCCCGACTGGCTGCCCGACGCTCGAAAACGAAAGTACAACTGGGACCGCAAGAGCCAGGTTCTGGTCAAAAAATTAGCTTAAGTCCCGCACACATTCACAGGAAACAGGCATGAGCTCTCTCAATTTTATCGGTGGCGAAAAAGGCGGCGTTGGCAAATCGGTGGCTGCGCGCGTACTGGCGCAGTATTTCATCGATCGCGAAAAACCCTTCACCGGCTTTGACACCGACCGTTCGCACACCTCGTTCGCCCGCTTTTATGCAGACTATGCGGCCCCGGTCGTGGTGGACACCTACGAAGGTTTGGACCGAATTTTCAACGCGCTGGAAGCTGGGGATGCCGACGCGCCTGTACCCAGCGTCATCGTCGACCTGGCAGCCCAAACTGCCGCCCCCTTGGCACGCTGGGTGCAGGACTCTGACTTGCTGGCGCTACTGGCTGAGATGGGTGTCACCGTCAATTTCTGGCACGTGGCGGATGTGGGTCATGATTCAGTGGAACTGCTGGGTCGGCTGCTCACAACTTACGGCGCCGGGCCGGGCTATGTGGTACTCAAAAACCATGGTCGAGGATCGGACTTCTCGGAGTTGGACAAGTCGCCAGCGCTTGCAAAAGCGAGGTCACTGGGCGCCTACTGCATTGATTTACCGATGTTGCACGAAGCGAGTATGCGAAAGATTGACCGACAAAACACAAGTTTTTGGGCTGCCATCAACGACCGCAACAGCCCGGACTGCCTGGGGATGCTCGAGCGACAGAGAGTTAAAATCTGGCTGCGCAACACCTACGCCAGCTTTGACACACTGCCTTTGTAGGCTAGCGAGTTCGGCGTTTGGTCAGCCAAAGTTGGGCCATTGCCAGCAGGGCAATGCCACAAAAGCATAAAAATGACCAGTTGGCTATAGAGCCGCCCAGAAAAGTCCAGTCCACTTTGCTGCAGTCGCCACCGCCCTTGAAGATCATTGGAATGGCGCGCTGAAGGGGGAATGTTTCGATCATGCCGTAGAAATCTCGTCCACAATTCACAACCTCAGGCGGATACCATTGCAACCAGCTTTGCCTGGCAGCGACATAGGCGCCAAAAACGGCCGTCAAGAGTAGGGTGACACTGGCCCCGAGATGCAAGCCTTTTCGGCCTGTAGCCCCTGCCAATGCTGCAATCAGCGCTATTAAAAATAGAGCGTATCGCTGCACGATGCACATCGGACAGGGCTCGAGCCCAAGCCCATGTTGCAGGTACAAACCGTAAGCCAGCATCGCAACGCACACGGCACTTAGCAGTGCAAAGACTTGCCGCGGCGCCCGGTCAAGCCAAACAGCCAGCCATGACAGCATGATGCGTCAGCTGTTGGCTTCGTCCAGCGCCTTGCAGGACGGTGCACACACGGCCTGGGACTTGCCAAGGATTTTGCGTGAGCTTAATTGGGAACGGGGGCGATGCTTGCCGCACAAAAAGCACGACATGGTTGCCGCACCAAATGAGGTTGCCGCAGTGAACGGGGAACCCGATACTTTGGACTTGTAACGCAGCCCGTCGGCCACCATTGTCGTTTTCGTGTCAACTTTTGCCATGTCTGCGATCTTACTTCTAATGGAGCCCGCGCGGGGAAAAAAAAGACAATTCGACATTGACCCCCATCCACCGGGCATGCCAGCAGTAGCCGGTTTGTCTTCGGCAGACTATGCCAAAAGCAAGCCACACCCGACCCTGCACCGACAACGGCGACATAAAGCTTGCTAAAGTCCTCCCCTCACACGACATTGTTCAAAGGTCATAAATGGCACGCACCGTCAACTGCATCAAGCTCGGCAAGGAAGCCGACGGACTCGATTTCCCGCCTTACCCTGGCGAGCTGGGCAAACGCATTTGGGAGGGGGTTAGCAAAGAGGCCTGGGCCGCATGGCTCAAGCACCAGACCATGCTGGTCAATGAAAACCGCCTTAATCTCGCTGATGCGCGCGCCCGTCAGTACCTGGCCCGTCAAATGGAAAACCACTTTTTTGGTGATGGCGCTGACGCCGCCCAAGGTTACGTACCACCCGCAGCCTGAAGGCATGCTTGCGCATGGCTGAACCAGACGCCAGCGCTTTTTTGCCAGCGGCTGGACTTCCCGCGGCTTGGGCCGGCCAAAACGCTTGGCGGTGCCTGGACACTGGGTTTGGCAGCGGTCAACAGTTTTTAAGGGTCTGGGATGCTTGGCGTCGGGACGAGCACCGACCGCGGAGCCTGCACTATGTGGGTCTGTGCGCGGAGGCTCCCCAGCCTGACGCGCTGCTTGCGGCGGCAAAGTCTCAGCCTAGCCTGAGCGGCTTGGTCGCCTCACTCGCGCCTCTCAGCCAAGCCCACGGTCCCGGCTTTCACCGTCTCAGCTTCGAGGGCGGGCAACTGCTGCTAACGCTGTGTATTGGCGAGTTATCCAAGCTGCTGCGCCAGCAACGCTTCCAGGCGGACACACTGCTGCTTGACCCCGCCCCATCGCTAGACGCATCGGACGCCCGGTGGGACTTGTGGCGGGTCAAAGCCCTGGCGCGCCTGGCGCACCGTGGTGCCGGACTGACCCTGAGCAGCCGCACAGCCATGCTGTTGCGACCGGTGCTGCAACAGTGCGGCTTTGTTGTGCCGAACAAGGTCGCATCCGAGCCTGCTGCGGTGATCCGGGCAGAGTTTCAACCGGCGTGGGCACTCAAAAGCAGCCGTCACGACGCCATTGAGCAGGCGGTGCCGGTCACTCGCTGCGTGGTGGTGGGTGCCGGTTTGGCCGGGGCCAGCGTTGCGGCGGTTTTGGCCCGACGCGGCTGGCAAGTGGTGGTGCTGGACGCCGCCGCCACCCCGGCCCAGGGCGCATCAAGTCTGCCGGCCGGGCTGGTGGTTCCCCATATATCGGTCGACGACTGCAGCCTGTCGCGCTTGTCGCGCAGCGGTGTACAACTGGTGCTGCAGCAGGCGCGAGCGCTGTTGAGGCATGGTCAAGACTGGGATTGCAGCGGTGTGCTGCAGCGCTTTCCAGGCAGCAATAATGACCCGCCAGAGGCGCCGCCTTTGTGGCATAACCGGGCCGGCTGGGTCAAGCCGGCGGCCTTGGTGAAGGCCTGGCTGGCGCAGCCCGGTGTGCGTTTTCAAGGGAACTGCGCCGTCGCTGGCCTGCAGCGGCAGGAAGGACTGTGGCAGGTACTTGGCGCAGATGGACGGGTCATGGCCATTGCGGAGCGGGTGGTCCTGGCAAATGCCTGCGGCGTGTTGCCCTTGCTAGCGACCTGCGACAACACTGAGGCCGGTTGGGCATCGGGGTTGACCCGGCCAGTATTGCGCACCGTCCATGGACAAGTCACCTGGGCCCTGCACGCCGACTCGCCGCCGGCGGCGCTTGCCGCCCTGCCTGCTTCTCCCGTTAACGGCGCGGGCAGCCTGTTGCCGCGGGTGCCATTGACAGCCGGTCTGGCCTGGCTGGCTGGCGCTACTTATCAGCCCGCTGACGAGGCGGACCCTGGCGAACAGTCGCAACATGCGGCCAACCTCAGTCGATTGGCACAGTTGCTGCCAGACCTGGCCGCGCCACTGGCGACCATGGTTGCCGCCAGAAAAGTGCAGGCCTGGCGTGGCAGCCGCTGCGTCAGTGCCGACCGCCTGCCGCTGCTCGGCCCCCTAACTCCCGGTGCCGACCAGGGCCTATGGCTGTGCACCGCGATGGGCTCGCGCGGCCTCACTCTGGCGGTGCTGTGCGCCGAGTTGCTGGCTGCCCGCTGGGGGGCAGAACCACTACCGGTAGAAGCCACACTGGCCCGCTCCCTGGAGGCCACCAGGGGCCGGTCTAACGCTCTTTGAAGTAGGGCTTGCCCAGCGCCTGAGGCGCCACGGCAGAACCGATGAAACCCGCCAGCAGCACCACCGTCATCACGTAGGGCAAGGCCTGGATCAATTGCACCGGCACCTCGCCCACCCCAGCCAGTTGCACCCCTTGCAGGCGGATTGCCACTGCATCCATAAAGCCGAACAACAGGCACGCCCAGAGGGCCTTGACCGGGTGCCAGCGACCAAAAATCAGGGCGGCCAGCGCCATAAATCCACGCCCGGCCGTCATGTTTTGAGAGAAGGAAGCGTTTTGCGCCAGCACCAGGTAGCTCCCGGCCAGGCCGCACAACACGCCGTTCATGGTCAGCGCCGCATAGCGCAACTGCTGGACGGACACACCGGCAGCGTCCACCATGTGAGGGTTTTCGCCCACGGCACGCAGGCGCAGACCAAAGCGCGTGCAAAACAACAGCCACCAGACCACCGGCACAAGGGCAAAGGCCAGATACACCAGGGCGTTATGGCCCAGCAGACCAGGGCCAATCACCGCACCGACAAGGCCGAGGCCTTGCACCCAGTCGGCCACCTGGGGCATCAGCGGCCCAATGCGCACCGCAGCCGTCACGGGTGGCGTCTGGCCGCCTTGTGCGAACCAGGCGGCCCCCAGAACCACGGTCAGACCGGCGGCAATGATGTTGGTCGCCACCCCTGACACCACCTGATCTCCACGGTGACTCACGCAGGCCAGGCCATGCAGCCACGACATGGCTGTGGCCACCGCAACTGCCAGCAGCAGCGCCACCGCAGTGGAGCCATAAACGGCGCCCCCAGCCCCAGCTGCAAAGGCAGCAAACAGCATCTTGCCTTCAAGTCCCAGGTCGACCACGCCAGAGCGTTCAGCCAACAAACCCGCCAAGGCGCAAAACACCAGAGGCGTGGCCATGCGCAAGGTGGAGGCCAACATGGCACCCCATAGCGCCTCATCCATGGCGGCCTCCCGCCCTTGTCGCGCCAAGTGACAGCGCCCAGGCCACGCCGGGCGCAATCACATAAACCATGGCACCTGAAAACAGCACAATGAAGCCCTGCAGCATCACCACCATGTCGCGGCTGAAGCCGCGTACCTCAAAAGCCACCTCCGCCCCGCCTTGAAACAAGGCCCCAAACAGCAGGCTGGCGACCACAATCCCCAGCGGGTGGTTGCGGCCCATCAGGGCTACCGCAATGCCGGTGAAACCGGCGCCACTGACGAACTCCAGCAAAAGACGCCCGCTGACGCCCGCAATTTCATTCATGCCGACCAGCCCTGCCAGCGCGCCCGATATCGCCATCGCCACCATCACCTGGCGCTGCGACCTGATGCCGGCATACTCCGCCGCGGCCGGGCTGGCGCCCACCGCCCGCAAGTGGTAGCCCGCGCGGGTCCACCACAAGAAAAGGTACACCATCAGCGCCGCCAAAAGGGCCAGCAGCAAACTCAGGTTCAGGGGTGAGGCCGGCCAGTCAAGACCCAGCCAGGCCAAGGCATCTTTCATGCTGGGCAAGCGCGCTGACTGCGCGAAGGCTTTGCTCTCCACGGCCATAGTGCCTGTAGGCCGGAGGTGATTCACCAGCAGGTACACCAGCAGACTGCTGGCTATAAAGTTGAACATGATGGTGGTAATCACCACGTGGCTGCCCCGGTAGGCTTGCAGATAAGCCGGCACGGCCGCCCACAGCATGCCAAACAGGGCGCCAGCCAGCACCATCAAGGGCAGCATCAGCCAGGCCGGTAAGCTGGGTGACAGCCACAGCGCCACCAAACCGGTCCCCAGACCGCCCAATATGGCCTGGCCCTCGCCGCCGATATTGAACAGGCCGCCGTGGTGGGCCACCGACACCGCCAAGCCTGTGAAGATAAAGGTCGTGGCGTAGTACAGGGTGTAGCTGATGCCACGCGGCGTACCAAGCGCGCCCTGAACCAGCACCGCCAGCACCGCCTGCGGGTCTTGCCCAACCAGTGCCACGACGCCGCCGGCTGCCAGCAGTGCTACCGCCAGACACACCGCCGGCAACAGCAGAAGATCGGCCCAGCGGGGCAGCGCGTTCGAGGTGTTCATGTGCCCGCCCCGGTCATCAGCAAGCCCAGCTTGGCCTCAGTACATTCAGCGATCGGCAGCTCGCCCATGACCCGGCCCTGGTTCATGACGATCACTCGGTCCGACAGGGCCAAAATTTCATCCAATTCACTGGAGACCAACAGCACGGTGCAGCCAGCATCGCGCAGGACACTCAGCCGCTCATAAATGAATTCAATGGCGCCAATGTCCACGCCACGGGTCGGCTGCCCAACCAAGAGGACGCGCGGCGCTTGACCAAGTTCCCGCGCTAGCACCAGTTTTTGTTGGTTACCGCCTGAAAATTTGCTGCTCAGGAGCTCGACATTGGCCGGTCGCACATCAAAGCGGGTCATCATCGCCTGCGTGGCCGCGCGCATACGGCCATGAGCCATCCAGCCGAGACGACTGTAGTCGGCCAGGCCGTCATAGCCCAGCACGGCCGACTCCCAAGCCACAAACGCCATCACAAGGGCGCGCGCATGGCGGTCTTCTGGCACATGGGCCACCCCCAGCGCACGCGCGGCGTGAGGCTCCAGCCAGGCGCCGGCGGCAAAGTTCCGTCCGCCGACTCGCAGACTGCCGCTGTCGGGCCCGAGCAGACCCGAGAGCACGTCGAGCAACTCACTTTGGCCATTGCCAGAAACCCCAGCAACACCAACGATCTCACCGGCATGCAGCGTCAGGTTCAGGCCGGCCAGGCGCTGTACACCCAGGCCATCACGAACCGAGATACCCGTGGCGGTCAACAGCGCCTCACCCGGCGCAGCGCGGGCCTGCCCTTCCAGCCGGCCCATTTGCACCTTGCGTCCCACCATGGCCAGGGCCAGCGCCTCCACCGAGGCCTGAGCGATCGGCAACTCTTGCACGACGCGGCCACCGCGCATCACAGTCACGTCGTCGCACAGGCGCATCACCTCCTTGAGCTTGTGGGTGATGAGCAGAATGGTGCTGCCCTGGTCGCGCAGCACACGCAAAACGTCAAACAATTGCTCGGTTTCCTGCGGCGTGAGTACGGCGGTGGGTTCATCCAGTATCAGAATTCGGGCGCCGCGGTACAGCGCTTTCAGGATCTCAAGCCGCTGGCGGTCCCCGACAGACAAATCCTGCACCAGCGCGTCGAGGTCAAATTTGAGCCCGGTGCTCAGCATCAGGGCATCCAGTCGCGAGCGCACCTGCCGCTGGGAGGGGGCAAGCAACCAGTGCGGCTCCGCACCAAGCATGACGTTGTCAACCGCACTCAAGGTGTCGACCAGCATGAAATGCTGGTGAACCATGCCAATGCCCAGCGCGATCGCGTCGTCAGCATGGCGAATGACGGCCGGCTGGCCAAATACGGCAATCTGCCCGCTGTCGGCCGTGTAAAAACCGTAAAGCACCGACATCAGCGTACTTTTGCCGGCGCCGTTTTCACCCACGATGCCGTGAACCGTACCAGTGCGCACGGAAAGGCTCACGTCATCATTGGCCAGCACAGCGCCGAAGCGCTTGCTGATGCCCGTCATCTGAACCGCGGATTCCAGCACCATGGCGCGTGCAGGCAGACTAGCGCTGGTGCTAGCAGTCAAGCCCTGCGCGGTATCAGTACTTGCAGGCGCTGGCAGACATGTAGTCCACCACCTTGATCTTGCCGCTCAAAATATCGGCCTTGGCGGCGTCGACCTTTTTCTTCATGTCGGCTGTCACCAGCTTCTCGTTGTTCTTGTCCATGGCGTAGCCGACGCCCTCTTCTTTCAGGCCAAACACCGACAGGCCGGGCTTGTGCCCCTTTGCCACGTTGTACACCGCCACGTCCACCCGCTTGAGCATGGACGTCAGCATGGTGCCGGGCTGGATGTGGTTTTGGTTGCTGTCTACGCCAACGGCCAGTTTGCCGCCGTCCTTGGCCGCCTGGTAAACGCCGATGCCGGTACCGCCGGCAGCCGCAAACACCACGTCGGCGCCCTTGGCAAACTGCGCCTTGGCCAGTTCACCGCCACGGGCCGGGTCGTTCCAGGCTGCGCCGGTGGTACCGGTCATGTTGGCAAACACTTCAGCCTTAGGGTTGGCCCATTTGGCACCCTGTTCGTAGCCGCACTGGAAACGGCGAATCAGGGGGATGTCCATGCCACCCACAAAGCCGACCTTGCCGGTCTTGCTGGCCATGGCTGCCATCGCGCCTACAAGAAAACTGCCTTCATGCTCTTTAAAGACCAGCGACTGCACATTGGGCAGCTTGACCTCGTCATCGATGATGGCGAAATTGAGCTTGGGGAATTCTTTGGCGACTTTTTCAACGCTGGATGCCATGCTGAAGGACATGGCGATGATGGGGCTGGCGCCCTTCTCGGCCATGCGGCGCAGGGCCTGCTCACGCTGAGATTCGTTGGCAATCTCAAACTCGAGGTATTGTTTGCCGGTCTCCTTCTTCCACTTTTCCATGCCGTTGTAGGCGGCTTCGTTGAAAGACTTGTCAAACTTGCCACCCATGTCGAACACGATCGCTGGTTCGGCCGCTGCAGAAAAGCTGGCAGCCAGGGCTGCGGCCAAGATTCCCAAACGGGCAGTCATCATCAGTTTCATGGTGGTTCTCTTTCAGAGGTGGGTGGACATCATTAGGATAAAAAATCAGGCGCAGGGTGCTTGAATCTCAATGTCAACAAGCGCTGGATAGCATAACAAATTCAACGGCAACTCTCCAAGCTGACTGGTACTGTTCGCAGGGTTACGATGCCGGCCGGCATTTATACAATGGACCCAACAACAGGCTATGGAGAGCAGCGTCTGCGCGGCAACGTCTTCGCTCCCAGGCCTCGAAAGGCACATCAATGGTCGTAGTGGCGGGTTCTGCCAACCTGGATTTTGTGGTGCGGGCACCGCACATTCCTGGCCCGGGCGAGACAGTACTGGGTGGCGAGTTCAAGACCTACCCTGGTGGCAAGGGCGCCAACCAGGCCGCCGCCTGTGCCCGCGCTGGCGGCGTGGTGACGCACATGCTGGCGGCACTGGGCAACGACGCCTATGCCGTGCCGATCGAGGCCTCTCTGGCAGATGCCGGCGTGGTGCTGCATGCGGTGCGCGTGCCAGACCAGGCGACCGGTACTGCGTTCATCTGCGTGTCAGCCGATGCTGAAAACGCCATCACTGTGGCACCTGGTGCCAACAAGGGACTGGCGCCGGCGCACCTGGAATCCACCGGTCTGCCGCCGCTAGCCGGCTTCAGCCACCTACTGATGCAGCTCGAAACCCCCTTGGCCACCGTCGCAGCCTTTGCCCATGCAGCCCATGCCCAGGGCGTGACCGTGGTGCTGAACGCCGCGCCAGCGCAAGCACTGCCCGCAGCCCTTCTGGCGGACCTCGATATCCTGATCGTGAACGAGGGTGAATTGGCGGCCTTGGCCGGTGGTGACGGGGACCTGGACGCCCAACTGGCCCGCATCGCCGTTCCCACGGTGGTGGTGACTCTGGGTGGGCGCGGTTGCTTGGCGCGCAGCGGCCAGCAACGTTTGGTGCAACCGGCCTTTCTTATTCAGCCGGTGGACACCACCGGGGCTGGCGACACCTTTTGTGGTGCTCTGGTGGCGGCCCTGAGCCAAAGCCTGACTTTGGCCGAAGCTCTTCGCCAAGCCAGCGCCGCAGCAGCACTGGCCTGCACCAAAATGGGCGCGCAATCCTCAATTCCGACACGGACCGAAGTCACCGATTTTCTGGCCAAGCAAACCACCTGAACCCACGGATCCCCCATGAGCCCTGCCCTGCCGCATAAAGTCATTTTTGATACCGATCCCGGCGTGGACGACGCCATGGCCTTGTACTTTGCCCTGGCCAACCCAGACATTGAGGTCGTCGGCATCACCACCACCTTTGGCAATGTGACGGTTCAGCAGGGAGCCGCCAACGCGCTCTACCTGTGCGCTCTCGCAGGGCGGCAGATCCCCGTCACCCAGGGCGTGGCCCGGCCCTGGGTCAAGCCAGGCGAAGCACCGCCTGCCTACATCCATGGCGCTGATGGCCTGGGCAACCTGCCCGAGCGTATGGCGGTCAAAGAGCAGCTTGACCCACGCTCTTCGGCCCAGTTCATCGTGGACATGGCGCGTGCCAACCCCGGCCAGGTCACCCTGGTGGCAGTTGGGCCCTTAGGCAACCTCAGCCTGGCGCTGCGACTGGAGCCAGAACTGCCGCGCCTGCTCAAAGAGGTGATCTTGATGGGCGGCACCGTACTGGAGCCGGGCAATGTCTCGCCGGTGGCAGAGGCCAACATCTGGAACGACCCGCACGCAGCCGACCAGGTTTTCACCGCCGGCTGGCCGCTGACCATGGTGGGGCTGGATGTGACGCACCGTCTTGTGTTGCCAGTGACGCTGTTCGAGCGCATCGCCCAGCACCATCGTCATCGCGCTACCGACACGCTGCACCATGCCGTCGCCTTTTACGCCAATTTTTACGGCAGTCGTTTTGAGCACGTGGCCGCCGTGCACGGCTGCTTTGGCCACGATGTGCTGGCCTTTATCTATCTGGTGGCACCCCATCTGTTTCAAACCAAGTCCGGGCAGATTCGTGTAGCCACCGATGGTGTGGCTCAGGGTCAAACCATCATGAAGCGCCAAGCTGGCATTGAGTACCCGCAAGCCGGCTGGGAAGCTGCTTTACCCAGCAGCACGGCGTGTATGGGCGTCGATGCCGAGGCCTGCAGCGCACTGTTCGAGTCAACCATGATGCGGCCCTGGCTGAGCGCCTGAAGGCCACAGACTTCCAGCCAAACAAAAGGCTATGCCATGCAACTGCCCGTGATCGACTTCCAAAGCCCGGGCGCCGCCCAGGCGTTTTGCCATAGCTTGCACAGCACCGGTTTTGCGGTACTGACGCGCCACCCCTTGCAGCAAACGCTGGTGGAAGGCATTTACGACGAGTGGCTGCAGTTTTTTCACAGTGAGGCTAAGCATGCCTATACCCATGACGCCGTGCGGCACGACGGCTACTTTTCGCCCGCAGTGTCTGAGATAGCCAAAGGCCACACCCAACGCGATCTGAAAGAGTTTTTTCACATCTACCCTTGGGGCCGGTACCCGGCAGAAGTGTCAGACGCAGCGCGGCGCTACTACGTGCAGGGCAGCGCGTTGGCGCAAACCCTGCTGGGCTGGGTCGAGGCACATTCGCCCCCAGAGGTTCGCGCCCGCTATTCGATCCCGCTGCCCGCCATGCTGGACGGCAGCGACCACACCCTGCTGCGCGTGCTGCATTACCCGCCGCTGACGGGTGATGAACCGTCTGGCGCCTTGCGTGCCGCAGCGCATGGAGACATCAACCTGCTGACCCTGCTTCCCGCGGCGACCGAGCCGGGCCTGCAGGTGCTGGGGCAAGACGGCGGTTGGCACGACGTGCCTTGCGACTTCAGTTTTTTGATCGTCAACATTGGTGACATGCTGGCCGAAGCCTCGGGCCACTATTACCCATCCACCGTGCACAGGGTGCTCAACCCAGCCGGCGAAGCCAGGGCGAAATCTCGTATTTCGCTGCCGCTGTTTCTGCATCCACGGCGCGAAGTAGTGTTGTCAGAGCGCTACACCGTGGGCAGCTATTTTGATGAGCGCATTCAGGAACTGCGGGGGCAAGCCGCTTGAAACTCTAGCTGGTGGCGACTTTATATCGTCTTTGGCATATTGAAATCATCAATTGATCGTTTGTTAAAGGGTCGTGGTCGCCTAAAGTCGCGCCCCATGTACCAATACACCGCCTTCGACCGCCAGTTCGTGCGCCAACGCGCCGACCAATACCGTGACCAATTGCAGCGCCATATGGCCGGCCAGCTCAGTGACGATGATTTCAAGCCACTGCGTCTGCAAAACGGCTGGTACGTGCAGCGCTACGCCCCCATGCTGCGAGTGGCGGTGCCCTATGGCGAGCTCTCCAGCGCCCAGTTGCGGGTACTGGCCACCATCGCCCGCGACTACGACCAACCCCAGCCACAGGTGTACCAAACCGCCAGCAGCACCCAGGCTAAGCTGGGTACGACGCACTTGCCCACCGTTTACGCCCACTTCACCACCCGGCAAAACGCCCAGTTCAATTGGATTCCCCTGGCCAAAAGCGCCGACGTGATGGACCTGCTGGCCAGCGTGGACATGCATGGCATTCAGACCAGCGGCAACTGCATTCGCAACATCACCAGCGACGAACGCGCCGGCATTGCAGTGGACGAGATCGTCGATCCGCGGCCGTTTTGCGAGATCCTGCGACAGTGGAGCACGCTGCACCCAGAATTCGCCTTTTTGCCTCGCAAGTTCAAGATCGCGGTGTCAGGCGCCCGCGAGGACCGCGCCGCCACTGCCTGGCATGACGTGGGCCTGCACGTGCTTAACGAGCAGGGCGAGGTCGGCTTCAAGGTGCTGGTGGGGGGCGGCATGGGCCGCACGCCGGTGATTGCCAGCACCATCCGGGCGTTTTTGCCCTGGAACCAGATCCTGAATTACCTGGAAGCCGTGGTGCGGGTCTACAACCGCTGGGGACGGCGCGACAACATTTATAAAGCGCGCATCAAGATCCTGGTTAAGGCCGAGGGCCAGCGCTTTACCGACGAGGTGGAGGCCGAATACCAGCAGATTCTGACGCAAGACGGCGCCCCGCATACCATCACCCAGGCCGAACTGGACCGTGTGTCGGCCTCGTTTGTGCAGCCTGCATTGCACAGTGAACGGGCAGACACGGCCCACAAGATGGCCGACATTTTGCGGGCTGCGGGTGAGGACGATGTTGAGTTTGGTCGCTGGCTGCAGCAAAACGTGGCGCCTCACAAAAACCAAGACCTGCGCGCAGTGACCCTGTCGCTAAAGCGCCAGGGACAGGCGCCCGGCGATGCCACCGCCGACCAGCTCGACCGCGCCGCCGACCTTGCTGACCAGTTCTCGGCTGGTGAGGCCCGTGTCACGCACGACCAAAACCTGTTGCTGCCCTGGGTCCGTTGCGACCAGTTGCCTGCGCTGTGGCGCGCCGCACGGCAGTACGGCTTTGCCCGCGCCAACATCCGCCTTTTGACCGACATGATCGCCTGCCCCGGTGGCGATTTTTGTGCGCTTGCAAACGCACGCTCGATCCCCATCGCCGAGGCCATCACCGAGCGCTACCAGGACATGGACGAGTTGCACGACCTTGGCGAGATTGACCTGCACATCAGCGGCTGCATCAACTCCTGCGGCCACCACCACAGCGGCCATATCGGCATCCTGGGCGTAGACAAAGACGGTCGAGAGTGGTATCAGGTGTCGTTGGGGGGTTCCGATGGCTCCACCCTCAGCGGTGCGGCCGGCGCCGGCAAAATCGTCGGCCCCTCGTTTGGCGCGGCCGAGGTGCCTGATGTGATCGAGGCGCTGCTCGACACCTACCGGCGCGAGCGCCAAAGTGCCGAGACATTTATTGCTACGCTGCGCCGAGTTGGCCTGGAGCCTTTCAAAAATGCGGCCAACAGCGCCCGTCACAGCCAAGAGGCGGAATTCGCCTAAACCGGTATTTACTATGAAATTGATAGCTATAAACGACGCTGCAACAAGGGTTGAGGTCCAAAATGTCTTGCAACTGGCCAACGACGTAGACCCGGCCACGCTGGCCCTGGATGGGGTGGACCGCATTGACCTACAGTTCCCCAAGTTCACCGATGGCCGCGCCTACAGCCAGGCTTTCTCGCTGCGCCGCCGGCTCGGCTTTGGGGGCGAGTTGCGTGCCACTGGCGATGTGCTGATCGACCAACTGGTACAGATGCAGCGCAGCGGTTTTGACAGCGCAGTGCTCCGCGCCGATCAGGATGCCAGCACTGCCGAAACACAATTTGCGCGCTTCTCCGCCTTTTACCAGGGCGACGCCCGCTCCCTCACCCCTCTGTTTGCCCGGTAAAGCCGCCTTGCCGTCGCTGAGCAATTAGAACCGGCCGCAATAAGGCCTCTGAAACCCAATAAAATAGTGGGTTTCCACCCATTCGTCGATAACCAACATGACCCACACCGTCACCGAAGCCTGTATCAAGTGCAAATACACCGATTGCGTGGACGTCTGCCCAGTGGACTGCTTTCGTGAAGGCCCGAATTTTTTGACCATCGACCCCGATGAATGCATCGACTGCGCGGTCTGCATCCCTGAGTGTCCGGTCAACGCCATCTACGCCGAAGAAGACGTACCCGCTGACCAGCAACACATGACGGCGCTCAACGCAGAGTTATCGCGTCTTCCAGGCTGGAAGAGCATCACCAAGCGCAAGGCGCCGCTGCCTGATGCCGACGAGTGGAAAGATATCGCCAACAAATTGCCTCTGATGGTCCGTTAAGCGAGCCGTTCAATCAACATGGATCTTCAAATGAATGCCGAGGCAAGCTCGGTGACCCGGTCTCTGGGCGGCGCGATCGAAACTGACGCGGTTATCGTGGGCGCCGGCCCTGTCGGCCTGTTTCAGGTGTTTGAGCTCGGCCTGCTGGAAATCAAGGCTCACGTGATCGACTCGCTGGCCTACCCCGGCGGCCAGTGCGTCGAGCTGTACCCCGACAAGCCCATCTACGACATCCCCGCTGTACCCGTGTGCACCGGCCAAGAACTGACCGACAACCTGCTCAAACAGATTGCCCCCTTTGGCGCCACCTTCCACTACGGGCAAGAGGTGACCACGGTACAAAAACAGGACGATGGGCGCTTCTTTGTCGAGACCTCCAAAGGCACGCGCTTTCTGACCAAAACCATCTTCATTGCCGCAGGCGTGGGCGCGTTTCAGCCGCGCACGCTCAAGGTAGACGGCCTTGAGGCCTTTGAGGGCAGCCAGCTGTTTTACCGCGTCAAGAACCCCGACGACTTTGCCGGCAAAAACTTGGTCATCGTCGGCGGTGGCGACTCGGCCCTTGACTGGGCGCTGGATTTCGTCAAAGACACCCCGCACAAAGCAGAGAGCGTCATCCTGATCCACCGGCGCGACGGCTTCAAGGCTGCGCCCGCCAATGTGGCCAAAATGAAAGAGCTGTGCGAAGCCTACGAGATGCAATTCATCGCCGGGCAGGTCACCGGCTATGAAGAGCGCGACGGCAAGCTTACCGGCGCCAAGGTCACCGGAGCAGATGGCGTCACCCGCGTGGTGCCACTGGATGTGCTGCTGGTGTTTTTTGGCCTGAGCCCCAAGCTCGGTCCCATTGCCGAATGGGGCCTGGACATCGAGCGCAAACAGCTCAAGGTGGACACCGAGAAATTCTCGACCAGCGTGCCAGGCATCTTTGCAGTGGGCGATATCAACATTTACCCCGGCAAGAAGAAGCTCATCCTGAGCGGCTTTCATGAATGCGCCCTGGCCGCTTTTGGGGCCATGCCCATCATCTCGCCCGACAAGAAAGTGTTTTTACAGTACACCACCACCAGCCCCAAGCTGCACAAGGTGCTTGGCGTGGAGAGCCCGGTATTTGACTGAGCCAGCAAACCTGGCGGCCACAAACCGGTCCTTGCTGCCAAAAATAACGATTTCCCTGGCTATAATTGGCGGCTGTATTCCTCGATAGCTCAGTCGGTAGAGCGCCGGACTGTTAATCCGTAGGTCCCTG